>NZ_JBBEGN010000006.1:0-310989 GCF_037401875.1 Actinomycetospora aurantiaca | reverse complement strand
ACGAGGCGCAGGGCCGGTCGTCCCGACGACGGGTCGGCCGCCCCGTCCGCCGAGTGCACCAGCGTGAGGCTGCGCGACGGGGCCACGGCGGACCCGTCGTCGAGGACCTGCAGGGCCTCGACGAAGTAGCGCAGGAGGGCCTCCGGCGGGATGGCCCGCGAGAGCCACACCTCGCGGGTCTCCGGGTCGGCCACCCAGGCCGTCCGTCCGTCGAGGTGCTCCCAGTACACGCTCACGCCGGCCTCCCGCAGGACCGGCAGGGCCGCCAGCGGGTCGGGGACGAAATCGGGGGAAGCGTTCACGTCGGGACGTCCGCGCGGTGGGTGGTGATCGGATCGCTCCTCGCCGGAAGTTCGGCCGAACCTCCGCCGTCCTCCGCGGCAACCGGACGAATCGCTCAGCCCAGGCGACCCACCACGTCCGTCACGAGCAGCGCGAGGAACAGCACGGACGAGGCCCCGAGCAGCACGTTCGACAGCCAGCCCGAGCGGCCGCCCGCCGCGACCCGCGACGAGTTGAGCAGCAGCATCAGCGTGATCGCGAGGAACGGCATGAACACCGACCCGAGCACGCCGTAGACCAGCGTCAGCGCGAACGGCCGGTCGATGAACAGCAGCACCATCGGCGGCACCGTCAGCCAGAGCAGGTAGCCGCGGAACGCCCACGAGCGTTCGACGGTGGCCGCCTCGTAGGCGCCCCGCTCACCCTCCTCACCCTCGACGGCGGCCTCGGAGCCCACGGTGTCGGCCGCCTTCCCGTGCGGGAGGCGCAGGGTGCGCAGGGTGTCGGCGAACAGCAGGCTGACGCCGTTCCACACCCCGAGCAGCGAGCTCGTCGTCACCGCAAGGAAGCCGACGAGGAACAGGATCCGGGCCCACTGGCCGTAGTCGGCGCCGAGGACCTCGCCGAGGGTGAGCAGACCGCGGTCGGACTCCGTGAGGTCCTGTCCGAGCAGCAGCGTCGACCCGACGATGAGCATCGCGACGACGAAGATGCCGGTCATGACGTACCCGACGGCGTTGTCGAGCCGCATCATCGACAACCAGCCGGTGCCCTTCCAGCCCTTGGCGAACATCCAGTAGCCGTAGGCGGCCATCGTGATCGTGCCGCCGACCCCGCCGACGAGGCCCAGGACGTAGACCGTCGATCCGGCCGGCAGGCGGGGCACCAGTCCGGACGCGAGGTCGCCGAGGTTCGGGGTCACCAGGATCGCGACCGAGACGACCGTGACGAACTTCAGCGCCACCAGCACCGTCACGAACTTCTCGAAGACCTGGTAGCGCTGGGCCCACACCAGGGCGAGGCCGACGACGCCGGCGATCATCGCCCAGTAGCGCACCGACAGGCCCCCGAACAGCGCGTTCAGCGGCAGCCCGACGGCCGACATCGCCGTCGCGCCGTACACGAAGCCCCAGATCACGATGTAGACCGCGAAGAAGCCGGTGGCCCAGCGGCCGAGGCGGCGCCAGCCGTCGAGCAGGGTCGATCCCGACGCCAGGTGCCAGCGGCCGACCCCCTCGCCGAGGGCCAGCTTGAGCCCGGTGCCCACGAGCGCCGCCCACAGCAGGGCGGTGCCGTACTCGGCCCCCGCGACCATCGTCGCGACGAGGTCACCCGCGCCGACGCCGGCCGCCGCCGCGAGGATGCCGGGACCGAGGCTGCGGAACCGCGCGGCGCCGGTCGGCGGCTCGAGCGGCTCGGCCGGATGCTGCTGGACGGGCACGTCCTGGCTCATGGCGCCTCCTCGTGGCCGGGACGTGACAGTCTGCCGCATCTCGGGCACCCGGCCTTCCGCTCGACGGCAGATCGGGTGTGCCGGGTCACAGGCTCCCCGCACGATGGTCGGCGTGACAGCGGTCCACGACATCCCGGTCAGCGACGTCGATCTCTTCGCCGACGACGCCCGCCTCGACCCGAACCCGACCTACCGTGCACTGCGGGACGCCGGTCCGGTCGTGCTCATGTCCCGGCACGGCCACTACGCGCTCCCCCGCTACGCCGACGTCCGCGCCGCGCTCATGGACTGGCGCACGTTCTCCTCGGCGAAATCCGTCTTCGTCGACGAGGAGACGAACCGGAACCTCGAGGGCATCACGCTGTGCTCCGACCCGCCCGACCACACGATGATGCGCTCCGTGCTCGGGCGCCCGCTGCGGCCGGACCGGATGCGCGAGATCGCCCCGACCATCGAGCGGGAGGCCGACCGGGTCGTCGACCGGGTGGTGACCGCCGGCCGCTTCGACGCCGTCACCGAGCTCGCCGAGCACCTGCCGATGACGGTCGTGTCGACGCTGGTCGGGCTGGGTGAGGAGTACCGGCCGAAGATGCTGGAGTGGGCGGCGGCCATCTGGGACGTCCAGGGCCCCCGCAACCAGCGGTTCCTCGACGCGGGGCCGTCGGTCGACGAGTTCCTGTCGTTCGCCGCGAACGACGCCGTCCCCGGGCGGATCGACCCGGACGGCTGGGCCGCGCACCTCTACCAGGCCGCCGACCGCGGGGAGATGCCCCACGAGAAGTGCCCGGTGATGATGCTCGACTACGTCACCCCGAGCCTGGACACCACGATCCTGGGCATCGCGTCGATGATCGCGCTGTTCGCCGAGCACCCGGACCAGTGGGAGCTGCTGCGCGCGGACCGGTCGCTGATCCCGCACGCGATCAACGAGGCGCTGCGCCTGGAGACCCCGGTCCCGCAGTTCACCCGGGTCCTCACCGACGACCACGAGATCGACGGCGTGGCGCTGCCGGCCGGCAGCCGGGTCGCCCTGCTCTACGGCTCGGCCAACCGCGACGAGCGCAAGTACCCCGACCCGGACCGCTTCGACATCACCCGCAAGCCGTCCGACCACCTCGCGTTCGGCCGCGGCGAGCACGTCTGCGTGGGCATGCACCTCGCCCGGCTGGAGATGTCCGCGCTGCTCGAACGCCTCGCCGAGCGGGTGGGCCGCTTCGAGATCGTCTCGCGCACCCCGATGATCAACAACGGCCTGCGCGGCTACGAGCACCTCGAGGTGCGCTGCTCGTAGGCCCCCGTGATCACCAGTCCCGCACGGGGCCGCGGGGCCACCGGACAGGCGCGTGAGGGCCTGTTGATCATGAGTCGGTGCGTGTCCTCGCCGACCTACGGCCTTCTGCGCATCCGGTCGATCGCCCGGAGGTCCTTCCCGGAGAGCGTGACGCCGAGGCACCCCAGGTTCTCCGCCTGCCGGGCCGCCGACGTCGTCTTCGGGAACGCGATCAGCCCGCGCTCCAGGTGCCAGCGCAGCAGCACCTGGGCCGGGGTCGCGCCGACCCGCTCCGCGACCCGACGCGCGGTCGGGTGCGTGGTGAGCCGGCCCTCGCGCAGCGGCCCCCACGCCTCGGTCGCGATGCCGTGCCGCCGGTGGAAGGCCTGCATCGCCCGGTGCGGCGTCCGCGGGTTGGCGCGGATCTGGTGCACCGCGGGCACCACCCCGGTCGCGCCGACCACCGCCCGCACCTGCCGTCGGGAGAAGTTCGACAGCCCGATCGAGCGCGCCAGCCCCTCGTCCCGCAGCGCGATCAGCGCCCGCCAGGTCTCGACGTCCCGGTCGCCGGGCCGGTGGACCAGGTACAGGTCGACGTGGTCCGTGCCGAGCCGTTCCAGGCTCTCGGCCAGCGCCACGCGCGGGTCGCCGTGGCGGCCGTCGTCGAGCTTCGTCGTGATCCAGACGTCCTCGCGCGGCACGCCCGACTCCCGGAGCCCCTGCCCGACCTGCGCCTCGTTGCCGTAGCCCTGCGCGGTGTCGACGTGGCGGTGGCCCAGTTCGAACGCGGTCCGCGCGACACGGGCCGTGTCCTCGGGCGGCACGTGGTACACGCCGAACCCGAGCTGCGGGACCGACCGGCCGTCATTCAGTGTCACGCGTGGGATGTCGTCCATCAGAATTCGATGATGGACCTCGACGTGGCCGTCGTCGGCGCCGGCTTCTCCGGGCTGCTGGCCCTGCACCTGCTGCGCGAGCGGGGGCTGCGGGTGCACGCCTTCGACGAGGCCGGGAACGTGGGCGGGACCTGGTGGTGGCACGCCTACCCGGGCTCGCACCTGGACACCGAGGGGCACCTCTACCAGTACACGTTCTCCGAGCGCCTCTACCGCGACTGGGGCTGGAGCGAGCGCCACCCCGCGGGCTACGAGGTGCAGCGCTGGTTCCGGTTCGTCGCCGACCGGCTCGACCTGCGGCGGTCGATCTCGGTGCGCACCCGGGTGGTGTCGATCGAGGCGGCCGACGGCGGGTGGGCGGTGCGGACCGACGACGGCGGGGTGGCGCGCGCCCGCCACGTCGTGGCCTGCACCGGCCGGCTGCCGCGCGAACCCGACGTCGTCGTCGGCGCCTTCGAGGGCCTCGTCCTGCGGACGGCGGCGTGGCCCGAGGACGGGCACGACCTGTCCGGACGCCGGGTCGGACTGCTCGGGACGACCGCCGCCGCGATCCAGCTCGCGCCGTGGATCGTCGGGAAGGTCGCTTCGCTGGCCGTCGTCGCGAACGGGCCGCGCGACGTCCTCGCCCGCGAGAACCCGGTGTACGGCTGGCGCGAGCGCGACGACTACCGCGACGGGTTCGCGGCCCTGCGCGAGACGCCCCCGTCCGTCGCCCCGCTCGCTCCGGACCGCGCGGCGATGCGGGCCCGTCTCGACGACCCGGGGCTGGTCGACCTGCTCGTTCCCGACGCCGGGTCGGGGCGGGTCGTGCTCGACGACGGGTGGCTCGAGCTGTTCGCCCGCCCCGAGGTGACGGCGGTGCCGTGGCACGACCTCGCCCGGGTGCGCGGCGAGGGTCTGGAGCTCGCCGACGGCACCGTGCACGAGCTCGACGTCCTCGTGGTGACCGACGAGTTCGATGCGGGCGAGCCGACCGTCGGGCGCATCGCCGATGCGCAGGGCGTGCACCACGTCGTCGCCCCGGCGGGTGGTGGCACGGTGTCGTTCGACCTCATCCGTCAGGTGGAGGCCGTCGTCGAGGAGATCGCGGAATGACCTACACGCTGCGCGTGATCGGGCACGTCGAGTCGACGCTGACCGACCTCGCCGACGCCCCGAAGCAGGCCGACGAGGGCGCCCCGGACGCGTGGATCGTCCTGGACCCGTCGGTGGCCGACGCCGCGGCCGACCTCACGGTCGGGGACGAGCTCGTCGTCGTGACCTGGTTCCACCGGGCGGAGCGGGACGTGCTCGCGGTGCACCCGCGCAGCGACCCCGCCCGGCCACGGACGGGAGTGTTCAGCACCCGCTCCCCCACGCGGCCGAACCCGCTCGGGCTGCACACCGTGCGGGTGCTGGAGATCGTGGCGGGAGCGAGAATCCACGTGGACGCGCTCGAGGCGGTCGACGGCACCCCGGTCGTCGACCTGAAGCCCGCGCTCGCCCACCGTTGCGAGGAGAGATGACGTGCAGGTCTCGACGCTGACCCGCTATCCCGTGAAGTCGATGCTCGGCCAGCAGGTCGAGCAGGCGGCCGTCGGGGCCACGGGCCTGGAGTACGACCGCCGGTACGGGCTGATCGACGCCGAGACCGGCTACGTCGCGACCGCGAAGCACCCGCGGCTGTGGCGGCGGCTGCTGCAGTACAGCTCCGTGCACGACGGCGGGTCGGTGCGGGTCATCGCACCCGACGGACACGAGCGCGCCGTCGACGATCCCGCCCTGGCCGACGAGCTCTCCGCCGATCTCGGGCGGGCCGTGACGGTGGCCGACGCCCGCCCGGCCGGCTCGTCGGTGGAGCGCCCCGACCCGGAGGAGGTGCTCGCGCAGGGGGTCGAGGCGGAGGTCGAAGCGCCGACGCTAGAGATCAGCCAGGGCAGCGAGGGCGACACGTTCGTCGACCACTCGCCGATCCACCTGATCACGACGGCGACCCTCGACCACCTCGGCATCGAGGCCCTGCGCTACCGCCCGAACCTCGTGATCACTTCGGACGACGCGGAGCCGTTCGCGGAGAACGGCTGGGTCGGCCGGGAGCTCACCGTCGGCGACGTGGTGCTGCGGGTCGTGCTGCCCACGCCGCGGTGTTCCGTGCCGACCCTGGAGCACGGCGACCTGCCTCGTGCCCCGAAGGCCGTCACCCCGTTGATGCGGGAGAACCGCGTCGAGGTGCCGGGCTTCGGGGTCCTGCCGTGCGCCGGGGCGTACGCGCAGGTGATGCGGGGCGGGACGCTGTCGGTCGGCGATGTGCTGCGCCTGTGAGTACTAATCCGTGCTCCAGCACGGATCAGTACTCACGAGCTACGCACCTACACGTCGTACCGGTCGAGGTTCATGACCTTGACCCACGCCTTGACGAAGTCGCGGACGAACTTCTCCTCGGCCCCGGTCTCGGCGTAGATCTCCGCCACCGCGCGCAGCTCGGAGTTCGAGCTGAACACCAGGTCGTTGCGGGTGCCGGTCCAGCGGACCTCGCCGTCGGTCCCGCGCGCCTCGTAGAGGCCCTCCTCCTCGGCGACCTTGGCCCAGGTCGTGTTCATGTCGAGGAGGTTGGTGAAGAAGTCGTTCGTGAGCTGGCCGGGGCGGTCGGTCAGCACACCGTGCGTCGAGCCGCCCGTGTTCGCACCGAGCACGCGCAGGCCGCCGACGAGCGCGGTCATCTCCGGCGCGGTCAGGTTGAGCAGGTTCGCCCGGTCGACCAGCAGGTACTCGGCGGGGAGTGCGTGCCCCTTGCCGAGGTAGTTGCGGAAGCCGTCGGCCTTCGGCTCGAGGTAGGTGAACGAGTCCGTGTCGGTCCACTCCTGGCTCGCGTCCGTGCGGCCCGGGGTGAACGGCACCTCGATGGTCACGCCGGCGTCCGCGGCGGCCTTCTCGATCGCCGCACCGCCGGCGAGGACGATCAGGTCGGCCAGGGACACCTTGCCCGACGCCTGGGCGATGCCCTCCAGGGTGGACAGCGTCCGCCGCAGCTCCTGCGGGTCGTTGACCTCCCAGTCGATCTGCGGGTCGAGGCGCACGCGGGCGCCGTTGGCGCCACCACGCTTGTCACCGATGCGGAACGTGGACGCCGAGGCCCAGGCCGCCTTGACCAGCTGCGACACCGTGAGACCCGAGTCGAGGACCTGCTTCTCGAGCTCCTCGGCCTCGTCGTGGGTGAGCAGCGGGCCCTCGTGCTTCGGCACCGGGTCCTGCCAGATCAGCGTCTCCTGCGGGACCCAGGCACCGATGTAGCGGTCGATCGGGCCCATGTCGCGGTGGGTCAGCTTGTACCAGGCCCGGGCGAACGCGTCGTTGAACTCGGCGGGGTTCTGGTGGAACCGCTGCGAGATCTCCTTGTAGACCGGGTCGACCTTCAGGGAGATGTCGGTGACCAGCATCGTGGGCTGGCGGGTGAGCTCACCGGTCTCCGGGTCCGGCACCGTGTTGGCGCCGCCGCCGTTCACCGGGCGGTACTGCCAGGCCCCGGCCGGCGACTTGTGGAGCTCCCACTCGTAGCTGAACAGGTTCTCGAAGTAGCCGTGGCTCCACTTCGACGGCGTGGAGGTCCAGGTGACCTCGAGGCCGGAGGTGATGGTGTCGCGGCCCTTGCCCTTGCCGAAGCCCTGCTTCCAGCCCAGGCCACCCTCCTCGATGGAGGCGCCCTCGGGCTCGGGGCCGACGTACTGGTCGGGGTCAGCCGCACCGTGGGTCTTGCCGAGGGTGTGGCCGCCGGCGATGAGCGCGACGGTCTCCTCGTCGTTCATCGCCATCCGGCCGAAGGTCTCGCGGATGTCGCGCGCGGCGGCCAGCGGGTCGGGGTTGCCGTCCGGGCCCTCCGGGTTGACGTAGATCAGACCCATCTGCGAGGCGCCCAGGGGCTGCTCGAGCTTGCGGTCGCCGGTGTAGCGCTGGTCGCCGCCGAGCCAGTAGTTCTCCGGGCCCCAGTAGGTCTCGTTGTCCGGCTCAAAGACGTCCGGACGGCCGCCGGCGAAGCCGTAGGTGGTGAAGCCCGAGATCTCGAGGGCACGGTTCCCGGCGAAGATCAGCAGGTCGGCCCAGGAGAGCTTGCGGCCGTACTTCTGCTTGACCGGCCACAGCAGACGGCGCGCCTTGTCCAGGTTGCCGTTGTCCGGCCAGCTGTTGAGCGGCGCGAAGCGCTGCATGCCCATGCCGGCGCCGCCGCGGCCGTCGGCCAGGCGGTAGGTGCCGGCCGAGTGCCACGCCATGCGAATCATGAAGCCCGAGTAGGTGCCGAAGTCGGCGGGCCACCAGTCCTGCGAGGTCTTGAGGGTGTTGTCGACGTCGGCGGCGAGCTGGTCGAGGTCGACGGTCGCGAACTCCTTCGCGTAGTCGAAGTCCGGGTCCATCGGGTTGGACGCCTGCGTGTGACTGCGCAGGATCCGCAGGTTCAACTGGTTGGGCCACCAGTCGACGTTCCCGCCACCCTCGGTCGGGTGGGAGAGACGGCCGGCGTGGACCGGGCAGCCGCCCGCGTCCTCCGTGTTCATGTCCGTCTCGCGGGTGACGTGCTCAGACACGACTGTTCCCTCCGGTGGGGTGTGGAGTGGTGGTGGCGTGCGCCGCCTGACAGGAGGGGCAGCGCCCCCAGAAGACGATCTCGGCCTCGTCGATCGCGAAACCGTGGTCGTCCGACGCGGTCAGGCACGGTGCCTCGCCGACGGCGCAGTCGACGTCGGCGATGGCACCGCAGGACCGGCACACGACATGGTGGTGGTTGTCCCCGACCCGCGCCTCGTACCGCGCCGGTGAGCCCTCGGGCTCGATCCGGCGCAGCAGGCCGGCGGCGGTGAGCGCGCGCAGGACGTCGTAGACGGCCTGGTGCGACACCGCTCCGAGGTCGGCACGGACGAGACCGATGATCGCGTCCGTGTCGAGGTGCGGGTGGTCCTGCACCGCGGCGAGCACCGCGACACGGGGACGGGTCACGCGCAGACCGGCCTCGCGCACCTGGCGCTCGAACTCGGTCGTCGTGGGCACGTCCCCACCGTGCCAGCCAGACTGGAACGGATCAAGTTTCTCCGGCCATCGGCAGATTCCGCACCGCTGACGAGGGGTTTTCCGACGACGGACGTGTGACAGCTCCATGACGATGAACAGAGCCGTTGTGGGCACTGGTCACGGGCGACGATCCATGTGAGCATCGCCACCGCTGCATGTGTGATGTGTCCATCGCCGAGGAGGACGTTTCCCTATGAAGACCAAGGCTGCGGTCGTCTACGAGACCGGCAAGCCGATCGAGGTCGTCGAGCTCGACCTCGCGGGGCCCGAGGAGGGCGAGGTCCTGATCAGGTACACCCACGCCGGGCTGTGCCACTCCGACATCCACATCGCCAACGGCGACCTCGAGGCGCGCCTGCCGATGGTCCTGGGCCACGAGGGCGCGGGCATCATCGAGGAGGTCGGCCCCGGCGTCACGCGCGTGAAGCCCGGCGACAGCGTCGTCTGCTCCTTCATCCCCAACTGCGGTGTCTGCCGCTGGTGCGCCACCGGTCAGCAGGCCATCTGCGACATGGGCGCGAACATCCTCTCCGGCGAGCTGCCCAGCGGGCGCTTCCCCTTCACCGGGCCCGGCGCGGAGAAGAACTACGGCGCGATGTGCATGATCGGCACGTTCAGCCAGTACGGGACGATCAGCCAGACCTCGGTGGTCAAGGTCGACGACGAGCTGCCGCGCGAGAAGGCCGTGCTCGTCGGCTGCGGCGTCCCGACCGGCTGGGGCTCGGCGGTCTACGCCGCCGACGTGCAGCCCGGTGAGACCGTCATCGTCTCCGGTGTCGGCGGCATCGGCATCAACGCCGTGCAGGGTGCGCGCTTCGCGGGCGCGAAGAACCTCATCGCCGTCGACCCGCTGGAGAACAAGCGGGAGAAGGCCATGGAGCTCGGCGCCACGCACGCCGTCGGCTCCATCGAGGAGGCCGCCGACCTCGCCCGCCAGATGACCAACGGCAACGGTGCCGACAAGGCCGTCGTGACGGCCGGCCTGGTCACCGAGCAGATCATCACCGGCGCGTTCGATGCCATCGGCAAGGGCGGCACCGTCGTCCTCACCGGCCTGAACAAGCTGACCGAGCAGAACGTCCACATCCCGGGCTCGATCATGACCCTGTTCAAGAAGACGATCAAGGGCACGCTGTTCGGCGACTGCAACCCGACCACGGACATCCCGAAGATCCTCGGGATGTACCAGAGCGGGGACATCAAGCTCGACGAGCTGATCACGAAGACCTACACCCTGGAGCAGGTCAACGAGGGCTACGCCGACCTCGAAGAGGGCAAGAACGTCCGCGGCGTGCTCATCCACGAGCACTGAGCCACCCTCGAGCACTGAGAACGGAGCACCACACGTTGGTGGACACCGTCGCCACCGTCGGGCGCGGCCGGGAGACCGAGCTTCTCCAGGCCGCGCTCGACGGCGGTACCCATGTCGTCCTGGAGGGCCCGCCGGGCACCGGGAAGTCGACCCTGCTGCGCGGGGTCGCGCACTCCCGCAGCATCGGCTTCCACTTCGTCGAGGGGAACGCCGAGCTGACGCCGGCGCGGCTGGTCGGGCACTTCGACCCGGCCCGCGTGCTGGCCGACGGGTACGTCGAGGAGATCTTCGTTGACGGCCCCCTCGTCTCGGCGCTGCGCGAGGGCGGGCTGCTCTACATCGAGGAGCTCAACCGCGTCCCCGAGGAGACCCTGAACGTCCTGATCACGGTCATGAGCGAGGGCGAGCTGACCGTCCCGCGCCTCGGCCGGATCCCCGCCGAGACCGGGTTCCGCATGGTCGCGGCGATGAACCCGTACGACGCGGTCGGCACGGCACGGATCTCCGCCGCGCTGCACGACCGCACCTGCCGGATCGCCATGGGCTACCAGTCCGCGGCCGACGAGGCACAGATCGTGGCCGGCCGCGCCCCGGTGACCCCGGACGCGTGGCGGGACAAGGCCGTCGACCTCGTGCGTCGCACCCGCGAGCACAAGGACCTGCGGACCGGCTCGTCGGTCCGCGGCGCCATCGACCTCGCCCGGGTCACCGTCTCGCTGGCCGCGACCCGCGACCGGTCCGTCGACGACTGGCGGGTCGGGCTCGACGCCGCCACGGTCGCGCTGTCGGGCCGGATCAAGGTGATCGAGTCGGCGCGGCGCACGCCGGAGGAGGTCATCCGGGAGCTCTACGAGGCGGTCTTCGGGCGGGAGCCGTCGGAGAACGATCCGTCCGACTCCTCCGGGGATGATGCGTCGGGGGGAGCCAGAGCCCGCCCGGCGCGGGCAGCGGAGGGGTAGACCGCAAGTCCCGCCAGAAGGCCGCGCCGAAGACGTCGAGGTCGGACCTCGCCCGTCGTCACGAGGACTTCGAGTCGGTCTCGCCGCAGGTGGGCGAGATCGACCAGGAGACCTTCGACGCGCTCATGCGGGAGGACCCGGGGGCGGCCATGGAGCTCCTGGTCGACATGACCAAGGCGACCGACGAGACATTGCGGGAGAAGGCGCGCCGACTGGCGGGCACGATCCTGCTGGAACGCTCGAAGGTCGGGCCGTCGCGTGCCCGGGGCTCGTCCAAGCTCCGGTTGCGTCCGGCCGACCGCGGCGGCGACATCGACATCGACGCGTCGATGGAGCCGCTGGTCGAGGCGCGGGCCTCCGGTCTGCCCCCGCACCTGGAGGACCTCCACGCGGTCGACTGGGCCCAGCCGGGCATCGCGCTGTGCCTGCTGGTCGACACCTCCGGGTCCATGACGGGCGGTCGTCTCGCGGCGGCGGCCCTGACGGCGGCCGCGTGCGCGTGGCGGGCGCCCGAGGAGTTCGCGGTGGTGTCGTTCGAGCGGGAGGCGACCGTCCAGCGCGGGCTGCACCAGCCGACGCCGCCGGAGACCCTCGTCGACCAGCTCCTGGCCCTGCGGGGCCACGGGGTGACGGGGTTGTCGGCGGCGATGCGTTCGGCGGCCGACCAGCTCGTGGCCGCGCGCTCGTCCCGACGGGTCACGGTGCTGCTCTCGGACTGTCGGGCGACCGACGACAAGGACCCGGTGCCCCTCGCCGCGTCCCTGGACGAGCTGCTCATCCTGGCCCCGGCCGACGACTCGTCGGACGCGGTCGCGCTGGCGGAGGCGGTCGGGGCGCGGGTCGAGACGATGGCCGACCCGTCGGAGGCCCCGGCGGCGCTGGCACGGTTGCTGGACGCCTGATGATCACGACGGCGGGACCGGCGTAGCTGTTCTCGATCTCCGGAGCAGCCACCCCGCTCCCGCCGTCATGATCATGGGCGCCATCCACGGGCCCGGAGCTCGGTCAGCACCCGCTCGGCCAGGGCGTCGGGATCGGCCAGCTGGGACACCATCACGCGGAGCACCAGCCAGCCCATCGCGCGCAGCTGGTCGTCCTGGTCGATGTCCTTCATCCGGCGCGCCCGCTCGAGGTGGTCCGGGCCGTCGTACTGCAGGGCCAGGCGGTACTCCGGCCACGCCAGGTCGGGGCGGGCGACGACGTGGGCCCGCCCGTCGGGCGTGACCCGCACGACGCGGTACTGCAGCATCGGAGCCGGCACGCCGCGCAGGACGAGCTGCACCCGTGTCCGGCTCTCCGGGAGGGCCCGGCGCCGAACGCCATCAGCTCCGCCACTCGCCGGACCTTCTCGAGTCCCCGGACGTTCGGGTGGCGTCCGGCGAGATCGTGCAACCGCCACGGGCTGACCGGACCCCGCATCGCGAGGGCGTCGACCATGGCGACGCCGTTCACGAGGTCGAGTCGGCGCGCGAGGTCGAACGCGGTCCGCTCCGGCGTCGTGATACGGACCCCGTCGATCTCGGTGACCTCGAAGGGCCACAGCACGCCCCGCCGGACGACCACGTCCGGATGCCGGGGCCGCCGCTCGTGCGGCACGTACACCTCGGCCAGCTCGTCGACCACCGGAGCGCCGTGCGCGTCGGCGGCCAGCGAGCCGCCCACCACGGCGTCCGGCCCCAGCCACAGGCCCAGTGCCGCCCGCCGCACCGCCAGGGTGATCCGGGCGAGCGCACCGACGTAGACGTCCGGGTAGAGCGGGACGAAGCTCGGGCCACGCAGGCGTGACCAGGTGATCAGGCCCTCGCGCCGCGCGCGGGAGCCGGAGAAGGGGATGGCGGTCGAGGCGTCCGGCGCCGAAGTGGTTTCCACACCGGCTTGGAGGGGCGCCGGGCCGGATCGGTTCCCGATCCGCTCGTGATCAGATCGGCGGGACGGTCGTGGCTGTCCGGAAGATCGACAATAGCCACCACCGTCCCGCCGTCGTGATCACGCGGGCTCGGCGCCGACCTCCACCAGGAAGTCCGCCATCGACGCGACCGAGCGGAACCGTTCGACGTCGAAGTCGTCCAGCGGGAGCTGCACGCCGAAGGTCTCCTCCAGGGCGACGATCAGCGTCACCAGGGCGAGGGAGTCGATCAGCCCGGCCTCGAGGAGGTCGGTCTCGGCGTCGGGCACGTCGATGCCGGCCCGGTCGCTGACGACCTCGGCCACCCGGTCGCGCAGCCGGCCGTGGTCGGTCTCGGTCACCTTCACTCGCTCTCCTTCGGCGCCGGACGGAACCGCTCGCGCAGCGCCGGCCGGTCGATCTTCCCGTTCACGTTCTTGGGCAGTTCGTCGAGCACGAGCCACTTCGCCGGCACCATGTAGCGCGGCACCAACGTGCCCACGGCCCGACGCATGTCGTTCACCGGCAGCTCGGCACCCGCCGCCACCGAGTACGCGCAGCAGATCGTCGTGCCCTCGAACCCGCCGAGGTCGACGCCCACCACCGCGCACTCGCGGACCCCGGACACCGTGTTCACCGCGGTCTCGATCTCGCCCAGCTCGATCCGGTACCCGCGCGACTTGATCTGCGAATCGGTCCGACCGAGGAAGTGCACCACGCCCTCGGCGTCCGTGCGCGCGAGGTCACCGGTCTTGTAGATCCGGTCTCCGTCCGGACCGGGGACGAACGCGGCGTCGGTCTTCTCCTGGTCGCGCCAGTACCCCGGCGACAGCCCGACCCCGCCGATGTACAGCTCGCCGATCTCCCCGACCCCCGCCTCGCGCCCGTCCTCGAGCACGATCAGCGACTCCCCCGCGCACGGCACCCCGATGGGCACCGGCACCGACTCGTCCTGCGGGACGGACGGGACGTCGTAGTACGACGACGCGATCGTCGCCTCGGTCGGCCCGTACAGGTTCGTGAACCGCACGCGCGGCAGCTTCCGCATCCAGTGGGCGAGGATCGGCGTCGGCAGCACCTCGCCGCACCACAGCAGCCGCTCCAGCGCCGGGAAGTCGTCCTGCCCGACGGCGTCGAACCGCGCCAGGTAGGTCAGCACGGACGGCACCGAGAACCACTGCGTGAGCTCGCGGTCCCGGATGAACGCCGCCGTCTTCCGCGCGTCCAGACCCAGCGACGCCGGCACCAGGTGCAGCTCCGCGCCTGCCGCGAGCGTCGCGTAGATGTCGAACGTCGACAGGTCGAAGTGCAGCGGCGGGTGCCCCGAGATCCGGTCGCCCGGCTTCGTGCCGAAGTGCCCCAGCGCCCAGTCGACGAACGCGGACACCATGTCGTGCGTGATCATCACGCCCTTGGGGATCCCGGTGGACCCCGAGGTGAACAGCAGGTGCGCGAGCGGATCCTTCGTGACGTCGGGTCGGGTCGGGTCGAGCGCGGCGATGTCGGCCGCGGAGAACGCCGTCGTGAAGCGCTCACCCTCCAGCGGCGACTCCAGCGAGCCCACCGTCAGGTCCGAGAGGCCCTCCGCGACGAGGCCGTCGACCAGGGTGGTCGCCGACGCGTCCGCGAGCAGCACCGACGGCTCCGCGGAGCGGACGATCCGCGCGACCCGCGCCGCCGGCGACGCGGAGTCGACGGGCACGTAGACCCCGCCGGCCTTGAGCGTCCCGATCAGCGACGCGATCGTCCACGGCGTCTTGGCCGCGAGCACCCCGACGCGGTCGCCGGGCCGCACGCCGCGGTCGACGAGCATCGACGCGATGCGGTCCGTCAGCGCGTCCAGCTCCGCGTAGGTCAGGGTCTCGACCCCGTCCGGCCCGATCAGGGCCGTCGACCCCGGGGAACGTTCCGCGGAGGCGGTGAGCAGGTCCTCGAGACGGGTCATCGCGCCACCACGCCCGCCCGCCGGAACACCTCACCGATGTGGTCGAGCTCCTCGGCCGACGGCGGGATGTCCAGCACGAACACCCGCGTGCCCTGGCCGGCGTAGTGCGCGATCGCGGCGGCGACCCGGTCGTACGAGCCGACCAGGTACGGGCAGAAGGTCTGGTAGTTCTGGAACGGCCCGAGCCAGAACGGGTCGGGCTCGCCCGAACCGTCGGCCGTCACCGGCTGCGCCTTCGCCGCCGCGGACAGCTGTGCGTGCCACGACGAGTCGCTCGCCCGCATCGCCATCGAGTGCGCGATCTGGCCCTTGCGGTCGGTCGGGAACCGCTCCTCGGCGACCTTCCACGCGTCCGCGGTGTCCTCGCGGGCCACGATGCCGACGCGCACGCCCCCACCCGCGGGGGCCTCGGCGGTCTCCTGCCCCAGCGGCTCCGGGTACCGGATCGGCACCGCCCCGATCGCCTCGGCGGCAGCGCGACCGGCCGGCGACGACCCGGAGATCAGCACCTCCGGCATCAGCTCCGCCGGCAGCGCCGGGGCCAGCCGCAGGTTGTGCACCTGGTGCCAGCGGCCCTCGTGGGTCACCGTCTCCCCGCGCAGCAGCGCCATCAGGATCTGCGTGTACTCGGTGGTGCGGGCATAGCGGTCGTCGTGCTCGGTGGGGTCGCCGAGCGCGAGCAGGTCGTTGCGGAAGCCGCCGGCCAGCATGTTCAGGTGCACCGAGCGGCCGTGCAGATAGGCGAGCGAGCTGACCATCGACGCCGCGGTGAACGGGTGCATGTACACCGGCTGCACCGCCACCAGCGGCGCGAGGCGCTCCGTGGCGGTGATCGCGTGCTGGGCGACCAGCCACGGGTCGGCGATGCCGTTGTCGGTGTACACGAGCATCCCGGTGCAGCCGGCCGCCTCGCTCCACCGCGACACCTCCGCGACGGCCTGCGCGTACGTCCCCGCCGGCACGTCCTTCGACTGCGGGCAGGTGGAGTAGATCTGCACGGGACCGGTCACCGCTGCGTCCCCTCCACCACGAACCCCTCGATGTAGAGACGGTCCAGGGCGATCCGGGCGAACGTGTCGACCGCCGTCGCCGGGTCCATGATCAGCGGCTGGCCCTTGACGTTGAACGACGTGTTCACGACGCAGCCCGTGCCCGTCCGGTCGCGGACCTTCTCCAGCAGGGACGCGAACGTGGGGTTCAGGCCCGGCGTCACCGTCTGGATCCGCGCCGAGTCGTCCTCGTGGACGATCCCGGACAGCGCCGGCTTCGCCTCGGGCCGCACGTGCGCGGTGCAGAGCATGTAGTGGTCGGGCTCGAAGCCGCGGGTGACGAACAGCCGGTCGCGGTCGTCGACGTGCACGGCCGGGGCGAACGGGCGGAACGCCTCGCGGAACTTGACCGCGGAGTTGATGCGGTCCTTGATCCGGTCGCCGTCGGGCCGGGCGAGGATCGAGCGGTTGCCCAGGGCCCGCGGGCCGAACTCCATGCGGTCGTGGAACACCGCGATGATCCGGTCGTCGGCGATGTCGTCCGCGGCCGCGGCGAGGTACTCCTCGGTCAGCCCGACCTCGCGCCACCGCAGGTCCGGCCGCGCCTCGAGCACGGCCCGCACCTCGTCGGCGGAGTAGCGGGCGCCCAGGTACGGGTCGAACGGCGTCGCGACCGGCCGCAGGTCCTCCGCCACCGCGTAGGCCGCTCCCAGCGACGACCCGTCGTCCCCGGAGGCCGGCTGGACGAAGAGGCGCTGCACGCCGGGCAGGTCGGCGATCGACTGGTTGGACTTGCAGTTCAGGAACGTCCCGCCGGCGAGCGCCAGGTTCGTCTCGCCCGTCCGCTCCAGCCAGTGCCCGACGAGGGAGACCAGCAGGTCGGTCAGGCACTCCTGCATGGAGGCGGCGAAGTCGGCCTCGTCGCGCTGGATGGAGCCGTCCGGGACGGCGGGGGTGAAGGTCTGCTCCTCGAGCAGCGCCCGCGCGCGCGGGTAGCCCCGCTCGGCGTCGGCGAGCGCCCCCGACGGCCAGTCGATCACGACCGAGCCCTTGTCGTGGTCGAAGCGGGTCAACTTCTGGAAGACCCCGCGATAGCGTGACGGATCGCCGTAGGGCGCGAGGCCCATGACCTTGTATTCATCATTGTTGAACTGGAAACCGAGGAACCGGGTCCCGATCGAATACAGGATCCCGAGCGACGCGGCGATCGGCTGCGTGTGCAGTTTCTCCAGCTCGGTGCCGACGAACCGGAAGATCGTCAGCGAGTCGACCTCGCCCATCCCGTCCGAGACGACCGCGAGCCCGCGGTCGAAGCCGCTCGGCACGGTGGCGGACAGGGCGTGGGCCCGGTGGTGCTCGACCGGGGTCAGGACCGCGGCCAGCTGCGGCCACCCCGCGTCGGTGAGCGCGTCGCGCACCGTCTGCGAGCTCAGCACCTCGTCGAAGTGCGTCCGGTTCAGGGCGAAGGCACGGCGGTGGCGGTCGTAGTCGAAGCCGTGGGCCACCACGTCGACGTCGTCGGCGGTCACGCCCGCCTCGGCCAGGCACCAGGCGATCGCCTGCCGCGGCAGGGCGCCGGTGCCCTTGTCGCCGTCGAACCGCTCCTCGGACGCCGCGGCCACGAGCGACCCGTCGACGATGATCGCCGCCGCGCTGTCGAGGCCCTGGCAGATTCTCGCGTCGAGCGGGTCGATGTCCGGGTTGCCCTCGTGAAGCTTCCGTCGGGAATTCGGAAGACCACTGAGTCCGAGAACGATCATCGAGCGGGGCCCCCTCGTGGACGAATGCCGACTCCCTCACTATGACGCGCGAGTTCGCCTGCGGTTCATCCGGGGTGGGAGTCCGCGCGAATCGGACAACGCAGACCTCACACCCGCGTGGCGGCCTCCGTCGCGCCCGGGAACGGGTGTCCGAGCACCGTCACGAAGGCCCGCTGGTAGGCGTCGACCATCGCGTCGTCGGTGTAGAGCGCCAGCGCCCGCTCGCGGCCGGCGCGGCCGAGCCGGGCGAGCTCGGCCCGGTCGTCGAGCGCGCGGCGCAGCGCCTCGGTCCACGCCGGGACGGTCACGGGGTCGACGACGACGCCGGCCCCGCCGAAGTCGAGCATCTCGGGCACCGACCCGCTCGCGGAGGCCATCACCGGCACCCCGCGGGTCATCGCCTCCACCATCACCAGCGGGAACGCCTCGAACCCGCTCGGCACGCACAGCACGTCGGTCTCGGCGAACGCGTGGTCCGGACCGGGCGACACCCCCCGCCAGCGCACCTGCCCGCGCAGGTAGGTCGGGGTCTCGGCCTCCATCGCGGCACCGTCGGGGCCGACGCCGAAGATGTCCAGCGTCCACTCGTCGGGTCGCGCGAGGGCGTCCAGGGCGCGGATCAGCAGGGTCGTGTTCTTGTAGGTCCGCAGGCGGGTGAGCATGCAGAAGCGCACCGGCCCGCTCGCGGACACCTCGCCCAGCGGCTGCCCCGGCGTCAGGCCGTTCGGCGCGACCATGACGGTGTCGGTGAGGCGCTGGTGGCGGGACAGGTCCGTGTGGTGCTGCCGGGAGAGCACGAGCAGCCCGTCCGCGGTGCGCAGCGCCCGCGCCTGGACCTCGGAGTACGTCGGCCGGTCGAGCTCGGCCGGGTCGTGCGCCGCGGGGATCCAGTACCGCCGCTGGCCGACGGCGCGCCCGAGCGCGCGCCACGCCGTCGCGAACCCGATCTCGGTCTTCGTGCACCCGCCGACGACGATGGCCTCGTCCGTCGCGGCCACGTCGACCACCGGCTGCCACCAGGGCTGCATGAGCATCCGCACGCGGGGGTCCAGCTCGGCGATGTACTGCCCGAGGTGCTGGAGGCACACCAGTGTCACCGGGTGCCCGCGCTCGACGAGCTCGTTGGCCAGCACCACGCGCTGCCGCTCGGCGCCGCCCGGCCGCAGCCCGTTGGTGATCACGACGACGGCGGGGCGTCCCCCGGCCTCGCGGGCCAGGGCGTCCAGCCGGGCGCGGCGGGGCCCGCGCTTGGAGCGCTGGACGCGGTCGAGCAGCGTGGACCCGGCCGCGTAGAGCGACCCGCGGCCCGCGTTGTGCTCCAGGCCGAGCACCATCACCTGGGCGCTGCGCAGCAGGTCGGAGCCGCGCATGGAGGCGAGCGGGTCGTCGGCGACGGTCCCGCCCGAGGAGTGGCGCACCTGCGGCCCGGCGGCGGGGTCGTCCACCAGCCGCAGCTCCCAGCCGGCCTTACGCGCGTTCGGCTGCCAGGTGGCGTCCTCGCCGTAGACGAAGAACTGCTCGTCGAACGGCCCGAGGGCGTTCCAGGCGTCGCGGGCGATGAACAGCGCGCACCCGGTGAGGTAGCCGTCCACGCGCTGCGGCGGCTCCGGGTACAGGTCGCTGACCGTGCGGCCCCGCAGCCGCTTCGCGTACCCGGCCGAGTTCAGCAGGTTGCGCACCACCCCCTGCTCGCGGTGCGCGACGTCCCACGGCAGGTCGCGGCCCTCGGGGTCGAGCACGGTCGGCGAGACGACGGCGACGCCCGGCTCCGCCAGGGCCGCGCGCGCCGCGGTGCACGGCCCGAGGAGCTCGGCGTCGGGGTTGAGCTGCAGGACGTCGTGCTCGGGCACCTGCGCCATCAGCGCGTTCATCGCCGCGATGTAGCCGAGGTTGAACTCGGAGAACGTCCACGTGACGCCGGGCCGGCCGGCGGCGAGCTCGCGCACCGCGGGCGAGCCGGAGGACGCGTTGTCCCACACGTGCACCCGCGCCTCGGGCAGCCACTTGTCCACGCTCGCGAGCGCGCGCTCGAGCAGGTCGGCGCGCCGGTAGGACACGATCAGGACGGCGAGGCCCCGCTCCCCGGGTCGAGCTCCGCTGCGCTTCGTCTCCTGGGACACGGTGGTCGATTATGTGTGCAGGGCGGTCGCGGGCGGTCCGGGGGGCGGCGTCCGGCGGGGAGGGCCCCGGGGCGGCGCCCCGTGCAGCTTGTCGCGGGTTACCGAGGGCCTGGGCGCACCTTGTCGCTGGGATTCACAGCGACAAGGCGACCCCCGACCCGGGATTCCCCGCGACAAGGCGACTACGAGCCGGAGCCACCTACTGGCGCGCCGCGTGCGAGACCAGCCACTCGCCCTCGAGGTGGCTGCAGAGCGACGTCGTGGAGCTGAGCAGGCCCAGCACGTTCGCCTCGGCGTGGACGAGGGCGCGGGCGTTCTTGCGCACGAGCACGCCGGGCCGCCCGATCATCCCCGCGGACACGGGCTCCAGCCGGCCCTGGACCGCGGCCGCCCCGTGCGCGGCGGCGTGCGCGACCAGGTGGTCGAGGACCGGCTCGGGGTCGGTCCCCGTGACGCCGACCTGGAGGACCTCGGCGACCCCGCCCGGCGGGAGCAGGTGGATGAACCAGCCGAGCACCCGGCCCTGCGCGTTGCGGACGAGCTGGGCGTGCAGCTCGCCCCGGTCCAGCCGGCGCAGCTCGGCGAGGACCCACTCCAGATAGGCCGGGTCGTAGTCCGGGCGCAGCCGCAGCCGGCGGCCCGCCGCCGCGACCTGCTCGGCCAGGGTCTCCGCGGTGAGCGGCTCCGTGCTGCCGGAGGGGCGCGGCGGGGGCGGGACGAGGCGGCCCCCGAGGGCGTCGACGGGCCGCGCCACGAGACGGGCCGCGCGGGCCAGGCGGCCGGAGCGCCGCGAGACCAGGGCGTCCGCGGTCGCGCCCGGGGAGAGCACCCGGAACCAGGCGATCGAGGCGCCCGGCAGCTCCTGGCCGCCGAGACCGAGCCAGAGCCCGCGGGACTCGTCGTTCGCGCGGTCGGCGACGGTGAACTCCTGCGGGCCGCCCAGCAGCTTGCGGTTCAGCAGCGCGCCGACGCCCTTGGAGCGCCAGTCCGGGTGCGCGACCAGGTTGCTGCTGACCGCCATCCGCACCTTGCGCCCGTCGAGGACCATGCGCCGGGTGCTGGCGGCGATGAAGCCGACGATGCCGCCGTCGGGGCCCTCGTGGACCAGCGGGGGGATCTCGGGGTCGGCCCACGGGTCGTCGAGCAGGATCCGTCGCAGGTACGGCGCGACACGCTCCGCCGAGGCGCCGCCCATGACCTGGGCGAACAGGGTGCTGACCTGCGGGAGGTCACTGCGCTCCAGGGCGCGGATACCGGCCATCCGCAGCACTCTACGAAAGCAGGACGCACGACGGCGGGTGGGGCCGTGTGCCCCACCCGCCGTCGGGAAATGCGTCTCAGGCGTCCGTGCCGTCCGGGACGTGCTCGGTCTCGGCCTTGCCCGCGTACTCCGGGCCCGCCTGGTGCCGGGTGCCCGGGTCGGACGCCCCGTTCGTCGCCGCGCCGTCGATGGCCCGCCACACCGCCTCCGGGGTCAGCGGCATGTCGATGTGCGTCACCCCGAGGTGCGAGACGGCGTCGATGACGGCGTTGTGCACCGCCGGCGTCGACCCGATCGTCCCGGACTCGCCGATGCCCTTCGCCCCGATGGGGTTGAGGTGGGTCGGCGTCTCGGTGTTGGAGGCCTCGTAGGAGCAGAGGTCCGCCGCCGACGGGATCGTGTAGGACGCCAGGTTGCCCGTGGTCGGGTTGCCGTCCTCGTCGTAGGTGACCCGCTCGAACAGGGCCTGCGAGATGCCCTGGGCGATGCCGCCGTGCTGCTGGCCGGCGACGAGCATCGGGTTGAGGATGCGCCCGCAGTCGTCGACCGCGACGTGGCGCAGCGGCTTGACCATGCCGGTGTCCAGGTCGACCTCGACGACCGAGATGTGCGTGCCGAACGGGAAGCTCGACTGGCCCTGCTTGAAGTCGAGGTCCTCGCGCAGCGCGCGGCCGGCGCCGTCCTCGAGCCCGGTGCCGTCCTCGGACGCCGTGGCGACCTGCTGCCAGGTGATCGTGTTGCCGGCGACGCCGCGCACGCCGAACCCGTCGTCGGAGTGCTCGATGTCCTCGACGGCGGCCTCGAGCAGGTGCGCCGCGATCTCGCGCGCCCGGTGGACGAGCTCGGTCGAGGCGTTGTGGATCGCCGAGCCGCCGGTCTGCAGCGACCGGGAGCCGAGCGTGCCGGCGCCGGACCGCACCACGGCGGTGTCGGACTGGACGACCTTGACCTTCTCCATCGGCACGCCCAGCACCGCCGAGGCGAGCTGCGCGAACGCGGTCTCGTGGCCCTGGCCGTGCGCGCTGGTGCCGGCCATGACGGTGAAGGTGCCGTCCGGGTGGGCCTGCGCGGAGCCGTACTCGCCGTCGAGGCCGAGCGGGGCGGTGACCTCGACGTAGGAGCCGACGCCGATGCCGAGCGCGACCCGGTCGCCCGCGTCGCGGCGGCGCTTCTGCTCGGCCAGCAGCTCGTCGTAGCCCGCGGCCGACTTGGCGGCGTCGAGGGCCTTCTCGTGGTCGGCGTTGTCGTACTCGGCGCCGGTCAGCGAGGTCATCGGGTACTGCTCGGGCTGCAGGTAGTTCATCCGGCGCATCTCGAGCGGGTCGACGCCGATCCGGTCGGCGGCCATGTCGATGATGCGCTCGAGCAGCTGGGTCGCCTCGGGGCGCCCGGCCCCGCGATAGGCGCCGACGGTGGTGGTGTTGGTGACGACCGTCTTCCAGGAGAACTCGATCGCCGGGATGTCGTAGACACCCTGGGCCAGCAGCTGGGTCAGGCTCGGGAGGATCGTGCCGACGGCCGGGTACGCCCCGCCGTCGCCGATGACCGACGCGCGCAGGCCGACGATCTTCCCGTCGTTCTTGACGCCGAGCTCGACCCACTGGACCTGGGCGCGCCCGTGCACCATCGAGAGCATGTTCTCGGAGCGGGTCTCGTTCCAGCGGACCGGCCGGCCGAGCAGCATCGCCGCCTTCGCCGCGATCGTGTACTCCGGGTAGGCCGTGGCCTTGGGGCCGAAGCCGCCGCCGACGCGGGGGGCGACGACGCGGACCTGGTCGGCCTCGAAGCCGAGGTCGCCGGCGATCGCGTCGCGGGCGCCGTGCGGGGTCTGCGTCGAGAGGTAGAGCGTGATCCCGCCGTTGGGCTCGCCGGGCTGCACGACGCAGGCGTTCGGCTCCATCGGGACGCCGGCCAGCTTCTGGTTGAGGAACTTGCCCTCGACCACGACGTCGGCCTCGTCGAAGATGCCGGCGACCTCGCCGGTGCCCGCACCGGCCACGAGGTTGCTGCCGACCTCGTCGAACAGCACGGGAGCGCCGTCGGCGAAGGCCTCCTCGATCCCCGTGACGGCGGGCAGCGGCTCGATGTCCGGGAACACGGTCTCGGCGGCGTCGAGCGCCTGGCCCGCGGTCTCCCCGATCACGGCGGCCACGATGTCGCCGACGAAGCGCACCTTGCCCTTCGCGAGGTGCGGACGGGACATCGCGTCGGGGACGACACCGGGCAGACCGGGACGGTCGGCGACGTCGAGGTCGGCCGCGGTGTAGACCGCGACGACGCCCGGCATGCCGCGGGCCTCCTCGACGTCGATGTCGCCCAGCGTGCCGTGGGCGATCGGCGACCGGACGAAGACCGCGTGCAGCGCCCCCTCGACGGGCAGGTCACCCGTGTAGGCGCCGGCGCCGGTGATCAGTTCCTGGTCCTCGGTGCGCTTGACCGGGTGCCCCAGGATCGAGCCGCCGGTGTGGGTCGTGACGGTCACGCAGAACTCCTCTTGCCGTGGTGGCGCGTCCACCATGGACACTAGACGAGTCTGTGACCACGCACACCTGATGATCAGCAGGGACCCTGTCTATCCGACCGGGGTCAGCAGCGGCACGAGCCGCTCGGCGTCGGTCGTCGAACCGTGCTGCCCCGGCAGCCGCGCCAGGACCGGCTCCCCCTCGGTGCGCACGACCGCCGCCGTCCCGCGCATCGCGACCACCAGGTCGGGCACCCGGTCGCGCACCGCCTCGTCCACCGGGCCGAACCACCCGTCGTCGAGCACCTGCTCCTTCCCGACGACGAGCGCGTCCTCGCCCAGCACGGCGGTCCAGGCCGCGCGGACGTCGTCGGCGGTCCCGGGGCGGGTGTAGAGCAGACGCGCCCGCGGGTCGCCGCCGACGAGCGGGTCGCCGGCCAGCAGGTCGGGGTGGGTGTCGGCGTCGTGGCGGCGGTCGACGGCGACCATCCCGTGGTCACCGGTGACCGCCAGCAGCGTGCCCGGCGGCAGGTCCTCGGCGAGTCGGGCGACGAGGTGGTCGATCGCGCGGAGCTGCCACCGCCACGCGAGGGAGCCGGGGCCGTGCAGGTGGCCGAGCTGGTCGAGGTCGGCGTGGTAGGCGTAGACCAGCCCGGGCGGGGCCCCGAGGATCTCCGCGGCCAGGTCGCCGAACGACCCGACGCCCCGGTAGGTCGCCCCACGCAGCCCGGACCGGGTGAGCCCGGACTCGCGGAAGGCGCGGTCGGAGACGACGGTGCAGGCGACCCCCGCGGCCGTGGCGCGCTCGAACACCGTCGGGTGCGACTGGACCCGCTCGGGGACGAGACGTTCGCGCAGGTCGGTGGTGCCCTCGGTCCAGGTGAGCGCGTCGAGCAGGACGTCGTCGACGCGGAAGCGCACCCCCAGCGTGCCGTGCGCGCCGGGCGGGAGTCCGGTGCCGAGACTGGTCACGCTGATCGGCGTGCTCGACGGGAAGCCCACCTGCAGCGGCCCGGCGTCGCGCATCGCGGCCAGGAACGGCGCGTCGGCGGCGTGGGCGTCCAGCAGCTCCCGGCCCAGCCCGTCGACCAGCAGGAGCACCGCGGACCGCGCCTCCGGGAGCGGGAGGGGGTCGGTGGGCGGGTCGAGGTCGTGCCCGATCGCCCGCAGGAGGGCCGGGAGCACCGCGTCGAGGCCGGTCACGCCGCCGATCCTGCCCGGTGCCCACGTCGAGTGCGGCATGACGCAGGTTCGCTGGCCCGTGGAGCTGCCGGGTGTCGCACTCGATTCCGGTGGTCGGACGTGGCGTTGCCGGGCCCGGCGTGGCGCACGAGGCTCGCGGACGTGATGGAGGTGCGGACGAACGGCGGGCCGGTCCGGGGACGTGTCGAGGACGGGGTGAGCGTGTTCCGCGGGATCCCGTTCGCCGCGCCGCCGGTGGGGCCGCGCCGGTTCGCCACGCCGGAGCCGGTGACGCCCTGGGACGGCGTGCTGGACGCGACCGCGTTCGGCCCGCCCCCGCCGCAGTCGGCGATGTCCGCCGCCGGCTCGGTGTCCGCGCGGCCGGCCGACGACGGCCGGGGGTGGCTCACGGCCACCGTCTGGTCCGCGGACGTCGAGGAGCGCCGTCCCGTCATGGTCTGGATCCACGGCGGCGCCTACCGGGCGGGCAGTTCCGACGACCCGGCCTACGACGGGGCCGTCCTCGCCCGCGAGCACGACGTCGTCGTCGTGACCTTCAACCACCGCGTCGGCGTCGAGGGCTACGGCCGGATCGAGGGCGCCCCGGACAACCGGGGCCTGCTCGACCAGGTGGCCGCGCTGGAGTGGGTGCGGGAGAACGCTGCGGCGTTCGGCGGCGACCCGGACCAGGTGACGGTGTTCGGCGAGTCCGCGGGCGCCGGAGCCGTCGCGTCCCTGCTCGCGATGCCGCGCGCGGCGGGACTCTTCCGGCGCGCGATCGCCCAGAGCGTGCCCGGCACCTTCTTCTCGACCGGTCTCGCGAGCGACATCATGACGACGATCGCGGCCGGGCTCGACCGCCGGCCCACCGTCGACGACCTCCGCGACGTCGACCCGGACGCGCTGATCGCGGCCGCCGACGGTCTGGTCATGCGCGAGCACGAGGACCGGTGGGGCCTCGTCGCCCGCACCCCGACCCCGTTCTCCCCCGTCGTCGACGGGGAGGTGCTCCCGACGACGCCGTGGCGGGCGCTGCGCGACGGCGCGTCGGCCGACGTCGAGGTGATCGTCGGGCACAACCGCGACGAGTTCCGGCTGTTCCTCGCGCTCGGCGGGCTGCTCGGGACGGTGACCGCGGAGATGGCCGAGCGGACGCTGGCCGCGTTCGCCCCCGACGCGGCCGCGTTCCGCGACGCCCACCCGGACCTCTCCGACGAGGGGCTCTTCGAGCTCGTGCAGTCCGACTGGCTCTTCCGCATGCCGTCGCTGCGGATCTCGGAGGGGCACCGCGGACGGTCGTACGTCTACGAGCTGACGCTGGAGGCGCCCGGGCAGGGCGGCGTGCTCGGGGCGTGCCACGGGTTCGACGTGCCGCTCGTGTTCGGCACCCGGACCGGGGGCATCAACGCGCTGGTGCTCGGCGGCGAGGCCGGACCCGTCGTCGAGGGGGTCTCGGCGGCGGTGCGGCGCGCCTGGACGGCGTTCGCCCGCGGGGAGGGCCCGGGGTGGCCCGCGTTCGACGGGGCCCGGCAGGCCTGGGTGGTAGGCGCGGACCCCGCCGTCGGGACCTACCCGGAGGAGACGTCGGCGGCGCTGTGGGCCGGCCACGAGTTCGAGGCCCTGCCCCGGACGTGAGTGACCGCCCGGGACGAGGCGACGGACGTCCCGGGCGGTCGGGGAGGGTGGTCTAGAGGGAGAGCAGCCGGTCGAAGAACTCCCGGTAGCGGCGCAGGGCCTGGCGCAGCTCCTCGGTCCCGGGCTCGGCGTTGCCGCTCCACTCCGCCTCGAGCTCGGAGCGTTGGTCGCGGAACACGCGGCTGACCTCGTCGAGCACCTCGCCGACGAGCTGGTCGGCCTCGGTCACCGACTGGCGCGGCTCGTCGACGAACCCGGCCTGCACCTCCTGCCACCGGTTCCGCAGCCGCTCGGAGGCGCTCGGGTCGAGGACGGAGACCGAGTCCTGGCCCGCGTCGTGGTCGTGCTGCCCGGCGTGGTCGCCGTGCTGCCGGGTGTAGCGGCCGGGCTCGTCGTCTCGGCCGGTGTCCACGTGTCCGTCCCGTCCCGCGTCGGGCCGGTCGTCGCGGCGGTCGTCGCGGCGCTCGTCGGCGTACGCGCGGTCCCCGCTGCTGGTGTCGAACTCCGTGCTCACCGTCGGCTCCTGTCGTCCTCGTGTGCCTGGTCGTGGTCGGTGCCCGGGCGGCCGGGGCCGTCGCGGTCGTCGGTGTGGCGCCCGTTGTCGCGGTGCCGGCCGGCGTCGGGGCCCCGGTCGCCGCGGTCGTCGCGGTCGTCGCGGTCGTCGCGATCACCGTGGGCCTGGCGGTCGTCGCCGTCGCGGTCGCCGCTCTCGTCGAGCAGGGCGTCGACCAGGCTGCGGTAGGAGGTGACGGCCGAGCGCAGGTCCTCGGTGTCGGCGCTGCCGTTGCGCTGCGCGTCCCGGACGCGACGGGCCTCGCGGTAGTTCTCGACGACCCGCGGGTGCTCGACGGAGATGTCGGCGGCCCGCTGGTCGAAGTCGTCGACCGGGTAGCCGCGCTCGCGCATGATCGTGGTGACCAGCGAGTCGGCCTTCTCCACGGCGCCGCCCGGGTCGTCCACGAACTCGCCCTGGATGCGCTTCCAGTCGCCGCGGAACCGCTCGCGGGTCTGCGGGTCGATCGGCTTCAGGTCGAGCTGCTGGTGGCGCTTGCGGCGCTCGGCCAGCTCCTTCTCGGCCTCGCCCTTGCTGTCCGAGCCCGCGACCACGCGGTCGTACTCCGGCCCGAACTCCTGCTGCAGCTGGTCGGAACGCTTCTTGCGGGCGAGCGCCAGTCCGCCGCCGACCAGCGCCAGCACGACGACGACCGCGACGATGATCCAGACGGTGGTCATGACGACCCCTCCGAGGGGCGGGTGAACATGACCCAGAGCGTCGTCCTGCACACGGTCGGTATCAATCGACCGTCGAGCGGCACGTGTGTTGCGTCACACGGCGGGCAACCGCCCGACGCAAACCTCGACACGCCGATCATGACCGGATCGTGGCGAACGCCCTGGTCAGCGGGTGCACCCACCGTGCCGCATCGACCCGCCGTCGGGAAGACCCCGCCTAGCGTGCGAGCAGCGCGTCGACCTCGGCGAGCCAGTCGCGCCGGTGGGCGATCTCGTCGTGGACGACGTGCCCGGCGTCGGGCCACCGCCGCACGGTCACGTCGGGGTGCGCCGCGACGAGGGCGGCCGCGGCGGCCTCCGGCAGGACCGAGCCCCGAGCCTCGTCCGCGGCCAGGACGCGCACGGGGACCCGCGGCGGCGCGGCCAGGTCGATCGTGGCCAGGGTGGTCCCGTCCGCGACCGCGCCGAGGGCCTCCGGGTCCACGTCCAGCAGGCCCTGCGCCCGGGCCTCGATCGCGTCCGCGGCCTGCACGTCCGACGGGCGTCGCCCGCCGGGGCCGGGCATGGCGCCGAGGACGGCGGCGACGGTCTCGAGGGTCGCCCCGGTGGCCTGCCACCGCCGCACCTGGTCGCGCAGCGCCCCGAAGACGGCGGCCGCCGCGTCCAGGTCCACGCGCCGTAGCGGCGGGTCCTCCAGCAGCGCCGCCCGGACCAGCTCCGGGCGGCGCTGGGCCAGCGTCCACGCGATCGCCCCGCCCAGGGAGTTCCCGACGACGTGGGCGGGGCCCACCTCGTCGAGCAGCGCCTCGACGTCGGCGGTGTAGGCGTCCAGGCCGTACTCGGCGGGGGTGCGTGGCGAGACGCCGTGGCCGCGCAGGTCGACGGCCAGCAGCCGCGCCCGCGTCCCGAGCGCCTCGAGACCCTCGCCGACGAACCCGAACGTCCCGTGGCTGTTCCCGGCGCCGTGCAGCAGGACCAGCAGCGGTCCGTCGTCCCGACCGGATTCCGTCACGTGCAGCGCCGCCATGATCGCCAGTATCGGCCTCACCGCCGCCGGGAGCGTCAGCCCCGCTCGTCGCGCAGGATCGCCGCCGCGCCCGCCATCGCGCGCATCTTCCCCTCGGCCGCCTCGCGCGGGAGGTACTTCATGCCGCAGTCGGTGGCGATGACGACCTGCTCGGGCGGCAGGTACTCGAACGCCCGCCGGACGCGCCCGGCCACCGTCTCCGCCGTCTCGACCGCCGGGTCCGACAGGTCGATCACGCCGAGGATGATCGTCTTGTCGGTCAGGTCGGCGAGCACGCCGAGGTCGAGCCCGGACTGCGCGGTCTCGATGGAGATCTGGTCGACGGGGCTGCCGGCCAGTTCGGGCAGGAACGAGTAGCCCTCGGGCCGCTCGTGGATGATCGCCGCGTAGCCGAAGCAGATGTGCACGGCCGTCGTCCCGGTGACGCCGTCGAGCGCGGCGTTCAGCGCCGCCAGCCCGTACTGCCGCGCCGGTTCCGGACGGGCCTGCATGTACGGCTCGTCGATCTGGACGACGTCCGCGCCCGCGTCGAACAGGTCGCGGACCTCGGCGTTCACCGCCGCCGCGTAGGCCATCGCCGCGGCCTCGTCGTCGGGATAGTGGTCGTTCTGCGCCTGCTGGGACATCGTGAACGGGCCCGGCACCGTGATCTTGATCGTGCGGTCGGTGTTCGCGCGCAGGAACTCCACGTCACGGCGCTGGATCGGCCGCGAGCGCCGGATCTCGCCGGCGATCCGCGGCACCGGGTTCGGGTGGCCGCTGCGGTCCAGCGCGGTGCCCGGGTTGTCGACGTCGACGCCGTCCAGCGCCGTCGCGAAGTGGTTGGAGTAGCTCTCCCGGCGCATCTCGCCGTCGGTGATCACGTCGAGTCCGGCCCGCTCCTGCGCCCGGATCGCGAGCAGGGTCGCGTCGTCCTGGGCCTGTTCCAGGAACTCGGGGTCGACGCGCCAGAGCTCCTTCGCGCGCACCCGCGGCGGGAAGCGACCGGCCAGCTTCGACCGGTCGATGAGCCAGTCCGGCTGGGCGTACGAGCCGACGAGTGAGGTGGGCAGCACGGTCTGCGTCACTTCCCGTCGCTCCGCTCGCCCTGACCCGCCGCCTGCAGGACGAAGTCGTACTCCGCCTCGAGCCACGGGATGTCGCTCGACCCGCCGTCGGGCGTGGGGCCCGGGTCGCGCTCGACGAACGAGACGATCAGCTCGGACTTCACGCCATAGACGACGTCGGTGTCGAGGTACTGCGCGCCGTCCTGGAACAGGTGCGTGATCAGCGGCTCGTAGCCCGGCACCTCCATCCAGAAGTGCACGTGGGCCGGGCGCATCCAGCTGATGTCGGTCGCGTGGATGAGCTCGCCGACCGGGCCGTCCATCGGGATCGCGTAACCCTTCGGGGCGATCGTGCGCAGGCAGTACGACCCGTCGTCGCGCGACCGGTACTTGGCCCGCAGCCGGGCCTCGTCGACGTCGAGCTGCGACTCGTAGGCGCCCTCGGCGTCGGCCTGCCAGACGTCCATCTCCGCGTCCGCGATCGGCGTGCCGTCGAGCGAGCGGACGACCCCGTGCACGAAGAGCGGCGTGCCCTCGACGCCGTCGGACATGTCGCCGCCGAAGCCCAGCGACGGGGACTCGTCGATGAAGAACGGCCCCAGCACCGTCGCGGGCGTCGCGCCCTCGGACAGCCGGTTGTTCTGCTGGACGACGAGCATGGACAGCCCGAGCACGTCGGAGGCGAGGATGAACTCCTCGCGCTTGTCGTCGCTGATCTGCCCGGTGCGGGTGAGCCACCGGATCGCGGCCATCCACTCGGCCTCGGTCAGCTGCGTCTCGCGGGCGAACGCGTGCAGGTGGCGCACGAGTGCGGTGAGGAGCTCGGCGGTCCGCGGGTCGTGCGCGGTGGCCCAGCGCTCGACCGCGACGTCGGTGATGGTCTCCTCGGTGACGGTGCGCGGCGTGGTGGAGTGCGTCATCGTCCCTCCTCGCTGATGGACGGCGGCTGATAGGGATCAGGGTCCACCGGCTTGTTGTGCAGGTCGACCGACAGGAAGATGTCGTTCGCGACGGGGTGGCGCAGTTCCTCGGCGAGCTGCCCGATCAGACCGGCCGTGCGGGCGAGCAGCGCGAAGCCCCGCAGCAGTTCCAGCGGCAGGCCGAGATCGGCGAGCACCGCGCCGCACACGCCGGCGCCGTTGAGCGGCAGCGTCTTCCCGAGCACCTGCGGGTGCACCCGCCCGATCGCGGTGAACAGCGCCAGGTGCGGGCCGGTGACGCCCTCCTCGGCGGCCAGCGCCATGAGCTTCGGCGTGCGCGGGTCGCCCTGCTTGTGCACGTGGTGACCGAGTCCGGGGACGAAGCGCATCTGCGCCCGCTGCTCGGTGACGACCCGCAGTGCGAGCTCGTCCCACCCGGCGTCGTCGGTCGGCAGCGGGGCCGTCAGCTGGTCGTGGAGGAAGCGGCCGCAGTCCTCGGTGACCCCGAGGAACCTCGAGCCGCCGGCGAGCAGGCCGGCCGCGATCGCCCCCTGCACGGAGTCCGGCGCGGAGAGGTGCGTCAGGCGCGTGACGATGGCCGTGGGCGTGTAGCCGTGGTCGGCCAGCGCGGCGAGGACGGCCTCGAAGACCCGGGTCTCCCCCGGCGACGGGCGGCGCTGGGTGGCGAGCCAGAACGCCAGCTCCCCGAACCCGACCTGCCCCATCACGTCCTCGACGAGGTCGTGGCCGAGCAGGGTGATCCTGTCCGGCGACGCCGCACCGAGGGCGGTCTCGTACTCGCGGTCACTCACCGGCGCTCAACCACTTCCGCAGCTCCTCACCGTGCTCGTCCAGCTCGGGCGGAGGCAGTTCGTAGACCGCCGGGGTCGCGGAGAACCGGATCGGGTGCCTCGTCGTCGGGACCGCGCGGTCGCCCTCGCCGACCTCGACGACCGGGTCCAGCCCGAACCGCTCCGCCATCGCGAACCCGCCGTCGATCGACTGGATCGGCCCGCAGGGCACGCCGGCGTCGACGAGCAGCTCGAACCACTCGACGGCGCTGCGCTGCTTGAGCCGCTCGACCAGGACCGGACGGAGTTCCTCGCGGTTCTCCGTGCGGTCGGCGTTGCGGGCGTAGCGCTCGTCGTCGGCGACCTCGGGGATGCCGAGGGCCTCGCAGAGCTTGCGGAACTGCCCGTCGTTCGCGGCGGCGATGATGATGTCGTCGTCGGCGGTGGCCAGCGGCTCGTAGGGGAACACGCTCGGGTGCGCGTTGCCCATCCGGTGCGGCACCACCCCGCCCGCGACCCACGCGCTGGAGTGGTTGACCAGCCCGGTCAGCGCGGACGAGAGCAGGTTCAGCTCGACGTGCTGGCCCTCGCCGGTGGCGTCGCGGTGGCGCAGCGCGGCCAGGATGCCGATCACGGCGTGGTTGCCGGCCATCACGTCGAACACCGAGATGCCGGCCCGGTAGGGCTCGCCGTCGGGATCGCCGGTCAGGTCCATCAGCCCCGAGATGGCCTGGACCATCAGGTCGTAGCCGGGGACGTGGGCGCCCTTGCCGGAGCCGAAGCCGGAGATCGACGCGTAGACGACGCCGGCGTTCGTCTCCTTGACGGAGTCGAAGTCCAGGCCGTACTTGCGCATCCCGCCCGGGCGCAGGTTCTCGATGACGACGTCCGCGCGGCGGGCGAGCTCCTGGGCGAGGGCGACGTCGTCGGGATCGCGCAGGTCGAGCGCGATCGAGCGCTTCCCGCGGTTGATCCCGAGGTAGTAGGTCGACGTCTCGCCGCGCACCGGCGGCATCCACGTGCGCGTGTCGTCGCCCCGCGGTCCCTCGACCTTCACCACCTCGGCGCCCATGTCCGCGAGCAGCATCGTCGCGTAGGGCCCGGCGAGGATCCGGGAGAAGTCGGCCACGAGGACCCCGGCGAGCGGGCCAGCCATCGTCCGTCCTTCCTGTCCGTCTGGCGGACTGTCGTCCGCGAGCATCGTCCTTCGCGACGACGGGCGTCAAGCGTCGGCGTCGACACCGGCGTTCGCCCCGGCGTCGACCCCGGCGTAGGCGTGGGCGAACCACCGCGCGAGCAGCGGGTCGTCGCGCAGCCGCCGCACCCAGCCCTCGCGCATGCCGTGGACGAAGCCGGCCGCTCCCGTTCCGGCGAGCGCGTCGGTGGAGAACGCGGACAGCACGCGGAGGAACCAGTCCGAGAAGCCCTGCGTCGCCATGATCACCGGGAGGCGGGTGTCGGAGTAGGCGGTCAGCCGCGCGTCGTCCCCGCGATGGGCGTCGACGAGCCCGTGCGCGAGCTCGACCGCGTCGGCGACGGCCAGGTTCATCCCCTTCCCACCCGCCGGGGTGATCAGGTGCGCGGCGTCGCCGAGGAGGAAGACGCCGCCAGCCTGCATCGGGGTGGTCACCCGGGTGCGGAGGTCGAGGTCGTCCACGGAGATCTGCACGCCGTCGAGGGCGCCGGGCTCGCCGAGCCGGTCGGCCAGGTCGGTGCGGACCTCGTCGTGGGTGAGGTCACGGGCCCGGACGTCGTCGGGGACCTCGAGGTAGAACCGCGTCTCCCTCGGCCCGCGGCGCAGGTGCGCGGCGTACCCGCGCGGGTGGATCGCGTAGATCGTGTGCCCGACCAGCGGCGCCGTCACCGCGGAGACGACCAGCCACCGCGCCGCGAGCGGGCGGTCGAGGACGGTCACCCGGTCGCCGAGGGCCCGCGCGACGACGCTGCCCGCACCGTCGGCCCCGACGAGGGCCCGCGGACGGTAGGTCGTCCCGCCCGCGGTGATGCTCGGGGCGTCCGGGTCGACGTGGGTGACGGTCTGCTCGAAGTGCAGCGGCGCGCCCTCGTCCACCAGCGCCTGCGCCAGCTCGGCGACGATCCGGTGCTGCGGGAAGACGTAGTGCGGCCGGTCGCCGGTGAGGTCGGCGTAGTCGAACAGGTGTCGCGTGGTCGGCGTGCGGAACTCGACGCGGCGGTTCTCGGTGTCGAAGACGAGCGGCAGCCCCTCGGCGCGCAGCAGCTCCGCGGTGCGGTACTCGACGATCCCGGCCTTCGGCAGCGTCCCGATCTCCGCCCGGGACTGGCGCTCGAGCAGCACGTACGGCACGCCCGCCCGCTGCAGCAGCCACGCCAGCACGAGCCCGGCGGGTCCGGCGCCGACGATCACGACCTCGGGCTCGTCCATCCCGCCATCGTGCGCGCGTCGGTGAGCGGGCCGCGCGCCGACTTCCGGGGGACGGGAAGTCGCGGGCCGGTCGTGTCCCCGCTGCCTCGTGGCAGCAATGGTCCGTTGCTGACGTCAGGTGTGCGGACGGCGCCACTCGCACATCAGCCCGGCCCGCCCACGGATGTGCGAGTGGCGCCATCCTGACGTCCAGCGTCAGCAATGGGCCATTGCTGACGAACCCGGCGCCCCCCTACGACGCCGGAAGCGTCACGTGCGGCAGCGCCTCCCGGCGGGCGAAGTCGGCGCTGATCTCCCCCGCCGTCGCGAGGAGCACCGGCAGGTGGTGCTCCACCAGGTACTCGACGGACGTCTCGGCGGCGTGGCAGTTGACGTTGACGCCGGCGATGACACGGCCCGAGCCGTCCCGGAGCGGCGCCGCGACGGACCGGATGCCGAGCGTCAGCTGCTCGTCGGTCAGCGCCCAGCCCCGGGCCCGGACCTCGCGCAGTGCCGCGTCGCGCTCCTCGACCGACGGCGTCCATCGCGGGGTGAGCCCCGACCGGGTCGGTTCCGCGAGCACCCGGTCCAGCTCGTCGGGCGACAGAGCGGCGAGTTGCACCTTGCCCAGCGACGTCGGCAGAGCCGGGAACCGCGTCCCGATCTGCACCGCCAGCGACACGATCTTCGGCACCGACGCCCGCGCGACGTAGACGATGTCCGACCCGTCGAGCTGGGCGATCGAGCACGACTCGTGGGTCCGCGCCGACAGCGCCTCCAGGTGCGGGCGCGCCACGTCCCACAGGCCCATCGACCCGACGTAGGCCGTCCCCAGGTCGAGCACGCGCGGCGTCAGCGCGAAGCCGCGGTCGTCGGAGCGGACGTACCCGAGCTCGGCGAGCGTGAGCAGGATGCGGCGCGCCGTGGGCCGGGCGAGGCCCGTCGCGCCCGCGACCTCGGACAGCGTCATCGTCGGCCGCGCCGCGGAGAACGCGGCGATCACGTCCAGCCCGCGCGCCAACGACTCGATGAAGTCGGGTCCGGTTCCCTCGCGCGGCACGCCGCGCACTGTACGTCCGCCAGGCGGACACCGTCTCCCTTTCCGACGGCGGGTCGCGTCCGGTTGACACCGCAACCGTCGCTGAGCACAGTGAGCCAGGTCATCCGACCGACTGACGGACAGGTGTCCGAGTGCGAGGGAGCGAGCACGATGAGTGAGGCCCGGCGACCGGTCGTCCTGCGCGGGGGAACCGTGCTCACCCTGGACGCGGCCCACACCGTGCTGACCGACGCCGACGTGCTCGTCGTCGACGACCGGATCGCCGCGATCGGCGCGCAGCTCGACGTGCCCGAGGGCACCGAGGAGATCGACGCGCGCGGCGGCATCGTCATGCCGGGGATGATCGACACCCACCGGCACATGTGGCAGACCGCGATGCGCGGCTACGGCGCGGACTGGACGCTGACCCAGTACTTCGTCTGGTACTACCTCGAGCACGGCCGCGCCTTCCGCCCCGAGGACGTGCACGCCGGCAACCTGCTCGGCGCGATCGAGGCGATCGACGCGGGCGTGACCACCACCGTCGACTGGTCGCACGGCCTGCAGACCGCCCAGCACGCCGACGCCGCCGTCGACGCGCTGCAGGCCGTCCCCGGCCGCTTCGTCCTCGCCTACGGCAACATCCAGGACGCGCCCGCGAACTGGACCACGTCCGCGGAGTTCCGGGACTTCGTGCAGCGGCGCATGAGCGGCGACCGCGACCTGCTCGGCTTCCAGCTCGCCTTCGACGTCACCGGCGACCCGGCCTTCCCGGAGAAGCCGGCGTTCGAGGTGGCCCGCGAGCTCGGTGTCCCGGTGACCACCCACGCCGGCGTGTGGGGCGCCACCAACAACGACGGCATCCGGCTGATGCACGACCACGGGTTCATGACCCCGGAGACCGTCTACGTCCACGCCGCGACGCTGTCCGCCGACTCCTACCACCGCATCGCGGCGACCGGCGGCTCCGTGTCGGTCTCCACCGAGAGCGAGCAGTCGGCGGGCCAGGGCTACCCGCCCACCTGGGCGCTGCGCTCCCACGACATCCCGGTCTCGCTGTCGATGGACACCACCGTCTGGTGGAGCGGCGACCTGTTCTCCGCGATGCGCACCACGTTGGGCGCCGACCGGTCCCGCGAGCACCTCGAGGCGCACGCCCGCGGCGAGACGGTGACGCACGCCGCGCTGCGGGCCGAGCAGGTCGTCGACTGGGCGACCCGCGGCGGCGCGGCGGCGCTGGGCCGGGACGACCTGGGAAGCCTCGAGGTCGGGAAGAAGGCCGACGTCGTGCTGATCCGCAACGAGCACTCGCCGGTCTCGTTCCCGCTGCTGCACCCCTACGGGCAGGTCGCCCTCCAGGCGCAGCGCGGCGACGTCGAGGCCGTGATCGTCGACGGCCGCGTGGTCAAGCGCGACCACCGCCTCGTCGGGATCGACCTCGCCGCCACGCGCCGCACCGTCGAGTCCACCGTCGAGCACCTGCGCTCCACCCTCGGCGAGGAGGCCTGGACCGCCGGGATGAACCCCGAGGTGCCGGAGACGAAGATCCTCGACAACCCGTACACCTACACCGACTACCGCTCCTCGGCGACGCACAGTGTGGCTTCGCCAGGTGAGCACTAAGTGGGCCTATAGACCCACTTACTGCTCACCTGCGCGCAGCGCACACCCCCAGAACGCCTCGATCGCGGCGCGGTCCATGTCCATTGTCCGGAGCTCCGTGCACCGGCCGTCCGGGCCGAGGAGCATCTGGTAGACGGCGCGGTTGTCGAAGACCGCGCCGTGGGTCGTGCCGTGTTCGTGGATCAGCAGCAGCACGCCGTCGTCGAAGCCCCAGCCGGCGAGGATCTCCTGGGCGAAGGTGCCCCCGAAGAACTCGGCGAACGCGAACCAGAAGCCCAGCACGGCGTCGCGGCCGCGCAGCTCCCGCCACGGCCCGGCGCCGACGTCGTTGACCATGACGACGTCCTCGGCCATGAGCGCGACGGTGGGCTCCACGTCCCCGTCGGCGAGCGCAGCCATCGCGTCGCGGACGCGGACGAGGTTCGGGTGGTCGGTGCTGACGGTGACGGTCACGGTGCTCCCCCTCGGTCGTGGACGAGGGCGACGCTAGGCAGAACGGCGCTGCGGAACATCTGCCGAGCGGCAGAGGCGATTCATTCCCGACGGCGGGCCGCGAGCGCGGCCAGTTCCACGCGGTTGGACACCCCGAGCTTGCCGAACACGCTGCGCAGGTGGGTCCGGACCGTCCCGGCCGACACCAGCAGGGCCGCCCCGACGGCCGCGTTCGTCAGCCCCTTCCCGACGAGGCGCACGACCTCCCGCTCGGTCGGGGTCAGGCTCTCCCACCCGCGCGACGGCCGGTCCCGACGACCCCGCGCCCGGGAGGCGTAGGCCACAGCGCCGTCGCGGTCCAGGCGCCGGCCACGCTCGGCGCACTCGGCCGACGTCGCCACCGGCAGGGCGGCGACCGTCGCGTCCCGGTCTCCCCGGACCGCCCGCCCGAGCGGTGACACGGCCAGGCCGAGCTCCTCGCGACGGCGGTCGGCGGCCGCGTGAAGGGTCGCCGCGACCGTCACGCGCCCGCTCCGCAGGGCGGACCGGGCGACGACGTCGAGGCCGTCGGGCACCAGCAGCTCGCACCCGGCCTCGGCCGCCGCAGCGAGCGCCACGTGGCCACCGGGCCCGTCGACCGCCCGCACCAGGGCGGCCGCCGCGGCGTGCTCCCGGTGCCCGATCGAGGCGGCCAGCTCCTCGGCCTCCGCGGCGGCGACCCCGTCGAGCGCGAGCGTCGCGTGCAGCAGGGCGACCTCCGCGCCCAGCGCCGGCAGCCCGGCGGCGGCGACCGCCTCGCGCAACGCGAGCGGCACGGGGCCGGGCGGGTCGGACCACGCCGCGGCGATCGCGTCGGCGAGCTCGACGACCAGCGCCGTCCCCACCCCGGGGTGCTCGGCGAAGAACGGACGCACCTGCGCGACCAGCGCCGACCCGTCGTCGGGACGGCCCTGGGCACAGACCGACCGCACGATCGGGAGCAGGCACGCGCCCGCGCTCACCGGCTCGGCCACCCCGAGTGCGAGACGGAGACCGTCCCGCCCGACCGCCTCGCCGTCGGCGAGCCGACCCGCGCGGACGGCGACGTCCGCCCGCACCGCCGCGTCCCACGCGCGCAGCTGGGCGTGGCCGAGCCGGTCGAGCGCGGGGAGGGCTGCGTCGGCGCACCTCAGGGCGTCGCGGTCCGCGCACTGCTGGAGGTGGCAGCACGCGAGCATCTGTCGGGCCTCGACCTCGCCCCAGTCGTCCTCGGCGTCCACGCCGAGCGCCACGGCCTCGGCGAGCACGTCGGCGGCGCCCGCCGGGTCGACGAACAGCTGCGCCATCCCGAGGAGAGTGAGGGCCCGGCCGCGGGTCGCGCCCTCGGCGCGGTCGGCGACGGCGGCCGCGAGCTCGACGCCCGCCGCGAGGTCACCCGCGTAGGCGGTGAGGAAGGCGAGCGCCCAGCCCAGCCTGGGCGGCACCTCGGGCAGGGCCTCGGCGACGCCGCGGGCGAGGTCCCGTCCCTCGTGACACCGTCCACGCAACGACCACCCGAACGCCAGGTCCACGACGATGCCCGCGGCCTCGTCGAGCCCCCGCCCGCTCGACGCCGCGCCCCGCAGGACGGCGACCACCGCGACGGACTCCCGGTCGAGCCGGTCCAGCGCACCCGGGTCGGCCCGCCCCAGCCCGTCCGTGAGCTCCCGGGCGAGGGCGGCGACCCACGAGCGCAGTCGGTCATGGACCGGCGCCTCGTCGAGCAGCGTCTCCGCCGCGTGCTCCCGCACCGTGTCGAGGAGCCGGTACCGCGCGTCCACGGGATCGAACGCGACCAGCGAGTGGTCGACGAGCGTCTCGAGCACCGTGGCGGGCTCGCCGGTCACGGCCCGCGCCGCCTCGAGCGTGAACCGCCCCGGCAGCACCGAGAGCGCGGCGAGCGCCCGGGCTGCGCGCTCGCCGGCGGCGTCCAGACCCCACGCGATGCAGGCCTGCAGCGAGCGGTGCCTGGCCGGGAGGCCGGGGTCGGCGCTGGCGGGGAAGCGCAGGCGGTCGCTCATCGCGTCGCGGATCGCCGCCAGCGGGAGCCCCCGCGCGTGGCCCGCCGCGAGCTCGACCGCCAGGGGCAGACCCTCGGCCAGCCGACAGATCGCGGCCACGGCGGAGTCGTCGGACGGCAGGTCGGCGCGGACCTCCCGGGCCCGCTCGACGAACAGCGCCCGCCCGTCGTCGGGCAGCCGCCCCACCGCCCGGACGGTCTCGCCGACGAGCCCGAGCCGCACCCGGCTCGTCGTCAGGACCCGGAGGTCGGGACAGCCCCGGACGACGCGGCCGACGAGACCGGCCGCGGCCGCGCGGACGTGTTCGCACCCGTCGATCACGAACAGGCCGTGCCGGTCGGCGAGGCTCGCGACGAGCCGGTCCTCGGGGGATGCGTCCGGGTCCTCGCGGATGCCCGCGGCCGCGAGCGCGGCCAGGGCCAGGTCCGCCGGGGCACCCGCCTCGACGAACCCGATCACGCCACCGACCGCGCGGGCGACCTCGACCGCCAGCCGCGTCTTGCCTGCCCCGCCGGGCCCGACGAGCGTCACCACACGGGTACGCCGGACGAGCCCGGCGAGGTCGCGGACGTCGTCGGCCCGCCCGACGAACGAGGAGGCGAACGCCGGCAGCACTAGAGCGCCGCGTACAAGGCCTGCTCGAAGTCCTGGTACATGCCCCACGCCTCGGGCGTGATGAACGGCAGCGAGTTCGTGTAGATCGACGCGGCGATGCCGGTGGTCCGGTCGACGAAGAAGTGCGTGTTGAACAGACCGGCCCAGGCGCCGGTGTAGGCCCGCCGTCCGCCCGGCACGTCGGCGGTGTTGAGCAGGAGGCCGTAGCCCCACGTCCAGCCGGGGCCGAGGGTGAGGGTGTCGGTGATGGGCGGGTCGGCGGTGGGGATCTCGGTCGGCATCGTGGCGCCGTCGAGCTGGTCGGTGAACGCCGCGTCGACGGTCTCCTCGCGCAGGATGCGCGCCCCGTCGAGCTCGCCACCGCGCAGCAGGGCCTGCTCGAACCGGATGTAGTCGCGCGGCGTGGAGTGCAGGCCGTGTCCGCCGGCCCACCACGACGGGTCGTCGGGGAGGATGTTGCCCTGCGAGGCCCAGACGCCGTCCTCGCCCCGCACGTGCACCGGTGTCTTGTTCGCCTGTCGGGCGTCGTCGAGGGCGAACATGGTGTCGTCCATGCCGAGCGGCCCGGTGATGTTCTCCTTCACGACGACGTCGAGCGTGGTCCCGGCGACGGCCTCGACGACACGACCCAGCCAGTCGGTGTTGATGCCGTAGACGAAGCGGGTGCCGGGGTCGGCGACCATCGGCGCCCCGAACGCCGCCATGTCTCCCGGCACCACGTTCGGGGTCCCGGTCGCCTCCTCCCACCGCTTCACGTCCGCGTCCCAGAACCAGTAGCCGAGACCGGACGTGTGCGTGATCAGCTGCTTCACGGTCGCCCTGCTCGCGGGCGCCCGCAGCCTCGGGGTGTCCCCGTCGAAGCCGTCGAGCACCTGCACCTCGGAGAACTCCGGGACGTAGGACTCGACGGGGGCGTCGAGGTCGAGCGCCCCGGACTCCATCTGCTGCAGCGCCGCCGTCGTCGCGACCATCTTCGTCATCGACATGATCCGGAAGTGCGTCCTGGTCGAGACGAGCTCGCCGCTGCCGACGACCCGCTCCCCCGCCGCTCCCTCGTAGATCACGCCGTCCCGGTCGGCGGCGATCGCCACGACCTGCGGGACGGCGCCGTTCTCCACGGCGGCGGACAGGACGCGGTCGATGCCGGAACCGTCGATCGAGCGGGACATGGAAGACCTCCGGGTGGCTGGTGGGTGAACCAGCTCACATCCAACCCGAGGAGATCCTGCTCGGTCGACCCTCCGGCCGGCGGGGCTCAGAGGGTGTCGTGGACCCAGTCGGCGATGTAGCCGGTCACGGCCGGGATGTTGTCGGCGCTGACGTGCTCGACTCCACCCTCGCGTTCGGTGAACCACGTGAGCTCGCGCTTCGGGCTGTTCACGGCGGTCTCGTACTGCGCCGTGGCGTACTCGCGCGGGATCTGACGGTCGTTCGTGCCGTGGGTGACCAGGAACGGGACCGTGATCCGCTCGGTGACGCCGACGAGGCTCATCGCCGGCGCGAAGGCCATGAACTCCTCGAGGGTGTCCTTCCCGAACACCCACTCGACGTGGTCCCAGTAGTGCGGCACGGGCCGGTCCCCCTCGCGGGCCAGGCGACGCTTCTGCAGCTCACCCCAGTCGTAGTTGGCGCCCCAGGCCACGCAGAGCGCGAACCGCTTCTCGAACGCCGCCGCGCGGGGCGCGTAGTAGCCGCCCAGCGACCACCCCATGACGCCGATGCGGCCGGGATCGACGTCGTCCCGCGTCTCGAGCCAGTCGACGCACGGCCCGGCCCAGTGCTCGCTGTCGTGCCGGCCGGTCAGGCCGCGCAGCCGGAGCGCCTCGCCACTGCCCGGGTGGTCGACGATCAGGGTCGACACGCCCCGTCGGGCCAGCTCCTGCGCGATCCCGGAGCCGAAGACCATCTCCTTCGTGCTGTCAAGACCGTTGGTGAACACCATGCAGGGCGCGGGGCCCGCGCCCTCGGCGGCGACGAACAGCGCCGGCATGCCGACGCCCTCGTACGGGATCTCGACTCGCGCGCATTTCAGCCGCCCGGTCGTGATCGCCCGCCCGAAGGCGTCGAGCATCGCGCGGTACGCGGTCCGGCGTGGGCCGAAGTGCCTGCTCTGCAGCCGCTCCGCGGTCAGGTAGTACACCGCGGCGCGCTGGTAGCGGGCGCTCGCCGTGAGCAGGTGGCCGGCCGCCTCGTCCTCCCGGGCGAGCCCGACCAGCCGGTCCGCCACCGCCGTCCAGGACCGGAAGAACAGCTCGGTCCCCGCGTCCTCGCCCTGCCGGGCCGCCTCGAGGAGGGGCGCGCAGGCCTCGGTCACCTCCCCGATCTGCCCACCGGTGTTCAGCGCGATGTTGACCGACAGGTTCCAGACGTAGTTGCCCGGGAACATCTCGAACATCGACGACTCCTCGCGGGTGGTCTACCAGTGCACCGGGGGCAGCCCCGGGACCGGTGAGGGGAAGGACGGCAGGGTGGTCCCGCGCAGGCTCCCGAGCAGGACCCGGTCCAGGCGCGGGCCACCGAAGGTGACGCTGGCCAACCACGGGGCGAGCGTGCCGCCGGTGCGGGACAGGGTCTCGAAGGCGACCGGACCGCCCGCGGCGAACTCCTCCTCGAACCGCGCGGTCGCCGCCGCGTCGCCGTCGTTGAACAGCTCCAGCAGCTCGCCCTGCGGCGTGAGGGCGACCAGACGGTCGGCGAAGATCATCGTCGCCCAGAGGTTGCCGACGGCGTCGAAGGTGATGCCGTCGACGAGCCCGTCCCCGAGCGAGGACGGCCCGAAGACCTCCCGTTCGAGCACCGAGCCGTCGTCGGCGATCCGGAGTCGCGACACGCGCTTAGCGGTGGTCTCGGCGACGTAGAGCCACTGCTCGTCGGCGTCGAAGCGGATCTCGTTGGTGAAGGCGAAGCCGTCGGCAACGACGCGCAGCCCGCGGTCGTCGAGCAGGGCGACGTAGCCGTCGGCCACGTGCCGGCCGATGGCGTCGCTCCAGGGGTTCACCATGGTCGACACCGTGATCCAGGTGCGCCCGCGACGGTCGCGCAGCACGAAGTTGACCTTGCCGAGCGGCCGCCCGTCGATGGTGTTGTGCAGGGTGCGGACGTTCCCGGCCCGGTCCATGGTCTCGAGCGCGTCGGTGCCGAAGTTGGCGATCAGGATGTCGCCGTCGTCGGTGAAGGCGAGCCCGTTGGGCAGCGTGCCCTCGAGGAGGCTCCCCGCCAGGTCGTGCTCGGTGTCGAAGCCCTCGGCAGGGCGGGCCACGACGAGGTCCTGGGTGCCGTCGGGGTGGATGCGCACGACACCGCCACGGGCGTCGGCGGTCCAGAGCGTGCCGTCGCGCTCGGCCAGGATGCACTCCGGCCGCTGCAGATCCTTCCCGACGAGGCGGACGGCGTCCGGGTCGAACTCCCAGTCGAGGAGGGGGTTCCTGGTGCCCACGATCTGCTCCTCCCGTCAGAACGGCTCGGCGAGGCGGTGCAGGGCCTCGCCCATGAGGCCGGCGTGGTCGGCGCCGGGCGTGTCCGGGTGGGTCTCCCACCAACTGATCTGCGCGGACGTCTCGACCACGTAGCGACAGCGGTCGAACCGCCGCGCGGCGAAGCGGTGCAGCCCCTCGTCGAGGTCCGCCGCCCCGGCGAGTTCCTCGCCGAGGGCCACCGCGTCCTCCAGGCACATCGCGGCCCCGGCCGCGAGGTGCGGGGTCGTGGCGTGCGCGGCGTCGCCGAGGACGAGGACCCGGCCCCGGTGCCACGGCGCGGGGACGAGCAGGTTCTCGAACCGGGTGTAGTGGATCGGGGTGGACTCGTCGACGGCCGCGCGCGCCGTGGCGCCGAATCCGCCGAACGGCGCGAGCCGGTCGCGGACGGCGGACGGCATGTCCGCCGGCCGGTAGCTCTCGTCGACCGCGAACAGCACGTACATGTACATGCTCTCCGGCCCGGTGGGCGTGAACCCGACGGTCGTCTCCGGGTCGCCCACGAGCTGGCACTCGGTGGTCAGCTCCTCCGGGCGGGGCAGCACCACCCGGAAGATGCCCTGACCGAGGTCGCGCACGTCGACGGGTCCGAGGACGGCCTCGCGCACCGTCGAGCGGAGTCCGTCCGCACCGACCACCAGGTCGTACCGGGCCGTGCGCCCGTCCTCGAACGTGACCGAGGCCGAGTCCGCCCCGGACCCGACCCCGACGACGGCGGCCCCCGTCCGGATCGCGACCCCGCGTGCCTTCGCGGCGTCGAGCAGGATCCGGTGCAGCTGCGGCCGCATCATCCCCACCATGCCGGGGTGGTCCGTCCCGACCGCCTTCGGCAGCGGGAAGCGCGTCAGGGGGTGACCGGCCGGGTCGAACAGCTCGAAATCGTTCATGACGAAGCCCTGCGCGACGCACTGCTCGTAGAGCCCGAGCCGTTCCAGCGCCCGCAGCGCGGCGCCGATCAACGTGATCCCGCTGCCGAGGGCGTGAATCTCCGATTCGCGTTCGGTCAGTTCGACGTCGATTCCACGAGTTGCGAGGGCGGTCGCGGCGGCGAGCCCGCCGACCCCGCCCCCGACGACCAGTGCGTTCGTCACGATGCCTCCTCCGCGCCGGTGCAGTCGGCTGTCGAACCCCGACGCTAGGGGCGACGGACGGCAGGCAGGTAGCGACGGATGTCGATGCGTGGCATCGACGCGATCGATGCCTCGTCAGTCCAGGGCCGCCGCGGCGTGCCGCACGCGGTCGCGCAGCCAGCGGTGCGCGGGATCGGCGTCCGTGCGGGGGGACCAGAACATCGCCTCGGTCAGCGGCGGGACGTCGAAGGGCGGGTCGAGCACCCGGACCGGCAGGGTGGGCGCGAAGTGCGCGACGAGCCGCTCGTGCAGCAGGGCCACCATGCGGGTGCCCGGCAGCATCAGGGGCTGGATGACGAAGCTCTGGGTGGCGACGTCGACGTGGCGATCGATCCCCAGCCGCCGGAGCCGGAGGTCGCTGATGGTGGTCCCGGGGCGGCCCTCGTAGGCGAGGTAGGGCAGCTCCCGGAACTGCTGCTCGGTGATCGTCTCCCCGATGTCGGGGTGGTCGCGGTCGATCGTGATGAGCAGGCGCTCGGTGAACAGCGGGGCGGACCGCAGCTCGGCGCCCCGCCCCAGGAGCTCGGTCGGCAGCACGAGCAGGTCGAGTTCGTCGCGTGCCAGCCGCTCGCCCGCGTCCGGCGTCGTCGGCCGGACGGTGAGGCGCAGGTTCGGCGCCTCCTGCTCGAGCTCGGCCAGGAGCGGGCGCAGCAGGACCAGGAGCACGAAGTCGCTGGCCATCAGCGTGAACGTGCGGCGATCGGTCCGCGGGTCGAAGTCCCGGGTGGCGCGCACCGTCGACTCGATGGTGTCCAGCGCGTCCCTGATGGGCGCGACGAGCTCCAGCGCGGTCGAGGTCGGCCGCAGGGTGCGCCCGTCGCGGACCAGGAGCGGGTCACCGAAGAACTTGCGCATCCGCGCGAGCGACGCGCTCATCGCCGGCTGCCCCACCGAGAGCCGCTCCGCCGCCCGGGTCACGCTGCACTCGTCGATCAGGACGTCGAAGGCGACCAGCAGGTTCAGGTCCAGGTGCTGGAGCAACGAGTCGCGGTCCATCGTCGGCCCACTCTCTCCGGGGAGCCAGGACACTACCTCGTCCGGGCCGCCGTCCATCGATGTCGTCGATCGATGGGGCGGCCTCTCACCATCGATCGCGACGATGGCAGCCATCGACGCGGCGACGGTTCCGCGGAACTGTGCCGCGATTTAGCGTCCCTTCCCGACGGACCGGCCGGACGATTCCGCCGGGACCCGCACACCGGGAGGAACGTTCATGGCCCGCCTGCTGAGTCACCTGCTCTCGCTCGAGATCACGAGCCCCGACGTGGAATCGTCGGTCGCGTTCTACGTGGAGCGCTTCGGACTGCGCGTGATCGACCGGGCCGACGGCAAGGTCCACCTGCGGTGCTGGGGTGACCACTACCGCCACAGCCTGGTCGTGTCCCCGGGGCCCGACGCCGGCCTCGCGACCATGACGTGGCGGACCGACAGCGCCGAAGCCCTCGACGAGGCCGTCGCGCGGGTGGAGGCGGGCGGCGTCACGGGGGAGTGGCGCGAGGACCTGCCCGCCCAGGGGCGGACGTACACATTCGTCGGCCCCTTCGGGCACCGGATGGGCCTGGTCTGGGACGTCCCGCCGTTCGAGGCGGAGGACGGCTACACGTCGGTCTACCCGGACCGCCCCGAACGACGCAGCAGCCACGCCGCCGCGCCGCGCTTCCTCGACCACGTGACGATCGCGGCCTCCGACGTCCGCGGCTTCGCGCAGTGGTACTCCGAGGTCCTCGGCTTCCGGGTCATGGCCTTCACCGACCTCGAGGACGCCCCGGTCACGGTCTTCTCGGTCCTGACCACGAACGAGAAGTCCCACGACCTCGGCATCGTCGTCGACACGTCTGCGACCGCGGGGCGCGTCCACCACATCGCCTTCTGGGCCGATCATCCCGAGGACCTCGTCCGGACGGCGGACCTCCTCCTCGAGCACGGCACGCCGATCGAGTACGGACCGTCGGTGCACGGCATCGGCGAGCAGCACTTCCTCTACTTCCGCGAGCCGAGCGGCCTGCGCGTCGAGCTGAACTCCGGGGGCTACCGCAACTACGTCCCGGACTGGCGGGCCCGAACGTGGCGGCCGTCGGAGGGGTCGAACGACTTCTTCCGCAACTGGCACATGCCCGACTCGATGATGGAGGCGTTCCCGGCCGCGACCGGGATGGCGGGCACCGAGGACGGCGTCTCCCCGCAGCTGCACGAGGAGCTGACCAACCCGTGGGCGGCCCGGACGCCGGAGGTGGAGGCGTCGTGACCACGACCTCGGCATCCCCGACGTGGTCAACCTTCGACCCGTTCGCCCCCGAGCAACGGGCCGACCCGTACCCCGCGCTCGCCGCGCTCCGGGACGAGGCGCCGTGCGCGCACCTCGACCGCTACGGCGTCTGGCTGGTCTCCCGCTACGACGACGTCGCGGCCGTCCTGAAGGACTGGGAGACGTTCTCCTCCGCGCAGGGCGCCGGCCTCGAGCCGGTCGCGACGCCGGAGGAGGGCGGGGTGATCCTGTCGACGGATCCACCCGAGCACACGCGCGTGCGCCGCGCCGTTGCCCGGGACTTCACCCCGAAGGCCATCGGTCAGCTCGAACCGCGGGTCCGCGAGCTCGTGGGCCGCGCCCTCGAGGTCGCGCTGGCCGAGGGCGAGATCGACTGGGTCAGCCACGTCGCCCAGCCCGTGCCGACGACGGTGATGGCCGAGCTGATGGGCTATCCCGACCGGCACCGGAACGAGTACTGCCGGTGGGCATCAACGATCTTCGACTCGATGGGGTGCCCGGCCGGCGGGGAGTCGTCGGTGCTCGGGGAGGCCATCGGCGGGCTCTTCGGCCTCGTCGGACAGATCGCGGCCGACGGCGAGTACGTCGCCGGGGGCTGGGCCGATCGCATCGTCCGGGCGGGCGAGCGGGACGAGCTCGCACAGGGTGAGGTCGTCTCGCTGCTCGGCGGCATCCTCGTCGCGGCGATGGACACGACCGTCAACATGCTCGGCAACCTCCTGCACGCGCTGGCGACCCACCCCGACCAGTGGCGGCGGCTGCGGGAGCGGCCGGACCTCGCGTCGGGCGCGGTCGAGGAGTCGCTGCGGTTCGAGTCGCCGGTGCAGCCCGGGTTCTTCCGGGTCACCACCACCGAGACCACCGTCGCCGGGGTCGCCGTCCCACCCGGTGCCCGCGTGATGGTCGCCTTCGGCAGCGCGAACCGCGACCCGCGGCAGTTCCCGGACCCGGACCGCTTCCTGATCGACCGCACACCCAACGAGCACCTCGCCTTCGGCCGCGGGGTCCACTTCTGCCTGGGCGCGCCGGTCGCCCGGATGATCGGGCGCGTCGTCCTCGAGAAGCTGGTGTCGTCCGTGGCGGAGATTCGCCCGGCCGGCGTGGCACGGCGCAAGGACAACCGGATGCTGCGCGGGTTCGAGCACCTCCCGCTGGCCCTCGCACCGTCGTGACGGACGTCGACCCGATCTGGGTCCCGGACGAGGCGGCCGTGCAGGACGCCCGCCTCACGGCGCTCGCCCACCTCGTCGCCGGGCGGCACGGCGTCGACCTCGACGGCTACGACGCGCTGCAGCGCTGGTCGGTGGAGCACCTCGCGGATTTCTGGACGGCGGTGCTCGACCTCTTCGACGTGCAGGTCGACGGCGACCGGAGCCGCGTCCTCGTCGACGACGCGATGCCCGGCGCGCGCTGGTTCCCCGACGTCGCGCTGAACTACGCCGAGCACGCGCTGCGTGGCGACGGCCACGAGCTCGTCGTCGTCGCCGAGACCGAGGACGGCACGACCACCACCCGCACCCGCGGCGAGCTCCGCGCCGAGGTCGGCGCCTTCGCCGGGTGGCTGCGCGGGCACGGCGTCGTCGCCGGGGACCGGGTGGTGGGGTACCTGCCGAACGGCACCCACGCCCTCGTCGCCTTCCTCGCCTGCGCGAGCCTCGGCGCCGTCTGGTCGGTCTGCGGCCAGGACTACGCCGCGGCGGGCGCGGTGGCCCGCTTCGCCCAGCTCGAGCCGGTCGTGCTGGTCACCGCCGACGGCTACCGGTGGAACGGGCGGGTGCACGACCGTCGCGACGAGGTCGAGGCGCTGCGCGCCGCGCTGCCGACCCTGCGCCACTCGGTCGGCGTGGAGCACGCGGGGCTGGGCGTGCCGCCGGGCACCGTGGGCTGGGACGAGGCCCTCGCCGCGCCGGCCGAGCCGACCTTCGCGCGGGTGGCGTTCGACGCCCCGCTGTGGGTGCTGTTCTCCTCGGGCACCACCGGCGTCCCGAAGGGCATCGTCCACGGCCACGGCGGGGTGCTGCTGGACCACCTCAAGCTCCTGGGCCTGCACCTCGACCTGCACGAGCGCGACCGGTTCCTCTGGTACACCACCCCGAACTGGATGATGTGGAACGTCCAGGTCTCCGGCCTGCTCGTCGGCGCCACCGTCGTCCTCTACGACGGCAGCCCCGCCCACCCCGACGCGGGACGGCTCTGGACCCTGGCCGCCGCGCACCGGGTCGCGCTCCTCGGCGTCAGCCCCGGCTACCTCCTCGCGAGCGCGAAGGCGGGCCTCGAACCCGGTCGCAGCCACGACCTCGGCGCCCTGCGAGTCCTGGGCTGCACCGGCTCACCGCTGCCCGCGAGCTCCTACCACTGGGTGCACGACCACATCGGCGCCGCGATCCAGCTCGCGTCGAGCACCGGGGGCACCGACGTCGTCTCCGGCTTCGCCGGCAGCGCGCCCACCACCCCGGTGTGGCCGGGCGAGATCTCCGCGCCGCTGCTCGGGGTCGCGCTCGAGGCGTGGGACGCCGAGGGCCGGCCGGTCGTCGACGAGGTCGGCGAGCTGGTGGTCACCCGGCCGATGCCCTCGATGCCGCTCCGGTTCGTCGACGACCCCGACGGCGAGCGGTACCGCGACGCCTACTTCTCGGTGTTCCCGGGCGTCTGGCGCCACGGCGACTGGGTGCGGATCACCGCCCGCGGTTCGGTCGTCGTCTCCGGCCGCTCCGACTCCACGCTGAACCGCCACGGGGTGCGCCTGGGCAGCGCCGACCTCTACGCCGTCGTCGAGGCACTGCCCGAGGTGCGGGAGGCCCTCGTGATCGGCGCGGAGCTCGACGACGGCGGCTACTGGATGCCGCTGTTCGTGGTGCTCGAGCCGGGCGTCGACCTCGACGCCGACGGCGGAGCGCTCCGACGCCGGATCACGGACGCGATCCGCACGCAGGCGTCCCCCCGGCACGTCCCCGACGACGTCCTCGCCGTCGCCGCGATCCCGCACACGCGCACCGGGAAGAAGCTCGAGGTCCCGGTCAAGCGGCTGCTCCAGGGCGCGTCGCTCGACCGGGTCGCCGGCCGCGACGCCGTCGACGACCCGGACGTGCTCGCGTCGTTCGCCCGCTTCGCGCGGTGATCGGGCCCGCTCAGCCCGCCGGCGGGGTGTAGAACTGCAGGTCGTTGCCCTCGGTGTCGCGGAACGGGAGGATCCGTCCCCACGAGTGGTCGCTGATGTCGTCCTGGACGTCCGCCCCGCGGGACCGGATCGTGTCCCGTGCCTCCTCGAGCGTCCCCTCCGGCTGGAACGTGATCACGGCGCCGCCCTCGTCGGCGACCTGGGCGTTCTCGTACGCGTTGAGCCCGATCGTCAACCCGTTGGCGTCGAACTCGGTCCACTGGTCGCCCTCGCTGGTCAGGCGCAGCTCGAGCACGTCGCGGTAGAACGTCACCGCGCGCTTCATGTCGTTCACCGGGACCCACACCGTCGCGATACCGATCGCCACACGAACCTCCTCGTCGATCGACCCGGGACGGGTCGAGGTCGTGCGCGCCTACCCGAGCGCGGTCGTCGGGGAAACGGTTCAATCGCGCCGATGGGTGGGACGAGCGACCTCGAGCAGCGCTACCGGGACTACCTCGGCTGCCTCAACGCCCGGCGCTTCGACGACCTGGGCGCCCACGTCGGCGAGGACGTCCTCCACAACGGTGTCCGGCTGGGGCTCGGCGGCTACCGGGCGATGCTGGAGAACGACGTCGGGACGGTCCCGGACCTGGTCTTCGACGTGCGGCTCCTCGTCGCGACGGGCGACACCGTCGGCGCGATCCTCGGGTTCGAGTGCACACCGGTCCGGGAGTTCCGCGGGCTCCCGCCGACCGGGAGGGCGATCTCCTTCACCGAGCACGTCTTCTACCGGTACCGCGGCGGGACCATCGCGCAGGTCTGGTCGCTCCTCGACGACGCCGCGATCCGCGCACAGCTCTCCTGAGGGCTCGTCTCAGCCGCCGGCCAGGTCGGCGTAGGTCGACCGCAGCTCGCGCTTGAGGATCTTCCCGCTGGGGTTCTTCGGGAGCTCGTCGACCACGACGACGTACTTGGGCGCCTTGAACCCGGCGAGGCGCTCCCGGGTGTGCGCGACGATCTCCGCCGGCTCCGCGGTGGCCCCGTCGCGGAGCACCACCGCGGCCGCGACCGCCTCGATCCACTCCGGGTGCGCGACCCCGAAGACGGCGACCTCGCTGACCGCCGGATGGGCGTAGATCGCGTCCTCCACCTCGCGGCTCGCGACGTTCTCGCCGCCGGTGATGATCAGGTCCTTGGTGCGGTCGACGATCGTCAGGTAACCGTCGGCGTCCATCCGTCCCAGGTCCCCGCTGTGGAACCAGCCGCCCCGGAAGACCTCGGCGGTGGCCTCCGGCTTGCCCCAGTAGCCGCGCATCGCGTGCGGCGTGCGGTGCACGATCTCGCCGATCTCCCCCACCGGCACCGGCTGGTCGTTCTCGTCGTGCAGCCGGGTCTCGACGTTCAGGCTCGCCCGCCCCGCCGTGCCCGCCTTCGTGATCTGCTCGTCGGGGAACAGCACGGTCGCGTTCGGGGCCAGCTCGGTCTGGCCGTAGTAGTTGAACAACCGGATGTCGGGCAGCCGCTCGCCCAGTTCCCGCAGCACCGGGACCGGCATGATCGCCGCGCCGTAGTAGCCCTTGCGCAGCGACGACAGGTCGTGGCGGTCGAACTCCGGCGAGCGCAGCAGCCGGATCCACACCGTCGGCGGGCAGAACATCTTCGTGACCCGCTCGGCCGCGACCGTCGAGAGGATCGTCGCCGGGTCCGGCGAGTCGACGATGATGCTGGTCGCGCCCAGGTACACGTCCGGCGTCAGGAAGTCGTGCAGCGCGGCGCAGTGGTACAGCGGCAGGGCGTGCAGCTCCACGTCGTCGCGGTGGTACTCGCCGTCGACGATGTCGCTGAGGTACTGGGCGATCAGGTTCCGGTTCGTCATGATCGCGCCCTTCGGCGCCGAGGTGGTGCCGCTGGTGTAGAGCAGCTGCACCGGCTCGTCGTCCCCGACCTCGACGTCGGGCTCCGTCGGGTCGGGGTGCGCGAGCAGCTCGTCGAAGCCCGTCCAGCCGGCGCGCCCGCCCACCACCACCCGCAGGCCGATCCCGACGCCCGCGGCCTCGAACGTGTCGGCCAGCGCCTCCTCGACGACCGCGCCGCTCGCGGCACTGTCCTCGAGGACGTAGCGCACCTCCCCGGCGGTGAAGTTGAAGTTCACGGGCACCGAGATCGCTCCTGCGCGGGCGAGCGCGAAGTAGGCGACGACGAACGCGTAGGAGTTGTGCGAGAAGATCGCCACGCGGTCGCCCCGGGCCACACCCCGCGCGAGCAGGGCGTTCGCGACCCGGTTCGCGTCCGCGTCGAGCTCGGCGAACGTCCGCCGCGTCTGCCGGTGGACGATCGCGGTCCGGCCCCCGACCTTGCCCGCCGTACGGGAGAGCAGGGTGCCGATCGTCTGGCGGCGCGCCCGGGCGAGGTCGGGCGTGTAGGACGGCAGGTACGACCCGAGATCGCTCACGGGAGTCATCCTCGGGCGTCTGTGCGCCGTCGGACAACGATCGTGGCACGATCCTGGCGAACCATGGCGTCCCGGCCACTCGTTCCCGACGGCGGGTCGGGGCAGGGTCGGTGCCATGCGGATCGAGATCGTGGTGTTCGACGGCTTCGACGACCTGGACGCGTTCGGGCCGCACGAGGTGTTCTCGCACGCGTCCAAGCGGCTCGACGGATGGACGTCGACGCTGGTCGGAGTGGATGAGCCAGGCACGGTGACGAGCGCCCACGGCGTCGTCATGAGCGTCTCCGAGGTGCTGGGTGAGCCCGACCTCGTCGTCGTCCCGGGCGGCGGCTGGTTCGTCGAGGGGACCGGCGCGCGGGCGGCGGCCGACCGCGGCGTGCTCCCCCGCCGCCTCGTGGAGCTCGCCGAGCGGGGCACGATCGTGGCGTCGGTCTGCACCGGCGCGATGATCCTGGCGGCCGCGGGCCTGACCGCCGGCCGACCCGCCGTCACGCACCCGAGCGCGATGGACGCGCTCGAGGAGTCGGGCGCGCTCGTCCGGCGCGAGGAGCGGGTGGTCGACGACGGCGATCTGGTGACGGGCGGCGGGGTCACCTCCGGCATCGACCTCGCCCTGCACCTGATCGCCCGGGAGGTCGACCCGGACACCGCGCGCGCCGTGGCGGCGCACATGGTCTATCCGCCGCAGGTCGAGCTCAGCCGTTCTGCGGGAACCCCAGGTTGAGCCCGCCGTGCGACGGGTCCGGCCACCGCGTCGTCACGACCTTGCCGCGCGTGAAGAAGTGCACCCCCTCGGTGCCGTGGGCGTGGGTGTCGCCGAAGAGCGAGTTCTTCCAGCCGCCGAAGGAGTAGTAGGCCATCGGCACCGGGACCGGGACGTTCACGCCGATCATCCCGACCTCGACCTCGTTCTGGAACCGCCGCGCGGCCCCGCCGTCGTTGGTGAAGATCGCGGTCCCGTTGCCGTAGGGGTTGGCGTTGACCAGGTCGACGGCCTCGTCGTAGGTGTCGACCCGGACGACGCTCAGGACCGGCCCGAAGATCTCGTCGGTGTAGACGCTCATGTCGGTGCCGACGTGGTCGAGCAGGGTCGGGCCGACGAAGAAGCCGTGCCCGTCGGCGTCGAACTCGCCCTGCCGCCCGTCGACCACGACGGTCGCGCCCTCGCGCTCCCCGGCGTCGACGTAGCCCGAGACGCGTTGCTGCGCGGCCCTCGTCACCAGCGGCCCCATGTCGCACGAGCGGCGACCGTCCCCGGTGCGCAGGCCCTCCGCGCGGGTCCGGACCTTGTCCACGAGCTCGTCGGCGATCCCGCCGACCGCGACCAGCGCCGAGATCGACATGCATCGTTCGCCGGCCGAGCCGAACCCGGCGTTGACGGCCTGGTCGGCGGCCAGGTCGAGGTCGGCGTCGGGCAGCACGACCATGTGGTTCTTCGCGCCGCCGAGCGCCTGGACGCGCTTGCCGTGCGCGGTGCCGGTCTCGTAGACGTACCGCGCGATCGGGGTCGACCCGACGAAGCTGATGGCCTTGACGTCGGGGCTGGTCAGCAGGCCGTCCACGGCCACCGCGTCGCCGTGGACGACGTTGAAGACGCCCTCGGGCAGCCCGGCCTCCCGCCACAGCTCCGCCATCCACAACGCCGCCGACGGGACCTTCTCGCTCGGCTTGAGCACGACGGTGTTGCCGGCGGCGATGGCGATCGGGAAGAACCACATCGGCACCATGGCCGGGAAGTTGAACGGCGAGATGATCCCGACGACGCCGAGCGGCTGGCGCACCGAGTGCACGTCGACCCCGGCGGAGGCGTTCTCGGTGGCACCACCCTTGAGCAGGTGCGGCATGCCGCACGCGAACTCCACGACCTCCTGGCCGCGGGCGACCTCACCGGCGGCGTCGGAGAGGACCTTGCCGTGCTCGGCGGTGATCAGCTCCGCGAGCTCGCCGGACCTAGCGTTGAGCAGCTCCCGGAACCGGAACAGAATCTGCGTGCGCTTCGTCAGGGAGGTGTCCCGCCAGGGGCCGAACGCGTTCCTCGCGCGGCCGATCGCGTCGACGACCTCCCCGGCCGAGGCGAGGGGGACCCGCTTCGTCACCCGGCCCGTCGCCGGGTCGGTCACGTCACCGAAGTTCCCGCTGCCGCCGGGCGTCGCCGCCCCGCCGATCCAGTGGGTGAGCTCGACGACCTCGCCGGAAGCCGCAGTGGTCTCGGTGTCCTCGAGCGTCGTCATGGGTGTGGTCTCCCTCGGTGATCCGACCGGTCGTCGAGCGGTCAGCGGACGACCAGGCGTCGCCCGGGACGGATGAGGTCCGGGTCCACGACGTCGTTCCGCGCGGCCAGGGTCTCGACGGGTACCCCCTGCGTGGCAGCGATGCTCGACAGAGTGTCCCCCGGGCGCACGGTGTACACCGCAGCATCCTCGCGCCCGGGCGTCGCGGACGATCCGATCGACAGGGACGACACGAACTCGCCGAGGCTCGTGCCCACCGCACCGAGGGCACGGCCACCGGCCCGCGCGGTGCCCGCCGAGCTCGTGGGCTCGGAGATGACGGCGACGAGCAGGACGACGAGGACCACCAGGCCGACCACTCTCGCCACCCGCACGCCTCGGATCTTCAGCGATGGCCGCGCGCCGTGCGAGGCCGATCAGCGAGCTTGGGCGGATCGGCGCAGACGGTTGGTGCCGTCGCCGAGTGCCGCCCGGCAAGATCTCGTTGCGCCGCGCGGAATGGGGCGAGGACCGATCGGTCCGCGCGGCCCGACGGGATCTTGCGGAGATCCGCCGGCATGGGACCTCGCCGGAGTGGTGATCATCGCCGACCGCTGAGGCACGAACGGGCCGTTCATCACGATCTTTCGTGATGAACGGCCCGCTCGTACGGAGGCGTGAGGCCTACACCCGCTCGATGATCGTCGCGTTCGACTGCCCGCCGCCCTCGCACATCGTCTGCAGCCCGCGGGTGCCCCCGGTGCGCTGCAGCTCGTGCACGAGCTTCGTCGCGAGCACCGCGCCGGTGGCGCCGAGCGGGTGGCCCATGGCGATCGCGCCGCCGTTGACGTTGGTGCGCTCCAGCGGGGCGCCGGTCTCCTCGGCCCAGGCGAGCACGACGGAGGCGAACGCCTCGTTGCACTCGAAGAGGTCGATGTCGTCGATGCCGAGACCCGCCTTCTTGAGCACCGAGCGGGTCGCCGGGATCGGGCCGGTCAGCATCAGCACCGGGTCCTCCCCCACCACGGCCATGGTCGAGACCTTGGCGATCGGCTCGAGGTCGTGCGTGCGCATGGCCTCCTCGGACGCGATCAGCATCGCGGCGGACCCGACCGACACCTGCGACGACACCGCCGCCGTCAGCGCGTAGCCCTCGCGCAGCGGTGGGAGGGAGGCCATCTTCTCCAGGTCGACCGAGGGGCGGATGCCCTCGTCGCGGTCGAGGTGGTTCAGCGGGGCGATCTGCCCGGCGAAGCGGCCCTCGTCGGTGGCGGCCGCGGCGCGCCGGTGCGACTCGACCGCGAACTCCTCCATCCGCTCGCGGCTGATGCCCCACTTCTCCGCGATCAGCTGGGCGCCGCGGAACTGGCTGATCTCCTGCTCGCCGTAGCGCTGAATCCACTTCTCGCCCTCGCGGCGGGTGCCCATCCGCTCCAGGACTGCGGCGTTCGCGTCGATCGGGACGATTGCCATGTTCTCCACGCCGGCCGCGACCACCAGGTCCTGCGTGCCGGACATGATCGCCTGCGCCGCGAAGTGCAGCGCCTGCTGCGACGACCCGCAGGCGCGGTTGATCGTGGTGCCGGGCACGTGCTCGGGCAGGCCCGCCGACAGCCACGCCGTCCGGCCGATGACCCCCGCCTGCGGACCGAGCTGCGTCACGCACCCCATGAGCACGTCCTCGACGGCCCCCGGGTCGACCCCCGTCCGCTCCATCAGGGCCGTCAACGCGTGCGCCCCGAGGTCGGCGGGGTGGACGTCGGCGAGCTTGCCCTTCCGGGTCCCGACCGGCGAGCGGACGGCGTCGACGATGTAGGCCTCGGGCACGGTGCCTCCCACGGGCGTGGTCACGGACGGCCCCAGTCTCGACGGAAGGGCCGGGCGCACGCCAGCGCAGCGCGATGATCACGGCGTGACGTCGTGAGATGGCCAAGAACAAGAAGACCCCGGACACGACGTCCACCGAGCTCGTGCCGGTGGCGAGTCCCGCCACCCCCGCCGCCGCGCCGCAGCCGACCTTCGCCGACCAGGTCGGGGAGGTGGTCACCGGGTCCGTGCGGACCGTGCGGGGCGTCCTGCCCACCCGGCGGCTGCCGGTCTACCTGGCCGGAGCGGCGCTGGCCGTCACGGGCCTGGTCGAGGCACCCGGCCTGATCGCCGCCGGCCTCGCCTACGAGGCGCTGCGCCGCTGGGAGCCGGCGCCCGCCGCCCACTGATCGTCCTGTCGGACGCGCACGGCCCGGTTGAGCGCGACAGCCGGGCCCGCCCGGTACTCCTGCGTGATCGGGCGGGCACGGGCCGAGGTTCACCTTGACGACGGCGCCCGCCCCTGCGTCTCCTTGGTTGGTCTACCAACGAGGAGCGTGAGATGACCGGCCGTCGGGACGAGATCGTGGAGGCGGCGCTCGCCGTCATCCGCGAGTCCGGGCTCACCGCGTTCACCCAGCCCCGCGTGGCCCGCCGGACCGGGCTGCGCCAGAGCCACCTGACCTACTACTTCCCGACCCGCGACGAGCTGCTCGTCGCCGTCGCCCACGAGGCGGTGCGGCAGCGCCTCGTCGCCCTCGGGCCCGTCGGCACGGCGCCGACCGCCGGGGCGAAGGTCGCCGCCCTCGCCGCGGTCCTGGTCGCCCCCGAGCAGACCCGTGTGCTGCTCGCCCTCACCCAGAGCGCCGACGTCGTCCCCGACGTGCGGCTCGCGATGGTCGAGCTCGGCCGGGGCCTCATCCCGCTGGCCGCCTCCCTCCTCGGCGCGTCCGGCGCCGAGATCACCCCGGCCGCCCTGGACGTCCTGCAGTCCACCTCCACCGGCATCGCCGTGCTCGCGCTCGCCCAGGGAGGGGAGGCGTTCCGCCCGCGCGCCGAGGCCGCCCTCACCGCGGTGCTGCACGGACTCGCCGTCACGAACCCGCTCCGAGAGGCCCGACCATGACCACCCGCGTCCGCATCCCGCTCAAGCCCTCGACCGCAGGACCGCAGTACGCCGGCTGGACCCCGCGCACCGTCGCCATGGAGGGCCTCGGCAACCGCGTGCTCGCCGGTCAGTCCGTGCCCGTGGCCGACGGCGTCACGCTCAACGCCGACGTCTACACGCCCGCCACCCCGGGGCGGTACCCGGCGGTCGTGTCCTTCGGCGGCTACAACACCGAGTGGCACACCGCGGGGGTGCCGACCGGCTCCAACGAGATCGGCTCGCCTCCCGTGTTCACCGACCGCGGGTTCTGCCCGGTGATCGTCGAACGACGGGGCATGGGGCGCTCGACCGGCGAGCAGGTCATGTTCTTCGACCCGCAGGACGTCGACGACCACGAGAAGGTCATCGCCTGGGCCGCGGGGCAGCCGTGGTGCAACGGCGAGGTCGTCCTGTTCGGCACCTCGTACTACGGCATGACCCAGCCGTTGGTCGCGGCCCGCCGCCCGCCCGCGCTCAAGGCGTTCTTCGCGAACGAGATCTGCACCGACTTCGTCCGGCACCTGCAGCTCTTCGGCAGCGTGCCGTCGGCGTTCTTCCTCGCGCTCTGGATGGGCGCGAACTTCACCGAGGCCCGCTACCGCCAGACGATGCCGCCGAACCGGCGCGCGCTGATCAGCCGGGTCACCAACGGCCCGCTGCACCCGCTGCTCGAGAAGATGGTGCACCGCAACGTCGACACCCTCTTCGAGCGGTTCATGGCGGCGACCCCGGTCGAGTTCGTGCGCGAGATCTACGCCCGGTGGATGTTCGACGAGAAGACGCGCGAGTCCTCGACGATGCCGGTGGGGTCGGCGCCGGTCCTGGGCGAGATCGAGGTGCCGTTCGCGGTCGTGCAGAACCTCGGCTACCTCAACCTCCACCAGTTCGGCAGCTACGACCTCGCCGAGCACGCCGGCACCCCGGCCGACCGGCGGTGGCTGATCCTCGGTCCGCCCGAGTACGACCTGCCGGTGTACGCGTGGGAGGGCGAGGCGCTCGCGTTCTTCGACCACGTCCTGCGCGGGGTCGAGAACGGGTACGACGCCCAGCCGCGGGTCCGCTACTGGGTCGACGGCGACGACGGGTACGCGACGGCGGCCGCGTTCCCACCGCCGGACGGCGAGGTCGTGCACCTGCAGCTCGCCTCGAGCGGCGCGGACCACGAGACCCACCGCCTGACGACGGAGGCCGCACCCGCCGGGTCGAACTCGTGGGCCGCCGTGCCCCGCGGGGTCCCCGTGCTCGGCGGGATGGACCAGCTGGCCAACCAGCTGCTCCGTTTCGAGCTCCCGGTCACCGAGGAGACCCACCTCGCGGGCCCGGTCACCGCCCACCTGAGCTTCAGCTGCACCGAGATCGACTCCTACGTGCTCGCGCGGCTGTCCCGAGTCGATGCGGCCGGCGCCTCACATCTGCTGTCGATGGGCGCCGTCCGGCCCGTCGCGCGCACCGAGGACACGGCCCGTAGCACCGCGGTCGAGATCGCGATCGACCCCGGGCGCCGGGAACCCCTGACGCCGGGCGAGCCGGTCGTGCTGCGGTTCAGCCTCACCCCGGGCCCAGTGCACCTGCGGGCGGGCGAGCGGTTGCGCCTCGAGCTCGGCAGCCGGACCGACCTGCTCATCGAGGGCCCGAGCCAGGGCTACGTGCAGTTCGACCTGCCGGTCCCGCCCTACCTGTGCCGCAACACCGTGCACCTCGGCGGGGAGAGCCGGCTCGAGGTCACGCGCGTGCCTCAGCCCTGACGGGCCGCCCACGCGTTGTAGTTCGCGATGAGGTCCTTCTTGAGCTGGCCGCGCGGCTTGACCTCGATGCCCTCGTCGACCGCCCAGGCGCGGATCGTCTCGCGCTCGGGGGCGGTCAGGCCGTCACGGCCGCGGGGCTGCTCGTCGGTGTCGGTGTCGGTCCCGGTGTCGGTGGCGGTCTCGGAGACGGTCTCGGTGGCTGACTCCGGCTGGCTCTCGACGGCGCTCGCCTCCGGCTCGGACGTCGGGCGGGCGAGCAGGGACGCATCGCCCGCCTCGAAGGCCTGGATCACGTACGCGGGGAGGCGACCCCGCGCCGACAGCGAGGCGCCGTGCTCGTCGGCCCAGGCCCGGATCTCCTGGTTCCGCTCGCGCGAGGACGAGTTCGACGAGGCCGGCGTGCGGCCGGGAGCCGGCTCCGGCGCCGCGCGACGTCCCCCGGTCCGCCGGGCCGCCGCGAGGTAGGGCTCAAGCGTGGACCGCAGGTCGCCCGCGTGCGCGGTGGTCAGGTCGATCTCGTACGACGCGCCGTCGAGACCGAAGCCGACGGTCTCGTCGGCGGTGCTGCCGTCGATGTCGTCGACCAGCGTGACCGTCGTCCTGGTGGCCATTCCTGCGCTCCTCGGGGTGGCCTGGGCGTGTGGTGTCGGGACGCCGGTCCCCCTCGGGCCTGTTCCTCGGGGCGATGTCCTACCAGGTACCCGGCGTCCCCGCCGCGAGAATCGCCCAGGTCACAGGCCACAGATCGCCAGCAGGCGATCGCGGGGCGACGGCGAGTCCGACTCCCCGGCGGGCAGGAGGATCCCGACCTGACGCCACAGCTCCGCGCGCGGCCCGAGCCCGACGAGCACCGCGGCGGCCAGCTCGTCGTCGAGCGGCGAGGGCGTCCCCAGCGCCCGGGCCAGGGCCTCCGCGCCGAGCGTGCGCGCGACGACGAGCTGCCACAGGTACTCCTCGACCTAGCAGTCCCCGAACGAGCAGTGCACGGTGCCGGCGAGGTCGTCCACGCGCTCGGCCGCCGCCCGCGCCCGCGCTGCCAGGTCCGGGAACGCGCCGATCTCCGGCTCCCCCGCCTCGGCCATCGTCTCCCCCGCGAGCTGCGACGGGACCCACGCCTCGTCCCGCGCGATGTGCGCGACGGCCTCCCGCAGCGGGCGGCGCCCGAGGGGGTCGGAGGCGAAGACGGGCTCGAGGACCACGCCCCACCCGTCGTCGGGAACGGAGGAGATCACCCGCTCGATCGCGCGGTCGGCGGCGAGGAACGTCGAGATCGGCATGGCGACGAGCGTGGCGGAAATGGCGGACAGGTCCGGTCCGCGATCACCCGGTCCGAGCCGCGATGAGGCGTTCCGCGAGGCCGGCGAGCCAGTCCACCAGCAGCGCGAGCGCGGCGACGAGCGACCCGGCGACGACAAGCACGGAGATGCGGTTGAGCAGCAGCGCCTGCTGCACCAGCGCACCGAGGCCGCCGGCGCCGATGTACGAGGCGAGGGTGGCGGTGCCGACGTTGAGCACCAGCGCGACCCGCACCCCGGCCACGACGACCGGCATCGCGAGCGGGATCTCGACGTCGAGCAGCGTCCGGCGCGCGGACATCCCCATCCCGCGGGCCGTCTCGACCAGAGACGGGTCGACGTCCTTCAGCCCGACGATCGTGTTCCGCAGCACCGGGAGCAGCGCGGCGAGCGTCAGCCCGAGGACCGCGCTGCGCGTCCCGAAGTCCCAGAACCCGAGCAGGATCAGCACCCCGAACGCGGGCAGGGCCTGGGCGAACCCGCCGAGGGCGGCGACGGCGGTCGCGACCGTGGCGAACCGCGGACGGCTGAGCACCAGCCCGAGCGGCACCGCGACGACCAGCACGAGCACCGTCGAGTACAGCGTCAGCTCCAGGTGCTCGGCGAGCTGGCCGACGACGTTCGCCGGGTCGAGGGCGCGTTGCTCCAGTGAGTCGAGGCGGGAGCCGTAGACCGAGCCGAACGCCACCGCCAGCCCGACGACGATGACGGCGGGGACCAACCAGAGGTCCGGCCCGGCCTGCCACCGGCGCTCGTCGACCGTGCCCCCGAGCGCCACGTCGACCATGGTGGACGTGGCCGTGCGGTCGGGCAGGATGGGCGGATGGAGCTCGCGGAGTGGGGCGCCCTGGCGGCCGAGGAGCACGGTCTCGTGGTCGTGGCGACGGCGCGGGCCGACGGCTCGATCCAGTCGTCACTGGTCAATGCAGGCGTCCTGGCACATCCCGTGGCCGGGGGCGACGTCCTCGCCTTCGTGACGGCGGGTCGGGCCAAGCTGGGCAATTTCCGGAGCCGGCCGTGGACCGCGGTCACGGCGCGGTCGGGATGGCGGTGGGGCACGGTCGAGGGGACCGTCGAGATCGCCGGCCCCGACGACCCGCTACCCGGCGTCGACGACGTCCCCGCGCTGCTCCAGACGATCTTCACCGCCGCCGGGGGAACGCACGACGACTGGGACGAGTTCGACGCCACCATGGCCCGGGAGCGGCGGGCGGCCGTCCTCGTGACGCCGACCCGGGTCTACTCGAACTGAATGGTCCGGCCGCTGACCCGGAGATCGTGACCGTTTCGTGATCTTCCGGGTGGCTGCCGACCTGGGCTTTCCGGCCGTGACTGTCGGGGGTTCGCTCTAGTGTTCGAATCATGAGCATGGTGGTGGACTCCGAGGCCCCGGTGGGGTCCGAGGCGCCGCGCGCTATCGACCCCACGGAGCTGTCCGAGCTGCCCGGTGAGGCGGTCGATGCGGGGATGAGCGCCCAGTTCGCCGCCCTGAATGTGGCGGCCTGGCAGTTCGCCCGCTACGTGTTGGAGTGCTCCCGGGCCCAGGCCGGCACCACCGAGCGAGTGATGACCCGTCGACGGGCCGGGAAGGTCGTGGCGGAGTCGCTGGGCTGGTCGCAGGGCTACGCCGCCTCCCGCATCGAGTTCGCCCGCCAGGTGTTGGAACGCCTGCCGCGGCTCGGGGCCGAGATGGCCACCGGACGCCTGGAGGAACGCAAGGCGGCGATGATCACCGACCTGGTCGCCGATCTGGACGATGCGCAGGCCCGCGAGGTCGTCGAGCAGGTCCTCGACGCCGCCCCGACGCTGCCGTACACGGCCTTGCGTCAGCGGGTCGCCCGCGTGGCGGCGGCCGTCGACCCGGACTGGTGGGAGCGGCGCCGCGCCGCGGCGGTCGCGCGGCGGCGGGTGACCTTGCGTTCGGCGCCGTCGGGGGCTGCGGAGCTGTGCGGGCTGGACCTGCCCGAGGACCCCGCCCAGGACGCCCACGACCGGATCGTCGCCCTTGCGCACGCCGCCCACCGTCGCCTGGCGGGAGCGGGGATCCGGGTGCCGGTCGGGGAGCTGGAGTGCGAGGTGATGCTGACCCTGACCGGACCGGCCGGGGCCGGGATGTACGACCTCGACGTCGTCGAGCACGTCACCGCCCTCTACGGCGGCCCCACCTGCAGCGACCCCGACGACCCCGACGGTGGTCCCGACGACCCGGACGACAGGCCCGACGACCGCGGGTCCGACGGTGACGGTCCCGGCGACCGCGAGACCGAGACCGAGACCGAGACCGAGGAGCCTGTTGCAGGCGCCGAGGACCTCTCCGACGGCGACGCTTCCGGCGACGGCGGGGGTCCGGGCGAGAGTGACGCGCAGTCCGGCGGGCGAGCAGCGACTCCGGTCACCGCCGGCGGCGCCGAGAGCCAGGCGCCGGTGGTCGCGTTCCGGGCGCGGACGGTGCTGCGTCTGGAACTACGCACCGTCCTCGGCCTGGACCGCCGCCCCGGCGAACTGCCAGGCCAGGGCCCGATCGCCAACCCCGAAGCCGTGGCGATGGCCTGGGCCCGCCGACACTGCCGCTGGCGGGTCGCCCTCTACGACGACTCCGGCGCCCTCGAACACGTGCTGTCGGTGCGGCCCCCTGCCACCGGGCCACCCCCGGTCGGTGGGCGCCGCCGCTCCCAGGTCATCGAGATCACCGCCCACACCCGCGACCTGGACACCCTCGCCACCGCGTTCGGCACCGACCAGCTGCCCTTCGCCGACCTCAGCCCGCTCGGCCCGATCCCCGAGCACCTGCCCACCGTGCCCGGCGACGCTCTCGGGTTCCTGCGCCGCACCGCCCGCGCCCTCGCGCGCGAACGCGCCCGCCCCGACCACGAACACCCCGCGGTCACCCGCGCGGAAGCCGGGAACCGGTTCCCCTCGCTGCGGCTGCGCGACTGGGTCAGCGCCCGCGACCGCACCTGCCGCGCCCCCGGCTGCACCCTCGACGCCACCGCCTGCGACACCGACCACACCCTCGCGGTCACCGACGGCGGACAGACCGTCGCAGACGACCTCGGCGCCCTCTGCCAAGCCGACCACCTGTTCAAACACGACGACGACGCCGGCTGGACCGTGCTCCAGACCGCCCCCGGGCACTTCGAGTGGACCTCCCCCACCGGCCGGGTCCACGTCCGTGAACCCGAGCCCTACAGCCCGCTACCCGCTCCGGTCACCCGTACCTGGATCCGCCACCCCGACGACGACCGACGATCCCGCCCGACACCACCCGGCACCCCACGCCCCAACCGCCACGGCCTGATCACCGACGCCTCCCGCGATACGCAGAGCCACCTGTGGCGACGCGCCCGACGACGACGCGACGAGGAGATCGACCTCGATCCGCCGCCGTTCTGACCGAGGCCGACCCCCGTCGACGATCGCGACCTCCGTCGGGACTGCCGGGCGTGGACACGTACGCGATGCTTCACGGCATGGCCGACGAACCCCGCACCGATGCCGAGCTCGCCCGCGCGATCGACGAGAACGCCGAGGCGGAGCACGCGATCCGCAACGCCGCCCACGGCGGGCTGAGCGACGCCGACGCCGACCGGGTGCACGAGCTCCAGGTCGAGCGCGACCGGCTCTTCGACCTCAAGCGGCAGCGCCAGGCCCAGCGGGACGCCGGGTCGGACCCGGGCGACGCGCACGAGCGCGACGCGGGGACCGTGGAGGGCTACCGTCAGTAGATGTGAGATCCGTGTGACGCACAGTCACACCGAACCGGCACGTCACCGCCAACCGGCGACACGGGTGCCGAGAACGAGCACCTAGAGTGTCCACGTGCGGACGAGCGGACACGAATCGGACAGCAGTGTCCGGCGCGTCCCCGTGGCCGCTGCGCTGGCCACCGCGCTGGCGCTCGCCGCCCACCTGCTCGGCGGCGGTGCCCGGCCGACCGGCATCGTCCTCACCGTCGTCGTCGGGCTCAGCGCGGTCGTCTCGCTGGTCGCCCTCCGCACCGGCCGCGTCTCCCGCGGCCCGTGGACCGCGCTCGCCGTCCTGATCCTGGGTCAGGTCGCGTGCGAGGCCGTGCTCGCGGCCGCGGACCACCACGTCGTCACCGCCGTGGCCGCCCTGGGCGTGCACGGGGCGGCCGCGCTCGCCGCCGCCCTGCTCCTGCTCGGCGGCGCCCGCCTCGCCGACGACCTGCGCGCCACCGCCGACCGCGTCCTGCTCCGGCGCTGGTGGCACCGCCCCGGCCTCGCGCGACGCACCCGCGCCGCCGCCCCGACCGGCCGTCACGACGAGCGCCGGGCCGGCCGCACGGTCGCCGCCGCCGGGGCGAGGGGTCCGCCGGTGCCCGTCTGACCGCACGGGCCCCGTCCGACCTCCCCCGAGAGGAGGTGCCGTGCTGCGCTCCTCGCGCCGCCTGCGACCTCTCGTCCTCACCGCGATCGCCCTCGCCGTCCTGCTCGGCGTCAACCTGCCACCCGCCGTCGCCTACGTGCAGGACTGGCAGTACCAGCGGCTGATCAACTCCCTCGACTACCAGCGCCAGTTCGGCAAGTGGGACGTCCTGGACCTCCCCGTCGACCAGCGCGTCAACGCGATCCACTCCGCCCTCCTGCCCAGCGGCAAGGTCATGCTGATCGCCGGGTCCGGCAACAAGGAGGACATGTTCGCGACGAAGGCCCTCAAGAGCCTTCTGTACGACCCCGCGACCGGGCAGTCACGGGTCATCCCGGTCCCCGATGACATGTTCTGCGCGGGTCAGACGCTCCTTCCCGACGGCAGGCTCCTGGTCGCGGGCGGGACCGCCCGCTACGAGAAGCTCGACGGCGCCGTGACCTTCGCCGGCGGGGCGATGCGGGTGAAGAACGAGAACCCGGACGTCGCCCGCGACATCCCGGCCGGCACCGAGTTCGTCTCCCCCGAGGGCAAGGCCTACCGCACGATCCGGCCGAACGTGGTGCCGCCGGCGGCGAAGGTCGCGACCCGCACCGGCGCCACCGTCACCGCCGCCGAGGAGCGCGTCTTCGTCGAGGCGGTCGCCCCCGGACCGCAGGGCATCACGCTGCAGCCGGGCCTGCAGTACTCGATCACCGGTCTCCAGGGGCCCGCCGCCAAGGACGTCTACGGCCTGGGCGAGGCCCTGACCCTGGACAAGCAGAACTACCAGGGCACCGAGAGCGCGTTCACCTTCGACCCGGTCGCCGAGACGTGGACCCGGGTCGACGACATGGACTTCGCCCGCTGGTACCCGACGCTGACCCCGCTGCCCAACGGCGACGTCCTGACGCTCTCCGGGCTGGACAACATCGGCAACGTGCTCAACGGCGAGACCGAGCACTTCGACCCGCGCACGAACCGCTTCGTCGAGGACAAGCAGCTCACGCAGTACTTCCCGACCTACCCCGCGGTGTTCACCACCGAGGTGCCCGACCGGCTCTTCTACACCGGCACCAACTCCGGGTACGGCCCCGCGGAGGCCGGACGGCTGCCCGGCTTCTGGAACCTGGACACCAACGTCCTGACCCCCGTGCCGGGCCTGCGCGACCCGAACCTGCTCGAGACGGGCGGCTCGGCGTGGCTGGGGCCGGTGCAGGACCAGCGGATGGTCGTGGTCGGCGGCGGCGGCATCGGGGAGAGCCCGCTGACGACGGGACGCATCGACGAGATCGACCTGGACGCCCCGGACCCGGCCTTCCGCCCCGGCCCGGTGCTGCCCGACCCGGTGCGCTATCCCAACCTCACGACGCTGCCCGACGACTCGATGCTGATCAGCCACGGCTCGCGGGACTACCGCGGCAAGGGCGACTCCGACGTCCTCGACGCCCACCTGCTGCGGCCGGGCGCCGAGCCGGGCGGCACGCTCGCCGACGCGGCCGACCCGCACGTGGGGCGCAACTACCACGGGCAGGCGGTCCTGCTGCCCGACGGCCGGGTCCTGACGGCGGGTTCGGACCCGCTGTTCGACGACGAGCGCAACACGATCCCGGGCACGTTCGAGCAGCGGGTCGAGATCTACAGCCCGCCCTACCTGTTCCAGGGCGGCGAGCGGCCGGAGATCACCGCGGCGCCGGACACCGTCCGGCGCGGCACCACCGTGCGGGTGGAGACCCCCGACGCGGAGCGGATCGACAAGGTGCGCCTGATGCGGCTCATGTCCTCGACGCACGTGACCGCGGTGGACCAGTTCTCGGTGGCCGTCGACGCGCGCCCCGCCGGCCCGGGGGCGCTGGAGCTGACCCTCCCGGCGGAGATCGAGACGATGCAGGTCGGCAACTACATGCTCGTGCTGGTCGACGACCGCGGGGTCCCGTCGGTGGGCGAGATGGTGCGGGTGCCGTAGGGAGGTCGGCACGATGGAGCCCGTGACCCGGGTCAGCGATCGCCCCGTCCCCACCGTCGACGACGTCCGTGCGCGGGTGGAGTCCCTGCTCCCGGAGGTGCGCGCCCGCGCGGCCGAGACCGAGCGGGCGTGCACGCTGCCGGCCGACCTCGCGGCGACCCTCGAGGACGCCGGGGTGTTCCGGCTCCAGCGCGTCCGGGCCCTCGGTGGGCTGGAAGCGGACCCTGCGGTGATCCTCGACGTCATCGAGCGCCTCGCGCACGCGGACGCCTCCACGGCATGGGCGGCGCTGATCGGCATGACGGCGTCGTCGTTCTTCGGCCGCCTCGACCCCGCCGTCGCCGGGGCGATGCTGGGCGAGCGGCCCGGTGCCGGCGCGAGCTGCGTGTTCGCCCCGACCGGGACGGCGGTGCCCGACGGCGACGGCTTCCGCGTCACGGGCCGGTGGGAGTGGAACTCCGGCGTGAAGCACACCCCGTGGCACCAGGTCGGGGCCGTCGTCCCCGGCACGGAGGGCCCCGAGACGCGGGTCGTGTTCCTCGCCGACGACGAGGCGGAGGTGGTCGACCACTGGGACACGATGGGCCTGCGCGGCACCGGGAGCCACGACGTCGCGGTGCACGAGGTGTGGGTCCCCGCCGAGCGGACCTTCGCCGGTCTCACCGCCGCCTGCGCCCACGACGGCCCCTACGCCCGCTTCGGCATCGGCGACCTGGTCAACGTCGGGGTCGTCGCCTTCCCGCTCGGCGTCGCGCGCCGGGCCGTCGACGAGTTCGTGGAGCGTGCGCGCGGCAAGACCCGCGGCTTCCGGTCGCGCTGGTCGGTCGGCGAGGACTCCGAGGTGCAGGCCGCCGTCGGGCGCGCGGAATCCGCGCTGGCCGCGGCACGGGTGTTCGCCGACACCGCCGCCGCCGAGCTGTGGGCCTCGGTCCGGGCCGGCGAGCCGGACCCGCGCGCCCAGGGCCGGCTCGCGATGGCGACCGCACACACGCTGCGGACGGCCGTCGCGGCGGTCGACGTCTGTTACCAGCACGCCGGCGCCTCCTCGATGCGCCTCGACGATCCCCTGCAGCGCTGCTTCCGCGACCTCCACGCGGTCGCCGGGCACGTCTTCTACTCCGCCGAGACCGACCGCACCGTCGGGCGCTTCCGGCTCCAGCCGCCGGAGGCCAGCGAGTGAGAGCACTGCTCTTGCTTTCTCGATGACCGGTGTGCCACCGTTGCGAGAGCAGCGCTCTCTGATGCGAAGGTGGTCGGGATGACGACGGTGCTCGTGACGGCGGCGACGGGGATGATCGGGGCGGAGCTCGTGCCGGAGCTGCGCGCCCGCGGGGTGGACGTGCGGGCGATGACCCGCCGCCCCACCGGTGCGCCGATCTCGCCGTCGCCGCGGGCGTGCGCCGGCTGGTCCTGCTCTCCCAGCTCGGCGCCCGCACGGACTCCCCGGTGCGGTTCCTGCGCTGGCACGCCGAGGTCGAGGCGCACGTGGCCACGCTGCCGCTGGAGGTCACCGTGCTGCGCCCGAACCTGTTCACCCAGGCCGTGCTCGGCGCGCTGCACGACGGCGTGCTCGGCGCCCCGATCGGCGACGCCCGGGTGAGCGTCGTCGACGTCCGCGACATCGCAGCGGTGGCCGCCGTCGTGCTCACCGAGGAGGGGCACGCCGGCGCGACCTACACGTTGACCGGGCCGGCCGCGGTCACCCACGCCGAGATGGCGGCCGCGGCCGGCGCCCGGTTCGTCGACCTGGGAGAGGACGCCTTCCGTGACGCCCTCGGCGGGGTCCTCCCGCCGTGGCAGCTCGACGGGCTGGTCGAGGACTACGCGCACTACCGCCGGGGCGAGGCCGAGGCCGTCGACCCGGCGGTGCGCACCCTCCTCGGTCAGGCCCCGTAGGTCCTGCGCACCTCCTCCAGCCGGGTCGCCGTCGCGTCGTCCCACAGGGCGGGCAGGACGCCGCCGTGCGCGGCCCCGAGGAAGTTCGGCAGGGCGCCGACCGCCCACGGGGCGACCGCGTCGGTCACGCCCTTCACGACGACGGGTGAGACCCCGGCCAGCGGCGGCACCATCGGCGCGAGGGCGTAGAGCCCGAACGGCGCCTGCCGACCCGCGACCGAGTCCAGCGTCGGGGCCCGCGTGATCGCCCCGCCGAAGGCGCGGAGCTCCGCCATGATCAGCGGCGTCTCCACCCCGGGCCCGGCCACTGCGAGCAGAGCCTCGATCGCCGCGTCGGGCAGTTCGCCGAGCAGGGCGGAGCCGTCCCACGTCGGCATCGGGTCGGTCGGGTCGGCGTGCACCGCGTCGATCGCGGCGAACGGCATCTCGGTGACGAGGTCCGCGATCGGCTCCACGCCCAGCTCGCGCATCGGAGCGAACAGCGCCGCCCCGTCGTCGCCACCCGCCGTCGTCGTGAAACGCACGTGTACCACGAAGCGCCCCTGGAGGAAGGGCGGGAGCGCCGGGTCCGGGGGCAGGCGCAGCAACGCGACCGAGCTGGACGCGTGCTCGGGCAGGGTCGCCACCCAGTCCCGCCAGGCGGGCAGGACGGTGGGCGCGGCCTCGCCGGGCAGGAAGAGCCCGCCGCCGTAGAACCGCGTGATCGGGTGCAGCGCCACCTCCATCTCGACGACGGTCCCGAAGCCGGCCTTGCCGCCACGCAGCGCGGCGAGCAGGTCCGGGTCGTCGTCGGTGTCGACCAGCTCGCCGGCCCCGCTGACGAGGCGGGCGCGCAGCAGGTGGTCCGAGCCGACGCCGTACTCGCGGGAGAGCGGACCGTGGCCGCCGCCGAGCAGGAAGCCCGCGACCCCCACTCCCGACGACGAGCCGCAGATCGGGGCGAGGCCGTGCGGGGTGGCGGCGGCGATGACCTGGGCCCACGTGGCGCCGCCGCCGACGGTCGCGACCCGGCGTTCCGGGTCGACGTGCACGTCGTCGAGGTGGCGGGTGGAGATCAGCAGCGAGCCGGCGAGGTCGGTGGCGAGGCCGTGTCCGGTGGCCTGGACGGTGACCGGGAGCCCCTCCGCGCGGGCACGGCGGAGCGCGGCCACGACGTCGTCGGGACCGCGGGCCTCCACGACCAGAGCGGGACGTGGTCGGTGCGCGGTGTTGAACGGGGCGACCGCGGCGTCGTAGGCCGGGTCAGAAGGCGAAAGGGTCGCGGGGGATGCGGTCGTGGCGGGAGATGCGGCGGACATGGTGGGTCTCCTTCGAGGGCGTCGTGGTCGTCGAGGTCGGCCGGGCCTGATCACGGCGGGTGACCAGCGCGGTACGGCCGGGATCGGTGATCGGCACGAGGAAAAGCCTGCTCCACGCTTCCTGCGGCGCCCATCCCAGCGCCCTGGGAGATCCGCATCCCAGAAATCTGGGATACCTCGAATGCCTCATCAGAAGCTACGGTGTGTCACATGACGGCGGTGAGCCCCGAGCGGGTCCGCGGGCAGCTCGACGCCCTCGCGGTCGCGGGCCTGGACTGGCAGACGTTCGGCCACACCGCGATGGAGACGCTGCACCGCGCCATGCCGTTCGCGGCGAGCTGCTTCGGGTCCGTCGACCCGAGCACCCACATCGTCACCGCGAGCCTCAAGAGCGGCGGCCTGGACGACGACCACGACGGCGAGTGGTCGTTCCACGAGTACGAGGTCGAGGACGTCTACGACTTCCGCACCCTGTGGAGCGCCGGCGCCGGGGTGGTGACGCTGCACGACGCCACCGGTGGCGACCTCGTGCGGTCCCGGCGCTACGAGGAGCTGTTCTCCCCGGTCTGGGACTTCTCCGACGAGCTGCGTGTCACCCTGCGCGTCGACGGGGTCGCCTGGGGTGCACTCGCCCTGTTCCACGGCGGCGGCCGGACGTTCTCCGCCGCCGAGCAGGCGTTCGTCGGGTCGGTCGCCGAGAGCCTGGCGCGCGGGGTGCGCAGCGGGCTCATCGCGGCGGCGGTCGGCGACGACGGCCGGGTGCGGGCCTCCGGGCCGGCGGTGCTGGTCGTGGACGCGGCCGGCGAGGTCGCCCAGGCCAATCTCGGCGCGGCGGAGCGGCTCGCCGACCTGGGCTGCGCCGACCTCGGCGCGGCCCCGCTCCCCCAGATCGTCAACGCCCTGGTCGCCGCGGCCCGCCGTGCGAGCGTGACGCCGGGCTCGGCGACGCCCCGCGCGCGGATGCGGACCGCGAGCGGTGGCTGGGTGGTCGCACACGCGTCGCCGCTGCTGGGCCGGGACGGCGGGGCGCCGGACGTCGTCGTGACGATCGACGACGCGCGCCCCCCGGAGATCATCCCGCTCGTGGTCGCCTCGTACGGGCTCACCGAGCGGGAGCGCGACGTGGTGTCCCAGGTACTGCAGGGCGTCGACACCGCCGACATCGCCCGCTCGCTGCACCTGTCGGCCTACACCGTGCAGGACCACCTCAAGCGGGTGTTCGCCAAGGTCGGCGTGCGGAGCCGCCGGGAACTCATCGCGCAGGTGTTCACCGACCACTACCTGCCGCAGATGGCCGGCGGCGCGGACCTGGCGCCGTCGGGCTGGTTCGCGGCCTCCTAGCAACGGGCGGAACCGGGCCACGGCGTCGGAGCCGCGCGCTACCGTCTCGTCATGAGCGCTGCGCCGAGCCACACCGCGGAGTCGCACCCCCTTCTCCAGGGCGCGTCGCCCCGCACCATCGGTGAATGGCTCTCCCCTGAACTGCGTCGCCGCTTCGTCCGCGACTACGAAGCGGCACTCGATCGCGCTCGCGTCGACCTCGACCTCGAGGGCCTCCACGAGGAGGTCGAGCGTTGGCGACAGATCGCAGTCCTGCAGACCGACCCCGTCGGCTTCCGGCGCACCATGCGCCGGGCCGCCGAGATCGCCACCGGAGAGCCGTCGCCCGAGGACGAGGCATGGGAGACGACCCTCGCCAAGGCCGGCATGTAGGTGTATCTCGTCGACGACAGCGCGGTCGGGGACGTCGTCGTGAAACTCCCCCGTGAGCTGCTCGCGAGCCTCGCCGAGCTCCGCGTCGCTCTCGAGGTCGCTCCGTGGTCGGTCGGTGCGCCCCTGGTACCCACGAACCCGGCAGGCCTGCGGCGCGTCGCGTTCGGCGACCGAGGCCGCGCCCAGGTCGTCTACGGCGTGATCGATCGGGACCGCCTGGTCTCGCTGCTCCAGCTCATCTGGCTCTGAGTCCGGGGCGGAAGGAGACGCGCGGGCCTGGCCTCGGCGCGCGACGCCGTCGCGCCGAGAGATCACTCGCCGGTCGACTCGCACCCTCGAAGGACGACCTCCAGGCCCGCCTCGAACATGACGTCGTCCCCGGGTCCGGCGCCGTTGCCGCCCCGTAGTTGGTCCAGCAGGTGCGGGTAGTCGTCAGCCCGGCCGGACGCCTCGATATCGGTGGCAGACGGTGCGCGGTCGCCGATCGGGGTCGAGGCCCCGCGGACGTAGGCGTTGACCGCCGTCAGGACGACCATGGAGTCGCGCGGCCCGAGACCGTGCGCCGCCGCGTGCGCGAGGAACGCCTCGCCCCAGCCGCACTCGGCCGGCCCCATCCGGAGCGACCCGGTGACCAGCGGCAGGGTCCACGGGTGCGCCCGGAACACCGTCCGGTTGGCGCGGGCCCATCGGGCGAAGCCCTCCCGGCGATCCGCACCGGCCAGGTCGGGCGGCGGGCCGATCGCGGTGTCGACCATCAGCGCGAGCAGGGCGTCCTTGTGCGGCACGTGCCGGTAGAGCGACATCGGTGCCGCGCCGAGGGTCCGGGCCAGCCGAGGCATCGAGACCGCGTCGATCCCGTCGGCGTCGGCCACGTCGACGGCGGCCTCGACGATCCCGTCCCGGGTCAGTGCGGGACGCCCCCGCCGTGCAGCAGCGGGCGGGGCCCAGAGCGTGTCGACCTCCATGGCCGCAGGTTACCCGTAGACAGCCCTACGCGACATGCGTAAGGCTTACGCACGTGACCACCACACTGTCTCCCCCGCCCGCCCCGAGCCATCGCCGGGAAGCCCGCCGTGATCCGCGCCGGGTCACCATCGGGCTCGTCGTGTTCGCCGTCGTCTGTGTCGCGTTCCTGGCGTTCTCCCTGCCGCCGTACCTGTCGGTCGACCCGGCGCAGTCCCGTGTGGTCCCGCGCGCCGACTACCCACTGCACTACCCGCTGCTGTGGGCGCACATCGTGTTCGGCACGGTCGCCCTGCTGACGGCGTGCCTGCAGATCTGGCCCTGGCTGCGGCGGACGCATCCGCGGGTCCACCGCTGGTCGGGCCGGATCTACCTGGTCCTGGGCGTCCCGCCGGGCAGCATCGTCGTGCTCGGCGTCGCCCCGGTCAGCACGACGGGCCCGATCTCGGCGGTCGGGAACACGATGCTCGCCCTGCTGTGGTTCGGCACCGCCGTGGCCGGCTGGAGAGCCGTCCGGGAGCGACGCTTCGCCGACCACCGGGCCTGGATGATCCGCAGCGTCGCGCTGACGTTCTCGATCGTCGTCAACCGCGCCTGGATCGGCCTCTACCTGGGCCTCTTCGCCGCGGCCGGCCTCACCCTCGACCAACCCACGATCATGGCGGCAGCGGGCGCCTCGGTCTGGTCCAGCTGGATCGTCAACCTGCTCGTGGCCGAGTGGTTCCCGCTCCGGCGCCGTCACGCTCCGCAGACCAGCGCTCACGCCGGGTAGCGCGACCCTCGCCTCCTCGCCCGAGAACCGATTCCACCGGAATCGGTTCTCGCGTACCTGTCGGGGTCGTCAGACCCCGAGGAGCAGCATCGCGGCCATCGCCAGCCCCATGCCGGCCTGGCCGATCAGCTGCACCCGCCCGTGCGCGAGCACCCGGACCGGACGGACGAGGGTGGCGACGGACCCCTCGGCTGCCGGGGCCTCCTCGACCCGCGGACGACGCGCGAGCACGACCGCCGTCACGATCGCGTGCCCGACCAGGTACAGCGCGAGCGCCGCGGCGACCCACTGCACCCCGCTGATCCCCGGCGCCGGCGCAGCGTGGTGCATGCCCGGCATCCCGTGGTCCATCTGACCCATCTGGCCGGACGACGTCGGCACCATCGCCAGGTACATCACGACCATCGCGGCGTCGAGCGCCGCCAGGTGCACCGGGTGCCCGGTGCACCGGTCGCACCCGACGATCGACCCGAGGGTGTCGCCGAGCAGCCGCGAGGTCAGCAGCACCCCGAGCCACCCCACGGCCGCGATCCCGAAGACGAGCACGCCGACGCCGGGGACGACCAGGTCCGCGGTCGCCGGGGCGACCATCAGGACCATCGCCACGCCCATCACCACGTGGTTCGCCTCGGCGAGGGCCAGCCGCGTGCTGCGCCGCGTGCCGTGCGCGGCCAGCGAGAGCGCGCACAGTCCCGTCGTCAGGACGAAGACCGTCGCGATCGCGACGCCCGGCCAGCCCTCCACCACGGTGTCCTCCCTGCGGCTCGTCTCCCGGGGAGACCGTACGGGGCGCTCAGGTGCTCTCAGCTTCGCGGAACCGGTGCCGCGCTGTGAACCCCCCGCGGGCTGGGGGACACTGGTACGACACGCTGTCGTACGAGGAGGTCACCGGTGGTGGCGCGTCGCTTCCTGACGGCGGGTACGGCCGCCGTCCTCGCCGTGCTCGCCGTGGTGCTCACCGTGCGCGGCGTCGGCGACGCCCCCTTCCGCGCCTTCGGGGTCTCGACGCCGGGTGAGGGGCTGCGGCTCGCGACCCCGCTGCTGCGGGTGGTCGCCGGCCTCGCGGCGGGGTTCACGCTCGGCGGGCTCGTCGCGGCGGTCGGGGTGGTCCCGGGACGGCGCGAGGGGGCGAAGCTCTCGGCCGACGGCTACGTCGCGGTGCGCCGGGCGGGGCTCGCGGCGGCGGTGTGGGCGGTGGCGGCGTCCGTGCTCGTCGCGCTCACGGTGGTCGTCGGGACCGGGGGCGACATCCGCGTCCTGACGATGCCGGACGCCTTCCTGGCCTCGCTCGGTGCCCTGGAGGAGCCCGCGGGCCTGCTCGTCGCCGCCGTGGCGGCCGCCGTCGTCGCCGTGATGTGCCGGGCGACGTTCTCGTGGCGCACCGCGGTCGGCGCGCTGGCGCCGGCCGCGCTCGCGGTCGTGGCGCCGGTGGCCACCGGCCCGGTCGCGAGCACCGGCGCCGGGCACGACATCGCGACCGACGCCGCCGTGCTCGCCGCCCTCGCGCTCGCGGCCTGGCTCGGCGTCACCGCCACGGCTGGCGCGCACCGGCGGGCGGGGCGGCCGTCCGCGGAGGTCGTCGCCCGCCGGGCCCGCCGGGTCGGGCTCCTGTGCGGGCCGGTGGCGTTCGCGGGGCTCGCCGTCGTGGCGGCGTACCTCGTGCGCGACGGCTGGACCACGCTCTACGGCCTGCTCGCCGTCCTCCAGCTCGTGCTGGTGCTCGCCGCGGGCCTCGTCGCGACCCTCGCCCCGCGCCGCCCGACCGTGACGGCGGGTCTGCTCGCGGCCGGCACCGTCGTGTCCGCCCTGCTCGCGGCCGGACTCCCGCCCGGCCTGCTCCGGCCGGCCAGCACCCAGGAGACGCTGCTCGGGTTCGAGCTGCCGGGGCCGCCGACCCTGCTCGGGATCCTCGCGCCCGGGCGGGTCAGCGTGCTGTTCGACGTCCTCGCCCTCACCCTCGCCGGCGTGTACGTGGCGGGCGTGCTGCGGCTGCGGCGCCGCGGCGATGCGTGGCCGCCCGGGCGGACCGCCGCCTGGGTCGGCGGGTGTGCTCTGCTGCTGTGGACCACCACGAGCGGGTTCGGCGAGTACTCGATGGCGATGTTCAGCGTGCACATGGGCAGCCACATGCTGCTCTCGATGCTGGTCCCGATCCTGCTGGTGCTCGGGGGCCCGGTGACCCTCGCCCTGCGCGCGCTGCCGGCCGGCGAGGACCCGCCGGGGCCGCGGGACTGGCTGCTCTCGCTGATCGCGTCGCCGGTGTCCCGGTTCCTGACGCACCCCGTCGTCTCGCTGGTGATCTTCGTCGGCTCGTTCTACGCGCTGTACTTCTCGCCGATCTTCGGCGCCGCGTTGCCGTACCACTGGGCGCACCAGCTGATGAACCTGCACTTCATCGCCACCGGCTACCTGTTCTTCTGGCCGATCATCGGCGTCGACCGCTCGCCGCGGCCGCTCCCGCACGTGGCGCGGCTGGCGCTGCTGCTGGCGTCGATGCCGTTCCACGCGTTCTTCGGGGTGGCCCTGCTCGGCGCGGACACGGTGATCGGCGAGCGCTTCTTCGCCGACCTCGCCCTGCCGTGGGTGCCGGACCTGCTGCGCGACCAGTCGCTCGGCGGCGGGATCGCGTGGGCGGCCGGGGAGGTCCCGCTCGTCGTCGTGATCATCGCGTTGCTGGTGCAGTGGTCGCGGCACGACCGCGTCGAGGGCGAGCGGCACGACCGCCGCGCCGACCGGGACGGCGACGCCGAGCTCACGGCCTACAACGCGATGCTGGCCGACCTGGCCCGCGGTCGCCGCTGACCGCACCCGCCCGACCGCGCGTCGGACCCGCCGTCGGGAAAGGGTCCAGAGAGCGATCCGACGGGCCGTCGGGTCGGGCATGGGCAGGCGTGTGGAGTCCGGGGCGACGCGTCAGGGGTCGCGGGTGCCGATGATCGTCGGGATCGTCGTGGTGGCGGTGCTGGCCGTGGTGATCGGCGGGGTGGTGCTCACCCAGCGGACCGGTTCGAGCGGCTCGGCGGACCCGGCGACCCCGGCGGGCTCGATCCCGATCACGCGGGCGGGGTCGCAGTTCCCGACGGAGGTCGACGGGTCCGTCGTCGTCGCGGGGCGTTCCGCGAAGAACACGCTCGACGTCTACGAGGACGCCCTCTGCCCGGCCTGCCAGCAGTTCGAGGCCAAGGGCGGCGCGCGGATCGCGAAGGTCGTCGCGGACGGCAAGCTGCGGGTGCGCTACCACCTCGTGAACATGCTCGACCAGCGCTCGCAGCCGGTCGGGTACTCGACGCTGGCCGGGAACGCGCTGCTGTGCGGGGCCGAGAACGGGATCTTCCCGGACCTGCACGTCAGCCTCTACACCGCGCAGCCCGAGGAGGGCGGTTCCGGCTACACCGCCGACCAGATCGTCGACCTGGGGCAGCGCCTCGGGGCCGGCCCGGCGTTCTCCGAGTGCGTGCGCAGCGGCAGGCACGACGGCGCGCTCGCGGACAACCTCGCCCGCGCCGCGAAGGACCCGAAGCTGCGCCACCAGCAGACCGGCAGCTTCGGCACCCCGGCGCTGGTGGTGGACGGGACGATGCTGCAGCCCGGCGATACCCGCCTGGACCGGATCGCGCCCGCGGTGTGACGTCGTCAGGTGCGCACTTCCCCGTGTCCTGGCACGGACAAGTGCTCACCTGGGCGGAGCCCACCTCCGCAGGCGCAGGCTGTTCCCGACGACGAAGATGCTCGACAGTCCCATCGCCGCGCCGGCGATCATCGGGTTGAGCAGGCCGAACACGGCGAGCGGGATCGCGGCGACGTTGTAGACGAAGGCCCAGAACAGGTTCCCGCGGATCGTCGAGAGCGTCCGGCGGGCCAGGCGCAGGGCGTCGGTCACGGCGCGGAGGTCGTCGCCGACCAGCGTCAGGTCACCCGCGTCGACGGCCAGCGCGGAGCCGGTGCCCATCGCGAGGCCGAGGTCGGCGCGGGCGAGGGCGGCGGCGTCGTTGACCCCGTCGCCGACCATCGCGACGACCCGGCCCTCGGCCCGCAGCCGGTCGATCACGTCGGCCTTCTCGGTGGGCAGGACCTCGGCGACGACGTCGCTCTCGTCGATCCCGACCTCGCGGGCCACCGCCCGGGCGGCCTCCGGGTTGTCGCCGGTGAGCAGCACCGGCCGGAGCTTCATGGCCCGCATGCGGACGACCGCCTCGGCGGAGGTCCCGCGGACGGTGTCGCCGACGACGAGCACGGCGCGCGGGAGGAGCGGGCCGTCCGCGGTGTCGGCCCAGGCGAGCACGACGGCGGTCGCACCCTCGGACTCGGCCCGGGTGAAGGCCGCGTCGAGGTCGGCGGGGAGGTGCTCGGCGACCAGCCGACGGCGCCCGATCACGGCGGGCGTGCCGTCGACCGTGCCGCGGACCCCGAGACCGTCGAGCACCTCGAGGTCGGTGTGCGGCGCGGCGGTGGTCCCGGCGGCCGCTTCGACGAGGGCCCGGGCGACGGGGTGGTCGACGTCGGCCTCCAGCGCCGCGACGCGGCGCCAGACCTGGGAGGCGTCGACCCCCGCCGTCGTGACGAGCTCGCGCATGGCCATGCGGCCGGTGGTGACGGTGCCGGTCTTGTCGAGCACGACGGTGTCGATCCGGCGGCTGGTCTCGAGGACCTGCGGGCCGCGCAGCAGGATGCCGAGCCGGCGGCCGCGACCGGCGGCGACCGCGAGGGCCGTCGGGGTCGCGAGGCCGAGCGCGCACGGGCAGGCGACGACGAGGACGGCCATGGTCGCGGCGATCGCGAACCCGGCGTCGGCGTCGGCGAACCACCAGAAGCCGAACGTGTAGAGCGCGAGCACCAGGACGACCGGCACGAAGCGCCCGGCGATGCGGTCCGCCAGCCGCTGCACGGAGGCCTTGCCGAGCTGGGCGTCCTGCACCCGGCGCGTGAGCTTCGCCCACTGGGTCTCGTCGCCGACCACCGTCGCGCGGACCGCGACCCGCCCGGACGCGATCACGGTGCCGGCCAGGACCCGCGTGCCCGGGCCGGCGTCGACCGGCACGGACTCGCCGGTCATCGCTGCCACGTCGAGGGTCGCGGCGCCGTGCTCCACGACCCCGTCGACCGGCACGGTCTGCCCGGCGAGGACCGCGACGTGGTCGCCCACCTCGACCGTGCCCACCGGCACCCGGAGTGCCCGCTCCCCCACCAGCAGCGTCGCCTCGTCGGTCGCGTGCTCACCGGCCCCCGCGCCGCCGTCGGCCATGGCCTTCCGCCGCCCACGCAGCTCGATCCAGCGCCCGATGAGCACCGCGGTGACGATCGCGACCGCCGTCTCCAGGTAGATCGTCCGCGTGCCGCCGAACGGGTCCGGGCCGGGGATGATCGAGATGCGGTGCCGGACACCCCCGAGCCCGGCGTCGCCCAGGAACAGCGTCCACACCGACCACCCGAACGCGGCGAGCACGCCCACCGAGACGAGCGTGTCCATCGTCAGCGACCCGTGCCTCAGGTGCTTCGCGGCCGCCCGGTGGAAGCGCCACCCGCCCCAGACCACGACCGGCGCGGCCAGCACGAGCGAGAACCACTGCCAGTACCGGAACTGCCAGGAGTAGTTCATCGCCACGGCGATCACCGGGATCGACAGGGCCAGGCAGACGAGGGCGCGTTGCTTGAGGTCGGTGAGCTCGGGGTCGGCGGCCGGCTCGGCGGGAGTGGTCGCGTCGTCCTGGTCCGAGCGAAGGGTCCCGTCGGTCGGGTCTATCGAGCGGAGGGCTCCTTCGGTCGGGTCGGCGGCTGCCGGTGCCGCATGGCGAGGGGCGCCCTTCGGCGGGTCTATTGAGCGGAGGGGCCCCTCGCTCGGGACCGCGGCGCCCACCACCGACGCCCCGAAGCCCAGCTTCTCGACGGTGCGCACCAACAGGTCCGGCTCGCCGGAGTGCGTCACGCGGGCCCGGCCGGTCGCCAGGTTCACCTGGGCCTCGACCCCGGAGAGCTTGCCGAGCCGGCGCTCGATGCGGGACACGCAGGCCCCGCAGGTCATCCCGGTGACGGCGAGCTCGGTGACGACGGGCGCCTCGGTGACGGTCACGCGGGGAAGTTAGACAGCCCGTCGTCCGCGGACGCCGGTCCCTGAGTCCCCGCTTCGGTCCGGGCCGACCACCGGAGGCGGCCCGACGACGAGCGGTCGTCCGACTGGTCCGGTCGGCCCAGCGACTCTCAGCCGAGGCCCACCATGGCGCCGAAGTAGGCCGGGAAGCTCGCGACGATCGCGACCACGATCACCGCGTACCAGGCGGCGAGCCCCCACCCGTGGCGCCGGACCGCGCTCGGCTCGCCGCCGAGGTTGCCCGCGCGCAGGTTGTGCATCGTCGTGAACCAGAAGATCGCGACGACGGCGACCCACGCCACCATGCAGTACGGGCACAGCGCGTGGATCACGAGCAGCGACTGCGCGATCAGCCAGTGCACGAACGCGACGCCCGCGAGCGAGCCGATCTGCAACGACCACCAGTACCAGCGCGGCAGCTCCACCCGGGACAGCACGAGCGCGCCTGACGCCGCGACGAGCGGGAACGTCACCAGCCCGATCACCGGGTTCGGGAAGCCGAGCAGCGCCGCCTGCCAGGTCTTCATGATCGTCCCGCAGGACAGCACCGGGTCGATCGAGCAGCTCGGGATGTAGTCGGGGTTCGCCAGCAGGTCGAGCTTCTCGACCAGCAGCACGATCGACACGACCGCGCCCACCAGCCCGCCGACCAGCAGCACCCAGCCGACCCCGCGCACCGGTCCGACGGCCTCCTCGGGGGCGAGGTCGACGTCGGGGCCCACCGGATCCGCACTCGCCAGCGGTGCCGTCGGGCCCGCGGTCGGGTCCACCGTCGCGGTGCTCCCGCTGTGTCTGCCGTGCTGGGCCATGCTCGTCTCCTCCACCGTCGCGCGTCGCCGACGGTCCGGTCGTCCGGCGGGTCGTGGCGGTTCCCACCACCATCCTGACGTGTCCGCCGACCGGTGGTGCCGATGCCACCCCGCCGTGTGCGAGTGGCGCCGTCCTGACATCTGACGTCAGGAACGGACCATCGCTGACCCCGCCACCAGCTCCCGCGCCAGCCCGACCGCCGCCGCCACCCCGAGGTGCCGGTCCGCCGCCTCGCGGTAGGTGGCCTGCACGTACAGCCCGTCGACGAGCAGCCACAGCCGCTCGGTGAGGCGCTCCGGGTCCGCCCGGTCCAGCTCGCCCACCAGGTCCTCGATCCGGCGCCGGCTCCGGGCGAGGTACTCCCGGGCGACGGCGGTCGGCGCCGCGTCCTCGCCCTCGGCGCCGTCCGGGAACTCGGCGAGGTAGTTGCGGAAGGCGCAGCCGCGGAAGCCCGGCCGGTCGACGACCCGGCCGACCTCGGCCACGAGCGCGACGATCCGGTCCGCCGGGTCCTCCCCCGCGGCGTCGAGGGCCCGCTGCGCCGCGTCGGCCCGCCGCCCGGCCGCCTGGTCCAGGTAGGCCGCGACGAGGTCGGCCTTCGTCGGGAAGTGCTGGTAGAGCAGGTTCTTGCCGGTGCCGGCCTCGCTGATGATGCGGCTCATCCCGACCGCCCGGACGCCGTGGGCGTAGAACAGCCGCGAGGCGACCCCGAGGATGCGGTCCCGGGTGCCCGGCGCGGGCGTGCGAGGCATGAACCCATGGTATCGGACCGATCGGTCCGTCCGAACGGGCCGCCCGGACGGTTCCGATCAGCCGGTGACCATGGTCACCATGGTGCGCGGTCGACGAGAGGATCCGAGATGACGGAACTGACGGTCCCCGAGCACGTGCGCTGGGCGGCGGTGCGCGAGCGGGCCCGGGCGGCGGCGCCGGAGGCGTTCGCCGAGGACGGCCCGGCGAACCTGATCGACGGCGAGTGGCGGGCGGTCGGCACCGCCGCCACCCAGACCACCCCGGTCGACGGCACCACCCTCGGCACGATGCTCAAGGTCGACCCGGGGACCGCCCAGGACGCCGTCCGCCGGTCCGCCCGCGCCCACCGCGAGTGGGGCTCGGTCGACCTCGACGAGCGCCGCCGCCGGGTGACCGCGGCGATCGACGCGATGGAGGGGGTCCGCGACGACCTCGCCCTGCTGCTCGCCTGGGAGATCGGCAAGCCGTGGAAGGCCGCGTGCGCCGACGTCGACCGGTGCCTGGAGGGCGGGCGCTGGTACGTCGAGCAGATCGAGGGGATGCTCGGCCGCGACACCGACGGGCGCCCCGCGAACCGCGTCCCGCTCGAGGGGCCGGTCAGCAACATCGCCAGCTGGAACTACCCGATGAGCGTGCTGGTGCACGCCGAGCTCGTGCAGCTGCTCGCGGGCAACGCCGTCGTCGCGAAGACGCCCACCCAGGGCGGCGCGGTGTGCCTGACGCTGGCGCACGCGCTGATGGTCCGCGAGGGCCTGCCGGTCACGCTGCTCTCCGGGGACGGCTCGTCGTTGTCGGACGCGTTGATCCGCTCCCCGGAGATCGGGGCGCTGGCCTTCGTCGGCGGCCGCTCCAACGGCGGCAAGGTCGCCGCGCAGCTCGCCGACACCGGCAAGCGCCACATGCTCGAGCAGGAAGGGCTGAACACCTTCGGCGTCTGGGAGTTCTCGGACTGGGACACGCTCGCCGGCCTGCTGAAGAAGGGCTTCGAGTACGCCAAGCAGCGCTGCACCGCCTACCCGCGCTTCGTGGTGCAGCGCGAGCTCGTCGACGCGTTCCTCGCCACGTACCTCCCCGTGGTCCAGGGCATCCGGTACGGGCACCCGCTCGCGAGCACCGACGGCGAGCTCCCGGGCCTCGACTTCGGGCCGCTCATCTCCGCCGCGAAGGCCAAGGAGCTCGACGACTCGGTCAACGAGGCCCTGCGCCACGGCGCGATCCCGCTCTACCGGGGTGGCCTCGAGGGCGGCGAGTTCCTCCCCGACCAGGACACCTCGGCCTACCACGGGCCGGTGACCCTGCTGGCCCCGCCGGGCGCGTCCCGGCTGATGCACGAGGAGCCGTTCGGGCCGATCGACTCGATCACGGTGGTGGACACCGAGGCCGAGCTGCTCGCCCAGATGAACGCCTCCAACGGCGCCCTCGTCGCCTCCATCGCGTGCGACGACACCGACGCGGCGGCCCGCATGGCCGAGCAGGTGCAGGCGTTCAAGGTCGGCATCAACAAGCTCCGCAGCCGCGGGGACAAGGACGAGCCGTTCGGGGGCCGGGGTGCGTCGTGGAAGGGCGCGTTCGTCGGGGGCGAGCTGCTGGTGCACGCGGTGACGGTCGGGCCGGAGGGCGAGTCGCTGTTCGGCAACTTCCCCGGCTACCAGCGCTACCCGGAGGTCTGAGGGAAGAGGGTCTCGACGGCGGGCGCAGAAACAGTCAGGATCGACCGTGAAGCACCCGCCGTCGGGAAGGACCCCTCATGCCCGTCACGCTCACCGAGGAGCAGACCGCCTTCGCCGAGGCGATCGGCGAGTTCGCCCGGCGCGAGGTGCCGGACAAGGCCGCGCTGGACCGCCTCACCGTCGAGGGCCCGCACTCCGAGGAGGTCTACCGGAAGATCGCGGACCTGGGCTGGCTCGGCATCTCGCTGCCCGAGGAGTACGGCGGCGCGGACGGGTCGATGAAGGATCTGCTCGTCTTCCTCGAGGAGACGAGCTACCACCGGCTGCCGATCGGCGGCTTCGGCACGACGATCATCACCGCGGCCGCGATCCAGAAGTTCGGCTCCGAGGAGCAGAAGCGCACGCTGCTCGGCGGCACCGCCCGGGGCGACGTGCTGGCGATCTCGATGTCCGAGCCGGGCGCGGGCTCCGACGTCGGCGGCCTGACGTGCAAGGCCACGAAGACCGAGGACGGCTGGCTGGTCGAGGGCCAGAAGACGTGGTGCTCCAACGCCCACATCGCCTCGCACATCCTGCTCGTCGCGCGCACCTCGACCGAGGGCGGCAAGCACGACGGCCTGACGATGTTCGTGGTCCCTACCGACGTCGACGGCCTCGAGATCCGCGGGATCGAGACGATGGGCGGCAAGGAGGTCAACGACCTCTACTTCACGAACTGCCACCTGCCCGCCGACGCCGTCGTGGGCACCGAGGGCCAGGGTTGGCGCCAGCTGATGGCCGGGCTGAACCTGGAGCGGATGATCCTGGCCGGGCTGATGCTCGGGCTGGCACGCCGCGCGTTCGACGACACGCTCGCCTACGTGAAGGAGCGCGAGCAGTTCGGGCGGCCGGTCGGGAGCTTCCAGGCCCTGCGCCACCGCATCGCCGACAACGCCACCGAGCTGGCGGCCACGAAGCTGCTGGTCCACGACACCGCGGCCACGATCGACGCGAACCCGACGGCGCTCTTCCCGAAGGAGGCGTCGATGGCCAAGCTCAAGGCGACCGAGCTGGCGAAGCACCTCTCGCTGGAGGGCATGCAGATGCTCGGCGGCTACGGCTACGCCACCGAGTACGGCATGGAGCGCCTGCTGCGCCTCTCGGTGGTCTCGACCGTCTACGGCGGGACCAGCGAGATCCAGCGCGACATCATCGGGAAGACGCTGGGTCTCTAAGGCCGCGGGAGCTCCACGACGGCGGAGACGGCGCGGTCCCCCTGCAGTGCCGCCCCGTGGCGCCGCAGGGCGGCGAGGGCCGCGGCGTTGTCCGCCGTCGTGTCGGCCACGAGCCGGTCGGCGCCGTGGGCGGCCGCGCGTTCCACGAGCAGACCCAGCACCGCGCTGCCGACACCCCGTCCGCGCGCCGTCCGGGCGAGCCACACCCCGGTCTCCGCGCCCGCGGCGTCGTGGTGCAGCCGGGCCAGGCCCACCACGGCGCATCCCTCGACGACCAGGTACGACGTCTCCGCCGCCGGCCGGGACCGCAGGAAGCGGGCGTAGGCCCGTTCCCGCAGCAGCGTCCACTCCTCCGGGTCCGGGGAGTCCGCGTCCAGCGGCATGACCTCGGCAGGCAGGGCGCCCTCGACGGCCGCCGCCACCACGGCGGCGACGTCGGACCCGTCGGCGGGGTCGAGGGCCCGCAGCGTGACGGGAGGGTGGGCGACGTCGGTCATGCCGAGGAGCGTGCGCCCGGTCCGCAGCGGACCACCAGTGCTTTTCCCCCGGCGTCCAGGACACGTTTCACTACGTCGGGTCACCATAAGTTGCAGGTAGTACACAACGGCGCGATCACCGGCGTGTGACCTGAACCTCACCGGTTCAGGCTGCACGGACGGTGCCGACGCCCGGCGCACCCGGCACTGGTCCGGACCATCGTGCCCCGGAAGCAGGGATGGGGGTCACCCGATCCAGCGGCACCGGACACGAAACGTGTCGACACACCGCCGTGTCCGATCCGTGATCCCCTCTCCGGCCCTCGGCGGTACTGCCGGTTCCTACTAGCCTCCGCGGCGTTCATCAGGATGCCGGACGATGTCGGGGTCGGTCGGCGTCCACGAGACCGAGGGAGAGGCTCCACCGTGGACGACCGCGCGCCCGACCGTGCCGCCGACACCCGGCACACCGTGACCCGCGACGTGCAGGACCTCGTCGAGGACGTGCTCGCCGACCAGGAGGCGCTCGAGGACCGTCTGGACTCCTGCGACGCGTACGTGGTCCTCGTCGCCGACCCGGCGACCGGCGCGCTCGACTCGTACGGGCCCTTCGACGGCCCCACCGCCCTGATCGACGCCGAGCGCCGCCGCCAGGACCTCGACCAGGGCGATCTCGACGACGTCGGGGTCACCGTCGTCCGCCACCACCTGCCCGCGCCCGGACCTCGCGGCCGCCACGCGATCGCCTAACGATTCGATCACTGCCCGCTCCCCGAGCGGACCGTGCGGGAAGTCCTCCCGGCACGCGCGCGTCCACACCGGGGAGCTGATCGTCGTGGCCGAGAAGAACCGTCGTCGCCTCCTGACCCGCCTCGGGGTCGTCGCCGCGGCCCTCGTCGCGACGGCGGGCCTGGGCACCGGCGCGGCGCAGGCGGCGCCGTCGGGCACCCCGTGCGCACCGACCGCGAAGGCCTGCATGGACCTCTCGGCCCGGCAGGCGTGGCTCACCGACGGCGCCGGGCGCGTCGTGGCGGGGCCCTTCGCCGCACGCGGCGGGAAGTCCGGCGCCGCCACGCCGACGGGCACCTTCACCGTGCAGAAGAAGGTCAAGAACTACTGGAGCCAGGCCTTCGACGCGCCGATGCCCAACTCGGTCTTCTTCAAGCCGGGGTACGCCTTCCACGCCGGCAGCCCGGCCGTCGCGTCCAACGGCTGCATCCACCTCAACCGGGGCGCCTCGCAGCGCTTCTTCGACACGCTGCAGCCCGGCGACCGGGTGCAGATCGTCCCGTGAGTCACGTGCGGCGAGCCGCGGTGACCGCCTCCGTCATCGCCTCGAGGTAGCGGCGCACCGTCGAGAGCTCGGCGTCGTCGAAGGTGTCCATGACCGCGTCGGAGAGCCGCGCGATGGGCGAGAAGAAGTCCTCGGCGACCGACCGCGCCTCCGGCGCGTGCACGAGCAGGACGCGGCGCCGGTCGGCGTCGTCACGACGGCGGGTCACGTGGCCCGCGGCGACCAGCCGGTCGACCACCCCGGTGACCGACCCGGAGGTCAGCGCGAGCGCCTCCCCCAGACCACCCGCCGTCAGGGGTGCACCCTGGGCCTCGGCCTGCATCACGTGCAGCAGGCCCTCGAGGTCGGTCGGGTGCAGTCCCTGACGCGCGGCGAACGCGTCGGAGAGGTGCCGGGCCGAGGCGGTGAGCCGTTGCAGGGCCCGCACGATGGCGGCGCGTTCCTCGGGGTCGGTGGGTCGCACCCCTACATGGTGTCGTGCCCGTACATCCGGCCGAGCGGGTCGTGGATGAACTCGATGCGCGCCCCGTCGGGGTCGAAGGTGTAGATCGACGTCCCGGACTCGAGCATGTACTCGATCCCGCGCTCGTCGAGCCGGCCCTTGATCTCGTGCCAGTGCTCCTCGGACACCGACAGGCACAGGTGGTGCAGCCCGCCGAGCACCTCCTGGTACGGCCCCGGCTCGACGCCCGGCAGGTCGAAGAACGCCAGGTGGTTGCCGTTCCCGACGTCGAAGAAGAAGTGCGTGGACCCGGCCAGGTCGCGGTTCTCGAACAGCACCGTGACCGGGAACCCGGCGACGTTCTGGTACCACTCCGTGGTCCGCCGCACGTCCGCGCAGATCAGGGCGACGTGGTGCACGCCCTGGCCGTAGCTCTTCGGCCGGTTCTCCTTGGAGAACAGGAACTCGGCGCGGACCCGGTCGCGGATCTCCTCGAGCTCGCGGCGCTGCTCGGCGGTGATCAGCGACGCCTTGTCCTCACGGGTGTACTCGTCGCGGGTCGGCTCGGGGGTCTGCGATTCGGCGGTGGTCATCAGTCTCCTCCGGTGGGGGCGAGGTCGGAGTGCATCTCCCACACCAGGACCTCGGCGTCGGTGTGTGCGTCCAGGGACAGCGCGATCGTCGCCGGGGCCTCGACGACGCGGGCGGCGTCGCCGGCGGCCAGGTCGTGCCCGTCGAGCTCGACCTCCCCGCGCGCGACGAAGACGTGCAGGTACGGCGCGGCCGGCAGGTCCAGCCGGTGCCCGGCGGGGGGCCGCGCCACGTGCAGGACGGCGTCGGCGATGCCGAGGCCGACCGCGGCGCCCCGCCCGGCGGCCGGGACCAGCCCGCCGCCGCGCAGCGCCGCGGACACGTCCACGGTCTCGTGCACCGGGTCGACGCCCGCCTCGTCCGGGACCAGCCACATCTGCACCAGGTGCAGCGGCTCGTCGTCGGAGGCGTTGCGCTCGCGGTGGGTCACGCCGCGGCCCGCGGACAGGCGCTGGACCGTGCCCGGAACGACGCGGGCGGAGCGTCCGGCGTCGTCGTCGTGGGCCAGCGTCCCGTCGAGCACCCAGGTCACGATCTCGGTGTCACGGTGCGGGTGGTCGTCGTACCCGGCGCCGGGGGCGATGCGGTCCTCGTGGTGGGCGAGCAGCAGGCCGTGGTGGGTGTTGCCCGGATCGAGGTGCGCGCCGAAGGAGAACGAGTGGAGCGACGTCACGCCGGGCGCGCTCTCCAGCGCGCCGCGCGCGTCGGCGCGCCGCACGTCGACGGTGACCACCGCCGTCCACCTCCCCGGGGCTCGTTGAGCTTTCACCCATCGTGCCCGCGATCGTGGCGGCTGTCACCCGCGGCGACCCGGTCGGGTCAGTCGAAGACGTCGTCGACGTGCACCGTCACGTCGACCGGCTCCAGCCCGGTCGCCTCGCGCACCCCGCGGGCGACCACCGTCCGGATGCGCTCGCCGAGAGCCTGGAGATCCTGCCCGTAGGCCGCGGCCAGCGTCACCTGCACGGCGGTGGATCCGCCCGCGACCCCGGCCTCGACGTCGGGCACCAGCTCCCCGCCCGGGCGGTGCCCCTCGGCGGCCAGCCGGCCGAGCGCCACCTCCACCCCCGGCACCTGCGCCGCGAGGTGGCGCGCGAGCGCGACCACCACCCGCGCGGCCACCCGGGTGTGGCCCTGCGGGGTCTCGATGCGCCCGTACTCGACGTCGTCGCGCGAGGACCGCACGGAGCGCAGGGCGGACTCCACCAGCGACCGCGGTGCCTGCGGACGCTCGGCCGCCACCGCCCGCACGGGCTCCCACAACCGCTCGATCTCCCCGAGCGCCGCCCGGCAGTGCGGGCAGCGGGCCTGGTGCTCGTCCAGCATCTGGCCGCGGCCCTCGGCGACCTGCTCGACGAGCGGCGCGGTCGGGCGGCCGCACGCGAGGGTCTCGGTCATGTCCAGCTCCTCATCTCGGCGAGCAGGGTCGCGCGGGCGCGGGCGAGGCGCCCGCGCACGGTCGCCTCGGAGGTCTTGGTGATCGCGGCCGCCTGGGCGTAGGACAGGCCCTCGATCTGGCACAGCACGAGCGGGACCCGCTGGTTCTCGGGCAGCCGCGCGATCGCGGCCAGGCCCGCGCGCACGGCCTCCCCAGCCACCACGGACCGCTCCGGCCCGGCGACCGGCGCCAGGTCCGCCTCGCGCGGCTCGGGCTGCGGCCGGTGCCGACGACGGTGGTCGAGACTGCGGTTCACCACGACGCGGTAGAGCCACGTGGTGAACGCGGAGGTCCCGGCGAACCCGGCGAGCGCCGTCCAGAGCTGGATGACGACCTCCTGGGTCACGTCGTCCGCGTCCGCCGTGTCGCCGGTGATGCGCAGGGCGATGCGGTAGATGCGGTCGCGGTGCCGACGGATCAGCTCCTCGTAGGCCGCCGGATCCCCGTCCCGGGCGCGGCCGACGAGCCACCGGTCGATCTGCGCGTCGCGGTCGCGCTCGACGTCGGTGCCGGTCACGTCCCTGCCACTACCCCCGACGTGGCCCTGGCATCCGCGCGCCCCCGGGTGTCACCGTGCCGGGGTGACCACCTCCGCCGCCCGGGTCGACTTCCCGCACGTGCCCTCCCCCGACCCCACCCCCGCCGCCCAGCGGGACGGGCTGCTCGCCGACCCCGGGTTCGGCCGCGTGTTCACCGACCACGTCGCCACCGCGACGTGGACCGCCGGCCGCGGGTGGCACGACACCGCCGTGCGGGCGGCCGAGCCGCTGACCCTGCACCCCGCTGCCGCCGTGCTGCACTACGCGCAGGAGGTCTTCGAGGGCCTCAAGGCCTACCGGCAGCCGGACGGGAGCGTCGCGCTCTTCCGCCCGGACCTCAACGCCGCGCGCTTCGCCCGCTCCGCCCGTCGGCTGGCCCTGCCGGAGCTGCCGCCCGAGGCGTTCGTCGCGGCGGTGTCCGCCCTCGTCCGGGCCGACGAGGCGTGGGTGCCGGAGCCCCCGGCCTCGCTCTACCTGCGCCCGTTCACCGTCGCGACGGAGGCCTTCCTCGGCGTCCGGCCGGCCGAGGAGGCGCGCTTCCTGGTCGCCGCGTCGCCCGCGGGCCCGCTGTTCGCCGGGCGCGAGGCCGGCGTGACCCTGTGGATCTCCGACGAGCTCTCCCGGGCGGCCCAGGGCGGGACCGGCGACGCGAAGTGCGGCGGCAACTACGCGGCGGGGCTCGCCGCCCAGACGCTGGCCCGCTCCCACGACTGCGACCAGGTGCTGTTCCTCGACGCCCGCGAGCACCGGTGGCTCGAGGAGTCCGGGACCATGAACGTCCTCGTCGTGACCGCGGACGGCGAGCTCGCCACGCCACCGCTGGGCACGATCCTCGACGGCGTCACGCGCCGCAGCGTGCTCGAGCTGGCGGCCGGGCACGGGCTGACGCCGGTGGAGCGGCCCATCTCGGTGGAGGAGCTGCGGGCCGGGTGCGCGGACGGCTCGATCACCGAGGTCTTCGCGACCGGCACGGCCGCGGTCATCAGCCCGATCGTCGCCTTCCGGTCCACCGCGGGGGACTTCGCGGTGGGCGACGGCACGCCGGGCCCGCACACCCGCGCGCTGCACGCGGAGCTGCTGGACGTCCAGTTCGGGCGGGTGCCGGACCCGCGGGGCTGGCGGGTGCCGGTGTGAGGCGCTGGGCCGAACAGCCGATCGGGTGACGCCACCTGACGTAACGATTCGCGGCGGAACGGCGACACACGGTGACGAGTCCCCGACGAGCGGAGGCCGACCGTGACGACCGTCCCGGACGCCGCACCCACCTTCACCGGTCCCCGGCGCGCCCGCCACCACGCCTGCCTGGAGGCCGGCGGGGTGCACTACCTGGCGGGTGCCGACGCGCGGGGCGACCTGGAGCCGGTCGGTCCGGACGCGCTGCGCCGCAGCCTCGACCGCGCCGCCTGCGCCCGGGCGCGCGCCCCGTTCGCCGCCGCCGGCGGGCTCGTCGTGCTCGCGGTCGCCGCGGTGTTGGGCGCACCCGTCCCGGCGCTGCTGGCCGGCCTCGTCGTCGCGGGCGTCGTCGTCGCCCTCGCCGCCCTGCACGACCGGGTCCGCCGCACCGTCGTCGCCACCCACGAGATGGCCGACCGCGACCGCGCCGCGCGCCTCGAGCACCTCGTCGCGACCTGGGAGCGCCTGCGCTGCGCGGCGACCTCGTGGGAGCCCGCGGTCTGGGAGGTCCGCACCGGGCCCGGCCGCCGGGCGCACCGCCCGGTGGCACGCCGCACCGACGGCCCGCGGCACCTGCGCGCGGACCTGCCGGTGCCGACCTTCTCGACGGCGCGGCGCGAGGTCGCCTTCCTGCCCGACCGCGTCGTGCTGCGCGACGGCCGGTTCCACACGGTCGTCGGCTACGACGCGCTCGAGGTCGACGTCGCGGGCCGCGAGCGGGCCGAGGGCGGGCGGCTCGGCCGGCTCACCCTGCGCGCCGCGGGCATCGTCACCGTGCTCGACCTCGCCTCGGTGGAGGCCGCGAGCGCCACGGCGGCGGCCCTGCGCGGGATGACGGCGGCCCACGACCGGCGGGCGCAGCGCCTGGCCGGCCCGGCCGGGGTGCCCGCGCCTCGTCAGCCCAGCGACGACACCGGCAGGTCGTGGGCCTCGCCGACGCTCGCGCTGTAGAGCTCACCCGCGTGGGTCGCGAGGCCCGCCGCGAGCCCGGCGTCGTCGGCGATCGCCTGCCGCCAGCCGCGGTCGGCCAGCGCCAGCACGAACGGCGTCGTCGCGTGGGTCAGCGCGTGGGTGGAGGTGTTCGGCACCGCGCCCGGCATGTTCGCCACGCAGTAGAAGAGCGTGTCGTGCACCGCGAACGTCGGGTCCGAGTGCGTCGTCGGGTGCGAGTCGGCGAAGCAGCCGCCCTGGTCGATCGCGATGTCCACGAGCACCGCGCCCGCCTTCATGCGCCGCACCAGGTCGTTGCCGACCAGCTTCGGCGCCCGGGCGCCCGGCACGAGCACCGCCCCGATCACGAGGTCGGCGTCGAGGACGGCGCGCTCGAGGTTGTCGGTGTTCGAGTACAGCGTCTGGACGCGGCCGGCGTACCGGGCGTCCAGCGCGCGCAGGGTGTCCAGGTTCTTGTCGAGCACCGTGACCCGCGCGTGCATCCCGACGGCCATCTGGATCGCGGCCGCGCCGGAGACCCCGCCGCCGATGACGACGACGTGCGCCGCGGGAGCGCCCGGGACCCCACCGAGCAGCAGGCCGCGACCGCCGTGCGAGCGCATCAGGTGGTAGGCCCCGGCCTGCGGGGCGAGCCGCCCGGCGACCTCGCTCATCGGCGCGAGCAGCGGCAGCGCCCCGTCCCGCGTGACGGTCTCGTAGGCGATCGCGGTGGTGCCGGCGTCGAGCAGGGCCTGGGTGCACTCGCGCGAGGCGGCCAGGTGCAGGTAGGTGAAGAGGGTCAGGTCGGAGCGCAGGCGGTGGTACTCCGAGGCCACCGGCTCCTTGACCTTGACGACCATCTCGGCCTCGCCCCACACGGCGTCGGCGTCCGCGACGAGCCGGGCGCCGGCCTCCTTGTACTCGTCGTCGCCGAAGGCGGAGCCGACGCCCGCGCCCTCCTGCACGACGACCTCGTGGCCGTGGGCGACCAGCTCGCGCACACCCCCGGGCGTCAGGGCCACCCGGAACTCGTTGTCCTTGACCTCGGTGGGTACCGCGACCTTCATGATCGTCCTCCGTCCGTCGTCCGCTCCCGTCACCATGATGAACGTCCTGTTGTTTTCTCGGTAGATTCCTGAAGAAGGTTCTGTAACCTACGCCTATGAGTGAACTTCCTGACGATACCGTGGCCTCGACGGGCCTGTCACCGCACGATCTGCGACCGGTGGACGAGACCGATCGCGCGCTGCTGACCCACCTCGTCGCGGACGCACGGATCACGAACGCCGCGCTGGCCGAGAAGGTGGGCATCGCGGCGTCCACCTGTCTCGCGCGGGTGCGGTCGCTGCGCGAGCGCGGCGTCGTGCGCGGCTACCACGCGGACGTCGATCCGGCGGCCGTCGGGCTGCCGCTGCAGGCCATGATCTCGGTGCGCCTGCAGAGCGACGCGCGGGACCGCCTCGGCGAGTTCACCGCCCTCGTCCGCCGCCTCCCCGCGGTGCGGGACGTCTACTTCGTCGCCGGCGCCGACGACTACCTGCTGCACGTCGCGGTGGCCGGCACGGGCGCGCTGCGCGACCTGGTCGCGACCCTCAACGGCCACCGCGACGTCGCGGGCACCGTCACGAGCCTGATCTTCGACCACATCCGGACGGCCCACGGCGTGTGAGGATCACCGCTCGTGGACGTGCTGACGCGGATCGGGTTGGTCGAGCTGGCGTTCGGCGCCGTGCTCGGGTGGGCGGTGGCGGCCACGATGATCACGCCGCAGCTCGTCGAGCGCGCGGGGGTCCGCAAGCCCCGCCGCATCCTCCAGGCGCACCTGGACTACGTGATCATGGGGATCATCCTGATCGCGGTCGGGCTCGCCGTGCCGGGCCTGCCGACGTGGCTCGCGGTGGCGATCGTCGTCGGGACCTGGCTGAACCCGACCCTGTTCCTCCCGCTCGCCTTCTCGCCCCGGGCGGCGTCGCGGCCGTGGTTCCAGGTGCTCAGCATCCTCTCGTTCACGCTCACCAGCGGCGGCCTCGTCGGCGCGGCGGTCGTGGGGCTGATGCGCTGAGCGCCTCGTGCGTCCCGCACACGCCAGACCACCTCAGAGAACGACCGGGCCACCGGGCGTCGACAGTTCCGCCCGCAGCGCCACCGGCCCCGGCGTCACGGTCACCCGGTTCCCCAGGTGCCCGGTCATCCCCGCCGCCACCAGCCGGGCGCGGAGGGTGTCGGCCGACGGCGTGGAGAGCACGAGGCGACGCAGCGCGAGCCCGTCGTCACCGAGGCCCGCCGACGGATGCGTGCCGTCCCAGGCGATCAGCGACGGCCAGACGCCGGTGCCGTCGACCGGGAACGACCCGTCGTCGGGGACGGTGAGCGACCAGGACAGGTCGTCCCGGGCGAGGTGGAGCACCGGTCCGTCCCGCGTCGGGATCGTCGGCAGCCGCAGCACCCAGTGCACGAGGCGCGTCGGGCCGGTGAAGCGGTCCAGGCCGAACCACCGCGGGCGGCCCGGAGCCGGCGCCTCCGGGTCGGCGGCGATGAGCTCGAGATAGGTGCCGTCGTCCAGGTTCCACAGCGCGTTGTGGGTGCCGAAGCGCTCGTGACGGCCCGCCCCCGAGGGACCCACGGCGAGTCGCTCCGTCAGGGACGGGACACCGGTCCCGAGCGAGGAGGTGGCGACGACGAGGTGGTCGACGCCCGGCGTCCTCACGACGCGGCGGCCTTCTTCGCCGCCCGCTCGCGGCGCTCCTCCGCCTTGGCCAGGCCGTCCTCCCAGCTCGCCCGCTTCATGATCAGCCGCCGGTACTGCATGACCTCGGCGGGCTTGTCGACGGCGAGCGCCCCGGCCAGCCGGTCGCCGCACCGGTAGAGCGCCACGAACGGGCCGTCCTCGGCGCCCATGACGACCTCGGTCTCCACCTCCGGGCGGCCCTCGTCCGCGCGGGAGACCCCGACGAACTGGATGCGGCTGGTGTACCAGTCGGACCAGAAGTACGGGACGGTCTCGTAGGCCTTCGCCGACGCCGGGTCGACGGCGTTGCGGGCCGCCAGAGCGCCCTGGTCGGAGGCCGAGGTCCAGTGCTCCAGGCGCATCGGCGTCGTCAGGACGTCGTCGAAGAGCGCGTTCGGCCAGCGGGCGACGTCCCCGGCCACGTACACGCCCGGCGCGGCCGCGAGCGTCTCGTCCGCGACCACGCCGTCGTCGAGCGTCAGCGACGAGGACTCCAGCCAGCTCGTGTTCGGGGCCGCACCGATCCCGACGACGAGGACGTCGGTCGGGATCTCCGTCCCGTCCGCGAGGACCACCGACTCGACGTGGTCGGTGCCGGTGACCCGCTCCACCGAGACCCCGGTGAGCACCCGCGTGCCGTGCCGCTCGTGCAGCGCGGTCAGGGCCCGGCCCATCCGCTCGCCCACGCCCCGGACCAGCGGCACCGGCAGCGCCTCGACGATCGTCACCTCGAGGCCGCGCTTCCGGGCCACCGCGGCGATCTCGGAGCCGATGAACCCGGCCCCGACCACGGTCACCCGCGGGGTCCCCGCCTGCAGCAGGCCCCGCAGCGCCAGCGAGTCGTCGAGGGTCCGCAGCGTGAGCACGCCCGCCAGGTCCGGCCGGCACACCGCGGCCGGGAGCTGCCGCGCGTGGGCGCCGGTCGCGACCACCAGGCCGGTGTAGTCGATCTCGCGGCCGGCGACGGTCACGGTGCGCGCGCCGGTGTCCAGCGCCTCGGCGGGCGCCCCGAGCAGGAGCTCGACGTCCAGCTCGGCGAGCTTCTCGCGCTCGCGGTAGGTGGGGTCGCGCGGATCGTCGCCGAGGTGGTCCTTGGACAACGGCGGGCGGTCGTAGGGCAGGTGCTCCTCGGCGCCCACCAGGGTGATCGACCCGGAGAACCCGTCGTTGCGGACGGCCTCGACCGCCCGCAGACCCGCCAGCGACGCACCCACCACCACCAGATCGGCCACGCCTCGACCCTAACGACGCTCGATCGAGGCGTGATCATCCCTTCGGGGCAGTGCGCTAACGCGAGTGGCCCAGTCGCGCGATCTCCCGGCATGCGGATGACGAGGATCGGCGCGGCCGGGGCGGCCGTCGTGGCGCTGGGCACGGTCGGCGTGACGGCCGGGCTCGGCCTCACCGACGCGTCGCTCGAGCGCCCTGCGGCGATCTCGACGCCGGCCGCGCCGCTCGCGGCGGCGCCCCCGGTCGTCCCGGTACTGGCCGACGTGACGAGCGCCCCGACGACCAGCCCGTCGCGACCCGCCACCCGTCCCACCACGACCCGCCCCGCGACCCGCCCCACGACGACGCCGGCCTCCCGCGGCTCGTCGTCGCGCATGCCCTGCTCGATCGACGGCGACGGCGCCTGCGTGTCGCTCTCGGCGAAGCGGGCGTGGCTGGTGCGCGACGGCGAGGTCGTGACGAGTGCCCCGATCACCAGCGGCCGTCCCGGCGAGCGCACCCCGACCGGCACGTTCCACGTCACGTGGAAGGACGCCGACCACCGGTCGGGCGAGTTCGACGAGGCCCCGATGCCGTGGTCGGTGTTCTTCCACGGCGGCATCGCCTTCCACACCGGCAGCCTGTCGCGGCAGTCCGCCGGGTGCATCCACCTGTCCGACTCCGTCGCGCGGCAGTTCTTCCGCACGCTGTCGGTGGGCGACACGGTCGTCGTCGTCCGCTGAGGCCGGCGGACCCGGTGAGAGGACCCGGCGCCTCGTGGGGCGAGGCGCCGGGCCGTCCCGGGGACCGTTCGGGGTAGCCCCCGACGAGCGGGCGTGGGCCAGCTGGGGAACGAAACGCCACGCCGGTGCTCGTCACCCTCCGTGCTCCGGAGAGGTGCCCTGCCCAACGGGGCGACACGGTCGCCGTGACGCGATCCGTCCCCGGAGCACACGGTGGGGTGGATCGTCCGGATCCAGGTGTGAGAACGCCGAGCGCCGCGTCGCTAGGGTCTCCGGCGTGAGCTCGCAGCGTCCTCTCGCCCTGGTCACGGGCGCCTCGCGCGGCATCGGGGCAGCGGTCGCCGCGGCCCTCGCACCCACCCACGACCTGCTGCTGGGCGGCCGGGACGCCGCCGCGCTGGCCGCGGTCGCCGCCCGTCTCGGTGACCGCGCCCTCCCCTGGCCGGTGGACCTGACCGACAGCGCGGCCCTCGCCGGCGCGACCGAGCGGATCGACGAGCTCGACGTCCTGGTCCACTCGGCCGGGGTGGGCACCCTGGGCACCGTCGCGGAGCTCGGCGCCGAGGACTGGCGCCGGCAGTACGAGGTCAACGTGGTCGCCGTGGCCGAGCTGACCCGCCTGCTGCTGCCGGCGCTGCGTGCCGCGCGCGGCACGGTCGTGTGCGTCAACTCCGGGGCCGGGCTGGCGGCACGGCCGGGGTGGGGCGCCTACGCGGCGTCGAAGTTCGCCCTCCGGGCGTTCGCCGACGCGCTGCGCGGCGAGGAGCCCGCGCTGCGCGTGTGCTCGGTGCACCCCGGCCGGACCGACACCGACATGCAGCGCGAGGTCGTCGCGCACGAGGGCGGGACCTACGACGGGTCGCGTTTCCTGCGCCCGGAGTCGGTCGCGGCGACGGTCACCGCCGCCGTCACCGCGTCCCGCGACGCGCACCTCACCGACCTCGTCGTCCGGCCGGCCGGCTGACGCCGGCGCTCAGCGCAGCGCCAGCCGCTCCCGCAGGGTCCCCGGGACCGGGTCCGCCGGCATCCGCCCGGCGCGGCGCAGCTCCGGCACGACGTGCGTCGCGACCTGGGCGAAGGTGCCCGGCGTGACCGCGTAGGCCAGGTTGAACCCGTCGGCCCCGGTCCCGTCGATCCAGTCGATCATCTGCTCGGCGACCTCGGCCCCGGACCCGACGGCCACCGGCCCGCGGCCCCCGACGGCGAGGTGACGCGCGACCTCCCCGACGGTCCACTCGCGCGACGGGTCGTCGGTGGTGAACGAGGCCATGGCGGACCGTCCGGCGTCCGACTCCACGTAGCGCAGCGGCTGGTCGGGGTCGATGCCGGTGAGGTCCAGGCCCGTCCAGCCGGCGAACAGGGCCAGGGCCCCCTCGAGCGAGAACGACTCCAGGTACTCCGCGTGGAGCGCGTGCGCCTCGTCCGCGCTCGCCGCCGCCACCGGCGCGAGCTGGGAGAACACCGTGACCGACGCCGGGTCCCGGCCGGCGTCCGACACCGCGGAGCGCAGCCGGTCCACCTGGCCCGCCACGACCGCCGTCGACGGGCCGGAGACGAACACGGCCTCCGCGTGCCGTCCCGCGAACTCCAGCCCGCGCGGTGACGCACCGGCCTGGAAGATCACCGGGGACCGCTGCGGGGAGGGTTCGCAGAGGAACGGGCCGGGCACGTCGTACCAGCGCCCGTGGAACTCGATGTCGTGCACCTTCGCCGGGTCGGTGTAGGTCCCCCCGGAACGGACCACCGCGTCGTCCTCCCACGACTCCCGCCACAGCCGCCGGCACACCTCGAGGTACTCGTCGGCCTGGGCGTAGCGGTCGTCGTGCGCGAGCTGGTCGCCCAGCCCGAGGTTGGCCGCGGCGCTCGCCAGGTAGCCGGTGACGACGTTCCAGCCGACCCGGCCCTTCGTCAGGTGGTCGAGGGTGGTGAAGCGGCGGGCCAGCGCGTACGGGTGCTCGTAGGAGGTCGAGACGGTCACCCCGAAGCCGAGGTGCGCCGTCGCCGCGGCCATCGCCGACACCGGCATCATCGGGTCGCCCAGCGGGATCTGGATGCCCGCGCGCACCGCGGCGTCGCGCGAGCGGCCGGCCACGTCGTAGGCACCGAGGACGTCGGCGAGGAAGAGCGCGTCGAACCCGGCGTCGTCGAGCAGGCGCGCGAGACCGGTCCAGTGGTCCAGGTCGGTGTAGCGGAACCCCTCGTCCGACGGGTGCCGCCACAGCCCGGGCGACTGGTGGCCCGCGCACATCATGGCGAAGGCGTTGAGGTGGATTCTCGGGCGGCCGGGCATCAGAAGTACGCGCGCGTGACCCACTCGGCGATGCAGGCGGGCTTGGGCATGCCCTCGATCTCGACGGTGACCTTCGAGACCACCTGCACGCCGTTGTCCGGGAGGTCCTCGGCCTCGGTGATCGTCACCGTCGCCCGGACCCGGCTGCCGACGCGCACCGGCGAGGGGAAGCGCACCTTGTTCAGGCCGTAGTTGACGCCCATGCGCACGCCGTCGAGGCGGCGGGCGGAGTTCGCCAGGTGCGGCAGCAACGACAGCGTCAGGAAGCCGTGCGCGATCGTGCCGCCGAACGGGCTGGACACGGCCTTCTCCGGGTCGACGTGGATCCACTGGTGGTCCTCGGTGTCGTCGGCGAAGCCGTCGACCCGCGCCTGGTCCACCGTGAACCAGTCACCCGGCCCCAGCTCGCGACCGATCGCCTCCCGGACCCCGTCCGCGCCGGCCAGGACCTCCACGTCCACCTCCATCGCCCGTGCACCGTCGATCGACTCTTCGCTGGGGCGACCCTAACGCCGGACGGGCCGCGGTTCAGGAGGGCCGACGCAGGTGGCCGTACACCGTGGTGCGCGGCACCTCGAGGTGCTCGGCGATCTCGGTGACCGAGCGGCCCTCGTCGTAGAGCCGCTGTGCCTCGGCGGCGGCGTCCGCGGTCAGCCGCGGCGGGCGGCCGCCCCGGCGCCCGCGGGCCCGGGCGGCGTCGAGGCCGGCGCGGGTGCTGGCCGAGACCAGCGTGCGCTGCAGCCCCGCGAGGATCTCGAGGGTGGGCAGCACGCCGGCCTCGCCCTCCGCCGCGGTGTCGACCCGCTCGTCCAGGGACCGCAGGTCGGCGTCGATCGCCCGCAGCCGCTGGCCGACCTGCACCAGGTGCAGGACCGACGAGGCCAGCCGGTCGAGCCCGGTCACGACCAGGACGTCGCCCGCGCCCAGCTCACCGAGCACGGCCTCCAGCTCCGGGCGGGCGCCCCGGGTGCCGAGCGAGGTGTCCACCCGGATCGCTCCCGCCGGCACGCCCGCGGCCACCAGCCGCGCGACCTGGTCCCCCGCGTCGTCCGTCGCCGACACCACCCGTGCGTAGCCCCGCAGCACCCTCGACCCCCCGTCGCTCGGCGTTCCGGAGGGGGCATCGCCGCGGAACCACGTTGCGTAACGCCACGGAGCGCGCTCGTGACGGGGCTCCCACCGGGCGCTCCGTCGGGTCGCGCACGAGGCAAACGCTTCCGTGTCGTCTCAGCACCCCGGAACGGCGCAGGTCACGGTCTCCTACTGGGTGGTACGCGGTGGGCACGCTCGGTGACGACGACGGGGGTGGGGCTGGGCGCGGGACCGGTCGCGCGCGACTTCGTGATGCAACCGTGACCTGATTCGACCCTCCTGGTCCACGCCCACACGTCCGAAACGGTGGAGCCTGCCGGAACGACACGCTCAGGGAGCACCAGCAGGGGTACCGCCGACCGCCACAGTGCGGTTCGGCCGGACGCACTAGGGCCGGACCGGCCCTGAGGAGGAGTGGGTGGACGTGCGCAAGACCGTCGCGATCGTGCTGGCCGTCGTGGCCGCCGTGCTGGCGGTGGTGGCCGCCGGAGCGCTCGGCAGCCCGGTGGCGTGGGCCCTCGCCGCGGTGCTCGTCGTCGTCACCGCCGCCGTCGTCGCGGTCGTCACGCTCCCCCCCTCGCTGCAGCGGGTGCTCGTGATCCTGGGCGCGGTGCTGGGGCTGGTCGCGATCGCCGTGGCGATCGCCGAGTTCGCGGTGCGCGGCTTCCGCACCGACTCCACCGCCGCCCTGCTCGGGCTCGCCGCCGGCCTGGGCGCGCTGCTCGTGGTGGCCGGCATCGCGGCCGCGCGCACCGCGCCGGCGCCGGCCGCCCTGTGGGGCGGGGCCGCCGCCGTCGCCGCGATCGGGCTGGTGGCCGGCCTGGTCGTCGCGCTGAGCGTGCCCTTCCTGCCGCTGTCGCGGGCCGTCGGCTACACGACCGCCGACGCGGCCACCGAGGTGACGCTGTCGACCCCGGGCGGGGTCGAGGAGGGCGACGTCCTGGTCGCGCAGGTCTTCCGTTCCGGGGTGGGCGAGGTCCGGCCGCCGGCCGGCTGGACCGTGCTGCGCACGACGCCGCTGCCCGGCGGGGCCGGTTCGGTGTCGCTGTTCACGACGACCGCGCCGGAGGCCGCCGGCCCGGTCACCTTCACCTCCGACACCCCCGCGACGCTGCTCGGCGGGATCGGCGGCTGGTCGCACGTCGCCGCCGTCAGCGCCCCGGGCGAGGCCACCGGGACCGGTGGCGCCGTGACCGCCGCCCCGGCCCCCGCCGACAGCGCCACCCAGGTGCTCTACTTCGTCGCCGGCACCAACGTGGCCGACATCGTCCCGCCCGAGCCGCTGGCCGATGCGTGGACGGTCAAGGCCGACGACCGGGTCAAGGCCACCACCGCGCTGGTCGTGCGGCCCGCGCTGGACGCCGACCCGGCGGCGCCGGTCTCCGTGACGCCCTCGGCCCCGCTGGGCGCCTGGGCGACGCAGACGGTGGTCCTCACCGCCGAGTAGTGCGCCCGCGCGCGACGTCGGGCACCGTGGGGTCGTGCGCGGGGAACCGGGCGAGACCTACTGGGAGCGCTACGAGTCGCTGATCGACGAGCAGATCCGGCGCGCCACCGCCGAGGGGGCCTTCGACGACCTCCCCGGCGCCGGCAAGCCGCTGGACCTGCCCGCGCGCGACGACGAGCACTGGTGGGTCCGCTCGAAGATGCGCGCGGAGGGCGTGTCGACCGACGCCCTGCTCCCGCCATCGCTGCGGCTGCGCAAGGACGTCGAGCGCCTCCACGACGACGTGCGCGACCTGCCCGACGAGGCCGCGGTCCGTGCCGTCGTCGCCGACCTCGACCGCCGCGTGGTCGCGTTCCTGCGCTCCCCGCAGGGGCCCCGGGTGCCGATCCGGCGCCCGTCGGCCGACGCCGTCGTCGAGCGCTGGCGGGCCGGTCGCAGCGACCCGCCCGCCCCGGCCGTCGCCCCGTCCCCGCCGCGGCGCCGGAGATGGTGGCGCCGGGACGGCTGACCGGTCCACGGTGGCGCCCGCCGGACGGTCCGGCCAGACTCGCGCCCATGACCGAACCCACCCGGGTCGACCTGCCGTCCGCGGGCGGACTGACCCTGGCCACGTTCCGCTGGCTGCCCAAGGGCGAGGCCCGGGGCGTCGTGCAGCTCACCCACGGGATGGGCGAGCACGTGCGCCGCTACCAGCACCTGGCCGACCGGCTCACCGACCTCGGGTTCCTGGTGCACGGCCAGGACCACCGCGGCCACGGCGCCACCGCCGACGAGAACGGCACGGAGCCCGGCGTCCTCGGCGAGGGAGGCTGGGCCGAGCTGGTCGCCGACGTCGGCCGCGTCCTCGAGCGGGGCCGCGAGGACGTGCCGGGCGTGCCGGTGGTGCTGCTCGGGCACAGCATGGGGTCGTTCGCCGCGCAGCAGTTCCTGCTGGACCACTCGGCCGAGGTCGACGCGGCGGTCCTCACCGGCACGACGCTGCTCGACCAGCTCGAGCCCGCGATCGACACCTCCGTGCCGATGGACCTCTCCGCGTTCAACGCGCCGTTCGCCCCCGCCCGCACCGACTACGACTGGCTCTCCCGCGACGAGGCCCAGGTCGACGCGTACGTGGCGGACCGCCGGTGCGGGTTCGGGCTCGACCCCGCCGGAGCGGCGGGCATGTTCGCGGGCGGCCGCGACGTGGCGGACCGCCAACGCCTCGACGCGATGCAGAAGGACCTGCCGGTGTACGTCGCCGTGGGCGAGCACGACCCGGTCGGCGGGCCGGTGGTCGTCGCCCAGGCGCTCGTCGACCGCTACCGGGCGGCCGGGATGACCGACGTGACGTTCCGGGTGTGGCCCGGCGACCGCCACGAGATCCTCAACGAGATCGACCGCGACGACGTCGAGGACGAGCTGATCGCCTGGATCACCCGCGCGATCCGGCGTTGAGCGGGCTCACCAGAGGGGACGCAGCCGCCCCAGCACGAGGCCGACCAGCGGCGGCACCACGACCGGGGTGAACGCGGTGCCGACCGCCCCCAGCGTGAGCAGGCCCGCCGCCTGCAGGTGGATCCCGACGGCGAGCGGCACGACGCCGAGCACCAGGGTCGCGACGAAGCCGACCAGCGTCATGAGGTGGGCGCCGCGCAGGCGCCGCGGCTCGGACACCCGGCGCGCGAACCGGGGGTCGGCCGCCCGCAGGGCCCCGACGAGGGCCGCGAACCGCCGGTCGACCGGCGCCCTCCCGGCGTCGGGGTGCGCGGCGTCGGGGCGCTGGTCGTCCTCGTCGGAGGGGCTCACCGGTCCAGGGTGGCCTCCGGGGTCCCATGAGCACACCGTGGGGTCGGACACGGCGGCTTCGGGGCACCCCCGGCCCGTGGGGGTGTCGCGCCGCTGGGCGCTCGGGACGCTGGCGACGGGCGCCGTCGCCTCCCTGGCCGGCTGCGCCGCGCCGGTCTGGCAGGGGTTCGGGTTCGACGCCGTGCGCCCGGCCGCCGACGACGAGCTGCTGGTCACCCTCTGGGGCACCGCGGCCGAACGGCGCGCCTTCACCGCGCTCGCCGACGGGTTCCGGGCCCGCACCGGCGTCGCGGTGCGCCTGCAGGCGGTGCCGTTCTCGCGGCGCGGCACCACGGTGGACACCGGCATCCGGGCCGGGGCCCCGCCGGACGTGTTCCGGGTGACCTACAACGACGTCGGGCTCTACCGCGACGCCGGCGTCCTCGCCCCGCTCCCGGACGCCGCCGCACTGCGCCCGGCCTTCGCCGAGCAGTTCTGGGCGGCGGTGAGCGACCCGACCGGTGCCGCGTACGCGGTGCCCCACCACACGGACACCACCATGCTCCTGGTCGACACCGCCGCGGCGCAGGCGGCGGGGCTCGGTCCGCTGCCCGCCGACCCGGAGGGCGCGTGGGACTGGGACCGCTTCGTCGACGCCTGCCGGCGGCTCGCCGCGCTGCGCCCCGGCCGGGCCGCCACGGCCGTCAACTGGCAGTCCGACGGCGCCTACCGCTGGCTGAACTGGGTCGACCAGGCGGACGGGCGGCTGCTGACCCCGACCCTGGACGGCGCGCTCCGACCACCCGACGCCGGGCTGCGCGCCGCCCTCGACCTCACCCGCCGGCTGTTCGCCGAGGGGCTGGTCCCCCGCTCGACCTCGACCTCCGGCGGCGTGACCACCGACGAGCTGTTCACCGCGGGCACGGTCGCGACGGCCTTCGTCGCGAACTTCTCGCTCGGCGACCTGGAGGGCGCGCCTGCGTGGACCGCCGTCCCGCTCCCCCGTGCCGCCCGGGCCTCCGCGGACCTCGGCGGCAACGCCCTGGCCGCCACCGCCGGCCCGCGCACCGAGCAGGCGCACGCGTTCCTGCGGTGGTGCGTCACGCCGGAGAACATGGCCGCGTTCTGTTCGGCGGCGTCCGCACTGCCCACCCGCACCGACGTGCCCGCCGCGGCGCTGCGCTACCCGACCGCCCCGGACGCGATGGCCCGCTACGTCGCCCAGGCCGCGACCGTGCGCCGGCCGCTGGTCGAGCAGGTGACGGTCCCCCGGGCGGCGGCCGTGACCGCCGAGCTCGGCGACGGCCTCGAGCGGGCGTTCCTGGGCGACCCCGCGACGCCCACCGCCGACCTCGCCGAGGCGATCGCCGGGTCCGTCGACCGGGCGGTGCGCCGGTGAGCGCGGTGACCGCGATCCGCCGGCACGGCTCGGCCTGGGCCATGCTCGCGCCCGTCCTCGTCGTCGTCGCCGTGTTCGTCGCCTACCCGCTGATCGGCGCGGTCGCGACGTCGCTGACCCGCGACAGCGGGCTGGGCGACGCGCGGGGCGTCGGCCTCGCGAACTACGGCGAGCTGGCGGGCGACCCGGTGTTCTGGCGGGCGACGGCGAACACGGTCGGCCTGACGGTGCTGCTGGTCCCGCTCGTGCTGGGCTCGGGGCTCGGGATCGCGCTGCTCCTGCGCCGGCTGACCCGCGGGCGCGCGCTGCTGCAGGCCGTGTTCCTCGCGCCGTACGTGGTCTCCGGGGTGGTGGTGGCCCTGCTCGGGCGCACGGTGTTCGACGAGAACGTCGGCGTCGTCAACCGGGCGCTGCGCGGCGTCGGGCTGGACGGTGTCCCGTGGCAGTCCTCGCCGACCGCGGCGGGCCTGTCCGTGCTGGTCGTGCTGGTCTGGGCGCGCAGCGGGCTCGCCGTCGTGGTGTACCTCGCCGCGCTGGCGGACGCCCCGCGGGGCCAGCTGGAGGCCGCCGAGCTCGACGGCGCCGGCCCGTGGGCCCGGCTGTGGCACGTGCTGCTGCCGCACCTGCGCCCGACGACGGTGTTCCTCGCCGTCGTCGTCGTGGTGGAGACCTTCCGGACCTTCGACGTGGTCTACGTGATGACCGGGGGCGGGCCGCAGCACGCGACCGAGCTGCTCGTGACCTACTCCTACGCGCAGGGGTTCGACGCCCGCGCCCAGGGCTACGGCACCGCGATCGGGCTCGTGGTGCTCGCCGTCGTCGGCCTGGGCACGGCGCTCTGGTGGCGGGTGCAGGCGCGCACCGAGGACACCGCGGTGGTGGAACGGTGACCCGGACCCGCGTCGTCGTGGCGGTGCTCGTCGTCGCCTGGCTGTTCCCGCTCTACTGGATGGTGGTGACGGCGCTGTCCGCGCCCGGGGCCGTGGCGGCGGGCCGCCAGCCCGTGCTGCCCGGGGCGCCCACGCTGCAGGGGCTGCGCACCGCCGTCGGCGAGTTCCCGTTCCTCACGTGGGTGGCCAACTCGACCGCGGTCGCCGTCGTCGCGGTGCTGGCGAACCTCGTCATGAGCCTGCTCGCCGGCTACGCGCTGGCGAAGCGGCGCTTCCCGGGCCGGGCGGCCGCGTCGGTGTTCGTGCTGGCCACGCTGACCGTGCCCGCCGAGGTGCTGCTGATCCCGCAGTTCGACCTGATCGCCTCGATCGGCTGGGTGAACTCGTTCTGGGCGGTGATCGTCCCGCGCGCGGCCGACGCGTTCGGGGTGCTGCTCGCCCGACAGGCCATGCTCGCGATCCCGGACGAGGTGATCGACGCCGCCCGCGTCGACGGCGCCGGGGAGCTGCGGATCCTGGCCGAGATCGTCCTGCCGGTGTGCCGCCCGACGATCGCGGTGATCCTGACCGTCTCGTTCATGTACCGCTGGAACGAGTTCGCGTGGCCGCTGACGGCGCTGCCCGATCCGGACCGGGCGACCCTGCCGGTCGGCCTGTCGTTCCTGCAGGGCCAGTACGCGACGGACTACCCGACGCTGATGAGCGGCGCGGTGCTCTCCGTGCTGCCGGTGCTGGTCCTGTTCGTCGCGGCGCAGCGGGCCTTCGTGTCCGGCCTCGGCGCGCAGCGCTAGGTGTCGTGAGAGCTAGCACCCGAGCAGCCGGCGCAGCGTCGCGTCCCAGTCGCGCGTGAGCGGGGTGGACCGCTCCCCCGCGATGGCCCGCAGGTAGATGCCGTCCCCCAGGGCGGCCACGAGGTCGGCGGTCAGCTCGTCGCCGGTCTCCTCGGTGAGCGCCTCCTGCCAGGCCGCCATCGACGCCCGCGCCGTGGCCGCCGCCGCCTCCTCGGTGCCGGCGACCTTGAGGACGGCGACCATGGCGCGGAAGAAGGCACTGTCCCGCGCGGGATCGTCGGCGGAGGTGCGCAGGTAGTAGTGCGCGACCGTCTCGGTGCCCTCCGCGGCCGCGGCGCGGGCGGCCGCGATGTCGGCCTCGGTGAGGGCGCGCACCCGCTCGAGCATCCCCGCGAGCAGCGCCTCCCGGGAGCCGAAGTGGTAGAGCAGTCCGCCCTTGGAGACGCCGGCCCGCGCCGCGATCGCGTCGAGGGTGACCGTCTCGGGCCCCTCGGCTACCACGTGGTCGACGTAGGCGTCGACGATCCGGTCCCGCTGTGACGGTCGGGGCATGGGCGGGACCGTACACCGTCCAGCTGGTACAGTTTCGTAACTGTACCGTCCGGACTGTCGAGAAACAGGAGTCGCGCCATGTCCAGGCGAGCCCTCGCGCTGCTGGTGCTCACCGCGCCCGTCCTGCTGATCACGCTGGACATGACCGTCCTCGGCGCCGCCCTGCCCGCGATCTCGGAGGACCTGCGCCCCGGGGCGGCGACCCAGCTCTGGATCGTCGACGTCTACTCGTTCGTGCTCGCCGGCCTGCTGGTGGTCGCCGGGTCGCTGGGCGACCGCATCGGGCGGCGGCGCCTGCTGCTCATCGGCACGGCCGCCTTCGGTGTCGCGTCGATCGCGGCGGCATTCGCGCCCTCGGCCGGGGCCCTGGTCGCCGCGCGCGCCCTCCTCGGGCTCGGCGGCGCGACCCTCATGCCGTCGACGCTGTCGCTGATCAAGACCGTGTTCCCCGAGCCGGGCGCCCGCCGCCGGGCGATCGGGGTCTGGGCCGCGATGTTCTCCGGCGGGGCCGCCGCGGGCCCGGTGATCGGCGGCTGGCTGCTCGAGCACTTCTGGTGGGGCTCGGTGTTCCTCGTGAACGTCCCGGTCTGCGTGGCCCTGCTCGTCCTCGGGCCGGTGCTGCTGCCCGAGAGCCGCGACCCGCACCCGGGCCGGTTCGACCTCCCCTCCGCGGCCCTCGCCCTCGCCGCGATGCTGCCGGTGGTCTACGCGGTGAAGTCGGTCGCCACGGACGGGTTCTCGACGACGGGCCTCGCGGCCGCCGTCGTCGGTCTCGCGGCCGGTGCGGTGTTCGTGCGCCGGCAGCGGACCCTGCCCGACCCGCTGATCGACCTCACCCTGTTCTCCCGCCGGGCGTTCTCGGTGTCGGTCGCCACCAACCTGCTGTGCGTGTTCGCGCTGGTCGGGCTGCTGGTGCTGGTGCCGCAGTACCTGCAGCTGGCGGTCGGGATGTCGCCGCTGACCGCCGCGCTGTGGATGCTGCCGGGCAGCCTGGCGGGCGTGGTCGGCGCGCTCGTCGCCGCCCGTCTGGCACGCCGGTTCGCCGTGCGCCGCATCGTCGTCGTCGGCCTGACGGTGGCCGCGGCGGGGTTCGCATCGCTCGGGGTCCTCGGGCTCGGCGCGGGCCCGGTCGCCGCGGTCGTCGGGATGGCGGTCGCGGGCCTCGCGGTGGCGACGGTCGAGACGCTGACCACCGACCTCGTGCTGGAGTCCGCCCCCACCGACCGGGCCGGCGCCGCCTCCGCGATCTCCGAGACCGGGTTCGAGCTCGGCGGCGCGCTCGGGGTCGCCGTGCTGGGCAGCGTCTCGGCGGCGGTCTACCGCGCGGGCCTGCCGGCGGGGACCCCCGGGTCGACGCTGGGCGGCACGATCGTGGCCGGCGGCGACGCGGTCGCGGCGGGCGCGGCGTTCACGACGGCGCTGGCGGTCGCGGGCCTGGTGGCGGGCGTCGTGGTCGCCTACGCCGCCTGGCAGGCCCGGTTCCTGCGCCCGGTGGAGGAGGAGTCCGTGGCGCCGACGTCAGCGGTGGCCCACTGCTGACACTGGACGTCAGGAACAGCACACGGTCGCGGAGCGGACCGGGTTCGCGTTGCGCCCCGCACACGGCCGGTCGAGCTCATCCCCCGCCGCACGCACGTTGCGCCCCGCACACGGCCAGGCGTGTTCGTTCTCCGTCAGGGACGCGTTGCGTCGCGCAACGCTCGATTCGCGCGAGTGCGGCCGTCCGTGCTCCGGAGTCCTTGATCGCGGCGCCGGGTCGTCGGGACCGAGTGCTGGGCGCAACGCCAGCCCGGCCCGGCACCGAAGCCACCAACCGTGTGCGGGTCGCAACGCCAGCCCGCCCCGGCACCGAAGCCGCCGGCCGTGTGCGGGACACACACGGCCGCGGTGATCAGGCCGCGAGCGCCGGGACCGCCCGGGCGTACCCGGTGGCGGCCTCGTGGGCCAGGGCGACCTCGAGGACGCGCCGGTCGGCCCCCGGCGGACCGATCAGCTGCACCCCGACCGGCAGGCCGCCCGGCGTGAACCCCGCGGGCGTGCCGAGCACCGGGACGCCCGCCATTGACCACGGCGCCACCGTCTCCATCCAGCGGTGGTAGGTGTCCATCGTGCGGCCCGCGATCTCGCGGGGCCACGTCACGTCCGCCGGGAACGGGTGCACCTGGGTGGCCGGGGCGACCAGCACGTCGAACCGGCCGAAGAGGTCCACGACGACCCGGAACCACTCCGCGCGCACGGCCGCCGCCCGGTGGACCTGCACCGCGGTGAGCCCCACGCCCTGCTCGATCTCCCACACGAGCTCCGGCTTGAGCGGCTCGTCGAGCTCGAGCAGCGGCGCCATCTCGACGGCGTTCCACCAGCGCCACACCAGGAACGCGTCCCACAGCGCGTCCAGGTCGAACGCCGGGACGACCTCCTCGACGTGGGCGCCGAGCGAGGCCAGCACGTCCACCGACCCGGCCCGCGCGAGATCGAGCAGTCCGGGCTCGCACGCGAGCCGCCCGCCCAGGTCCCCGAGCCAGCCCACCCGCAACGACGACGGGTCGGCCGGGCGGAGGTCCGTCAGGTCCAGTGGGTCCGCGCGGTCGAGGGGCCCGACGGGGCCACCCGTCGTCATGACCCCCAGCAGCGCCGCGAGATCGGCCACCGACCGGGCCATCGGCCCGGCCTCGCCCATCTGCGCGACGAAGCCCGGCACGCCGGGCACCCGGCCGCGCGAGGGCCGCAGCCCGTACACCGAGGACCAGGCCGCCGGGTTGCGCAGCGAGCCCATGTAGTCGCTGCCGTCCGCCGCGGGCAGCATCCGGCACGCGAGCGCCGCGGCCGCGCCGCCGCTGGACCCGCCGACGGTGCGCGAGGTGTCCCACGGGTTGCGGGTCGTCCCGTACACCGGGTTGTAGGTCTGCGAGCCGAAGCCGAGCTCCGGGGTGTTGGTCCGCCCGACGAACACCCCGCCGGCCGCCCGCATCCGCGCGACGTGCGGGGCGTCGACGGCGCCCACCCGGTCGCGGAACACCGGCGACCCGGCCACGAAGGGCTCGCCCGCGACCTCGGCGAGGTCCTTCACGGCCAGCGGCACGCCGTGCAGCGGCCCGCGCCACCGACCGGCCGCCGCCTCGGCGTCGAGGTCGGCCGCCTCGGCGAGCACGACCTCGGGGGCGCGCCGGGCGACGATCGCGTTGACCAGCCGGTCGGTGCGGTCGATCCGCCCGAGCGTCGCCCGGGCGACCTCGACGCTCGACAGCCGGCGTGCCCGGATCTCGGCCGCGAGGTCGACGAGGCCGAGTACGGAGAGCTCGACGCTGAGCACTAGCGGGGCTGCACCTCCCCCATCTCGCCCCAGCCGTCCTGCTCGACGCCGGAGATGCTGACGATCTTCGGCGTGGAGGCCACGTAGTCCGGCGCCTCGGCGACGAACTTCTGGAAGTGGTCGGAGTTGACGTGGTCGCCGCCCGCGTCGTCCTGGAACGCCTCGACGAGCTGGTAGGTGTTCTCCTCCTCGAGCGACCGGCTCCACTCGAAGAAGATGTTGCCCGGCTCGTTGCGGGTGGCCTCGGTGAACTCCTTCGCGAGCTCCGGCCAGCGCTCGGCGTACTCCGGCTTGATCGTCCACTTCACGGCGATGAAGATCATGCGGGGATCCTGGCTGATCGTCGGGGCGCGCGCCACACTCGCTGCATGCCGTTGCCCGGGATGGTCGAGTGCCACCCCTACGAGGTGCACTCCGGCGCGCCCGGCGCGCCCGGCGTGCACCGCGGCCTGCCCTCGCCGTACCTGACGTTCGTCGTCACCGTGTCCGGGCCGCTGCTCCTCGCCCGTCCCGACGGCGGGCCGGCCCGGTTCCGGGCGTGCCTGGGCGGGCTGCACGACACCCCGGAGCACATCCTCGATCCCGGCCACCAGGTCGGGATCCACGTCGCGGTGCACCCGTTGGCCGCACGGTCGTTGTTCGGGGTCCCGGCCGCGGCGCTGGGCGGGCGGTCGTACGAGGCCGCCGAGGTGATCGGCCGGATCGGGGCGGAGGTCGCCGAGCGGATCGACGACGAGCGCACCTGGCCGGCCCGGCTCGCGGCCCTCGACGACGTGTTCGCCCGCCTGCACGCCCGGTACGGCGACGGGCCGCGCGCCGACGACGGTGTGCGGCACGCCTGGCGGCGGATCGTCGGCGGCCAGGGCGTGGGCGCGACCGCCCGGGAGGTCGGGTGGAGCCCGGACCACCTCACGCGCCGCTTCGCCGCCGAGTTCGGGGTGCGCCCCAAGGTGGCTGGCCGGATGGCGCGGTTCGACCGCGCCCGCCGGGTGATCGCGGCGCGGGCGGTGGCCGGGACGCTCGACCTCGCCGCCGTCGCGGCCGACCTCGGCTACGCCGACCAGGCCCACCTCGCCCGCGAGTTCCGGGCCCTCGCGGGCTGCTCGGCGTCGCAGTGGGTCGCCGAGGAGGTGCACGGCGGGCTGGTCGGTTTCGTCCAAGCGGACGGGGACGACGACGCGCCATCCTCGGCGGCATGAGCGACACGACACCTCCGCCCCAGGTCTGGCCGACCCTGAGCGCCCGCGACGCCCGGGCCCTCATCGACTTCTACGTCTCCGCGTTCGGGTTCACCGAGACCGTCGCGTACGCCGGCGACGACGGCGTCATCCAGCACGCGGAACTGGCCTGGCCGCCCGGCGGCGGCCTCATGATGGGCCAGGAGCGCGACACCCCGGGCCGCGCGTGGACGCACACGCCGGGCACCTTCGGCGGCTACGCCGTCACCCGCGACGCCGCGCACACCGACGAGATCTTCGCGCGGGCGGTCGCCGCGGGGGCGAAGCCGGTCGCCGAGCCGTACGACACCGACTACGGCTCGCACGACTGCACGCTGCTCGACCCCGAGGGCAACCAGTGGCAGTTCGGGACCTACCCGGGGCACCCGACCGGCTAGCCCATGCGCGCCGCGGGCGGGAGAGCGGCCGGGTCGCCGGTGGGCCAGAGCGCCGGGTCGCCGTGCACCGCGAGCTGGGCGACCTGCTCGACGCACCACGGCGACAGACCCGGCCACGACCCCTCCCGGGCCCCGGCCGACAGCGTGCTCCACGGCACGGAGCGGACCTCGTCGACCTCGGTGGGGTCCGGGGCGGGGTCACCGGACGCGGTCGCCACGAACACCGGGCACATCTCGTGCTCGACGACGCCGTCCTGCTCCGCGCGGTAGCGGAACCCGGGCAGCACGAGCCGCACGTCCCCGACATCGAGACCCAGTTCCTGACGACCGCGCCGGCGCACCGCCGACTCGAGCGCCTCGCCCGGGGCGGGGTGGCCGCAGAAGCTGTTGGTCCAGACGCCGGGGAAGGTGCGCTTGTGCGCGGCCCGGCGGGTCATCAGCAGCTGCCCGTCGTCGTCGACGAGGTAGCAGGAGAACGCGAGGTGCAGCGGGGTCTGTCCGTGGTGCACCTCGGACTTGGCGGCGGTGCCGATCGCGGCACCGTCAGGATCGAGGAGGACGACGAGCTCGGTCACGCCGCCTAGAAGACCTTGTACGGCAGGAACTTGCCACTCCAGACGAGCTTGACGCGGTCCCCCTTCGGGTCCTCCTCGCGTTCGAAGGTCATCGAGAAGTCGATGGCCGACATGATCCCGTCGCCGAACTCCTCGCGGATCAGCTCGTGCAGCGCGCTGCCGTAGACCTGGAGCGCCTCCTGCAGGCGGTAGGTCACCGGCTCGGTCGGGTCGAGGGCGGCGTCGCCGCGCACGGGCGGGAGCGTGAGCGCGGCGACCGTGTCGTCGTCCAGGCCCAGCAGCCCGCCCACCCGCTGCGCCTGCTCGGCGTCGAGGGGCTGCTGGCCGAGCAACGCCGACGTCGTCCAGACGAGGGAGCGGTCGAGGGCGTCGGCGAGCTGCTGCCAGCTCAGCCCCTTCGCGTCCTTGGCGTACACGACCTCGCGGCCGGCGGAGAGGCGGTCGTGCTCCGGGAGGCTCATGGACGTCGACCCTGCCACGTCCGACCCCGCGGACCCGTACCGGAAACGCGACGTTCACGTGTCAGAGGCACGGCCCGGCCGACGTCGTCAGGGTCGGGCTCCACGGGCCGGTCCAGGCCCCCGAGATCGCCCGGACGCGCAGGTGCACCGTGGCCCGCAGCAGCAGGGTGCGGACGGTCACGGTCGAGGACAGCGTGCTCGTGGTGCCGCCGGTGGACGGCACCGCGAAGTCGGCCGTCGGGGCGGCCTGGAACTGGTAGGCGGCGGCCCCGGGGACCGCCGACCAGCGCAGCGTCGCCGCCGCGGCGCCGAGGCCCGTGGCCCCGCCGCTGGTGGACGTGGTCGGCGGGACGGTCGTCGTGGTGGTCGGGGCCGCGCTGCTGGTCGTGGTCGGCGCCGCCGTCGTCACGGACGGGGTGGTCGTGGTGGGCGCCGGCGGCGTGGTGGTCGTCGTCGTGGCCGCGGGCGGGGTCGTCGTGGTGGTGGTGGGGACCTGCTCCGGGAAGGACTCGACGCCCCGGCCGGCCCCGGTGAAGCCGGACGGGGTGGTCCCGCACGTCCACGCCGACGCGGTCGCGGTCGGCGTCCCGAGCGCGGTCGCCCGGGCGGTCGCGCTGCCCGGGCCGCTGCTCGTCCACGCCGCCCACGCGACCCCGCCCCCGGCCAGCAGCCCGGTGACGACGGCGAGCGCCACCAGCGCGCGCCGGGTCACGACGCGCTCACCACCGACACCGTGACCGGCACCGAGAAGGTGGCCCCCTGGCAGCCGGACTCCGACGCGGTCGACATCGCGACCGCGTTCGCCAGCGTCAGCGTGGTGCCGGCCGCCGGCGCGAGGGTGACCCCGGAGGGGCTCTGCGCCGTGAAGGAGACGCCCGTCGTCGCGCACGTCCCGACGCCCCCGCTCGCGGTGGCGGCCCCGGCCGGCGCGACCGTGGCCACCCGCACGGTGTACGGGTTCGGGTTCGTCACCGACAGCAGCGCGGTACCGGTCGCCCCGGGCGAGAGCAGCCCCGTCGTGACCGCGCTGCCCGCCACCGCCGACGTCGTCGGGGCCAGCGCCGTCCCGCCGGTCACCCCCGACGACCCCGACCCGGAGGCCAGGTAGGCGGCCACCGCGACCCCGGCCGCCGCGAGCGCGGCGGCGAGGAGGGCCAGCACGACGATCACCGACGTCCGGCCCCGACGGCCCGCGCCCCGGAGGAACCGGCGCCGGCGCCGCATCGGGCGCGGCGGGGTCTCGTCCGGGTCCGGGGACCCGGTGGCGGGCTGCACGTGTCGCACGGCAGGGGGCTCCTCGTCTCCTCGGCGCGGGGGTTCCGGCCGGGCACCGCGCGCCCGGACGAGCGCGGGACCGGCCGGGGTCCCGGTCGGAGGGGTCGGGCGGGGCTCGCGGGTGCGGCGCACGACGGGCGCCGGCCCGACCGGGTCGGTGCCCGACAGCGAGCCGGTCGCCGCGTCGAGCCCTCCGACGGCGGGGAAGGCCCCGGACGGCACCGCGAACGCGGCACCGGGCCGGGACCCGCCCCCACCCGTCGTCAAGGCGGACGGCACCGCGATCGGTGCCGTGACGTCGTCCGGGTGCGCCGGGTGGGCGGGTCGCCCGGCGCCCGCGGAGTGGCGGGGACGCCTGCCCGGCAGCGGGATCGGGCCCGTGCGCTCGACCGGGCCCCGCCCCTCCCGCTGGAGCAGCGAGTCGACCTTCACCCCGCCGCGGAGGCGAGCTGCGCGGTCAGCGGCATCGTGAACGACTGCCCCTGGCAGCTGTTGTCCGGGTTCGCGATCATGGTCGCGGTCAGCGAGTACGACCCGGTCCCGTTCGCCGCGATGGTCCCGGTCGGGTTCGTGACGGCGGGGCTGGTGACGGTGCCGGCGGGGCAGTTGCCGCTGGTCTTGTCCGAGGTGCTCGCGCTGATGCTCGTGACCTTCACCGGGTACGGGTTCGGGTTGTTGATCGTCACCGTGTAGGTCGAGGTCGAGCCCGGGAAGAGCTGCGCGCCCGGCGTGTTCGGCGTGATGGTGGAGTTCACGGCCACGCTCGACGCGGCGGCACCGGTGCCGGTCCCGGTGGAGAGGTACGCGGCGAAGGCGACGCCCGCGCCGGCGAGCACGAGCAGGATGCCGCCCAGGACGGCGAGTCGCCTGCGGTTGGCGGTCATGGGAATCGATCCCCCGAGGTCGTCGGGGACGTGACGGTCACGTCCTTGTGACGGCGACCCCGGGGTGATCGACTCGTGACGCTGCGTCACCACATGGTGTGGCGGATGTTTCAGGCGAGGTAGTCGCCCATCCGCCGGAAGTACTCGCCGGCGACGTGCTCGACGTCCTGGTCGTCCTTGACCCGCTGCAGCACCAGGCCGTGCTGGTTCCCGCGCCATGCGTCCGGGCCCGCCACGACGATCACCCCGGAGCCCTCCCGCGCGAAGACCCGTCCGTTCGTGCCGCCGCAGCGGTTGGTCGAGACGCTCGCCTCGAGCACCCGCAGGCGCCGACCCTCGTGCTCGCACCAGGCGTTGGGGTAGGGCCCGGTCTGCGCGCGGACCAGGTTGACCAGGTCGGACGCGGAGCGGTCCCAGTGGATCCGGTTGTCCGGGTCCTGGCGCCGGTGGAAGAAGCTCGCGTGCGCGGGGTCCTGGCGCAGCCACTCGTGCGGGCCGTGCTCGACGCGGTCGAGGGCGTCGATCGTCAGCGGCCCGAACAGCTCGACGGTGCGGTGGAACAGGTCCTCGGTGGTGTCGGTGGGCGTCACCGGGACGGTCCGCTGGGTGATGATGTCGCCGCGGTCGAGGTCGGCGTCCATCCAGTGCGCGGTGATGCCGACCTGCGACTCCCCGTTGATCAGCGCCCAGTTCAGCGGCGAGAACCCGGCGTACTTGGGCAGCAGCGCGTCGTGGGTGTTGACGGTGCCGCGGGTGGGGGCGGAGAACACCTCCGGGGAGATCCAGGTCCGCCAGTTGCAGGCCACCCCGATCTCGGCATCGTGCTCACCGATGGCGGCGACGAGCTCGTCGTCGACGGCCTTGTCGCGGTAGAGCACCGGGATGCCGTGCTCGCGGGCGAGGTCGGCCACCGGTTCCTGGAAGATCGCCGGTTCGTGGCCCCCGAGGCTCTCCGGGTGGCTCACGCACAGCACCACCTCGTGGCGACTCTCCAGCAGGGTCGCGAGCAGCCTCGATCCCCACTTCTGGTAGCCGAACAACACCACGCGCACGGTCGCCTCCTCGAGAGCCGGGACAGGTGAGGCTCACCTAAACAGAGATCGAGATCGTGCGGGCGGTGGTGCGACCGGGTTCTCCCGTTCCGCCCCCACCGCACCCGGCGTTCGACCAGCATCTCGCGGCGTGGCGAGCCGACGGGAACTCATCGAGTCCGAGGACTTCCAGCGCCGCCGGGGCGTCGCCGCCCTGCTGCGCGGGGACGACCTCGCGATCGAGGACGTCCCGCGCCGCCCGAACGCCGCGCTGCTCGCCGGGGTCGTGGTGGTGGTCCTGGTCGCTGCGGTGTCGGTGGCCTCGGCGTTCCTCACCGACCGGGCCCCGGACGGCTGGCGCGACGAGGGCACCGTCGTCGTCGACCGCGACACCGGGGCGCGCTACCTCGCCACGGAGGGCCTGCTCCGCCCGGCCCCCACCCTGACCGCGGCCCTGCTGGCCGGCGGGCGGCGCGGCGAGCCGGTCCTCGTCGCGCACTCCCGGGTCCTGACGATGCCGGTCGGCACCGCCCTGCCCGACGGCGGCCTGCCGCAGCTGCCGCCGGCACTGGGCGGCCCCGTGCCGCTCACCGCGTGCGCCACCGGGCCCGAGCGCGGAGCGCGGGACCAGGTCGCGGTGTACGCCGGCCCCGTGGCCGGACCGGCCACGGCCTTCACCGGGTTCCTGGCCCGGGCCACGGGCACCGCGGAGACGGTGCTGGTGGCCGGCGGGCGGACCCACCCGGTCGACCCGGGCGCGCTGGGGCTGCTGGGCTGGTCGCCGGGCGACGTCCGCGAGGTGCCCGGGCCGTGGCTCGGGCTGCTGCCCCGCGGGGGGACGCTGTCCGCGCGGGCGGCCCCCGGCCCGGTGGTGACCACCGCCGACGGCGTCCGCTACGTCCTCGACCGCGGCCGGGCCCGGCCGGTCGCCGACGAGACGACGGCCCGGCTGCTGCCCGCCCCGGTGCGCACCGTCGGGCCGGACGAGGTGCTGGGACTGCCGGCCGGACCCGTCGTCGGGATCGCGGACGTGCCCGGTAGCCCGCCGGTGGTCCCGGCGCCGGAGGACACGGTCGTGCCGTGCGTGACGCGCGGCGGCGACTCGCCGACGCTGCAGGTGTTCGGCGCCGTCGCCGCTCCCGGGCTCGCGGCGGGCCCGGAGCGGCTGCTCGCGGGCGGGGAGCGCCCGGCCCGGGTGACCTGGCACGTCCCGCCCGGCGGTGGGGCGCTGCTGGCGCCGCCGGAGTTCGACGCGGCGGCGCGGCCGGCGGGGCGCGACGTCGACGAGGGCATGGTCCTGGTCGACGGCGGGCTCGGGTTCGGGGTGCGCGACGACGAGGCGCTGCGGGCGCTCGGGTATGCGCGCGAGCAGGTCCTGCCGCTCGGGCGGGGATGGTTCGCGCTGCTCGCCGCCGGGCCGCGGCTCGAGGTCGCCGACTGACTTTCGCCAAAGCGCACCCACGGGCCCGCGCGGTCGGTCATGGTTCGGGTGTCCGCGGTACCCGACCGGGAGGGGGCCCTGATGGCGGGGCAGTACGACGTCTCGACGGCGACGATGGCGCAGTCGCAGGCGCGCATGGTGGCCGGGGTGGCCGACATCCGCTCCGAGCTCAGCGCGCTGCGCGGAAGGCTCGCAGGGCTGGAGGGGCAGTGGATGGGTGACGGGAACACGGCCTTCGCCGGCGCCCACGCCCGCTACGAGGCCGCGAACCAGAAGCTCAACGCGGCCCTCGACACGATCGCCGGCCTCGTGCAGCGCGCGCAGGGCGGTTACGAGACCAGCGACGCCGACGCGAGCGCGCGGCTGAACCAGTCCGGGGCGGGCATGGACGTCCCCGTCCCCGGCTTCTAGGGAGGAACCACCATGGCCGACCGGATCAAGGTCTCCTTCGGCGCGCTCGACACGGCGGTCGCCGACGTCAACGGCGGCGCCCAGGCGATGGAGCAGCGCATGCAGCAGCTGCGCTCGGACATCGCCCCGATGCTGTCCACCTGGGACGGCGCCGCGCGGGAGTCCTACGCCGCCGCGCAGGCGCAGTGGGACCAGGGCTGGCAGGAGCTGCAGGCGGCGCTCGCGCAGCTCGGGCAGTCGACGGCGAACGCGAACCAGGGCTACAACGACACCGAGCGGGCGGCGATGCAGTCGTTCCAGGTGTAGGTCACGGCCGGGGCGGCGGTCCCCCCGCTCAGTCCGCCGCCTCCGGCACCCACCCGATCTGCACCAGCTCCGGCGCCGCCCGCCGCGTGACGTACTGCGCGCGGCCGGGCGGCAGGTCCGCGGCCCGCACGCCGTGCAGCAGCGCGCCCTCGTCGCGCGGCCCGGAATGCAGCAGTCCCGGGCCGCCGAGCTCCCGCAGCCGGCGCAGCACCGGCTGCATCATCGCGGCCGACGCCCCGCCCGCGGACCGCGCGAGCACCACGTGCAGCCCGATGTCCCGGCCCTGCGGCAACAGGTCGAGCAGCGGCGCGAGCGGGTCCCCGCCCGGCGTGGCCACGAGGTCGTGGTCGTCGACCACGACGAGCATGGCCGGGCCCTGCCACCAGTCCCGGGCGCGCAGCCGCGCCGGCGTCACGTCGGGCCCGGGCAGGCGGGCGGTCATCTTCGCGGCCGCCGCCGGCAGGGTCTGCGCCGCCGCGGGCGCCGACCCGAGGTACACCGACAGGTGCTCGGGCGGCACCGCGTCCAGCAGGGTGCGGCGGTAGTCGACGACCAGGACGCGCAGCTCCTCGGGCGGGTGCGCGGCGCACAACGCCCGCACCACCGCGCGCAGCGTCGCGGTCCGCCCCGACCCGGCGTCGCCGAACACCAGCAGGTGCGGGTCCCGGCCGCCGAGCAGGTCGAGCGACAACGGCGTCAGGTCGCTCTCCCGCAGGCCGATCGCCCCGGGCGGCAGCTCCGCGAGCGGGACCCGGCCGGGCAGCATCCGGATCGGCGGGGCGGCAGCTCCCGGCCAGGCCGCCGCCGCGCGGTCGGCCGTCGTGGCCGCGTCCTCGGTGCGGCCGGCGTCGTCGGTGATCACGGGGAGCGCGAGCTGGGCCTTGTAGCCGGCGCCGACGAGCGCCCGGCCGGGGGTCGGCGGCACCGTGCGCGCGGCCTTGCGGTCGATCACGGAGTCCGCCGGGTCGCCGAGCCGCAGCTCGATCCGGGTGCCGAGCGCGTCGCGCAGGGCCGGGCGCATGTCCCACCAGCGTCCGGCGGTGACGACCAGGTGCAGGCCGTGTCCCAGCCCGCGGGCGGCCAGCGCGGTCAGCCGCGGCTCGAGGTCCTCGAACTCGGCGCGCAGCGCGCCCCAGTCGTCGACCAGCAGCAGCACCTCGGGCTCGCCGTCGCGTACCGCGAGGGCCGCGCCGCCCGACGCGGGCGACCCTTCCCGCCCCGCCACCAGGGACTCCATCTGCGCGACCAGCCGCCGCACCACCTCCGGGCGCTGCCGGCCCGCGACACCGCCGACGTGCGGCCACCGCTCGAGCCCGGCCAGGGTGCCGCCGCCGAGGTCGATCGCGTAGACCGCGAGCTCGGCGGGGGTGTGGGTGAGAGTGGCCGCGGTGACCAGCGTCCGCAGCGCGGTGCTCCGCCCCGTCCGCGGCGCCCCGACGATCCCGAGGTGCCCACCGGTCCCCGACAGGTCGACCACCAGCGCCTCCTGCGCCTGCCGGTCGGGCCGGTCGACGATGCCGAGCCCGATCGCGAGCCGCCCGGGCCGCGGGGCCAGCAGGCCGGTCCCGGAGGTCAGCGCCGGACGGGGCAGCACGGCCGTCAACGGCAGGGCGGCCGGCAAGGGCGGCAGCCAGACCTGGTGCACCGGCTCCGCGGCCGCCCGGAGCCGGTCCACGACGACGTCGAGCGTGGACCGCCGGGCCGGGTCGGAGAGGTCCAGCCCGAGCGCGGGCAGGTCGTCGCCGACGGCGTCCCCGCGCCCGTCGAACGCCCGGAACACCCGCGCGTGCGGGTGGCGCACCCGGCCCCGCACCGGCTCGACGTAGGGCGCGGACACCGTCGAGACCCGCAGCCGCCGGTACACGCTGGTGTCGACCTTGAGGTACGCGGATCCGGGTACCGGCGGCAGGTCGAAGGCGTCGGTGTTGCCGATGACGGTGCGGCTCTCGGCCGCCGAGAACGTGCGCAGCGCGAGCCGGAACGACAGGTGCGAGTCCAGCCCGCGCAGCCGTCCCTCCTCCAACCGCTGGGTGGCCAGGAGCAGGTGCACGCCCAGCGACCGCCCGACCCGGCCGACCTGGACGAACAGCTCGATGAAGTCCGGCTGCGCGGTCAGCAGCTCGGAGAACTCGTCGACGACCACGAGCAGGTGCGGCAGCGGGCCCACCCCGGGCCCGTCCCCACCCGCCAGGCGCAGCCGCCGGTGCTCGCGGATGCCGGTGAGGTTCCCGGCGTCCCGCAGCAGCTGCTCGCGGCGGCGCAGCTCCGAGCGCAGGGCGTCGCCGAACCGCTCCACGGTCTCCGGGTCGTCCTCGAGGTCGGTGATCGACCCCGCGACGTGCGGCAGCGCCGCCATCCCGGCGAACGTCGCGCCACCCTTGTAGTCGACCAGGACGAGGGCCAGGTCGTCGGGCGGGTGGGTGGCCGCGAGCCCCGTCACCAGGGTGCGCAGCAGCTCCGACTTGCCCGAGCCCGTCGCCCCGACCACCAGGCCGTGCGGCCCCATCCCGGACAGCGCGGCCTCCTTGAGGTCCAGCTCCACGGGCGTCCCCGCGGAGTCGACCCCGAGCGGGACCCGCAGCAGCTGCGACTCCGGCCGGCGGGCCCACGTGCGCTCCGGGTCGAGCGCGGCCACGTCGTCCACCCCGAGCAGGTCGGCCAGGCCGCTGACCTCGGCGAGGGCGGTGCGGCCCGCGCGCCGCGAGAGCCGCATCGGCGCCAGGCGCCGGGCGAGCGTCTCCGCCTCCGCGAGGCCGAGCACGTCCGGCACCAGGCCGGTGACGACAGCGAGCGGCGCGAGCTCCGCGGGCGGTGCCCCGTCGCGGTCCCGGCGCACCTCGAGGCCCGGGTGCCCGCCCACGTGGACGGTGACGTCGACCGCGGCCGGGCGGTCGAGGGCGTCCGGCACGAGGTGCAGCACGCCGACGCCGAGGCCGGGCAGCTCACCGAGCGGGTCCGGGACGGGCAGCGGCCCGTCGACGAGGACGACCAGGGCCGGCCCCGCCGGGGCACCCGCCGTCGGGACGGGTCCGCGGCGCCCGCCCCGGCGCCGGTCGAGCTCCGCGCCGAGCAGGTGGAGCAGCCCCTCGGGGTGCTCGGCGACCAGCAGCCCGGTGCCGTCGGCGCCGCCGCCGGACGGGTGCCGCGCGTGCGGCAGCCACTTCACCCAGTCCCACGCCGCGCGGGCCGCGGCGGCGTCGGGCCCGTCGGGGCAGCAGACCGCGAGCCGGACGTCGTCCGGGGCGTGCAGGGCGGCCAGCTGCGCCAGCACCGCCCGCGCGAGCGCCCGCCCGCGGACCGGGTCCCCGACGACCGCGACCGCACCGCGCAGCGGGACCCCCACCGGCACGTCGGGCACGGGCCCCAACCGGTCGACGAGGCGGGCGGCGGCCGCCTCGGTGCCGGGGTCGCGCGGCTGGTTCGGGTCGGCCTCGGGCAGGACCGGCGCCGCGACCCCGGGGATCCGCGCCCGCCCGACCCGCAGCACCAGGAAGTCGGGGTCGTCCGGGCGCCGCTCCCACAGCCGCTCCGCCCGCTCCGGCAGCCCGAGCAGCAGGGGCGGGTCGGGGTGCTGCTCCTCGGCGACGCGCCGCTGGTCGTCCGCGGCCGCCCGCAGCCGCCCGCGGACGTCGGCGAGGTGCGCGACGTAGCGCAGCCGCGCGTCCGTGCCCTGCTCCGTGGTCCGGCCCCGGGTCTGCAGGTACATCATGACGCCCATGCCGAGCGCGCCGATGACGAAGATCCCGCCCGCGAGGAAGTAGATCGGGTTCCGGTTGACGATCGCGAAGACCAGGATCCCGCCGCTGCCCAGCAGGGGGAACAGCGCGTAGGTCCACGGGGTGGGCGGTCCGCCGCCCGTCGAGGCGGGTGGTTCGACGAGCCGGACGGGCTCGGGAGTTGGGCGAACCGGCCCACCGCGCGGGGGGCGGTGGACCAGGATGTCGTTCATGGCCATGGCCCGTCAGCCCTCCCCGCCCGCGCCCCGGGACGCGCCCGAGGGCGCGTGGTGCACCGTGCGGGTCCGGGGGCCCGAGGGCGCCGTGGACGCGGCGCTGCCGGCCGGGGCGAGCGTGGCCGAGGTGGTCGACGAGCTGGCCGGTCGCCTGCTGCCGGGCGCGCCGCTCGTGCGCGGGTCCGACGGGCGGCCGTGGTACCTGCACCGCACCGGCGCCGGGCCGATGCCGCCGGGCATCTCGCTGGAGGCGGCCGGGGTCCGCGACGGGGACGTGCTGCACCTGGGTCCCTGGCCGATGCCGCGTCCCGCCCAGCCGGTCGACGACGGCCTGGTCGCGCTCGCCGAGGGCGCGGCGCGGGTGCCGCGGTGGACCGCGCGGCGGGCGGGGGTGCTGGTGACGGTGCTGCTGGTCGCGGTGGCGGCGGTGGCCTCGTCGCTGGCGCTGGCGGTGCCGGGCGGTCCGCTCGTGCCGCTGGTGCTGGCGCTGCTGCTGCTCGGGCTGGCCGCCCTGCAGCGGCGGTCCCGCCCGACGGTGCCGCTCGACGGCGGCGAGCCCGGGCCCGACCTCCCCACGCTGGGAGCGGGCCTGGCGTCGCTCACGGCGTGGACCGCCGCCGGCGTCGCCGGGGGACTGCTGGCGCGCGGCGGGTTCCCGCTCGTGGCGACGCTCGCCGGCTCCGCGCTCGCCGTCGGGGCCGCGGCGGCCTGGACGGTGGTCGGTGAGCACGGACCCTGGTGGGCGGCGGCCGGGACGGCCGGGCTCGGGGTCTCGCTGCCGTCCGCGCTGGTGGCCGGCGGGGTGCTGCCCACGGGCCGGGCGGTCGCCGTCGGGCTGACGCTGTGGCTGGTGCTCGTGCTGGCGCTGCCGTGGCTCGTCACCCGCAGCCGCACGTGGCTCGAGCCGCGCGAGGACGCCGAGCACCTGGTCGAGCACGCCGCCGCCACCCGCCGCACGGTCGACGCGGCGGCCCTCGCCGGCGGCCTGGTGGCGGCGTCGGGGCTGTGGGTCCTCGCGACCTCGTCGGGGGGCGGCATGGTCCTCGGTCTCTGTGCGGCCGTGTCGGCGACGGCGGTGCTGCGGGCGCGGCGGTCGGTGTTCGTGGTGGAGTCGGCGTCGGCGCTCGGCGCCGGGGTGGCCGGGCTGGCGGCGGTGGCGTGGTCGGTGGTGCCGGCCGGCGGCCCGGGGGGACGGGCCGTGGTGGTGGCGGTCGGGGTCGCGCTGGTCGGGGCGCTCGTCGGGCTCGGCGGGGCGCTGCGCTCGGCCGCGGTCACCGACGAGGGCGTCCTCGCGTGGTGGCGTCGGCCGCGGACCCGGCGGCTGCTGGGCCGCCTCGAGACCGTCGCCGCGGTCTCGGTGCTGCCCCTGCTGGCCGGGGTGCTGGGCGTCTACGCCGCCGCGGCGGACGCGGGCGCCCGCTTCTAACCGGGCACCGCGCCGTCGATCGTGCGGCTCGCGGCTGCGTCGGAGGTCTGGTAGTTCGCGGCGGCCGCGGTGACGTTCGCCGAGCTCGCCGACGCCGCGGCGGCCAGCTCCTGGGCCTTCGCCGCGAGCTCCGCGCCGAGCGCGCTCAGCGCCCCGGCCAGCGCGCCGCCGTTGACCCCGCCGCCCGCGGACGACGCCGCGCCGGCCGCCTGTCCGCCCGCGGCGCCCATCTGGCTCCCGGCCGCCGAGAGCTGCGCGGCCCCGCCCTGCATCGCCCCGGTGCTGGCGTCGAACGGCTGGGACATCCCCGGCTCCTCCCGTGGTCGGACGATCGACGTCGACGACGGTAGGAGGGCGGCGCGGGCCGTGGGTGCGGTTCGGGAAATCCCGGCGCGCGGAGACAACGAGGCTCGTCCGAGACCGAGTGCGACACGGCGCAGGATCCCGGGCCGCCGGACCTGCCTGGCGTCGCACTCGCCGCGCGGCCGACGTCACGCGCGGCGCACGGGCCCGACACAGGGGTTACGATGACGAGGACGGCGCCGGGCTCGTCCCTCGAGCCCGGCGCCCTCCTCTTGCGCAGCCACCTCGGGCGCCACCACAACACCCTCGCGGCCGGTCTGTGCGGAGTCTCGACGCTCGGTCGATCTCGCTGAGGTGAGCCTAGCCTAAGTGCGGCGGCGATGCGCAACCCCGGGGCGGAAAATCCTCAGCGACCCGCCCTCAGGCACCGTTCGCCCAGCTCCCGGAACGCGGCGGCGAGCTCCGCCGGCTCCTCGACCTCGAGCTCGAGGCCCAGCGCGGCGAGGATGATCGTGGCGCCCTGCAGCTCGTCCACGGAGAGGTGCACCCGGCACGTGCCGTCGTCGAGGTCCTCGAGGCGCACCTGGTCGGTCCAGATCCGGGCGCGCACCTCGTCGGCGCCCGCCTGCACCCGGACCCGGCAGCGCACCGGCCGCACGTCGCGGACCTTCGACGAGACGTACTCGGCCGGGTCGCCGCCGGGCACCTCGCGCGGGGTGAAGCGCGGGCCGGTGGCGAGGCCGTCCGGGGCGACGCGCGGGACGACCCGGTCGAGGCGCAGGGTGCGCCAGTCGTCGCGGCCGAGGTCGTAGGCGAGCAGGTACCAGCGCCGACCCCACGAGACGAGGTGGTGCGGCTCGACCCGGCGGCGGGACGCGGTCCCGTCGAAGGCGGTGTAGTCCAGCTCGAGGACGCGGCGGTCGCGGCACGCGGCCCCGACCGCGACCAGCGTGCCCGGATCGACCGACGGTGTCGCGCGCACGGGCGCGACCGTGGACACCCCGACCGCGGCGATCCGCCGACGCAACCGCTCCGGGAGGATCCGTTCCAGCTTGACCAGCGCGGCGACCGCGGTCTCACCCAGACCGGCGATCCCGACTCCGCCCGAGCCCGCCGCCGTCTGCAGGCTCACCGCGACCGCGACGGCCTCATCGTCGTCGAGCAGGAGCGGCGGCAGGGCGGCCCCGGCCCCGAGGCGGTAGCCGCCGGTCGGGCCGAGGTCGACCTCGACGGGGTAGTCCAGGGAGCGGAGCTTGTCGACGTCGCGGCGCACGGTGCGGACCGAGATGCCGAGCCGCTCCGCGATCTCCGGGCCGGACCACTCGGGTCGGCTCTGGAGCAGCGAGAGCAGGCGCAGCAGGCGGGCGGACGTCTCGAGCACCCGCGCAGTGTGGAGGACGTGGCGGTCAGGAATCGACCGGGTCGGTGACGGCGGGGGGACCGTCCGGGGCCGTACGATCAGTGCTGATGGCCGCGCCGAAGACCCCACCCACGCCCCGCTACCGCTTCGAGCGCGACACGCGCTACCTCGTCACCGTGACCGGTGACGACGGCGAGCGCTCCGACCACCGCCTCGAGGCCTACCAGGGCTGGCTGGCGGGCCCGGACGGGATCCGGCACCGCTTCGGCGCCGTGCGGCGCGGTCGCACCGAGATCCGCGACGACCGCATCGCCGCGACGGTCGGTCCGCTGGCGCGCTGAGCACGCCGGACCCGCCGTCAGGAAGCACGTCCGGACCCTGCCCGGTCGGACGTGCTCCCACGCCGCGGGGTGGCCCCGCGGAGACCTGCCCCTCCCACCCGTCGCCGGCCCGAGGGTCCGACGCCGCCGCCTCCGACTCGGCGGGTCGTCCCGGTGTGCCTGCGCGGGCGTGCGGGAGTCAGCTGACGAGGCCGCAGCGGAAGCCCTGGGCCACCGCCTGCGCGCGGTCCGAGGCGGACAGCTTGCGGAAGAGCCGGCGTGCGTGGGTCTTCACGGTGTCCTCGGACAGGTAGAGCTCGCGGCCGATCTGACCGTTGCTCTTGCCCTGGCTCATCCCGCGGAGCACCTGCATCTCGCGCTCGGTGAGGTTGATGCCGGCACCCGGCTCCGAGGACTGGCGCTGCGCGGGGAAGACGTCGCCCATCGTGGTCGAGGCGAGCGCGGCGACGAGCTCGGGCCGCGAGGCGTCCCAGCGCAGGTAGCCGCGGGCCCCGCCGGCGATCGCGGCGGCGATGCTGCCCGCATCGTCCGGCGCGCCGAAGACGATGACGTTCGCCTGGTGGTGGGCCGCGACGAGCCGGCGCGTGGCCTCGGCCCCCGAGCTGACCGCGCGCTGCGTGCCGACGAAGACCACGTCGACGGGCTGGCGGGCGTACCTCGCGAGCAGGTCCTCCGGGGTGGCGACGCAGTCGATGCGCTGCACCCCCGGCACGGCCGACATGACACGGGTCAGGCCCTCGCGGACACTGCGCCGGTCGTCGCAGATCAGAACCGTCCTCATACAGACTCCAGTCCCAGGTAGTTCCTCGTACGGCGGACCGCCCACGGTGGGCGCTGTCCTTCCATCGGCGTCCCCGCCCGGGACCTTGACCCTCGAATCACACCCCTGTTGTTATCGCTGCGTGATCGTCTGGAGTGTCCGTGTCGCAGAATCGTGAAGCGCAAGAGCCGCGTCGGGTGCTCCTGCTCCACGGCCCCAACCTGGACCTGCTGGGCCGGCGCGAGCCCGACGTCTACGGCACCGAGACCCTCGCCGACGTGGACCGGCGGGCCCGGGAGCTGGGCGTCGAGCTGGGGCTGGAGGTCGACGCCCGGCAGAGCAACCACGAGGGCGTCCTCATCGACGCGATCCACGAGGCCATGACCGACTTCGGCGCCGTCGTCATCAACCCCGGCGCGTACACGCACACCTCGGTGGCGATCCGCGACGCCCTGGCGGCGATCCCGGGCACCGTCGTCGAGGTGCACATCTCGAACGTGCACGCCCGCGAGGAGTTCCGGCACCATTCCTACGTCTCGCCGGTCGCCACGGCGGTGATCGCCGGAGCGGGGACACTCGGCTACGACCTCGCGCTGCGGTTCGTCGCTACGCGGATCTGAGCGCGTCCAGCTCCGCGGCCAGCAGGTCCGGGAACTGCAGTGGGACGAAGTGCGTCCCCGGCACCCGCACGAGCCGGGCCCCGGGGACGGCGTCCGCGAGCGCGACCATGTCCTCGACCGGGGCCATCGTGTCGAACTCGCCGGCCACCACGGTCGTGGGCACGCGGATCCCCGACACGTCGATCGCGGGCTCCCGGCCGGCCGCGAGGACCATCCGGGAGAACCACGTCCAGTCGTGGTGGGAGAACTCCCGGGCCACCTCGGCGAGGGTCTGCAGGGGCGGCGGGACGAAGACGCCGACCGGCGCCGCCGCCCCGGCGTCGAGGCTGCGCGGCAGCAGCGAGATCAGGCCCGCCACCGGGGGGCCCACCAGGCGCAGCGACCAGGCGCTCGCCGTCGAGATCCCGCGGGAGACGACGCCGGGCATCCACGAGGGCCCGCCGCGGAAGCCGCCGCCCGCGACCCCGCCCAGCACCAGCAGCGAGGAGACCCGTTCCGGGGCCCGCCGCGCGGCCTCGAACGCCACCGCCACCCCGACCGACCAGCCGACCACCGCGGCCGAGGCGATCCCCGCCGCGTCCATCACCGCGAACAGGTCGTCGACGTGGTCGCCGATCGTGATCCGGTCCGGGTCCGCGGGCCGCTCCGAGCCCCCCAGCCCGCGGTGGTGCCAGGTGACGGCGCGCGGCGCGTCCGACGACGGACGGCCGTCGCCCCCCAGCCACGGCCACGCCGCCGGCGACGCCCCGAGCCCGTTCGAGATCACCACGTCCGGCGCCGGACGACCGGTGCAGCCGTTGTCCCACCAGCGGATGCGGGTGCCGTCGGCGGAGACGACGTCGTCGAGGTGGGGCATCGCCGGGAACCCTAGGAGGCGCGCGCCCGGATCTCCTCCCGGGACAGGTAGGAGCGCGTGCCCTCGAACTCGTCGACGGTCGCCCGCCGGTCGGACAGGAAGCCGATCCGGATGAAGTCGTCCCCGCCGAACAGGTGCAGGATCCAGTTGGCGACGACCCGGGCGCGCGTGCGCATCAGCGGCAGCGCGAACAGGTGGTAGCCGCGCGTGACCAGCTGGGCGGGCGCGCCCTTGAGCTCCAGGTTGAGCGGGTGCGCCACGGCCTGGGTGCCGCCGAGGTCGACGACCAGCCCGAGGTCGTGGTGCTTGTACTGCCGCAGCGGCTCCCCGCGCAGGGAGGCCACGACGTTGTCGGCCGCCGTGGTCGCCATCCGCGTCGCGTGCTGGGCGGTCGGCGGGCAGATCGCGTCCGCGTCCTCCTGGGTGAGGTCGGGCACCGCGGCGCAGTCGCCGAGCGCGAACACCCCGGGGTGGCCCTCGACCTGCAGGTCCGCGCCGACCTTCACCCGACCCCGGACGAGCTCGACGCCGAGGTTCTTCACCAGCGGGCTCGACGTGACCCCCGCGGTCCACACCAGCGTGCGGCAGGCGATGGTCTCGCCGTCGGAGAGGGTGACGGACTCGTCGGTGACGTCGGAGACCCCGGTCTCCAGCCGGATCTCCACCCCTCGGCGTCGCAGGAGGTCCAGCGCCTGCTCGCCGAGCCGCTTGCCGAGCTCGGGCATGAGGCGCGGCGCGATGTCCACCAGCGTCCAGCGCACCATGCCGGGGTCCAGGCGCGGGAAGCGCTTGAGGGCGGACTCGGTGAGCAGCTGCAGGCACGCCGCGGTCTCCGTGCCCGCGTAGCCGCCGCCGACCACTACGAAGCGGCACCGGGCCGCGCGCTCGGCGTCGTCGGTCGCGGCGTTGGCCAGCTCGAGCTGGGAGATCACGTGGTCGCGCAGGTAGGCGGCCTGCGCGAGGTTCTTCATCCCCAGCGCGTGCTCCTCGAGCCCGGGGATGTCGAACTGGCGGGTGACGCTGCCGGGGGCCAGGACGATCCGGTCGAACGGCAGGTCCACCTCCTCCCCGGAGATCTTGTGGACCACGCAGGTCCTCCGCTCCAGGTCGACCCCGACGACGGTGCCCGGGAGCCGGTGGGCGCGCCGGACGGCCCGCGGCAGCGGCACGGTCACCGACTGCGCCGTGATCACCCCGGCGGCGACCTGCGGCAGCAGCGGCAGGTAGAGCATGTAGTCGTTCGGCGCCACCAGGACGACCTCGACCGACCCGTCGGCGATCTCGGCGCGGAGCACCTTCTCGAGACGTTTGACCGTCTCCAGACCGGCGAACCCCGCTCCGACGACCACGATCCGCTCTGCCATCTCGTCCCTCTCCAGCGCGTTGCGTCACGCCGGCAGCGGTGCTCGACGTCCCTTGCCGCGCAAGATGCCCCCGCACGCCCGGGATGACACCCTTCGCCCCCGTGACCGCCGTCCTCTTCACCGGGTTCCCCGGCTTCCTGGGCTCCGCCCTGCTCCCCCGCACCCTGCGGCGCGACCCGGATGCCCGCGCGGTCGCGCTGGTGCAGCAGCGCTGGCTGGGCACCGCCCGCGAGGCGCTGGCGGACCTCGAGCGCTCCGACCCGTCGATCGCGGGCCGGACCGACCTCGTGGTCGGGGACATCACGACGGCGGGTCTGGGCCTCGACCCCGCGGTCATCGACCGGCTGCTCGGCGAGCAGCTGGAGATCTTCCACCTGGCCGCGGTCTACGACCTCTCGGTGGCCCCGGAGATCGCGTGGCGGGTCAACGTCGACGGCACCCGCCACGTCGTGGACCTCGCGCGGCGCGCGGCCGGCGCCGGAGGCCTGCGCCGCCTGCAGTACGTGTCCACCTGCTACGTCTCCGGGCGCTACGACGGCGTGTTCTACGAGGACGACCTCGAACTCGGCCAGCCGTTCGCGAACCACTACGACCACACCAAGCACGAGGCCGAGCGCGTCGTCGCGAAGGCCCGCGACGCCGGGCTGCCGGTGACGATCTACCGGCCGTCGGTGGTGGTCGGGGACTCGGTGACCGGGCGCACGCAGAAGTTCGACGGCCCGTACTACGTGCTGCAGCTGCTCCTGCGCCAGGGCTCGACGGCGCTGATGCCGCTGCCGCACGGGGCCGACCGGGTGGCCTTCAACCTGGTCCCCTCGGACTTCGTCGTGGACGGGATCGCCGCCCTGGCCGGCCACGAGGCCGCGATCGGGCGGACGGTGGCCCTGGCGCAGCCGGACCCGCCGACGGTGCTCGAGATGAGCGAGGCGTTCGCCGCGCAGGGTGGGCGGCGGCTGCGGCCGGTCCCCATGCCGACGTCGCTGGCGGCCTTCGGCATCGACCACGTCCCCGGCGTCGGCCGCCTGTTCAAGGTCCCGTCGTCGACGCTGGAGTACCTCACCCACCCCACGCTCTACGACACCGCGGCCACCACCGCGCTGCTCGCCGAGGTCGGGGTGTCGTGCCCGCGCTTCGCCGACCACGTGGGCCCGATGGTGGAGTTCTTCCGCTCCCACCCGGAGGTGGGCAGCGCCGCGATGGTGTGACCCACCGCTACCCTGGAGGCGTGCGCATCGCGCTCATCGACTCCGGCCTCGGCATGCTCCCGACGGCGGGCTGGCTGCGGCACCTGCGCCCCGACGCGCACCTGGACCTGCTGATGGACCCGGACGGCATGCCGTGGGGCGCCCGGCCCGGGGAGTGGATCGTCGAGCGGGTCCTGGCCGCCGCCCGGCTGGCCCTCACCCGCGGCGCCGACGCGGTCGTGGTGCCGTGCAACACCGCGAGCGTCAACGCCCTCGTGCCGCTGCGGGCCGAGCTCGAGCCGGCCCGGCCCGTCGTCGGGACCGTGCCCGCCATCAAGCCCGCCGCGGCGTCCGGTGCCCCCTTCGGCGTGTGGGCGACCGAGGCCACCAGCGCGAGCGCCTACCAGGCCGACCTGGTGTCGCTGTTCGCCGCACCCGGGCAGGCGACGCCGGTGCCGTGCCCGGGCCTGGCGCGGGCCGTCGAGACCGCCGACCCGGCCGCGATCACGGCCGCGGTCGACGCCGCCGCGGCCCGGACACCGGAGGACGTGGGCGGGATCGTCCTGGGCTGCACCCACTACCCCATGGTCTCCGACGAGATCGCCGCGGCGCTGCCCGGTGTCCGGCTCTACGACAGCGCCGGGGCGGTCGCGGGTCAGACCCTGCGCCGCCTCGGGCTGGACCCCGCCCCCGGCGCCGAGCCCGCCCCGGTCTCGGTGGTGCTCTCCGGCGACGAGGGCCCGCTGCCCGCGCCCGCCCGGACCTACCCGGTCGGCGCGGCCCTCGCCGCCGGCGGCCGGATCGAGGCGGCGGTCCTCCCGCCGGCCATCAGAGATCCTGTTGATGTGAGCCGCGCGTCGATCGCTGGTGCCCGGCCGCTGTCCGGTCGTTGAATACCGGACATGCTGACCGCGTCCACCACCACCCGCACGGACGACGCCGGGTTCGCCGAGACCGAGGAGCGCCTCGTCGCCCGCTGGACCGCCGAGGGCGTCTCGCCCGACACGGTGCGCGGGGCCGTCGCGGAGGCCCGCGACCGGCTCTCCGGGGCCCGCGTCCGGTCGTTCCTGCCGATCCTCGTGGAGCGCTCGGTGCGCCTGCGCATCACCGGCACCGCCTGAGCGCACCCGGCGTTCACCGCGCGTCCGTAGCCTCGGGGACGTGCGCTCCCCCGGCCGCCCCGCGGCCCTCACGCTCGTCGTCGGGACGGTGCTCGCGCTCCTGCTCGCGGGGTGCGCGGGACCCACGTCCTCCTCGCGCGGCCCGTCGTCGGGACCGACCGGCGAGGGCGTCGTGTGGCGCTCCGGGACCGACCGGGCGTCCGTCCTGGACTCCTACCGGGTGACGCCCTGGAACACCCAGGACGCCGAGGACCCGCGGGCGGTGTCCTCGCCCGACGTGCCCGGGCGTGCGGCCGTGGAGTACTCCGTCCCGGCCGGCGGCACCCGCTCCGAACTGGAGCCCGCGTACCGCAGCTTCCGGCCGGGCGACGAGTACTGGTTCGGTCTCGCGGTCCACCTGCCCGGCGACTTCCCCGTGGACGCCTCGGACTGGCAGGTCATCGCGCAGTGGAAGAACTCCGGGGACGGGAGCCCGCCCCTGGCGGTGCAGGTCCGCGACGGCCGATTCGTGCTGGACGGCGGCGAGGGGATCGGGGAGCACTGGACGCGCGACATCGGCCCGGCGCGGGCCGGCGCGCGGACCGACCTCGTGCTGCGCGTGCACTTCTCGGACGATCCCGACGAGGGCAGCGTCGACGTCCTGCTCGACGGCCGCGAGGTCGTGTCGGACTACCGCCCCCGCGGCGGCACCCTGTACCCGGACGAGGTCTCCTACCTCAAGACCGGGCTGTACCGCTCCTCCGACCTCGACACCGGGGCCTCGGTCGTCTACGACGACGTCGTCATCGCCACCAGCCGGGAGGCGGCCTCGTCGCTGGCCTCCGGCTCGTGAGTCAGCGCGTCAGGAAGGCCTCCACGCCGAGCCACACCCCGAAGGCGAAGAACAGCACCGCAGCCCCGATGCGGATCGCCTTCTCCGGCAGGTTGCGCCCGAGCAGTCGCCCGACGGCGATCGCGAGACCGTCGGCGACCACCATGCCGACCGTGGAGCCGGCCCACACGCCGACGACCCCGCCCCACCCCTGGTACTGGGTGGCCAGGGTGATGGTGGCGAGCATCGTCTTGTCGCCGAGCTCGGCCAGGAAGAACGCCACCGAGGCGGCGGCGACCGCCGAACCGCCGGAGCGACGGGCCTTCGTCTGCTCGTCCGCGGTGAGCTCGTCGCCGCGCAGGGTCCAGAGACCGAACCCGAGGAAGGCGACCGCGGCGACCAGGCTGATCCAGAACGTCGGGATCGCGGCGCCGAGCAGGTAGCCCACGCCGACGGACACCGCGTGCACCACCGCGGTGGCGACGGTGATCCCGATCAGCACCGGGAGCGCCCGGTACCGGGTGGCGAAGGTGAGAGCCATCAGCTGGCTCTTGTCGCCGAGCTCGGCCACGAAGATCACGGCGAAGCTCACGGCCGTGGCGGCCAGGAACGTGGCCACGATGGGGCTCACGAGGGTCCTCTCGTCCTCCGGCTCGGGCCGGAGGGCCTGGGCGCAGGTCTCCGGCCCGACCCGTACGTGCAACGGATCGGAACCGAAGGTCTCGCCCGCCACCGCCGCGCGGTGGCCGCCGCGACCGGATGCACACCCGGACGGGTCCGGGGTGCGATCAGTGTGTCGACCGCGGTGTTGGGAGCTACTCCCCCTCGTTCGATCCAGACACTAGCAGGTCGGACCGTCGTGACCGCCCGTCGCGACCTGGGTCACGGTGCCGCACCGCCCGTCCGGGTGTGACGGCATGTCGCCGCCTCGACGCGCCGTCACCCGTCCAGGGGCACGGTTCCCGGACGCCGGTCACCGAGCGACCACCATCGGGGGACCGCAAGCGCCTGGCGTCGTGAAGCACCGCCGGACATGATCGATGTCACGTTCTCGAACGGAGCAACGATGCCGTTGTCGACCGCCGAACGGGGCGGACGGCGATATCGCGACGCAGCGAGAGGAGGCGTGATGACGGGTCCGACGATGCACCCGGTGTTCGCCCGGCTCCGGCCGCCCCGGGAGGACCGCGACGTCAGCGGGCACGCGGCCGCCGTCGACATCGACGTCCGCACCCGGGTCTTCACCTGGTTCACCGACCGGGCCGGCGTCATCGCGATCAGCCGCATGGACGCCGGCGCCCTCGCGCGGGCCCGCAACCGCCGGCTGTCGCACAACGTCGTGACCTCGCGGGTGTTCGGCCCCATGCCCGCGGACGTCTCGCTGACCGACCTGCGGGTGGACCTCGGCGCCCCCGACCCCACGACCGTGCGCCTCTACCGCCCGCACGGTCCGCTGCCCGGGGGTCGGCGACGCGAGGACGGCCTGCCGGTCGTCGTGAACTACCACGGGGGCGGCGGGTCGCTGGGGAACCTCGACCAGTCCGACTGGCTCTGCGCACAGGTCGCCGCACGCGTCGGGGCGCTCGTGCTGTCGGTGGACTACCGGCTCGCCCCGGAGCACCCCTATCCCGCGGGCCGCGACGACGGGTACGCCGCGCTGGTCTGGGCGGTGCGCCACGCCGACGCCCTCGGGGGCCGGACCGACCAGGTCGCGGTGATGGGCGACAGCGCGGGCGGCAACCTCGCCGCCGTCGTCGCGATGATGGCGCGCGAGGGCGGGCCGGGCGTCGACGCGCAGGTGCTGATCTACCCCGTCGTCGACCTGACCCTGGACGCGCCGTCCACGGCCGCCTTCGAGCGCGGCCCGCTGCTGACCCGCGCCGACATGGACGTCTTCCGCACGAACTACCTCGGCCCGGACGGGGACGCGTCGGACCCGCTCTGCTCGCCGCTGCTCGCGCCCGACCACCGCGGGCTGCCGCGCGCCCTGGTGATCACCGCGAAGGTCGACCCGCTGCACGACGACGGCGTCGCCTACGCGCACCGGCTGCGCGCGGCCGGGGTGCCGACGCGGCACTCCGACCACGCGCGCGCGGTGCACGGCTTCATGACGTTCCCCGGCATGTGCCGGGCGGCCGGCGCGGCGCTCGACGAGATCTGCGACGAGCTCGCGAGCACCTTCGGCATCGGTCAGGACGACATGAACAGCCCGCCGTTGACCGAGTAGACCTGCCCGGTGATGTAGTTCGAGTCCGGGTCGGACAGGAACTCCACGACCCGCGCCACGTCGTCGGGCTGGCCGAGGCGCCCCACCGGCACCTGGGCCACGATCTTCTCCAGCGCCGACTCGGGGACGCCCGCGACCATGTCGGTCTCGATGTAGCCGGGCGCCACGCAGTTCGCGGTGATCCCCTTCTTCGCGCCCTCCATGGCCAGCGACATCGTCAGGCCGAACAGGCCCGACTTGGTGGCCGCGTAGTTGGCCTGCCCGGCGTTCCCGCGCTCGCCGATCACCGAGGAGATCGAGACGATGCGCCCGCTCTGGCGCTCGCGCATGTGCTGGAAGACCAGGTGCGACATGTAGAAGGTGCCCGAGAGGTTGACCTGGACGACCTTGTCCCAGTCGTCCACCTCCATCTTGTGCAGCATCTTGTCCGCGGTGATGCCGGCGTTGTTGACCAGGATGTCGATGCGGCCGTGCTGGTCGTAGACCTCCTGGACCACCCGCTCGCAGTCCTCGCGGGCTCCGATGTTGCCCTGGTGGATCGTCATGCCGGGGTACTTCTCGGCCAGCTCGGCCGCCGCGTCCCGCCCGCTCGAGTAGCCGACGGCGACCTTGCAACCACGGTTGGCGAGGCGCTCCGAGATCGCCTTCCCGATGCCTCGCGCGCCGCCCGTCACCACGGCGACCTGTCCGGTCATGTCCGCCATCGAAGTCCTCTTCCCGTTCGTCGTCTCGGCTCCCCCGATGGTCTGCGTGCCCGTTGGTGGCCGCGGTCACACCCGTTCGTGCGGTCCGGGACACACTCGTGATGGCCGGAGACCGCCTCGTTGCGAACTATGCCGAGCGCACCTACGGTTCACCGAGCAGCCTGGCGACGACGCCGGGGGCCGTCCCGGCGCCCGGCGGACCCACGAGGAGCCGGGCCGGCCGAGGAGGAGTCCCATGACCGCCCCCACCACCGGCGCCGTCCACGACGCCATCCACGACGCCGCCACCGCGCCCGACGCGCCGGCCGTCGACCCGGTCGACCCCGCGGCCTACCTCCGGACCTTCCGCGGCGAGACGCTGCGGAAGGCGACCACCGCGCTCGTCGAGGGCGGGGCCTACGTCACCACGCGCGCCCTGGCCCAGGCCGCCACCCCGCACCGCACCGTCTACGACGCCGCCCGCTGGTGGCGGCACGTGCTCGGACGCCGGAAGCCGTCCTGGTCCAACGAGCACACGGTCGTCTGGGAGACCCCGATCGCGCGGCTGCGCGACTTCAGCGCCGGCGCCACCGACGACGTGGTGCCGACCCTCGTCCTGCCGCCGCAGGCCGGGCACGACTCCTGCATCGTCGACTTCCAGCCCACCCAGTCCCAGATGCAGGTCATCCGGCAGGCCGGCCTGACGCGCGCGTTCACCCTGGACTGGGTCGGCGCCACCCAGGCCACGAAGGGCACGACGATCGAGGACTACGTGGCGGTCGTCGACCGCGCCGTGGACTCCGCGCTCGAGGGCACCGGCCACACGTCGGTGAACCTGGTCGGCGACTGCCAGGGCGGATGGCTCTCGACGATCTACGCCTGTGTGCACCCGGAGCGGGTCAACACCCTCACCCTCGCCGGCGCCCCGATCGACTTCCACGCCGGCGACACCGCCATCGGCGCCTCGTCGCGGGTGATGACCCGGCGCTACGGGAAGCTCCCGTACCGCACCATGGTCGCCATGGGCCGCGGCAACATGCCCGGCCAGTTCGTGCTCAACGGCTTCATCGCGATGAGCCCGGACGCGGAGATCGCCAAGCACGTCGACCTGCTGCGCCACCTCGACGACCCCGTGGCCATCGCGCGTTACCAGGCCTTCGAGGACTGGTTCAAGCACACGCAGGACGTCCCCGGCACGTTCTACCTCTGGCTCGTCGAGCACCTGTTCTCCGGCAACGAGCTGATCGAGGGCCGCCTCGAGGTCGGCGGGAAGCGGCTGGACATGGCCGACCTGTCCTGCCCGCTGTTCCTGCTCGGCGGCGCGACCGACCACATCACGCCGCCGGTCCAGGTCTTCCGGGCCGCGGACGCGGTGTCGACCCCGTCGGACCAGGTGTGGAAGCGCACCGCCCCGGGCGGGCACCTGGGCCTGTTCATGGGCAACCAGGCGCTGCGCCAGGAGTGGCCCCCGCTGCTGGACGAGGTGGCGCGCTACTCCGGGGTCACCGCGCACTGAACCGATCCTCGTGAGCGGTCCTGCACCTCGGGGGCACCTTCGGCCCTGGGGTGCGGGGCCCGACACGGGTAGGTTCGAGGACCCGGCGGTCGTCGCGGTCCTCAGGTGAACCTGCCCCGTCGTGATCGTGAGAACCCCTGCCACCGACCAGGAGGAAGTCCATGCCCGGCTCCGTCATCGTCTCCGGCGCCCGCACGCCGATCGGCAAGCTGTCCGGCGCCTTCGCCGACCAGTCCGCCCAGCAGCTCGGCTCCACCGCCATCGCCAAGGCGCTCGAGCAGGCGGGCATCACCGGTGACCAGGTCGAGTACCTGATCATGGGTCAGGTCATCCAGGCCGGCGCCGGCCAGAACCCCGCCCGCAAGGCCGGGACCGACGCCGGCATCCCGATGTCGACGCCGTCGTTCACGCTCAACAAGGTCTGCCTGTCCGGCCTCGACGCGATCGCGATCGCCGACCAGATGATCCAGGCGGGCGACTACGACATCGTCGTGGCGGGCGGCATGGAGTCCATGACCGCGGCGCCGTACCTGCTGCCGAAGGCCCGCCGCGGCTACAAGTACGGCGGCGGCCAGATCCTCGACGCCACCGAGTACGACGCGCTGACCGACGTCTACGACCAGGAGTCGATGGGCGCGTCCACCGAGAAGTTCTCCAAGGCGATCGGGCTGACCCGCGAGGCCATGGACGCCTACGCCGCGTCCTCGCACCAGCGTGCCGCCGACGCGGCGAAGAACGGGCGCTTCGACGCCGAGCTCGCCCCGGTCTCCGTGCCGCAGCGCAAGGGCGACCCGGTGGTCGTCACCGAGGACGAGGGCGTGCGCGGCGACACCACCGCCGAGGGCCTGGGCAAGCTGCGGCCGGCGTTCTCCAAGGACGGCATCATCACCGCCGGCACCTCCTCGCAGATCTCCGACGGCGCGGCCGCGACGGTCGTCATGTCGGAGAAGAAGGCGAAGGAGCTGGGCCTCGAGGTCCTCGCCCGCATCGGCCACCACGGCTGGGTCGCGGGCCCGGACAACTCGCTGCTCTCGCAGCCGTCGCGGGCGATCTTCAAGGCGCTCGAGCGCGAGGGCCTCAAGGCCGACCAGCTCGAGATGCTCGAGCTCAACGAGGCGTTCGCCGCGGTCGCGCTGCAGTCCACCCAGGAGCTCGGCGTGGACCCGGACCGGGTCAACCCCGACGGCGGGGCCATCTCGCTGGGCCACCCGGTCGGCATGTCCGGCGCCCGGATCGCGATCCACCTCGCCCACGAGCTCAAGCGCCGCGGCGGCGGGATCGGTGCCGCCGGCCTGTGCGGCGGCGGCGGGCAGGGCTCGGGCCTGATCCTGCACGTGTAGATCGATCGCTCCGCACGACGACGGGCGGCCACCTCACGCGAGGTGGTCGCCCGTCTTTCGTTCCGAGGTCTTGCGTAGTGCCCGGCGTCACGTGGAACCCTGCACAGGCGCGCATGAGCGCATCAGCCGACGACGTGGAGGGCGAGAATGCCGCAGGAGGTCCGGGCCGTCGTGTCCCGGGAGAAGGGCAAGCCGGTCACCGTCGAGACGATCGTGGTGCCGGACCCGGGTCCCGGTGAGGCCGTCGTCGCGATCCAGGCGTGCGGGGTCTGCCACACCGACCTGCACTACCGCGAGGGCAACATCGAGGACGCCTACCCGTTCCTGCTCGGCCACGAGGCGGCGGGCACCGTCGAGGCCCTGGGTGAGGGCGTCGAGGGCTTGGAGGTCGGCGACTACGTCATCCTCAACTGGCGCGCGGTCTGCGGCGTGTGCCGTGCCTGTCGCAAGGGCAAGCACCACCTCTGCTTCGACACCCACAACGCCGCGCAGGCGATGACGCTCAAGGACACGGGCGAGGAGCTCAAGCCGGCCCTGGGCATCGGGGCGTTCGCGGAGAAGACGCTGGTCCACTCCGGGCAGTGCACCAAGGTCAACCCGGACATCGATCCGGCCCAGGCCGGGCTGATCGGCTGCGGGATCATGGCCGGCGCCGGCGCGGCGATCAACACCGGCAAGGTCGCGCGCGGCGAGACCGTGGCCGTCATCGGCTGCGGCGGCGTCGGTGACGCGGCGATCGCGGGCGCGGCGCTGGCCGGGGCGACCACGATCATCGCGGTCGACACCGAGGACCGGAAGCTGGAGTGGGCGAAGGGCTTCGGCGCCACGCACACCATCAACGCCAAGCAGACCGACCCGGTGCAGGGCATCCGCGACCTCACCGACGGCTTCGGCGCCGACGTCGTCATCGACGCGGTCGGCATCCCGGCCACGTGGAAGCAGGCGTTCGAGGCGCGCGACCTCGCAGGCCGCCTGGTCCTGGTGGGCGTGCCGTCGCCGGAGATGAAGCTCGAGGCCGATTTCCAGCCGTTCTTCTCCCACGGCGGGTCGCTGTCCTCGTCCTGGTACGGCGACTGCCTGCCCAGCCGGGACTTCCCGATGCTGGTCGACCTCGCCCTGCAGGGACGCTTCCCGCTGGACAAGTTCGTCACCGAGCGGATCTCCCTCGACGACGTCGAGTCCTCGTTCGACAAGATGCACCACGGCGACGTGCTGCGCTCGGTGGTGGTCCTCTGATGGCGGCCGAGAAGATCGGCGAGGGCGTCGAGCACATCACGACGTCCGGACAGTTCCAGATCGACGGCAACTCCTTCGACGTCGACAACAACGTCTGGATCCTCGGCGACTCCTCCGAGGTCATCCTGCTCGACGCCCCGCACGACGCCGAGGCGATCAAGAAGGCCGTGGGCGACCGCAACGTCGTCGCGATCCTGTGCACCCACTCGCACAACGACCACGTCAACGCGGCCCCAGCGATCTCGGCCGCGTTCGACGCGCCGATCCTGCTCAACCCGGCCGACCGGGTGGTCTGGGACCTCACCTACCCCGACCGCGAGCCGGACGGCGAGATCACCGACGGCGAGACGTTCACCATCGCCGGGATCGACCTGCGGGCGATCCACACGCCGGGGCACTCCCCCGGCTCGACGGTGTTCTACGCGCCCGACATCGGCACCCTGTTCTCCGGCGACACCCTGTTCAACGGGGGCCCGGGCGCCACGGGGCCGTCGTACTCGGACTTCGACGTGCTCATCGAGCAGCTGGCCGACAAGGTGTTCTCGCTGCCCGGCGACACGATCGTGCGCACCGGGCACGGCGACACGACGAAGGTCGGCGACGAGGCCGCGCGCCTCGAGGAGTACCGCGAGCGCGGCTACTGAGCCCGTCCGCACATCACGACGACGAGTACCCGGCCGACCCCTACCCCGGGGTCGCGCCGGGTTTCTCGTTCCTGCACGCCGACGGGCTGACCCACCGGCTCGTTCCCGACGACGGGGCCCGCGGCGGCTGGCGGGTCGGCTCCACCGGCGTGGACGAGCTGCTCGACGTGCCCCTCGCAGGCCGTCTGCCGGTCCTCGCCTTCGGCTCCAACGCGTGCCCGTCGAAGATCACGTGGCTGCGCCGGGAGCTCGGGCTGCCGGGTCCGGTGGTGGCCCTGCGGGTCGGCGTGCACGGCGTCGCCGCCGTCTGGGCGGCGGGCCTGCGGGTGCGGGACGACGCGCGCCCGGCGACGCTGGCGGTGGTCCCGGGTTCCCCGTGTGTCAGCAGTGCGGCCATGCTGACACTGGACGTCACAAAGGCGGGTGGTACGACGGCGGGCGAGGTGCACCACGTCTGGCTGGCGACCCCGGACCAGGTCGCGGTGCTCGACCGCTGCGAGGGACGTGGCACCCGGTACGACCTCGCGTGGCTGCACGCCGCGACGGTGGTCGACGAGCGCGGGGTGCGGCTGGACCCGGTGCTCGGGTACTGGCCGGCACCGCGGCGCCCGGACGAGCCGCCGCGCACCGACCGGTCGCCGCTGCTGGTGGACGGGGCGCCGGTCCGGGTCCGGGACGTGTCGCAGGACGCGGCCCGCCACCTCACCGGCGTGCCGGGCGGCGTGCCCGACGACGCCGCGGACGTCGTCGAGGGGTGCCCGGACCCGCGGACGTGGCCCGACCGCGTCTTCGTCTACGGCACCCTGCAGCCCGGTGCGTCCGCGTGGTGGCGGCTCGCGCCGCACGCGGTCGCGACCGCACCCGCCGTCGGGACCGGGATCGTGCACGACACCGGCCGCGGCTACCCCGCGCTCGTCCCGGGCCCCGGGACGGTGCGCGGCCATGTCGTGACCCTCGCCGACCCCGCGGGCGCGATGCCCGCGCTGGACGCCTACGAGGGGCCGGACTACCGGCGCGAGCGGGTCGCGGTGTACCGCTCGGCGAACGACGCGGACCGCGCCCCCGATGGTGCCGCGGCGGCCGCCTCGACGCCCGAGCTCGCGTGGGCCTGGCTGTGGGACTCCGCGCCGCCGGCGGACTGGCCCACCGTGACCGACTCCTGGTCCGACCCGGCCTGAGCGGTCGCCGGGTCGTCCAGGTCCTCCGGGTGCTCCGGGCGCGCGTGCCGGGGCGGGCTCGTCGCGGCGGCGACGGACACGGCGACCCGGCCGCGGGTCTGGACCAGGACGATCCGGTCGGCGCCCGGGCGCGGGTCGGTCACCGCGTCGTCTGCCGGCGGCTGGTCGGCGAGGGCCACCGCGGCCGGGTGGGGCGCGGCGTCCGACGGGCCGCGGTCCCGCCGCAGCAGCACGGCGGCGCGGACGAGCAGCGCGAGCCCCGCGAGCAGCGCCAGGCCCGCGACGGCGAACGCCACGAGCGCGAGTCCCGGCGAGTGCAGGCGCGGGGCCTGGGTGATCGCGAGCGGGGCCGCCGCGGCGAGCAGGGCGACCGTCACGACCAGGACGACGAGCAGCCGCACCCGCACCCCCAGCCCGCCAGCAAACCCGGCCCCGATCCGACCGCCATGCTGCTCTGTCGCGGGTCCGCGGCTCCAGGCCCGGCCGGGTTCGACCTGATCACGATCGGGTGATCGCACCCCGACCCGCCTCCGGTGGACAGCCACCGGGGCGGACGGGACAGTGATCAGATGCTCGAGGTCGACGGTGTCTCGAAGCGCTACGGCACCGTCCGGGCGCTGCAGGACATGACGTTCGCCGTCCGACCGGGCGAGCTGTTCGGCTTCGTGGGCGCGAACGGCGCCGGGAAGACCACGACGATGCGGATCGTCCTGGGGGTGCTGACCGCCGACGCGGGCGAGGTGCGCCTGGACGGCCGCCCGGTCGACGCCGCGCGCCGCCGGCGCATCGGCTACATGCCCGAGGAACGCGGCCTCTACCCGCGGATGGCCGTCGGTGAGCAGCTGCGCTACCTGGCCGAGCTGCACGGCCTGTCCGCCGCCGACGCGCGGGCGTCCGCCGCCCGCTGGACCGAGCGGCTCGGCGTCGCCACCCGCGTCGGCGACGAGGTCCAGAAGCTCAGCCTCGGCAACCAGCAACGGGTCCAGCTCGCGGCCGCGCTCGTGCACGAGCCCGACGTCCTCGTCCTCGACGAGCCCTTCTCCGGTCTCGACCCGGTCGCGGTCGACGTCATGAGCGCGGTGCTGCGGGAGCGGTGCGACGCAGGCGCGCCGGTCGTCTTCTCCTCCCACCAGCTCGAGCTCGTCGAGCGGCTGTGCGACCGGGTCGGGATCGTGCGGGACGGGACGATGGTGGTGCAGGGCCGGGTGGACGAGCTGCGCGCGGGCAACGGCGGCGTCGTCGTGCACGCCCCCGACGCCCCGGCCGGCTGGGCCGACACCGTCCCGGGCGTGACGGCGAGCCGCGCCGAGCACGATCGCACGGTCGTCACCCTCGCGCCCGGCGCCGACGACCAGGCCCTGCTGCACGCCGCCCTCGCCACCGGGCCGGTCCACGAGTTCACCCGCACCCGGCCGTCCCTCGCCGAGCTCTTCCGCGAGGCCATGGACCACGGCGAGCACGCGGAGGGGAGCGCCGCGTGAGGACGATCCTGCTGATCACCCGCCGCGAGTTCCTGTCGCGCGTCCGCGGGCGGGCGTTCGTGGTGTCCACCGCGGTGATCCTGCTGGTCCTGGTCGGCTATTCGCTGTTCGTCAGCTCGATCGCGGGCGGGGACTCCGGCACCTCGACGGTGGCCGTCGCCGCGGAGACCGAGGCGATCGCCCCGGCCCTGCGCACCGCGGCCGACGACCAGGCACGGATCGTGCGCGTGCTCCCGGTCCCGGACGCGGCCGCCGGCCAGGCCCTCGTCGCCTCCGGGGAGGCCGACGCCGCGCTGTCCGGCCCGCCGACGCGTCCGCGGGTCGACGTCGAGCGCTCGCTGGGCAGTGGCACCGGCAGCATCGTCTCCGTGGCCACCAGCCTGGTGGCCCAGCAGCAGCTCCTGCCCGACCCCGCCGCAGCGGACGCCGCCGTCGCGGCCGCGGAACCCGTCGTCGTGGCCGCCCGGCCGGAGGACCCGGCGTCCGGCCTGCGCATCGGCCTGGGCGCGTTCGGCGCGTTCCTGCTGTTCTTCTCCATCCAGACCTACGGCGCGATGGTGGCGCAGGGCGTCGTCGAGGAGAAGTCCAGCCGCGTCGTCGAGCTGGTCCTCGCGACCGTCGCCCCCTGGCAGCTGCTGCTGGGCAAGGTCCTCGGGCTCGGGGCGGTGGGGCTGACGCAGCTGGTGATCCTCGGCGGGGTCGGGCTGGCGGTCGCGGGCAGTGCCGGGCTGCTGGTCGCCGGGGCCGGGCTCACCGGGACCCTGGTGTCGGTGCTGACCTGGTACCTGATCGGCTTCGCGCTCTACGCCACGATCTACGCCGCGCTCGGCTCGCTGGTCTCCCGCCAGGAGGACACGCAGAGCGTGCTGACCCCGGTGTCGATCGTCGTGCTCATCGGCTTCGTGGCGGGCTTCAACCTGGTCCTCTCGGCGCCGACCTCGACCGCCCTCGCGGTCCTGTCGCTGGTCCCGCCGTGGACCCCGCTGATCCTGCCCGCCCGGATCGCGCTCGGTGACGTCCCGGTGTGGCAGGTCGTGCTGGCCTACGCCCTGACGCTCGCGTTCACCGCGGGCGTGCTGTGGCTGGCCGGCCGGATCTACGCGCGGTCCGTCCTACGGACCGGTGCGCGGGTGTCGTGGCGGGACGCGCTCACAGGGCGTTGAACCGGTCGAGCGCCTCCTGCCGCTCCGCCTTGTGGTCGACCATCGGCGCCGGGTAGTCCGCCGGCGGCTCGTCGAGCTTCCACGGCTGGTGGACCTTCTTGCCGTCGAGGCCGTCGACGTCGGCGAGCTCCGGGACCCACTGCCGCACGTAGTCGCCCTGCGGGTCGAACCGCTCCCCCTGGGTCACGGGGTTGAACACGCGGAAGTACGGCGCCGCGTCGGTGCCCGTCCCGGCGGCCCACTGCCAGCCGTGCTGGTTGGACGCGAGATCGCCGTCGACGAGCAGGTTCATGAAGTGCGTCGCGCCCCACCACCACGGCAGGTGCAGGTCCTTGACCAGGAACGACGCGACGGCCATCCGCATCCGGTTGTGCATCCACGCCTCGCCGCGCAGCTGTCGCATCGCGGCGTCGATCGCCGGGTAGCCAGTGCGGCCCTCCTGCCAGGCCTCGAAGCGCTGCCGAGCCTCCTTGTTGCTGTCCAGCTTGATCGGATCGAACTTCGGGTCGAAGTTCTCGCGGGCGCTGCGCGGGAACCACCAGAGCACGTGGGCGTAGAAGTCGCGGAAGCACAGCTCGTTGCGGAACGACGTCGCACCCTGGCCGTTGCCCGTCGCGTCCGCGAGCAGGGTGCGCGGGTGCACCGTGCCGTACTTCAGGTGCACGCTCATCCGGCTCGTGCCGGGCCGGTCGGGGCGGTCGCGCATCTCGTCGTAGTCGGACAGGTGCTCGTCGACGAACGCCTCCCACTGCTCGCGGGCGGCCTTCTCCCCCGCCTCGGGCAGCTCGGCGTCCACCTTCGGGTCGTCGGGGACCTTGACCGCGCGCGGCCCGCCGTCCTTGTCCGACGGGTCCATCCAGGTGCAGGTCTTCGCGTCCGTGTCCGCGGGCTCGGTGTCCTTCCCGAGCCGCTTGGCCCACTCCCGCGAGAACGGCGTGAACACCTTGTACGGGTCGCCGTCGGACTTCGTGATGCTGCCGGGCACGGTCAGGTACGGCGAGCCCGACCGGACGAACTCGACGTCACCGAGGGCCTTCTCCACCGCCTCGTCGCGCTGCCGGCCGTACGGACCGAAGTCGGCGGCGACGTGCACCGAGTTCGCGCCCACCGCCTTGGCGACCTTCGGCACCACCTCGGCGGGGTCGCCCTTGACCACGAGCAGCCGCCCGCCGAGGTCGTCGTCGAGCGCACGCAGGCTGCGGTACAGGAACGCGGTGCGCCGCGGTCCGGCCGGCTCCAGCAGCGTCGGGTCGAGGACGAACAGCGCCAGCGCCCGCCCGGCGCGCTCCTTCGCGGCGAGGAACGTCGGCTGGTCGCGCACGCGGAGGTCGCGGCGGAACCAGATGACGGCGGTCTCCTCGGAAGCCATGCGTCCCAGGTACCCGCACCCGCCGTCGGGAAGCGTCGCGGACCGAGCGAAGGGCCCCTCCGGTCGAGTAGATCGACCGAAGGGGCCCTTCGCTCAACTCGGGACTACGAGCGCTGGTCCACCGGGACGAAGTCGCGCTCGGTCGGGCCGGTGTAGACCTGCCGCGGGCGGCCGATGCGGGTGTCCGGGTCCTCGATCATCTCGCGCCAGTGGGCGATCCAGCCCGGGAGGCGCCCGATCGCGAACAGGACGGTGAACATCTCGGTCGGGAAGCCCATGGCCTGGTAGATCAGGCCGGTGTAGAAGTCGACGTTCGGGTAGAGCTTGCGCTCGACGAAGTACTCGTCGTTGAGGGCGTAGTCCTCGAGCTTGGTCGCGATCTCGAGCAGCTCGTCGCCGCCGCCGAGCTTCTCGATGATGCCGCGGGCGGTGTCGCGGACGATGGCGGCGCGCGGGTCGTAGTTCTTGTAGACCCGGTGCCCGAAGCCCATGAGGCGGACGCCGGGCTCCTTGTTCTTGACCTTCGCGACGAAGTCGTCGGTGTTGCCGTGGTTGTCCCGGATGTTCTCGAGCATCGTCAGGACCGCCGCGTTCGCGCCGCCGTGCAGCGGGCCGAACAGGGCGTTGATGCCCGCGGAGATCGACGCGAACAGGTTGGCCTGCGACGAGCCCACCAGCCGCACCGTCGACGTCGAGCAGTTCTGCTCGTGGTCGGCGTGCAGGATGAACAGCATGTCGAGCGCCTTGGCGATCTCGGGGTCGACGTCGTAGTTCTCGGCCGGCAGCCCGAAGGTCATCCGCAGGAAGTTCTCCACCAGGGACAGGTTGTTGTCCGGGTAGAGGAACGGCTGCCCGATGGAGTTCTTGTAGGCGTAGGCCGCGAGCGTCGGGACCTTCGCGAGCAGGCGGACCGTCGACAGGTCGACGTTCGGCTCGTCGAACGGGTCCAGCGAGCGCTGGTAGAACGTCGACAGCGCCGAGACCGCGGACGAGAGCACCGGCATCGGGTGCGCGTCGGCGGGGAAGCCGTCGAAGAACTTCTTCAGGTCCTCGTGCAGCATCGTGTGCCGCTGGATCTGGTCGGTGAAGTTCTCGAGCTGGGTCTTGGTGGGGAGCTCGTCGTAGATGAGCAGGTAGCTGGTCTCGACGAACGTCGAGTTCTTCGCCAGCTGCTCGATGGGGTAGCCGCGGTAGCGCAGGATGCCGGCGTCACCGTCGATGTAGGTGATGTCGGAGCGGCAGGACCCGGTGTTCACGAAGCCCGGGTCGAGGGTGATCAGACCGGTCTCGCCGAGGAGCTTGCCCAGCTGGATCCCGGACGAGCCCTCCGTGGCCTCGACGATCTCCATCGTGTGCTCCCCGCCCGGGTAGGACAGGGTCGCGGTGCGCTTCTCGCCGTCGTCGGCCATCGAATGCATCCCTCTCACGCTTCTCGTGCGGGAGAGGGGGCGGCGCCGGACCGCACACGGGGACGGTCGGTCACCGCGCCGGAGCGGCGTCACTCCCGGGGCGAACTCCCGCGGGTGTGGGGCGTCGTACGCTGCGCGAACCGTAGCGCCCGCGCCGCGATCACCGCAGCACGGGAAACGCCGCCGACCGCAGTGGAACCGGTCACCCCTGCGCGAGCTCGGCCCGCGTCGGCGGCTCCGCGCCCGCCCGCGAGCACGTCCACCCCGCCACGCGGGCGGCGAACCCCAGCGCGTCCCGCCAGCCGTCGGCGTCCAGGTCGGCGACCGCGGCACGGTCCAGCAGGTCGTGGTCGTGCAGGTGGGCGAGCAGCGCGCCGTGCACCGAGTCCCCCGCCCCGATCGTGTCCACCAGCGGTCGCGACGTGTCCGCCGGGACCTCGACCACACCCGCCGTCGTGAACGCGCGGAGGCCCTCGGCGCCGCGCGTGACGACCACCGCGCCGGCTCCCGCAGCCAGCAGCTCCTCCGGCTCGCGGCCCCACCACGCGGCGTCCTCGTCGGAGAGCTTCACCAGGCCCGCGACGGCGGCGATCGCGTCCAGCCGGCCGCGCACCTCGTCGGCGTCACCGACCAGCGCGGGGCGGATGTTGGGGTCGAGGCTCACGAACAGGCCGCGCTCGGCGCCGCGACGGGCGAGCTCGGTGTAGACCGACGCGCCGGGCTCGAGCAGCAACGAGAGGGTCCCGACGGCGAGCGCGTCCACCTCGAGCGGTCCCGGATCGGTCACCAGCCGGTCCGCGGTGCCCTCGACGTGGAAGGAATAGCGGGCGTGGCCGGCCTCGTCGACGGTCACGACGGCGAGCGTGGTCGGCTCCTCGCCGCGCTGCACCAGGCCGGTGTCGACGCCGGACTCCACCAGCCGGGCCAGCAGCGCGTCGCCGAAGGCGTCGGTGGACAGGCGGGTGAGCATCGCGGTGGGGACCTCGAGCCGTCCGAGCCCGACCGCGACGTTGTACGGGCCGCCGCCGAGCCGCGGCGCGAGCGGGGAGAGCGGACCCCGCTCGATGGGCACCAGATCGACGAGGGCCTCGCCTCCGGACACGATCACGACAGCGCCTCCAGTCCCCAGCGCACCGTCCACGTCGCGCCGGGCTGGAGGACGACGAGGTCCGTCCCCGAGTTCAGCGCGTCGGGCGGGCAGGTCATCGGTTCCACCGCCACGGCCTTGCCCGGGCGCCCGAACGGGCTGTCCGGGGTGAACGCCTGCACCCAGGCGACGTTGCGGTCGCCCCAGAGCCGGGTGCCGGTCCCGTCGGGCGCGACGAGCTCGGCCAGCACGCCGGCGACACCGGGCCGGACGCCGAAGCAGGTGTCGAGGTCGAGGTCGGCGACCCGGCGGGCCCGGCGCAACGATTCCTCGGCCGTCACCTCGCGGGCCGCTCCGACGGGGATCTGGGCGTCGTCGACGTCCAGGACGGTCGCCGTCGGGACCGTCAGCGTGCACTCGCCGCTGGGATGGTCGCCCGCGCGCAGGTAGGGGTGGGTGCCGACGCCGGCGGGCACGTCGCCGTCGCCGGTGTTCGTGACGACGTGGGTGACGGTGAGCTGCGTCGGCTCGACCGCGTACGTCGTCTCGACGTGCAGCGGCTGCGGCCACCCGTGCTCGGCGGGGACGTCGATCGCCAGGGTGACCGCGTCATCCGCGTGCTCGACGAGGGACCACGGCCGCTTCCGGACGAGGCCGTGGATGGCGTTCCTCCGCGCGGGCTCGGTGACGTCGAGCTCCCGGGTCGTGCCGTCCCAGTCGAAGCGGGCGCCCGCGGTGCGGTTCGGCCACGGGATGAGCACGCAGCCGGCGCCCATCGGCGGATCGCCCTCGTAGGTCTCGACGTGGTGGGCCCCGCCGACGGTGAACAGGCGCAGCCCGGCACCGGTGCCGGTCACGACGGCGCGCGCGTCCCCGGCCCGGATCTCGAACTCGCTCGGCGCCATGGCGGCACCGTAGTGGGTCGCGGCGGGCGCCGGGGCGGTCCGCGCAACCGGTTGCCCGGGGACTCACGGCGCGAGTGCTCCGTGGAGCAGGTCCCGGACGCGCCGGACCTGCGTCATGGCGCACTCGCGGCGGCCGAATCCCGGTGGACCCGTCGTCGGGACGGGCCCTATCGTCCGCGGCGTGATCTGAGCACCCGCCGTCGTGTCCGTCCGACCCCCGGGAGTGCTCCCATGTCATCGATCACCTACGTCCTCGTCCACGGGGCGTTCTCCACCGCCGCCGCCTGGGGCCCGACCGCGCGCGAGCTCACGCTGCGCGGGCACCGGGCGCTCGCGGTCGACCTGCCCGGGCACGGCCTCGACGCCCGGGAGACCGGGATGGCCGGCATCTCCACCGCGGACGACGTCGCCGCGGTCACCGCCGTGGTCCGCGCCCTCGACGGGCCCGTCGTGCTCGTCGGGCACAGCCGCGGCGGGTTGACGGTGACGGCCGTCGCGAACGCGGTGCCGGAGCTGCTCGCGCACGTCGTGTACGTGTCGGCCTGGTGCTGCGTGACCGGCGGGCCGTCGACCTACGCCTCGGTGGCGCCGTCGGCGCTCGACGCGCTGGCGCCGCGCCTGCTCACCGCCGACCCGGCGGAGGTCGGCGAGCTGCGGGTGGACTTCACGGCACCCGACGCCCGTGACGAGCTGCAGGACGCCCTGCTCGCCGACGGGACGCGCACCGAGCTGCTGGCGATGCTCGCGACGATGGACGGCCGCGAGTCGTTGGTCGTCGACGAGGCGGCGGTGACGGTGGACCCCGAGTGCTGGGGCCGGGTGCCGCACACCTACGTGCGGCTCACCGCGGACCGCGCGCTCATGCCGGCGCTGCAGGACCGCTTCGTCGCGGACGCGGAGGCACTCGGCCTGCCCTTCCGCGTCGTCGACCTGCCGACCAGCCACCTCGGGGTGCAGCTGCGGCCCGGCCCGCTGGTGGACGTGCTGGACGACGTGCGAGTGGCGCCGTCCTGACGTCAGATGTCAGCAACGGACCATCGCTGACATCCTCAGGCGGCCGTCAGCTCCGCGTACCGGCCGTGCCCGGCGACCAGGTCGGCGTGGGTCCCGGACTCCACGACCCGGCCGTGGTCGAGCACCGCGATGGCGTCGGCGTCGCGGACGGTGGAGAGCCGGTGCGCGATCGTCAGGGTCGTGCGGCCGACGGCGAGGGCGTCGAAGGCCTCCTGGACGGCGCGCTCGGTCGCCGTGTCCAGCGCGGAGGTGGCCTCGTCGAGCACCAGGACGCGCGGGTTGCGCAGCAGGGTGCGGGCGATGGCCAGGCGCTGGCGCTCGCCACCGGAGAACCGGTGCCCGCGGGGCCCGACCACGGTGTCGTAGCCCTCGGGCAGCGCCTCGATGACGTGGTGCACCTGGGCGGCCCGGGTCGCGGCCTCGATCTCGGCGTCGGTGGCGTCCGGCTTTCCGTAGCGCAGGTTCTCCCGCACGGTGTCGTGCAGCAGGTAGGTCTCCTGGCTGACGACGCCGACGACGGCAGCGAGGTCGTCCAGGCGCAGGTCACGCAGGTCGACGCCGTCGATGGTGATGCGGCCCGCGTCCGGGTCGTGCAGGCGGGCGACCAGCGAGCCGAGCGTGGACTTGCCGCTGCCGGTCTCCCCCACGAGAGCCAGAGTCGTCCCGGCCGGCACGTGCAGCGAGACGTCGTCCAGCGCCGGACGATCGGCGCCCGGGTACGCGAAGGTCACGTGCTCCAGGCGCAGCTCGCCCCGCGGTTGAGGCAGGTCGACGGGGTGGTCGGGGTCGCTGACCTCGATCACCGTGTCCTGGTACTCGAAGATGCGCGCGAACAGCGCCAGCGAGGCCGACACGTTCACCCCGACGTCGAGCAGCGCCGACAGCGGGCGGAACACCCCGGCCTGCAGGGTGGTGAACGCGACCAGGGTGCCGATCGAGAGCGCGCCCGCCGTCCAGGGCAGGCCCGCGCCGAGGTAGATCAGGGCGGGGATCGCGGCGAAGACGATCGACATCGTCGCCATGACCCAGCGGCCGGCGAGCTGGCTGCGCAGCTCCAGGTCGGTCAGGCGTCGCGACGAGGTGGTGAACCGGTCGACGAGCGCGTCGCCGGTGCCGAGGGTGCGGGAGAGGCGGACGCCGTCGATCGACAGGCCCTCCTCGATGGTGACGTTGAGGTCGGCGAGCTCGCGCTGGCGCTGCGCGGTGATGGTGCGCCGCAGCCGGGCGACGCGCCGCGAGAGCAGCACGGCCGGGGGCAGCACCAGCAGCGTCACGAGCGAGAGCTGCCAGGACAGGGCGACCATCGCGACGGCGGACGCGACCACCGTCGTCAGGTTGGCCGCGATGGACGTGGCGGTGGAGGTGACGACGGACTGCATGCCGCCGATGTCGTTCGTGATCCGCGACTGCACCTCGCCGGTGCGGGTGCGGGTGAAGAACCCGAGGGACAGCCGCTGCAGGTGGGCGAACACGTCGGTGCGCAGCCGGTGCATCACGCGCTGGCCGACCGCGGTGGAGATCCAGGTCTGCACGACGCCGAGCGCGGCGGTGACCGCGGCGACCGCGACCATCCCGACGACGAGCCACACGAGCAGGCGCACGTCGCGCTGCGGCAGCGCGACGTCGATGACCTCGCGCAGCAGGAACGGCGAGGCCAGCCCGACGATCGAGGACACCACGATCACGGCGATGACGACGGCGAGCGAGTACCGGTGGGGGGCGAACAGCCGGGCGATGCGGCGCAGCGAGACCTGCTTGGCCTGCTCGCGGTCGCGCCGGCGTTCCTCCGCGGAGAGTTGTGAGGGGCGGGGCAAGGGCGTCTCCTTCGATTACTGAGGTAACCTCATCATGAGGCTACAACAGCGTCTTCCGCTACGGTGTTCCCGTGGAGGACGGCGAACCCACCTCGGTCGGGGACCTGTTCTGGGCCGTCGCCCGCCGGCTGCGGCACTCGTGGCGGGATGCCCTCGCGCCCTACGACGTCACGCCCTCGCAGCTGCGCGCCCTCGGCACGCTGATGCGCCACGGCCCCGTGCGCCCCGGCGCCCTCGCGAAGCACCTCGGTATCGCGCCGCGGAGCGCCACCGAGGTGGTCGACGCGCTGGAGGAGCGCGGCCTCGTGCGCCGCGAGACCGACCCCGCGGACCGGCGCGCCACCCTCGTCGTCGTCACCGACACCGGCGTGAGCCTCGCCGGGGAGATCCGTCACGCGCGCGCCCAGGAGGCGGACCGGGTGTTCGCAGGGCTCGGCGACGACGACCGCGCGGACCTGGAGCGGCTGCTGCGGCTCCTGCTCACCCAGGACGTCTGATCAGTCGCCGATGGTGCCCCGCCAGACGTCGACGAGCGGGAGGATGCCGTCGACCAGGTCCGGCGGGGACCAGGGCGCAAGGCCGAGGCAGCACACGATCTGCAGCCACCGCGCCGACTCGCACAGGGCGAGCAGCTCCCGGTCCGCCGGGCGTCCGCCCCGGAGCACCGTCGCCGCGTCGTAGGCGCTCACGAACTCCGGCCCGGTCATCGCCAGGTCCCACTCGACGGGCCCGAGGCAGGCGTGCTCCAGGTCCGTGACGACGGGGCCGGCGGGCGTCGCGAGCACGTTGTGCGTGGGCCCGTCGCCGTGGATCGGCTGCACCCCCGCGTGCGGGAACGCGGCGGCGAACGCCTCCGGGGAACCGAACACCTCGTCGACGCGCTGGTACTCGCGGCGGGCGAGCGCGAGGTCGGCGGGGGCGAGGAGCTCCGGGAGGTCGGCGAGCAGGTCGAGGGTCTCGGTGAGCCAGTCGTCCCAGAACACGAGGAAGGGCAAGCACGGGAGGTCGACGCCCCGGAGCGCCGCGTGCAGGTCCGCCACGTACCCGGGCGGGTCGTCGAGCTCGGCGTCCGGCAGGACCTCGACGTGCTCCCACGCCGTCATGACGAAGCCGTCGCACTCGAACGGGACGGACGGGAGCAGCGGGGACGGCTTCGTCGTCGGGAAGCCGAGGTCGCCCAGCGCCACGGAGACCGCGATCTCGTCCCGGCGCTCGGCCAGGGTGCGTGCCGGGTCGGCCCGACGCGACGGCGGGAGGACCGTCGGGATCCGCATGACGACGGGCGCGGGCGCGAGGTGCACGACCACCGAGAACAGGTCGTGCAGCACGACGGCTTCGCCGGCGGCGACCCCGTGCTCCGCGGCGACGGCCCGCGCCGCCGCCACCGCCCGCGCCGTCCGGTCCGCCCGTGCGTCGTCGTCCATCGCCACGGCGTCACGCTCCCACGGCGCGGTCACCGCCACCGGTACTCCTGCACCGCGATGCCCGAGTGCAGGACGCGGCTCCGGGCGAGCAGCAGCCCGCGCGCCGAGTGGCCGGCCGGGAACAGCCGACGGCCGCGCGCCAGGACGCGGGGATGGACGACGAGCCGCAGCTCGTCGAGCAGGTCGGCCGCGATCAGGGCGTGGCCGAGGCCCACGCTGCCGACCACGCCCACGTCTCCGTCGGGCCCCTCCTTGAGCACCTCCGCGACGTCGTCGGCGAGACCGTCGCCGCCGCGCAGGACCGCGGTGGCCCACGGCGGGTCGTCCAGGGTCGTCGAGACGACGTACCGGTCGATCGCGGCGAGGTGGCGCGCCGTGCCGGTCGGGTCCGCGGGCAGGGACGCCCAGTCGGCGTGCAGCGTCGTGAAGGTCCGGCGGCCGATCAGCAGGCCGACCTCGGTGGCGCGGGCCTCGAGCAGGACGTCCTGCAGCTCGTCGCCGTCGTGGTCGTCCAGGGCGAGGAGGTCCTCGACGGGATCGACCACGCCGTCGAGGCTGGTGTGGGCGGTGAGGACGAGTCGGCGGGTCATCGGTGCTCCTCTCGGTGCGGCGGGTGGGTCAGTGCAGGCGGTAGGTCTGCAGGCTCACGCCGGAGCGGAACGCCCGGGCGTCGACGAGCGTCGGGCGGAGCTCGACACCGTCCGGGAAGAGCCGGCGGCCCCGGCCGAGCACGACCGGGTAGGTGTAGAGGCGGAGCTCGTCGACGAGGTCGGCCGCCAGCAGGGCGTGGCAGAGCTCGATGGAGCCGGTGACGCCGACGTCGCCGTCCGGGCCCTCCTTCAGCAGCCCGGCGATCTCGTCGGCCAGGTGCTCCCCGCCGCGCAGGACCGTGGAGTTCGCCCACGCCGGGTCGGTCAGCGTCGAGGAGACGACGAACTTCTCCACTGCGTCCAGGTGCGCGGTGACACCGGTCGTGTCGTCGGTCTGGTGCGGCCAGTAGCCGCGCATGTCCTCGAAGGTGCGGCGACCGACGAGGAACCCGACCTCCCGCTCCATGGCCTCGGCGAGCAGCGGCATGAGGTCGGAGACGTCGCCGTCGCCTTCGGGGGTGAACCAGTCGAGCGCCTCGACGACGCCGTCGACGGTGATGTTCTGCGTGATCACGATCCGTCGGGTCATGCCGTCGAGGTTCGCGAACCGCCCAGCCGCGGCGGTAGTGAAGAATTCACGACCGTGATCCGGGTGCTGGTGGCCGAGGACATGCACATGATCCGCGGGGCCCTGGTGGCGCTGCTCTCCGCGGAGGCCGATCTGGAGGTGGTCGCCGAGCTGGCCGAAGGGACGGCAATTGTTCCGCGGGCGCGCGAGGTCGTGCCGGACGTCGCGGTGCTCGACGTCGACCTGCCCGGCCGCGACGGGCTCTCCGTGGCCGCCGAGCTGCGGACCGTCCTGCCCGGTTGCCGGATCCTCGTGCTCACCGGCCTCGGGCAGGCCGCCGTGGTACGCCGGGCCCTGGACGCCGACGTGCACGGGTTCGTCCTCAAGGACGCACCGCCGGCACGGCTCGCGGCCGCGATCCGCGAGGTGGCGGTCGGGCGCCGGGTCGTGGCCGACGAGCTCGCCCGCGCGGCCGACGACGCCGACCGGTGTCCCCTGGCCGCCCGCGAGCTGGAGGTGCTGCGCCTCGTCGGCCGCGGCGACACCGTCGACGACGTCGCCGGCACCCTGCACCTCTCGGCCGGGACGGTCCGCAACTACCTGACGTCGGCGGTGGGCAAGCTGGACGCCCGCAGCCGCGTCGACGCCGTGCGGATCGCCGCCGAGCAGGGCTGGATCTAGACCGGCAGGCGCCCGGCCAGGCTGAACTCGTCGACGTCCCGCTCGGCGACCACGGACCCGCCGAGCCCGCCGAACCGTCGCCGCAGGTTCTCGAGCCCGGCTCCACCCGCGTCGTCCGCGGCCTCCTGGACCCCGTCGTTCGTGACGACGAGGCGGGCCTCGTCCCCACGGCGGGCGATCGCGACGTGGCACGACCCGGCCTTCGCGTGCCGCAACACGTTCGTCACCGCCTCGCGCAGCATCGTCGCGAACAGCGCGGAGACCGCGTCCGGGAGCTCGACGTCCTCCCCCAGCACCGAGACGTCCACCCCGGCGGCGTCGAGCACCGACCGCGCCGAGCGCAGCTCCTCGGGCAGCGACAGTTCCGCGGCGCCCGCGACCACCATCCGCACCTCGCCGAGCGTCCGCCGGGACACGGCGAGCAGTTCCCGCAGTTCGGAGTGCGCGGCCTTGGGATCGGTGTCCACGAGCCGGTCGACCACCTCGGCCTTGACCGTCACCGCCGACAGGCTGAGGCCGAGCAGGTCGTGCGCGTCCCGGGCGAACCGCAGCCGCTCCTGCGCCACGGCCATCCGGGACAGCTCGTCGCGGGCGTCGTGGAGCTGCCGGACGAAGCGGGCGAGCCGGCTCAGCGCGAAGATCACCAGGCCCGTGAGCCCGGTCGCGGAGATCGAGTAGAAGATCGAGTACAGCGAGTCCGGCTCGAGGCCCTCCACCCGGCGCTGCAGGACCCCGGCCACCGCCGTGACCGCGAGGTAGGCGGGCACCCCCGCCCACGAGGGCAGGGCGAGCAGCAGGCTGCCCGCGAGGAATCCACCGAAGGCCAGGAACGGGACCCCCAGCCAGACGGCCGGGAGGTAGACCAGCACGGCCATCGCCGCGAGGGCGACGGCGCGACCCGCCCACCCGAGGGGAGCGCCGAGCCGGGAGAAGCAGGTCAGCTGCAGGGTCAGGATCGCCGCCGCGCACAGGGTGCACACCACCGCGTCGACGCCCCGGTAGTTCGTGTAGGCGCCGGCGAGGTTCACGACGGCGTACGCGGCGCAGACGGTCACGACCACGGCCCGCGAGAGCCGCGCGGCCGTGTCGGAGACGTAGAGCCCCGACGCCCGTGCCTCCTCGACCCCCGGGGACGTCACCCGGCGATCCTACGGGCGCCGACCGGGCGTCACGTCGCGATCGGGAGTCGCCCCTCGACGGTGAACTGCTCGTCGTCGCGCTCGGCCAGCACGGACCCGTCGCGGGCGTCGAACCGTTCGCCGAGCGCCTCGAAGTCGGCCGGGGCGGGGTCGTCGGTCGCGCCGTCGTGGGTGACGACGATGCGCGCCTCGGTCTCCCGGCGGGCGATCGTCACGTGACAGGACGAGGCCCCGTCGTGACGGGCCGCGTGCGCGGAGGCGACGCGCACCAGGGCCGCGAAGTCCTCGCCGACGTCCTCGGGCAGCTCCACGTCCTCGCCGAGCACGGAGAGCTCGACCTCCTTCTCCGCGAGCTCCGCCCGGGCCGCACGGAGCGCGGCAACCAGCGCCGCCGGAACGGCCGACTCACCGGCCGGCTCCTCCGCCGGCTCCTCGGCGGGCTCCTCAGCCGACTCTCCCTCGGGCTCCTCGGCCGGCTCCTCCGTCGGCGCGGCCTCGATCGCCGCCGCCGGCGCGGCCTCCCGCACCGCGGGCCGGGCCGTCCACGTCAGGTGCAGCAGCCGGGTGAGGCCGTCGATCACGAGGGCCGTCACGACGGCCCCGACCGCCGACACCACCGCCGAGAGCACGGGCGCGCCCGCGACGGGTCCGACGAGGAGGCCGACCGCCACCACGACGACGGCGGCCCCGACCAGCCCGGCCCGCGACGGCAGGAGGACGAGCAGGCTCCCCGCCAGGAACCCCGCGAAGGCGATCCACCCGAAGCTCAGGGCGACCAGGGGCACGGAGACCAGGCACGCCATCGCCAGCAGCGCGACGGCGATCCCCTCCCGCGTCCGGCGCACCCCCGGCCGGCTCACGTAGCCGAGCTGGAGGCCGACGATCCCGACCGCGAGGACCAGCGCGAGCAGCGCCCCGACGAGGTTCAGCCCCGGTGCGATCGCGGCGTAGGACAGCACCGCGTACCCGACCACGACGGCCACGACCAGCGCGGGGACGGAGCGGTCGGCGCGCGTCGGGGTCGTCACCCGGCGGAGGGTACGAGACGCCCGGGAGGGGTCCCGGGGCACCGGCGCGAGGCTCGCCGGCATGGACGAGAACGCGGACGCAGCCCACCGTCGCCACCGGCTCGGCATCGTGATCCTCGCCGGGCTCGGCGCGCTGGCGCTGATGGCCGCCGTGGCGCTGGTCGTCGCCCTGACGGACGTCGCCCGGCCACCGGACGACCCGGCATACCGCACTCCGATCGGGGGAATGGTGACCACATCGCGGCCGATCACGGCCGGGGCGGACCGATGAGGGGGGACCTCGTGGCGCCGGTCGAGCTGCTGCCCCCGGGCTCGGGCAGCCTCGCGCGCGGGGTGCCCGACGCCGTGCCGGGCACCCTGTTCGTCCTCGGCGGCCGTGGCGGCATCCGGGTCGAGCCCCGGCCGCGGTTCCCGGTGGTCTTCGGCCGCAACGAGCCCGAGGTGCACGTCTGCGTGGGCGACGGCGACCCGCGCGTCAGCCGCCGGCACGGCGTCCTCTGCTACGACCGCGACCGCTGGACCCTGCGCAACACCGGCTCGCTGCCGATCCGCCTGCCCGGGTCCGCGCTCCTGCTCGCCGGGCACGAGGAGCCCCTCGGGGCGGTCTACACGCCGCTGTTCATCCGCACCGGGCCCGACCGCGAGCACCTCGTGGAGGTCCGCGTGGCCGGGCGACCCGTCGTCGGGAACAGCGCGGAGCCGGAGGACGCCACGACCGCGCCGCCGGTGTGGCAGCTGACCGACGACGAGCGTCTCGCGCTCGTGTCAATGGGCCAGCGCTACCTGCGCCACGAGGCGCACCCGCGGCCGGAGACCTGGGCGGGGGTCGCCGCCGAGCTCGCCGAGCTCCGTCCGGCCGCCGGGTGGACCGCGAAGAAGGCGGAGTGGTGCGTCGTCGGGGTCCGCAAGCGGCTCGCGGCGGCCGGTGTACGGAGCCTGACCCGCGAGGAGGTCGGCGAGCCGGTGGGCAACGCGCTCAACCACAACCTCGTCACCGAGCTGCTGGTCTCGACGACGATCGTCCCGCCGGATCTGCGTCTGCTGGAGGGGTGATGGAGCCGGGCGAGCTGTTCGCGGACCGATACCGGATCGTCCGGTTCGTCGCCCGCGGCGGGATGGGCGAGGTCTACGAGGCCCGAGACGAGACGCTGGAGACGACGGTCGCGCTCAAGCGGGTGGGCTTCGCGGGCCTTCCCGACGACGAGGCCTCTGTGGCCCGGGCGCGCGTGCTGCGGGAGGCCCGACTCGCTGCGCGGCTGCGCGGGGTGCCGCAGGTCGTGGCGACCTACGACGTCGTCGAGTCCGGCGACGATGTGTGGCTGGTACTGGAGTACGTCCCGTCGCGGACCCTCGGTGACGCGCTCGACGACCGGCTCGACACGGTCGAGGTGGCGCGGATCGGGGCCGCGGTGGCCACGGCGCTCGCGGCCGCGCACGCGAACGACGTGCTGCACCGCGACGTCAAGCCCGGCAACGTCCTGCTCGCCGACGACGGGACGGTCAAGCTGACCGACTTCGGCATCTCCCGGGGCACCGGCGAGGCCACGAAGCTCACCGCGACCGACGTCGTCTCCGGCACGCCCGCCTACATGGCCCGCGAGGTCGCCCGCGGCGAGGACCCGACGCCGGCCGCGGACGTCTACTCCCTCGGGGCCACGCTCTACCGGGCGCTCGAGGGCGCCCCGCCGCACGGCACGGACGGCAACGCGCTGCGGCTGATGTACCGGGTCGCCACCGAGCCGCCCCGGCCGCCCGAGCACGCGGACACCCTCGGGCCGCTGCTGCTGCGCCTGCTCGCCGACGACCCGTCCACCCGCCCGGACGCCGCCACGGCCGCCGAGCTGCTCGACGCGCACGCCCGGCGGCCCTCCGAGCCGACCGTGCGGACCGGGCCGGACCCGGCCCCGTCGTCGGGGCCGGGGACCCCGACCCTGACCGGTGAGGCCCCGGCTCCGTCCCGACGGCGGTGGTGGCTGCTCGCCGGGGCGGCCGCAGCGGTGCTGCTGGTGGCAGCGGGGGTCCTCGTCGCGATCCGCCTCGCGGCCCCGGACCCGTTGACGATGCCCGCGAGCATCGCCGCCCGCACCCTCGACGTGCCCGCCGACCAGGCCGACCCCTGCGCCCTGCTCGACCCGGACGCCCTCGGGGCGTTCGGCACCGTGACGCTCGGCCCGGCCTACAACCCGAGCGGGTGCACCGCGACGCTGCGCGGGGAGGACGGCGGGTCCGGGACGGTGACCGCGACCTTCTACTCCCCCCGGACGACCCTGCCGCCAGACACGACCACCGGCGTGGTCGGCGCTGCCACGCTCGCGCGGACACCGGAGAGCGCGGCCTCGAACGGCTGCCCCCGGGTGCTGACGATTGCCGATGGCACGCAGGTCCGGGTCGAGGCGTCGTCCTCCGGCCTCGCCGGTGGCACGTGCGGCCTCGCGGACGCGGGCACGGCCGTCGTGTCCCGCACCCTCGACGCCGAGGGGATCGTCGCCGACCCCGCGCGCCCGCAGCGGTTCGTCTTCGCCGACGCCGACGCCTGCGCCCTGCTCCCGTCCGAGGAGCTCGGCCGCGCCGTCCCCGACGTCGCGCCCACCCGCGGCGGGGCCGGGTTCGCCCGCTGGTCGTGCTCCTTCGGGCGCGGCGGCGAGATCGACCTCTACTTCACCACCGACGACGCGACACCCGCCCAGTACGGCCGACCGCTGCCGCCGGCGGGCGGCCGGAGCGCCTGGGCGAGCTCGACGGACAGCGGCTGCCGGGTGTGGGTGTGGCTCGGCCCGCCCCGCGACGGGCGGCCGGGGCAGCTGACGTCGGCCTCGGTCGCGGGCGGGCCGTCGGAGGTGCGCTGCGACCAGGCGCGCACGCTCGCGGAGGGGATGGCGAACCGGCTCCCCCCGGCCTGATCGCGACCGGTGTCCGGGTGATCAACGGGCCCTCACGGGGCTCGCGAGGGGCTCCGGAGCCATGTGAGGGTCCGCTCGTCACGGCCCCCGGGCCTGACCGTCAGGCCTGGCTCGTCGGTGCGTCCTCCGGCGTCCCCGCCGTCGGGGCGCGGTAGCGCCAGAAGGCGGGGAAGGCCAGGACGACCGCGAGCATCCCGACGACGACCGCGACGCCACCGATCGCGGTCGCGGCACCGGTCCCGACCGCGTCCGCCGCCCAGCCATGCCACAGGTCGGCCACACGCGGGCCTCCCGCGACGACGACCACGAACACGCCCTGCATGCGGCCGCGCATCTCGTCCGTGGCGACGGTCTGCAGCATCGTCGACCGGAAGACCGAGCTGACCAGGTCCGCCGCGCCGGCGGCAGCGAGCAGCAGGACGGCGAGCCAGAGGATCGAGGTCAGCCCGGCCAGCGCGACCCCCACCCCCCACAGGCACACCGCGACCGTCACGGCGATCCCCTGCCGGGCGATCCCGTGCAGCCGCCCGGAGAGCAGGCCGCCGAGGGCCGCGCCGCCGGCGATCGACGCGGACAGCAGTCCGTAGGCCGGGCCGCCGCCGTAGGTCTCGATCGCCGCCTCCGGGAACACGGCGCGCGGCATCCCGAAGCCCATCGCGACGAGGTCGGCGAGGAAGCTGACCAGCAGCACCTTCGACATCGCTGCGTACCGGAACCCGTCGATCACCGACCGGAGCCCGGCGCTCGTCCGGATCGCGTGCAGGACGCCGCGCACCCCGCCCTGCGCGTCGTCGGAGACCGGCAGGCGCGGGAGCCGGTAGGCCGCCCAGATCGACGCCGTCAGGCAGACGGTGTCGACGAGGTAGAGCACCCCGACGTCGATGAAGGCCAGGGCCACGCCGCCGACGAGCGGACCCGCGAACGCCCCGATCTGCTGCACCGTGAACCACAGCGTGTTCGCGGCAGGGAGCTGGTCCAGCGGCAGGATGCGGGGCAGGACGGCGGAGCGGGTCGGCTGGTTCACCGCCAGGCAGGCCGTCTGCACCGCGAAGATCACCAGGACCGTCCACGGCCCGCCGAGGTGGGTCAGGGCGCTCACCCCGAGCAGGGCCGAGGTCACCGCGATGCCGATCCCGGACACCACGAGCAGCATCCGGCGGTCGACCGCGTCCGCGATCGCCCCGCCCCAGAGCCCGAAGACCACGAGCGGGACGAGGCCGAACAGACCGGTGAGCCCCACCCACGCCGACGAGCCCGTCATCTCGTACAGCTGGAACGGCACCGCCACCACCGTCAGCTGCGCGCCGACGACCGTGACCACCCCCGCCGTCCAGAGCCGGCGGAAGGCGGGCGTCCGCAGCGGGGTGGTGTCGGCGAACAGGCCCCGGGATCGTTCGCTCACCTCACGATCCTAGACGCCGACCTCACGGCGCCAGGCGCTCGACCACCCAGGCGCCGCGGACCGGCTCGAACCGGAACCGCAGCCGGTCGTGCAGGCGCGAGGTGCGGCCCTGCCAGAACTCGACGTGGGTCGGGGTCAGCCGCCACCCGCCCCAGTGCGGCGGCGGCGGGATCTCGCCGTCGCCGAAGCGCGCCTCGACGGTCGCGTACAGGTCCTCGAGGGCCTGCCGGTCGCGCACGGTCGCCGACTGCGGCGACGCCCACGCCCCGAGCTGCGAGGTCCGCGGACGGCCCCGCCAGTACTCCGCGGTCTCCTCCTTGCCCAGGAGCTCGACGGCGCCGATCACGGTCGCCTGCCGCTGGAGCCCGTACCAGGGGAACGTCGCCGAGGCCTGCCGCGTCTGCCGCAGCTGGTGGGACTTCTCCGAGGTGTAGTTGGTGAAGAACGTGACCCCGCGGGCGTCGATGTCCTTCGCCAGCACCGTGCGGGTGGTGACGCGGTACTCGTCGTCGACGGTCGCGAGCACCATCGCGTTCGGGTCGGGCAGCTCGGCGCCGCGGGCCGCCTCCAGCCACCCCGCGAGCTGCTCGTGCCAGGTCGACGCGAGATCGTTCACCTCGAGTTCGCCCGCGCGATAGTCGACACGCAGATTCGCGATCGGTGCGTTCACCCGGCCACGGTAGGCAGCACCGGCGCTCGTCGGGAAGACCGTGAGAGATGGGACAAATCGCAGGTACTCCGAGCAGCACGCGGCGCGGGGTGCGCCAGGGCACAGCAACTCCTCGGGCGGGCTTGCGAGGATGGGCGGCGTGACCGCTGAATCAGTGACGATCCCGGCCGACCTGCTGCCCGCCGACGGACGCTTCGGCTGCGGGCCCTCGAAGGTGCGTCCCGAGCAGCTGCGCGCGGTGGCCGACGCGGCCGACGTCATGGGCACCTCGCACCGGCAGAAGCCGGTGAAGGACCTGGTCGCGCGGGTGCGGGCGGGGCTCTCGGAACTCTTCGCCCTGCCCGAGGGCTACGAGGTGGTGCTCGGCAACGGCGGGTCGACGGCGTTCTGGGACGCCGCGGCGGTCGGGCTGATCCGGGAGCGGTCCCTGCACCTGACCTACGGCGAGTTCTCCTCGAAGTTCGCCGGGGTCGCGACGGGCGCCCCGTTCCTCACCGACCCGATCATCGTCCCGAGCGACCCCGGCACCGCGCCCGAGCCGGTCTCGGACCCCTCGGTCGACCTGATCGCCTGGGCGCACAACGAGACCTCGACCGGGGTGGCCGTCCCCGTCGCCCGGCCGCGGGGCAGCGAGGGGAAGCTCGTCGCGATCGACGCGACCTCGGGGGCGGCCGGCCTGCCGGTGGACGTGTCGCAGGCCGACGTCTACTACTTCGCCCCGCAGAAGGGGTTCGCCTCCGACGGCGGGCTGTGGATCGCCCTGATGAGCCCGGCGGCCCTGGAGCGGGTGAACGAGATCGCCGCGACGGACCGCTGGATCCCCGAGTTCCTGTCCCTGACGACCGCGATCGACAACTCGCGCAAGGACCAGACCTACAACACCCCCGCCGTCGCCACCCTGATCATGCTCGCGGAGCAGGTCGACTGGATGAACGCCGCGGGCGGCATGGACTTCACCACCGGCCGCACGAAGGACTCGAGCGACCGGCTCTACGCCTGGGCGGAGAAGTCGTCGTTCGCCACGCCGTTCGTCGCCGAGCCCGCGCACCGCTCGCAGGTGGTCGGGACGGTCGACTTCACCGACGAGGTCGACGCGGCCGCGGTGGCGCGGATCCTCCGCGCGCACGGGGTCGTCGACACCGAGCCCTACCGCAAGCTCGGCCGCAACCAGCTGCGGATCGGCATGTTCCCGGCGGTCGACCCGGACGACGTGTCGAAGCTGACCGAGTGCATCGACCACGTGGTGGGGGCGCTCACGGGCGCGTGACCCTCGTCCCGGCGCGCCTCCCTCGACCGGGGCAGGTGCTCGCCTAGCGTCGACCGCGGTGGCTGCACATCGCCGACGGGGAGGCCTGACATGCGCGAGCTCCGGGTCGTGGGCCTGGGCGAGGACACGTCCACGGTGATCCTCGAGGATCCGATCCGGCACGAGCGCTTCACCGTCCCCTCCGACGAGCGGCTGCGGGCGGCCGCGCGCGGTGACGTGCGCCGGCTCGGCCAGATGGAGATCGAGACGACCTCGCCGCTGCGGCCGCGCGACATCCAGGCGCGGATCCGCGGGGGCGAGTCGGTCGCCGACGTCGCGGCCGGGGCGGGGGTCCCGGCGGCGCACGTCGAGCGGTTCGCCTACCCGGTCCTGCTGGAGCGCTCGCGGGTCGCCGAGATCGCGCGGCGGGCCCGACCGGTGCCGCCCGAGGGCGGCGCCCCGACCGAGGCGCGCACCCTCGGCGAGATCATCTCCGGGGTGCTGGCCGGGCGCGGCCAGGACGCCGGGGAGGCCACCTGGGACGCCTGGAAGAGCGACGACGGGGCCTGGGTCGTGGCGATGGCCTGGCGCGCCGGGCACTCCGACCACCTCGCGCACTGGACCTACACGCCCGGTCCCGCCGGGGGGGCGGCGGCGCCGCGCGACGAGGCCGCCCGCGACGTCATGGGGCTCGCCCCCGCCTCCGGCCCGCGGCGCGCCGACGGCCGCGCGGCCCGGCCGGTCGCCGAGGAGACCCCCGAGGTCGAGCCCGAGCAGCCCGCCGAGGAACCGGACGCACCCGCCGTCGCCGTCGGGGGCGGGCCCGCTCCCCGTGCGCCTCGCGGCGGACGCGGGTCGCGCAGCGTGCCCGACCAGCGCGCCCCGGAACGGCCGTCGTCCCCGCGCACGCCGCGCTCGCGCGACCAGGGGCGCACCGACCCCGGGCGCGACGACGGCGGTGGAGGCGCACGCGGCCGGCAGAAGTCGCACCCGATCGTCCCCTCGTGGGAGGACGTCCTGCTCGGGGTGCGCTCGCCCCGCGGCTAGACCGCCAGGGTCGCGCTGAGGGCCGCGACCACCAGCGGCGGGACGGCGAACCCCATCCCGACGAACGCTCCCCAGACCGCCCACCGCCACGTGGGCACCCCGCGGTTGAGCCACAGCGCCGGCAGCAGCCCGGCGACGACCACCAGGTCGATCAGCACGCCGAACCACCCGAGGCCCGCGACGAGCGGCAGCGCGAGGGTCAGGTTCGCCGCCAGGACGAGGCCCGCCACGATCGCGGCCAGGGTCAGCCCCGTCGCCCACGGTGTGGGCTCGGTGAAGACCGTGGAGACGGTGCCACCCGGCGTCCGCCTGCCCCGGCGTCGAGCGGGCAGCGGCACCGGGGGGACGCGCGGCGCCGTCGTGACCGCGCGCAGCGGGATGCGCAGCCCCGTGACCGGGTCGCGGTAGTCGACCGGGACCCGCAGGGCGACCGACACCCGGGCGGCCAGGTGCCGCCCGGTCCGGCTCACGCGCACGGCCTCCGACGAGCGCGGGCCCGCACTCGCCCGTTCCGCGGCGTCCGCGGCCCGGGCCCAGGCGTCCAGCTCCTCCACCAGCGCCGGCGGCAGGTCGGCACCGGCGGCGTAGTACCCCCAGCCCTCGTCGGCGGCGGACCCCCCGACGGGATGGCCGCCCACCAGCGCGCGGCCGCGTCGGGCGGCGACCTCGAGAACGCTCACCCGCACCCCGCCGTGCTCGGGCTGCCGACGGCATGGAAGGCGACCGCCCCCGCCGTCGCGACGTTGAGCGAGTCGACGCCCGGCACCATCGTGATGCGGACCCGGTGGTCGGCGAGCGCGAGAGCCTCGGCGGACAGGCCCGGCCCCTCGGCGCCGAGCAGCAGGGCGACCCGCGGGTGGTCCGCGAGCGCGGCCGGGCCGACGTCACCGGCCGGGGTCAGGGCGCCCAGGACGTAGCCGTGGGCCCGCAGCGCGGACACCAGCTCCTCCCACGTCCCGGCCACGAACGGCACCCGCAGGACGTGCCCCATCGAGACGCGGACGCTGCGCCGGTAGAGCGGGTCGGCGCAGCCGGGCGCCAGGAGCACCGCGTCGACGCCCAGGGCGGCGGCGTTGCGGAACAGCGAGCCGAGGTTCTCGTGGTCGTTGACCCCCTCGAGCACCGCGACCCGTGTCGCGGCGGCGAGGAGCGCCCCCAGGTCCGGGACGGGTGCCCGGTCGGCGCTCGCGAGGACGCCGCGGTTGAGGTGGAACCCGACGACGTCGGCCATGGTCGCGGCGTCGGTGACGAAGGCCGGGACGTCGAGCCCGTCCAGCTCGGCGGCCAGCTCGTCTATGCGCCGCGGGACGCCGAGCAGGGCCCGCGGCGGGTAGGGCGAGGCGAGCAGGCGACGCACGACGACGGTGCCCTCCGCGAGCACCAGGCCCCTCCCGCCGGGCCGGTCCGGCCGGCGGTCGGCGCGGGACAGGTCGCGGAAGTCGTCCAGCAGCGAGGGCGACGCCGGGACGCCGACGGCCCCGAGGTCCACGATCCGCACCACGGGCCGCATCGTTCCAGATGTGATCTCCCGTGACGGGTGGGACGGGCCCCGGCCCGTCCGTGGTGTGCCGGGCGGGGGCACGGGGCATGCCCGGGTGGGACCCGCCGGGCGCGCTCGACCGGAGACGGCGCGGTCCGTGGCTGACAGGATGGACTCGGCCGGGAAGACTCCGGCGGAGCTCGACCGGGGACGGGCGGACCGATCCCGGTCACGGGAGGCGAAGACGTGAGCGAGATGCGGGTGGTCGGCGTCCTGGCCGTCGACGACGCGGCGCAACAGGCGGCGTCGGACGCCAACCGGCACCCCGTCGTGCTCCTCCAGGAGACGACGGGCAAGCGGTGCCTGCAGATCTGGATCGGCCTGGCGGAGGCCGAGGCGATCGCCCTGGAGCAGCAGGGCCGGTTGCCCGAACGGCCGCTCACGCACGTCCTGATCGCCGACGTCGTGTCGGCCCTCGGACGCACCCTGGAGCGGATCGAGATCACCGAGGTGCGCGGCGGCACGTTCTACGCCGACCTCGTGTTCGACCGGGGGCTGCGCGTCTCGGCGCGCCCCAGCGACTCCATCGCGATCGCCCTGCACGTCGACGTGCCGATCCACGCCACCGAGGCGGTGCTCGTCGAGGCCGGTGTGCTGGTCGACGACGACGAGTCGGAGAGCGCGTCCGGCGCGGAGGGCGACTCCGGGGTCCCCGACGAGGAGGAGGTCGACCGGTTCCGGGCGTTCCTCGACAACGTCTCGCCCGAGGACTTCGGCCGCGGTTCGTGACGCCTTTCGTCCACACCTGTTCGCTTCCCGTCTGCGGTCACCGCATCTGCATGTGCGCCCAACGGCGGCGGAGATCCGAGTGTCTCCGCTGAACGGACGCTATGACGAGGCGAACGGTGTCGGGCCCTGGTGCGTGACACAGCGCTGTGTCACCGTTGCCGGGTCGGGGACGAGCGCGTACCGGCTCCCGGACGGGACCGACCGTCGGGAGCGCGGGTCGAGAGAGGGAGCCGGGCACTGATGGGGCCGACCGCCGTACCGACCAGCTCGGCGCACGTTCCCGGCGACTCCGACCGGGTCGGCAGCCCACCACCGGAGTGTCCGACGACGGGAGCCGGGACCCGGCACTGATGGGCCGGGTCGTCGCCCGCACCGTCCTGTCCGACCGCGACGCCTACCGCAGCAAGGTCCACCGCTGCCTGGAGGCGTTGCGTCGGATGGTCGCCGAGGGCCGCTTCGCCGCCGATGAGCTCCGCACCGGGGTGGAGCTCGAGCTCGCCCTCGTCGACGAGGGCATGAGCCCCGCAATGCTCAACCACGCGGTGCTCGACCGGTCGGCCTCCGACCTGCTGACCACCGAGCTCGGCCGCTGGAACCTCGAGATCAACCTGCCCCCGCGCACCCTGCCCGGCGCGTCGGCCTGCGAGCTCGAGGACGACGTCGTCGCCTCCATCGGTTGCGCCCGGCGCTCGGCCGCCGTCGTCGGGGCCACACCGGTGACGATCGGCATCCTGCCGACGCTGCGCCCGGAGCACCTGGACTCCGACCAGCTCACCGACGACCCCCGCTACGACCTGCTGAACCGGCAGATGGTCGGCGCCCGCGGCGAGCCGTTCCACCTCGACATCGCCGAGCCGGACCGCGCCGCCTCGCACCCGCCCGAGCACCTCGTCCTCGACGTCGACTCGATCGCGCCCGAGGCCGCGTGCACCTCGCTGCAGCTGCACCTCCAGCTCACCCCGGAGACGTTCCCCGCGCACTGGAACGCCGCGCAGGCGATCGCCGGGGTGCAGGTGGCCCTGGCCGCCAACTCGCCGTTCCTGCTCGGCCACCGACTCTGGGCCGAGACCCGGGTCCCGCTGTTCGAGCAGTCGGTGGACGTCCGCCCGGTCGAGCTGCGCAACCAGGGCGTCCGCCCGCGCGTGTGGTTCGGCGACCGGTGGGCGTCCTCGGTCACGGACCTGTTCGAGGAGAACGTCCGCTACTTCCCCGCGCTGCTGCCCCTGACCGACGACGAGGACCCCCTGGCGGTCCTCGACGACGGCGGCGCCCCGCAGCTGCACGAGCTGCGGCTGCACTCCGGGACGGTCTGGCGGTGGAACCGGCCGGTGTACGACGTCGCCGAGGGCGTCGCCCACCTGCGGCTGGAGAACCGCGTCCTCCCGGCGGGCCCGACCGCCATCGACGCCGTCGCGAACGCGCTGTTCTTCTACGGCCTGGTGCGGGCGCTCGTGGCCCTGGAGCACCCGCCGTGGACCTCGATGACCTTCGCGGCCGCGCACGAGAACTTCGTGGCCGGCGCCCAGCACGGGCTGGACGCGCAGCTGTTCTGGCCGGGCGAGGGCACGGTCCCGGTCGACCGGCTCGTCCTGGACCGGTTGCTGCCGCTCGCCCGCTCCGGCCTCCAGGCGTGGGGGGTCGACCCGGACGTCGCCGAGCGCTACCTCGCCGTCATCGAGGCCCGGTGCCGGACGGGGTGCACGGGCGCCTCGTGGCAGACCTCGATGGTGCACGCGCTCGAGAAGGACGGCTGCACGCGGCCCACGGCGATGGCGCGGATGCTCGAGCGCTACGTGAGCAACATGGCCGAGAACATCCCCGTGCACGCCTGGCCCTTGACGTAACCGGGCTCCTGAGCCGCCGAGTGTGACACCCGGCAGGTCGTGGACCCCGCGAACCTGCCTGATGGAGCACTCGACGGGGATGTCAGGCCGGCGCCGGCACCGACCGGGCGCGGCGGGCCTGCCAGGCGAGGACACCGGCCGCCACGACCACCGTCGCCATCGTCAGCACCCCGCCGACGACGAGCGGGGCTCGTCCGCCCCAGGTGTCGGCCATCCAGCCCAGGACCGGGCCGCCGAGCGGGGTCCCGCCGAGCAGCACGAGGACGTAGAGCCCCATGACGCGCCCGCGCATCGACTCCGAGACGCCGAGCTGCACGGCCGAGTTGGCCGCCGTCGTGAACACCAGCTGGCCGAGACCGGTGGGGACGAGCAGCAGCGCCGTGAGCAGGTAGGTCGGCATGACGCCCGTGAACAGCTCCGCGGCGCCGAAGAACAGGCCCGCGATCAGCACCGTCCGCAGCCGTGGGCGCCCCACGCGGCGGGCGGCCACGAACGTCCCCAGCAGGCAGCCGACCGCGAGCGCCGAGGTCAGCAGCCCGTAGGACTCCGCCCCACGGCCGAAGACGAGGCGGGCGGTGATGGCGAGGGTCATGAAGAAGTTGATGCCGAACGTGGAGACGAAGAAGACCACGGTCAGCAGCAGGACGAGGTCCGGGCGGCGGCGGACCTCGCGGAGCCCGTCGCGCACCGCGCCCCGGGACCGGCCGGCGCGCTCGTAGGCGAACATCTCCCCCGGTCGCATGAGGGCGAGACCGGTGAGCACCGCCGCAAAGGTGACGCAGTTGACCAGGAACACCCAGCCGGTGCCGACCGCCGCGATCATCAGGCCCGCCACCGCCGGCCCGACGATCCGCGCGGTGTTGAACGTCATCGAGTTCAGCGCGACGGCGTTGGTCAGCGAGTCCGGGCCGACCATCTCCCCGGCGAAGGACTGCCGAACGGGGGCGTCGACCGCGGAGAAGCAGCCGAGCAGGAAGCACAGGACGTAGACGACGCCGAGGGTCGCGGTCCCGGTGACGTCGAGCAGGCCGAGCACCAGCGCGCACGCACCCATGCCGACCTGCAGGCCCATGAGGATCCGGCGCTTGTCGAAGCGGTCGGCGATCGCCCCGCCCGCCAGCGACAGGAACAGGGTCGGGCCGAACTGCAGGGCCGCGGCCACGCCGAGGGCGACCGGGCTCCCGCCGGAGAGGTTGAGGACCAGCCAGTCCTGGGCGACGCGCTGCATCCACGTGCCGACCAGGGAGACGACCTGTCCGCCGGCGAAGAGCCGGTAGTTGCGCACCCGCAGCGACGCGAACATCGTCGCCTGCGCGGTCACCGGGCCATCACGTGTCGTGAGTTTACCTAACGATCCTGGGTCCGGCCCCCGAGAACCCCGGGGGCCGCCGACCCGGGCCGACTACGACTTCGTGTCCTCGAGGGCGAACCCGACGGTGATCGTCACCTGGTAGTGCTGGATCTTCCCGTCCTCGACGTGGCCGCGGATCTCCTTGACCTCGAACCAGCCGATCTGGCGGAGGGTCTCGGCGGCGCGCTTGATGGCGCCGGCGATGGCGTCGTCGACACCCTTCTCCGACGTCCCGACGATCTCGGTCTTCCGGTAGATGTTGTCCGCCACGCGGGCCTCCTCGCTCGATGGTGGTGGGGGTCCGCCCACCCACCGAACCGGTACCCGTTCTCGTCCGGACACCCACTCGGGCACCCGGTGCAGGCCCTCACGGCGTGGGGACCCGCCGTCGGGGAGAGTGGACCGGCAGACGGACGGAGAGGAGGGCGGCATGGCGCAGGCGACCCGCGACGAGGTTCCCCCGCGCACCGCCCCGGAACCCACCTACGGCTTCCCGGCCGGCCTCTGGCGCGGGCTCGGGAGGATCCCCGTGCCGCCGCCCTTCCACCCGCGGACCTGGCGCAGCCCGCTGCGCGGTACCTGGCTGACCTCGGTGTTCGGGGCCGTCCTGCTGGTGGGCCTGACGATCGTCGTGCTCACCGGGCTGATGTCCTACATCGCCTACGGCCCGCAGTTCGGCCAGGCCATCCCCGCCGACGTCGGTGGCCTGCACCTGCCCTTCTTCGACTGGCCGACCGACCCGTCGTGGTTCTACCGGCTCACCCAGGGGCTGCACGTGGTGGGCGGCATGGTCCTCACGCCGGTCGTGCTGGCGAAGCTGTGGTCGGTGGTCCCGAAGCTGTTCGCCTGGCCGCCGGTGACGAGCGTCGCGCAGCTCCTGGAGCGGATCTCGCTGCTCGCCCTGGTCGGCGGCATCCTGTTCGAGTTCGTCACCGGGCTGATGAACGCGCAGTACGACTACTCGTGGGGCTTCGGCTTCTACACCGCGCACTACTACGGGGCGTGGGTGTTCATCGGCGGCTTCGTCGCCCACGTCGTCCTGAAGTTCCCGACAATGGTCCGCGCGCTGCGGCGCGGCCCGCACGGCACGGGCGCCTTCGACCGCTGGCTGCACGACTCCCCCGCCACCACCGAGCCCGAACCGGTGGACGCGCACGGTCTCGCCCCGGTCGACCCGGGCCGGCCGACCCTGTCCCGACGGGGGCTGCTCGGGCTGGTCGGGGGCGGGTCGGCGCTGGTCGGCGTGCTGAGTATCGGCCAGACCTGGGACGCGCTGCGGCCCCTGGCCGTGCTCTCCCCGCGCGGGCAGTCCTACGGCGACGGGCCGAACGATTTCCAGATCAACCGCACGCTGGCGGGCTCGGGCATCGACCCGGCGGCCCTGGGCGACGGCTGGCGGCTGCGGCTGACCGGCGGCACCGGCGAGGTGTCGCTGTCGCGCTCCGACCTCGCGGCCATGCCCCAGCACACCGCGGTCCTGCCGATCGCCTGCGTCGAGGGCTGGTCGACGACCCGGACGTGGAGCGGCGTGCGGCTGCGCGACCTCGCGGCGCTCGCGGGCGTGTCGGCCCCGGACAACGCGTTCGTGCAGTCGGTGGAGACCTCGGGGGCCTTCGCCCGCGCGACCCTGCAGGCCAACCAGGTCCTCGACCCCGACGCACTGCTCGCCCTGCGGGTCGGCGACGACGACGGCGGGCCGATGGCCGACCTGTCGCCCGACCACGGCTTCCCGGCGCGCGTGATCGTCCCGGCGCTGCCCGGGGTTCACAACACGAAGTGGGTCGCGTCGATCGACTTCCGCCGGACCGGCGCGACATGAGCCTCTGGCGACGCCTGTACGGCGCGAACCCGCTGCACCTGCTCGTGCTGATCGCGTGCTTCGCGCTGGTCGGCTACGTGGTGTCGATGCTGTGGGAGGACCCGACCTGGCTCGCGCTGCTGATCTGGTTCCTCGGTGCCGTGATCGGCCACGACCTGGTGCTCTACCCGCTGTACGCCCTGGCCGACCAGCCGCTGCGCCTCGCCCGGTGGGCCCGGCGGCGGGCCGACCGGCCGGTGCTCGTCCCCGCGGTCAACCACGTGCGGGCGCCGGTCCTCGGGTCGGCGGTGCTCGGGCTGATCTACCTGCCGACGATCACGAGCCACGGCGAGGACGCGCTGCGCTTCACCTCCGGCCTCGGCACCGCCGGGATCCTCGAGAACTGGCTGCTCGTCACCGGGGTGCTGTTCCTGGGCAGCGCGGTGATCTACGCGGTCCGGCTCGGCCGGGCCGCCCGAGGGACGGCCCGACCGGCGACTCACGCCTGAGCGGCGAGCGGGCGCTCGGCCAGCTCGGCCTCCTTCTCGCGGATGATCGGCAGCACCTTCTCGCCGAACTGCTCGATCTCCTCCTTGACGTGCAGGAAGCACAGGAGGTTCAGGTCGACGCCGAGCTTCTTGTACTCGATGACCCGGTCCGCGACCTGCTCCGCGGTGCCGATGAGCTGGCTCTTGAAGCCGTCGTTGTACTGGACGAGGTCCTCGAACGACGACTCCGCCCACATGCCCTTGCCGTCGGAGGCCGACTTCCCGGCCTGCTGCACGGCGTCGCGGAAGCCCTGCACCTGCTCGACATTGGCCTTGTCGACGATCTCGCGCAGGGTGTCGCGGGCCTCGGTCTCGGTGTCCCGGACGATCATGAAGCCGTTCAGCCCGAACCTGACGCTGCGGTCGTGGGCGGCGGCCTCGGCGTTGATGACGTCGAGCTGCTCGGTGACCCCGTCGAAGTCCTTGCCGTTGGAGAAGTACCAGTCCGACACCCGGCCGGCCATCTTCTGCGCCGCCGTCGAGTTCCCGCCCTGGAAGATCTCGGGGTGGGGACGCTCCGGGGTGTTGAGCGGCTTGGGCTTCAGCGAGTAGTCGTGGAAGCGGTAGAAGTCTCCCTTGAACTCGAAGTTGTCCTGCTCCCAGATGCCCTTGAGGCAGGCGATGAACTCCTCGGTGCGCCGGTAGCGCTCGTCGTGCTCGAGCCACGGCTCGCCGAAGGCGGTGAACTCGCCCTTGAACCAGCCGGACACGACGTTCGTCGCGAACCGGCCGCCGGTGAGGTGGTCGGCGGTGGCGCCGAAGTTGGCGAACACGCCCGGGTGCCACATGCCGGGGTGCACGGCGGCCATGACCTTGAGGCGCTCGGTGGCCATCATGATGGCGAGCGACAGCGAGGTGGACTCGTGCTGGTACTCGGCCGAATAGCTGGCCATGTACCGGACCTGGGAGAGCGCGTACTCGAAGCCCGAGTTCTCGGCGGCGATCGCGGTCTCGCGGTTGTAGTCCCAGTTCCAGTCGGTGCGCTGCTCGATGCCGCTGGTGACCAGGCCCCCGGAGACGTTGGGGACCCAGTAGGCGAACTTCAGGGGGTCGGACGGGGTGCCGACGGACATGGGGGTGCCTCCTCGAGGCGTGCGGGAACGTGCGAGACGACGGGGGCGTGGAGATTCAGCCTCGACACGCCTGGGTGGAGCACAGCCCGAAGTCGACGTGCCGACGGCGCGTCAACGTGGTGGCTCCGTTACCCATCGGGCACAACCGTTCCGGCGCCCCGACGGCCTGTCAACCGGAGGGACGACCGGCTCACACCTCACCCGCCGAGGGCCGCCCGGAGCGGCCCGACCGCGAAGTAGGCGACGAACGCGACCGCGACCACCCACATCAGCGGGTGGATCGTGCGGGCCCGCCCGGTCGTCGCATGCAGCACCACCCAGCTGATGAACCCGACGCCGATGCCGTTCGCGATCGAGTACGTGAACGGCATCGTCACGATCGTCAGGAAGACCGGGAGCGCCACCCGGAACTCGCCCCACTCGATGTCGCGGACCCCGCCCATCATCAGGGCCCCGACGACGACGAGCGCGGGCGCGGCCGCCTCGACCGGCACCACCTCGTAGAGCGGGGTGAAGAACATGGCGGCCAGGAAGAGCAGGCCCGTGACGACGTTGGCGAGGCCGGTCCGGGCGCCGCTGGCGATGCCGGAGGCCGACTCGACGAACACCGTGTTCGAGCTCGACGACGCCGCACCACCGGCCACCGCGCCGGCTCCCTCGACGACCAGCGCGCGGCCGATGTTCGGCAGCTGGCCCTTCTCGTCGACCAGCCCGGCCTGGCGGCCGAGCCCGGTCATCGTGCCCATGGCGTCGAAGAAGTTCGCCAGCACCAGCGTGAACACCAGCAGCGTCACCGCGATGATCGGCAGGCGGGCGAACGCGCCGAAGGACACGTCGCCGACCAGCGAGAGGTCCGGCAGGCCGACCACCGACGACGGCAGGCCCGGGTAGCCGAGGTTCCAGCCGCGCGGGTTCGTGCCGTTGGACGGGCCGACCTGCACGATCGCCTCGACGACGATCGCGAGCACGGTCGTCGCGACGACGCCGATGAGGATGCCGGCCTTCGTGCCGCGGGCGACCAGGACCGCCGTCAGGAGCAGGCCCACGCAGAACACCGCGGTCGGCCAGCTCGCGATGGAGCCCTCGATGCCGAGCCCGACCGGCACGGTGGTGTTCGCGGCGTCCGGGATGCGGCGGACGAACCCGGCGTCGACCAGGCCGATCAGCGCGATGAACGCCCCGATGCCGGCGGCGATCGCGATCTTCAGGGCGTCCGGGATGGCCGCGAACACCGCCGTCCGGAAGCCGGTCAGACCGAGGATCACGATGATGACGCCCTCGATGACGACGAGGCCCATCGCCTCCGGCCACGTCATCTGCGGGGCGATGCTCACCGCGACCAGGGTGTTGATGCCGAGCCCGGTGGCGAGCGCGAACGGGAAGTTCGCGATCAGCCCGAACAGGATCGTCATGACCCCCGCGACCAGGGCGGTCACGGCCGCGACCTGCGGCACGGACAGCGTGGCCCCGAGGACGTCGCGCTTCGCGCTGGCCGATGCCGGGTCGATGCTGCCCAGGATCAGGGGGTTCAGCACGACGATGTAGGCCATCGTCACGAACGTGACGAGGCCCCCGCGGACCTCCGCCCCGATGGTCGTCGCCCGTTCGTCCAGCCGGAACAGTCGCTGCAGCACGGCGGCAGGCTAGCGGGGTCGTAGGCTCGGTGTGTGGTCGAACCGGACTGGCAGCCCCCGCCCCTGCCGCGTCGGCTGACCGACCCGGTCCGGCCCGTGCTCGTCGGGATGGGTGTGTGGGTCGTGGCGCTGGTGGTCGTGCTGCTCGCGGGCGGGTCGACGCCGTGGGTGTGGGCCTGCGTGGTCGGGGTCGGGCTCGGCGTCGTGGGCCTGTCGGTGCTGGCCGTGCAGCGCGCGGCGGCGGCGCGCGGCTCGAAGGGCGCGCAGAAGCTCTAGATCCCGCCGGTCCCCGTCCAGCCCGCGAGCAGCGCGCGCACCGGGTCGTCGGTGTGCACGACCCCGAGCTCGACCCACACGCCCGGGAACACGTCCCGGGTCTCCCCGTCGACGGTGGCCGCGACCCGCAGGCGCTCGTGCACCACGACCTCGCCGGGCGGCAGCTCCCGCCCGACGGCGGCCGCCCAGACCGCGACGTCGGCGACCGCGGTCCACGCGGTGGCGGTCCCGGGCGAGCGGACCTCGCCGTGCACCGTCTCCGAGGCGACCGGCAGGTCCAGCAGCTCGGCGAGCGCCGCCGCCCCGTCCGGCGCCACCGGCACGACGACCGCCGGGTCCAGCGCGGCCGCCAACCACGGCCGGTCCAGGACGACGGGGGCCGGGTCGCGGGCCGGGTCGGCGTCCACGACCCCGCCGCCCGCGGTCCGCACCCGCGGCGGCGGCTCGACGTCGGCGACGTCCACCCGCTGCCCGGCGACGGCCGCGGCGAGCGCGCCGTACGCGGCGAGTGCCACCCCGGGCGGGACGGTGCGGGCCGGGTCGGCCAGCCGGGCGAGCAGGTCGGCGGCCTGCGCCGGGTCGGCGACGCGCAGATCGGTGCGGACCCCGACCGCCGTCAGGAACCCGCCGTCGAGGTCGACCGGGGCGGGGTCGAAGAGCGCCGCGACGGCCGGATCGGCGCCGGCCCCCGGCAGCCGCCAGTGGCCCGGCCGGTGGCCGGCGAGGCGGCCGTGCCGGGCGAGCCACCAGGCGGTGTAGGGCACCGGCTCGCCGGGCAGCGCGACGAGCGCGGCGCGCACCGCGCGGTCGGCCGCCAGCAGACCCCACGCGGCGGGCCAGTCGGCGACCAGTTCCAGGTCGCGGACGGCGGTCAGCGCGCCCGGCGGGTCCGGTGGCTCCGCGCCGCGTCCCGGCTCCGGGTCGACGGCCTCGGACCACCACGTCTCCTCGTCGTCGAGGTCGTGGTCCGGGCCGGTCGGCGCGTCGTCGTGCACGATCGCGAACCCGTCCAGCACCCCGACCGCGTGCAGCGCCGCGCGGCCGTGCTCGGCGACGGCCGCGTCGGCCACCACCCCGACCGGGGAGTCGTCGCCGAGCACCGCACGCAGCGCGCCGTCGGGCAGGACGAGCTCGTCCGCGCGGCGGTACCCGCCGTCGTCGTCGGGCAGGGCCAGCGCCCCGAGCACCGAGGAGCCCGCCGGGTCCCGGCCGGGGGCGAACGCCAGCACCAGCCGCGCGAGTGGGCCGACGTCCAGCCCCGCCTCCGCGTCGTCGACCGACCGCTCCACGGCCTCGCGGACCTCGGGCTCGTCGAGCAGGTCGGGGCCGTCCGCGGCGCGGGCGCCGAGGGAGGCGAGCAGCGGGTGGGCGGCGTCCGGGTGCACGAGCCGCAGGCCCAGGCCACCGCCCAGACCGGCCTTCGCGACGCCGGGTCCGGGCAGCAGGGTGCCGCGGGGGCCGATGACGAGGCGGCCGTCGACGAGCGGGACGGGCAGGGCGGCGAGCTCGGCGCGGTCGAGCGCCTCGAGGCCCGCGAGCGCGGCGTAGAGGCCGTGCCACCACGACGGCGGGCGGCGCAGCCCGGCCAGGCGGTCGGCCAGCCCGGCCGGGTCGAGCCGGGTGACCCCGAGGTCGCCGAGCGCCGGGCTCCACGCGGGCACGACCAGCCCGTCGACCGTGTCGGCGAGCGCCGCGAGCAGACCCGCCGTCGGGACGTCCAGGGCGACCGCGCGGGCCGGCACGACGTCCGGGCCGGCCGCGCCGGGCAGCCACGGGGCGTGGCGCAGCGCGTCCTGCACGCCCTCGCGCAGCGCCGCGTCCACCGCCGAGGCGGGGAGGCCGGGGGCGGGCACCAGGGTGGTCCGGCGGTCCGGGTCGACGCGGGCGACCAGGCCGGGGTAGGCGCCGGCGGCGGCCGCGAGCACGTGGTCGGTCACCGGGCCGCGGCGGACGTGGCGGCGGTCGGCGTCGAGGGGCACGGTGACGACGAGCCGGGCGGGCAGGGTGGTCGTCTCGGCCGTGGCGGTCGGGGCGTGCAGGGACTCGCGGGCCGAGGCGCCCGGGCTGTCGCGGACCGCCCACAGCCCATCCCACGTGGTACGGATCCGGTCCTCGACGGCGAGCGCGGCCCGGCCGTCGTCCTCGCGCAGCACCTCCGGCGGCAGGTCACCGCCGCAGCGCAGCGTCGTCCACCCGACCCCGCCGACGACGACCCGTCCGTCGCCGGCGTCGACGCGCTCCAGCGTGCGACCGTCGACCTCCACCGAGGCCAGCCACGGCAGGGCCAGCAGCAGGTCGCGGGCCTGGTCGCGGACCTCGCCCAGCACCTCGCCCCCGGGCACCCGCAGCGGGAGCCGGACCTCGGTGGTGACGGCGGGGTCGAGGTCCTCGTCGACCGGCCACGGCAGCCGCAGCACCGGCACGCCGTCGGGTCCTCGCCGTCGCGCCTCCTCCGCGACGGGACCGTCGAGCGCCGTGACGGCCTCGTGGGTGCGGGCGCGGTCGAACGCGACGCCCGCGACCTCGCCGTCCGGCCGCCTCGTCAGGACCCGCGGGGCGTCGGTCAGGCCCAGGACCGCGCTGAAGCCGACCCCGAACCGGCCGACGGTGTCCCCCGCCCGCTTCGCGGACGCCCGCAGCGACGCGAGCGCGGCGACGCCGGCGGCGTCCAGGGGCGCACCGGTGTTGCCGACGCGCAGCTCGTCGTCGTGCACCGTGACCCGCACCCGGGCCGGCTCGCCGGCGGCCGCTCCGGCGTCGGCGGCGTTCTGGACCAGCTCGACGAACCAGCGCCCCCGGTAGCCGCCGCGGACGAGATCCTCCTCGGCGTTCGCGTCCTCCCGGAACCGCGCGGGGGACGCGGCCCAGGCCTCGAGGACCGCGCGGCGCAGCGCGGCCGTGCCGAACGGGTCAGGCGTTCCCATCCGACGCCGGCTCCATGTCGACGCCGTCGTCGTAGACCAGCTCCGCGACCATCACGACCGAGCCGGTGTCCACCTGCAGCTCGGAGTGCCCGCCGCAGCCGTACTCGCAGTGCACCACGTGCCCGTCGGCGGGGACGTTGCCGTTGCCGCACACCCCGAACGCGCTGCGCAGCGATCCGCCCAGGCTCAGGTAGAACCCGCAGGTCCCACAGTGCGCGGAGGCCGCCCGGGCCATCTCGGCGGTGGGCCCGAAGTCGCCGCCGGTCCAGCGCTCGGCGGCGTCGAACCGGCCCTCGGGGCTCATCACCCGGGGGCGGCCGAAGCCGAGCTCGTCGGCGACCGCGCGGACCTCCTCCACGCCGGGCTCGTCGTCGTCCAGCGAGGCGTGCGCGGGCACGAGCCGCTCGTCGTCCTCGTCGACCGGCAGGAGGTCGCCGGGCGCGAGGTCCTCCGCACGGACCCGCTCGTTCCACGGGACCCACTCCGGTGCGACGACCGCACCCGCACCCGGCAGCAGCGCGACCTCGCCGAGGGTGACCTCGTCGGTGCCCATGACGGTGACCGCCCACGTCCACCCGCGGTAGCCGGGCTTGTCGGCGGCGAAGTAGTGGGTGGCGGCGGTGGCGTCCTCGGCGACGACCTCGAGGTGCGCGCCGACCTGCGCGGCCTCGCCGTCGGCGGCCTCGACCGCGGCGTCGCGCGCCAGGTCGACGGCGTCGGCGAGCACGGTGGTGGGAGCTGCTCCGTCAGCGAGGTCCTGCACGCCCCCGATTGTGCCGCACGGGGGACCCGCCCCCGTCGTGGGAGTCTCACCGGGTGCGGTGGCTCCTCGCGCTCGTCCTCGTCGTCGGCCTGACCGGTTGTGCCTCGTCCGGGCCGGGCGTTCCCGACGGTGGCGTCGCCCGGCTCACGGTGCAGGTCCTCGGGACGATGCCGCACGACCCGGCGGCTTTCACCCAGGGCTTCGAGATCGACGGGGCGTCGCTCTGGGAGGGCACCGGGCTGCGCGGCCGGTCGCAGCTGCGCGAGACCGACCCGACGACGGGCGCGGTGCGCCGCGCCGTCGACCTCCCGCCGGGTCAGTTCGGCGAGGGCATCACGGTGACCCCGGACCGCATCTGGCAGCTGACCTGGCAGGACGGCGTCGTGTACGAGCGCGACCCGGCCACGCTCGCCGTCCGGCGCACCCTCCCGCTCGACCGCGAGGGCTGGGGCATCTGCGACACCCCCACCGACCTGGTGACCTCCGACGGCTCCTCGACCCTGGTGTTCCGCGACCCCGTGACCTTCGCCCCGCGGCGCACCGTCGACACCGGGGTGACGCGGCTCAACGAGCTCGAGTGCACCGGGAACACGATCTGGGCGAACGTGTGGCAGACCGACGAGATCGTCGGGATCGACCCGGCCACCGGCCGCGTGACCAGCGTCGTCGACGCGTCCGCGCTGCGGCCCGCGGAGACCCGGGGCGACCCGGACGCCGTCCTGAACGGCATCGCGGCGATCCCGGGGACGGACGAGTTCCTCGTCACCGGCAAGCGCTGGCCGGTGACGTACAAGGTGGCGTTCGCCTCGTGAGTACTAATCCGTGTCCACGGACGGATTAGTACTCACAAGCTCCTCGAGCACCTCCAGGACGTGCCGGTACGTCGCGCCCGTGGCCTGCGAGACGCCGATCTCGCACGTGCGGTTGCAGCTCGCGTAGAGCTCCGTCGGGTGGGCGCGCACCTCCGCGGCCTGCTCGGCGGTCGCGGCCTCGGTGAGCTCGGGGTGGAGCATCCCGCGGTCGCCGGCGTAGCCGCAGCAGCCCCAGGCCTTCGGCACGACGACCTCGTCCGCCACCGCCTCCGCGAGCAGCCGCAGGTCGTCGCCGATGCCGAGGTGCGTCGTCGAGCAGGTCGGGTGGAGTGTCAGCGACGACGCCCTCGTCCCGACGGCAAGTTTCGGCAGGATCTCGTGGGCGGTGAACGAGACGGCGTCGACGAAGCGCAGGGACGCCACCCGCCCGTCGTCGGGAAGGAGCTTCCCCAGCCCCTCGAGGCCGTGCGTGCACGACGACGCGTCGACCACCACCGGCAGCCGGCCCTGCTGCGTCGACGCCCACAGGCCGTCGACCACCCGGGCCGCCATGGCGCGGCTGCCCTCGGTGAAGCCCTTGGACTCCCACGGCACGCCGCAGCACATCGACCCGATCCCCTCGGGCACGGCCACGACGACGCCCGCGCGCTCGGCCAGGCGCAGGAACGCGTGCGCGGACCCACTATCGGCGTGCTCCCCCTTCGCGGGCGCGAACACCTGGTGCAGGCAGGTCGGGAAGAAGACGACGTCCGGGTTCGCCGGGTAGACCGGCCCCGGCCGGTGGTCACCGCCGGAGGGCACGGCCCGCGTGTACAGCGGGACGAGGTCGGTCGGCAGCACCTTCCGGGCCGCCGCCGAGGCCGCCGAGGCCAGACCCGGCACCACCGAGGCAGCCCGCAGGGCCACGCGCGCCGTCCCGGACACGCCCTGCCATCGGAGCGCGACGGCCTTCCCCGCCTGCTGCGCCCGGTCAGAGTGCCGCTCGGAGCGCAGGCGCTTCATGAGGTCGCCGGTGTTGATGCGCACCGGGCAGGCCGTCGCGCACATGCCGTCGGCGGCGCAGGTGTCGACGGCGTCGTACGCGTAGTCGGCCTCGATCTCGGCGGCGAGCGCCGGGTCCTTCGCGGCGGCGCGGCGCAGGACGATGCGCTGGCGCGGGGTCGTCGTGACCCGCCGCGAGGGGCAGACCGGCTCGCAGTAGCCGCACTCGACGCAGGCGTCGACCTCGGGATCCACCGTCGGGACCGTCTTGAGGTCGCGCAGGTGGGCGTCGGCCTTGTCCGAGAGGATGATCCCGGGGTTGAGCAGCCCGGTCGGGTCGCAGAGACGCTTCAGTTCCTGCATCACGCCGTACAGCTCGTCGCCGTACTGCCGGCGCACGAACGGCGTCATGATCCGGCCCGTGCCGTGCTCGGCCTTCAAAGTGCCGTCCTGGGCCAGCACGAGGTCGACCATCTCGTCGGTGAAGACGCGGTAGCGCTCCAGTTCGCGGGGGTCGTCGAACCGCTCGTTGACCAGGAAGTGGACGTTGCCGTCCTTGGCGTGCCCGAAGATCACCGAGCCCTCGTAGCCGTGGCGGTCGAACAGCTCGGTCAACCCGTCGCAGGTCGACGGCAGCGTCCGGACCGGGACGGAGATGTCCTCGAGCAGCGCCGTCGTCCCGCTCGGGCGGGCCGCCGCGACCGCGGTGTAGAGCCCCTTGCGCAGCGACCACAGCGAGGCGCGGGCGGCGGGCTCGCGGGTCAGGCCGGCGTCCCTCGTCAGCGGCAGCTGGGCGAGGACCGGCTCGGCGTCGGTCTGGACGTGATCGAGCTCGTCGGCGGTGGCGGTCTGGAACTCGACGAGCAGGCCGGCGTGGCTCTGTACGTCGAGTTCCTTGACGGTCGACGGCGCCCGCGGGTCGGACTGCGCGACGACGAGCGCCCGCGCGTCGAGCAGCTCCAGGGTCTTCGCCCCGGCGTCGAGCAGCGCGGGGAGCGCATCGGTGGCATCGCTCGTGTTCGCGAAGACCAGCATCGAGGTCGCGGCGTGCGGGAGGATCGGCAGCGTCTCCAGCACCACGTCGGCGACGAACCCGAGCGTCCCCTCGGAGCCGACGAGCAGGTGGGCCAGCACGTCGATCGGGCGCTCGTAATCGAGGAAGCTGTTCAGCCCGTAGCCCATCGTGTTCTTCATCGAGAACAGGTGGCGCAGGCGTTCGACGGAGTGCGCGTCGTCCCGGACACGCCGTGTCAGTCTCGCGAGCCCCTCGTAGAGCTCCCGCTCCCGGTGGCGCAACTCGTCGTCCGCGTCCGGCCGCCCGGTGTCGATCACGGTGCCCGAGGCGAGGACGAGGGTGAGGCTGCGCAGCGTCGAGTAGGTGTTGAACTCGGTGCCGCAGCTCATGCCGGACGAGTTGTTCGCGACGACTCCGCCGATGGTGCACGCCGCCGACGACGCCGGGTCCGGCCCGATCTTGCGGCCGTACGGGGCGAGGCGGGCGTTGACCTCGTTGACCGTGAGCCCCGGCTGCAGTCGCACCGCGCGCCCGTCGTCGAGGACCTCGAGACCCCGGAAGAACCGACGGGTGTCCACCAGCACGCCGTCGGTGACGCCCTGCCCCGAGAGGCTCGTGCCGCCCGAGCGAAACGTCAGGTTCAGCCGGTCCCGCACGCCGAGCTGCAGCAGCTGCGCGACCTCCGCCGCGTCCGCCGGGAGCACGACCGCCCGCGGGTGCAGCAGATAGTGGCTCGCGTCGTTGGCGTGCGCGGCGAGGTCGATCGGACGGTGCTTGATCCGCTGCGGGTCGGCGATGACCCGGGCCAGCGACTCGGCGAGGGTGGTGGTGGCCGTCACCCGTCCAGGATCGCACCCCGGACACGCGAACACCCGCCGTCGGGAAGGGGATTCCCGACGGCGGGTGCTGGTCCGGTTAGTCGTCGGAGGACGGGGTCCCGTCGGCACCGTCGGAGCCGCCGGGCGACCCGCCGCTGCCGCCGGAGCCACCCTGGGCGTCGCCGCCCGTCGCGTTCCCGCCGTCGCCGCCGTTCCCGCCGTTCCCGCGGGTGCCCCGGCCGTCCCCGCCGCTGCCGCCGTTGCCGCCCCGGCTGGTCGCTCGGGAACCTTCGCTCGTGGCGTCCCCGCCCCGACCGCCCCCGCCGCCGGAGCTGCCGCCGTTCCCGTCGACGCCGTTGCCGCCGTCGCCGCCGGAACCGCCCCTGCTGGTGGAGACACCGCCTCCCGAGGCGGTCGCCGTGGCGGCGCCGCCGGCGCCCCCGCCGCTTCCCGCGGTGGGCAGGCTGAAGTCCCCGAAGTCGAACAGGACCCCGTCGACGCCCCGTCCACCGGAACCGCCGCTCGCGGTCGCGTTGCCGCTGTAGCCCGGCGAGCTCCCGGAGCCGGCGGTGCCGCCCGTCGCGGTCGCGCTGCCTCCCGTGCCGCCGCTGGAGGGGAAGCCCCCCGACGCGCCGGTCGCGCCTCCGCCACCGACGGCGACGGCGTCCCCACCGTCGCCGCCCGTCCCCTGCCCGACCTGCCGACCGTTCTCGGCGGCGGTCCCGCCGTTGCCGCCGTTGCCGCCGGTCGCGCTCACCGACTGACCGCCCAGACCCGCGGCGAAACCGCCCTGGCCCCGGGCCGTCACGTCCGCGCCGTCCCCACCGCCGCCCGCGGTGGCCGACACGGATCCGTCCGCGGCGCCCGTCCGGGCCGAGTCCACCCCGCCCGGCCGTCGCCGCCGCGTTCCCGCCGTCGCCGCCGTCGCCGCCGACCGGGGCTCCCGAGAACGCCTCCGGGAGAGGGAGGACGCCGTTGCCGCCGTCGCCGGCCACGGCGGTGGCGCTGCCGCCCGTGCCACCGGCTCCGCGGGTGGCCGTGCCGCCGGGCGAGGTCGTCGCCAGGCCTCCGTCGCCACCGGCCCCGCCGGTCGCCGTCGCGTCCTCGGCGTCCCGGCCGTTCTTCGCCCCGTTCGTGCCGTCGCGTCCGTCGGCGGTCTGAGCGCGGGCGCCACCACCCGTGCCGCCTGCGCCGCCGGTGGCCGTCGCCGTACCGTTCAGTCCGCCCGGACCGCCGGCCTCACCGGCCGTCGCGATCGCAGTACCCCCGGCGCCACCGACCCCGCCGGTGACCGCGACGCCCACGGTGGACGTCAGGTCAACCACCTCTGCGGAGCCGCCAGCGCCGCCCTGGCCGCCGGTCGCGTCCGCGGTCCCGCCGTTCCCGCCGATGCCCGTGACGGTCGTGGTCACGTCGTCCCGGGTCTGCGTGCCCGTCCCGCCGGCGCCACCCCGGCCGCCGGTCGCCGCGGCCGCACCGCCCGCGCTGCCGTCGCCGCCGGTCGCGGTGAACACACCGCCGCCCTGCGAGGAACTCCCCTGTCCGGTGCCGCCCACGCCGCCGATCGCCGTGGCATCCCCGCCGGCGCCACCGGTGCCGGGGTTCGCCGTCGCGGCCCCCGAGGCTGCCGGTCCTCCGGCACCCTGGCCCCCGCGCCCCGCCGTGGCGACCGCTCCGCCGCCGGCCCCGCCGGCACCGCCGGTCGCGGTCGCGTCCTCGAGGGGACCGCCGACGGCATACGCGTCCAGCCCGGCGCCGCCGTTGCCCGCATTCGCGGTCGCGCTGCCGCCGACGCCGCCGGCGCCGTGCGCGGCCGATCCGCCCGGGCTCGTCGTCGCCGCGCCGCCGTTCCCACCGGTCCCGGCCGTCGCGCTCGCCGTCCCGGCTGCCCCGCCGTCCGCGGATCCCCTGGTCCCGGCGACACCGTCGGCGGTCGTCGCCGTCGCGTCACCACCGGACCCTCCCGCGCCTCCGACCGCCGTCGCCGCCCCGTCCTCGCCGCCCGGGCCGCCCGCCAGGCCCGCGGTGGCCGAGGATGCCCCACCCGCGCCCCCGCGACCGCCGATGACCCGGACGTTGCTGCCGGCCCGGTCGTTCGTCCCGTCGACGTCGACCCCGCCGCCTCCCCGGCCCCCTGTCGCGGTCGCCGTGCCGCCGTCACCGCCGGCCTCGGTCGTCGTGGTGGTGACGCCGTCCCGGGTCGCCGTCCCGCTTCCCCCGGCGCCGCCGCGTCCGCCGCTCGCGCTCGCGGCGCCACCGGTGGCGCCGCCGGAGCCGACCACGACGGGGTCGACCCCGCCGCTGACGACGACGGGCGCGGAGGTCACCGTGACCGCGTCGCCGCCGGTCGCGGTGGCGTCTCCGCCCGCACCGCCGACACCAGGATCGGCGGTCGCCGTGCCGGAGGCGGCTTGCCCAGCGGCGCCCGTACCCCCGCGGCCCGCCGTCGCGCTCGCGCCACCACCCGTGCCGCCGGTACCACCGGTCGCGGTCGCTGCCTGCCCGGCGCCGCCGACGACGGTCGAGTCGAGCCCGGCGCCGCCGTCGCCCGCCAGTGCGGTAGCGCTGCCGCCGACGCCGCCGGCGCCCTGAGCGGCCGTCCCGCCCGGGCTGGTGGTCGCCGCGCCGCCGTTCCCGCCGAGTCCGCCGACGGCCGTCGCCCTGCCGGCGTTCCCGCCGTCCTCGGAGCCGACGGTGCCCGCCACCCCGTCGACGGTCGTCGCCGTCGCGTCACCGCCGGGCCCGCCCGCGCCCCCGGTGGCCGTCGCCGCCCCGTCCCTGCCGCCGGGGCCACCCGCCTGACCCGCGGTCGCGCTCGCGGCGCCACCCGTGCCACCGGCGCCGGCAACGACCTCGATGGTGCCGCCCGCCTGCTCGTTCGCTCCGTCGACGTCGTCCCCGTCGCCGCCACGCCCACCGGTGGCGGTGGCAGTGCCACCGTCCCCACCGGCCCCGGTCGTCGTGGTGACGGCGCCGTCGCGGGTCGCGGTGCCCGTCCCACCGGCCCCGCCACGGCCACCGGTCGCGCTCGCCGCCCCGCCGGCGCCGGCATTCCCACCGACGACGGCACCCGTCGCGCCGCCGACGACGTTCGTGCCGGACGGCTGCGTCGCGGAGCCGCCGCCGGTGGCGGTCGCGTCCCCGCCGACGCCGCCGACGCCGGCCTGCGCGGTCGCGGTGCCCGAGGAGGCCCGGCCACCCGCCCCGGTGCCGCCCCGTCCCGCGGTCGCGGCGGCGTTCCCGCCGCTACCCCCGGCGCCGCCGACAGCGGTCACGCTCTGACCGGTCTGGCCTGGGGCTCCGTCCTGCCCGATCGCAGTGACATCCGCACCGTCGCCGCCGGTGCCGCCGACCGCGGCGGCGTTGCCGCCGAGTCCGCCGGCGCCCCGACCGATCCCGCGCACGGTCACCGTCGAGCCGCCGTCGCCGCCCTGCCCACCGACCGCGGTCACGCTCTGTCCGGCAGTGCCGTCCGCGGCCTCCGTCGTGCCGTCGAGGCCCTCCGCACCGACCGCCGTCGCGTCGCCGCCGCGGCCACCCACCGCCAGGGACCGGCAGTCACCCAGGCAGACCGCGGTGCCGCCCGCGCCACCGTTTCCTCCGGCCGCCGACGCACCCGTGGCGTCCCCGCCGCGACCGCCGCCCGCGACGTTCGTGCAGACCCCGAGGCAGTAGGCGGTCCCGCCCTTCCCGCCGTTCTGCCCGGCGCCGCCGTTCGCCCCGGTCGCCAGGTTCGTGCAGATCCCGATGCAGTACGCCGTACCGCCCTGACCGCCGTTCACCCCGGCCTGGCCGACCGCGACGTCGGTGCACGTGCCGAAGCAGAACTCAGTGTTCCCGGTGCGCGAGCTGTACTTCACGAACCCCTCGCCGCGGGTCACCGTGTAGCCCGCCCAGGACTTCGGCAGCCATCCCGCCGGAGCCGCCGGCAGCGCGGGCGCCGCCGCCACGGGCTTCGCGGCGGCCGACGGTGCGGCGTTCCTGGCGCTGGGTGCCAGCAGTGACGCATTGCTCGCACCGGAGGTGCCCGAGGGGCGCGCCAGCGTCGCCACCGGACCCGTCCCCGACCCCGACGACGCCGCGTGCACCGACCCCGCCCGGTCCACCGCCACCACCGACGGCGCGAAGCCCACGGGCACCGAGCCACCCGAGGTCCAGCCCCCGCTCGCGGACCGCACCACCGCCGAGACCGTGCCCGAGCCCTTGTCCGCGGTCAGCACCCGCTTCGACACCGCGTCGTAGACCACCGCCACGGGCGTCGCGCCGACGCCCACCGACTGCACCTGACGCAGGCCGCCGCGCCCGTCCGGCACGAACACCCGCACCGCCGAGAGCACGGGATCGGCCTGGAACACCGTCCCCGACGCCGGGTCCACCGCGACCGCGTGCGCCGGCCCCGTTCCCGCGACCCCCGCGCCCGCCGGCGACGGCGCCACCCCCAGCACCAACGCCAGCGCCGCCGGCACCCCCACCAACGACCCCACCGCCACCCGACGACGGGAACCCCTGCGATGCCGACCAGCCACAGCGACTACTCCTCGTGATCCGCTCGCGGCAGGCCCGGTCCCCCGACCACCCCACCGCATCGCGATCAAGAATCGAGTCACACAACGCGATCGACAATCGACCCAGGTCTCCCCCCTCCAAGCCGGAAGAGTGATCCACGATCGTCGATGATCAACGAGCACCGTCGACGGTCCGTGCCGGCGGTGCCCCGCCGAAAGTGCTCGGTGATCATGGTCTCGAGCCTCGCTCCGCGGCACGGATCGCCGTGGGCGGACCTCAGCGGGTCAGATACCGGACGACCGCCAGCACCCGCCGGTGGTCGTCGGCGTCGTCCGAGAGGCCCAGCGCCTCGTAGATCCCCGACACGTGCGCGACGACGGCCTTCTCCGTGATCCCGAGCCGCCGGGCGATCGCGGCGTTGCTGCGCCCCTCGGCGACGAGCCCCAGCACCTCGCGACGGCGGGCCGACAGCCGCTCCACCCCGTCGTCGCGCCGGGCGAGCATCGCCGTCACGACCTCCGGGTCCAGGGCGACGTCCCCCGCCGCCACCCGCCGCAGCTCCCGCACGAAGTTCCCGACGTCGGCCACCCGCTGCTTGAGCAGGTAGCCCACCCCGCGGGGCCGGGCACCGAGCAGCTCGACCGCGTACTGCCCGTGCACGTGCTGGGAGAGCACCACGACCCCGACGCCGGGTCGGGCCGCCCGGATGCGGATCGCGGCCTGCAACCCGTCGTCGGCGCCGTCGGGGGGCATCCGGATGTCGGTGAGCACGAGGTCCGGGGCGAGGCGCAGCGTCTGGTCGACGACCGTGGGGGCGTCGCCCACCGCCGCCACCACCTCGAACCCCTCCCGGCGCAGCAGCAGCGACAGGCCCTCCCGCAGCAGGGCCTCGTCCTCGCCGATCACGACGCGCACGGGACCTCCGCCACCAGCGTGGTCCCGACACCGTCCGGGCTCTCGACGGCGAGCCGGCCCCCGAGGGCCTCGACCCGGTCGGCCAGGCCCCGCAGCCCGGTGCCGCCGGTGGCCGCCGCACCGCCGCACCCGTCGTCGTGCACCGAGACGCGCAGCTCGCTCGCACGCCGGTGCAGGCGAACCTCGAGCCGGGTGGCCCCGGCGTGCTTGACGGTGTTCGTGATCGCCTCCGCCACGACGTGGAACGCGGTGCCCTCCACCGACGGCGGCAGGCGGACCCCGCCGCTGTCGTCCCCGACCTCCAGGTCGGTGCGCAGCGGGGTCCGGGCGAGCATGTCCTCGACGGCCGCCGCCAGACCCCGTTCGATCAGCAGGGCGGGCATGACGCCCGCGACGATCAGGCGCACCTCCGCGGCCACCTCGTCGACGTCGCGCCGGAAGGCCTCCAGGTCGGCGGCCTCGGGCCGGGAGGTCCCGGCGCGCAGGGCGAGCAGGACGAGCCGGCTCTGCAGCCGGTCGTGCAGGTCGCGGGCCAGGCGGCGCCGCTCCCGGTCGCCGGCCTCGACGAGGCGGGTGCGCGACTCCCGCAGCTGCTCCTGCTCGGCGAGCAGCCGCGCGGTCAGCCGTTCCCGGTCGACCGCGATCGCGACGACGCGGCCCGCGGCCCGCACCGTCTCGGGCCCGGGTTGCAACGACGGGTCGTGGATGATCGCGCCGACCGCCCGCCCCGCGAGCTCGACGGGGACGAGCTCGCGCCCCGGCGGGACCACCGCGGGCCGGCCCTCCCCGTCCACCCAGCTCCCGTCGTCCCCGCGGAACGCCAGGCTCAACGACGGATCCCCCAGGGTCCGCGCGAGCGCCGGCCCGACCTCACCCCGACCCCGCTCCGCCGCGCCCAGCCACACCCCGAGCTCCTCGATGGCCGCCGTGCGCGCGAAGCCGCCGCGCAGCACCCCGGCGGCGAAGGCGATCGGGATGCCGGTCAGGAACGCGACCTGCACCAGGTCGACCACCAGCCCGTCGACGGGCACGACCCGGTACAGGTTGCCCGCCACGACCACGATCACCGCGGCACCGCCGCCGTAGAGGTAGAGCGGCGCGAGGAGCGACCGGTCGGCCCTCGGCGCCGTCCGCAGCCGCCGGACCAGCACGGCGGCGGCACCGAGGATGGCCACGAAGGCGCACGTGGAGTTGACCACGCGCCCGGCGTGCAGGAGGTCCGGCCGGTCCGCCACGGCGAAGGGCGAGTCGGCCGACCACAACCACAGCGGGGCCTGCAGCACCGTCGTCGTGAGGTAGCCACCGACGACGAGGGCGCGGTCCGTCCGTCCGCGGAGCCGACCCGACGGGAACGACAGCAGCACGTGGAGCACGATCGCGACGGGCATCGTCGCGACGACGAGCCCGACCCCGCTCAGCACCGGGACCGTCGTCCAGAGCAGGGCGCACCCCAGCCAGACGCCGCCGCCCGCGGTGAGCAACGGGCCGACGCGGCTGCCGGGCCGCCGCGACCAGGCGACGATCCCGGCGAAGAGGTACACCCAGGCGGTCGCGGTGTAGAGCAGGGCGTGGGCCACCGGGATCGACGAACCGCCGGACAGCAGCGCCGCCTCGACCAGCCCGAACGCGACCCCGAAGGCACCGAGCTGCCACAACGCCGTGGTGGGCGCTCCGGTGGCGGGTCTCGGCACCGGAGCAGGCTGGCAGAACTGCTGGTCAGGGTCCACGACGACGGGACCTGGGTCCCCTCCCCCGACGGGACCGGACTCCCTGGCCCGGGGCTCGCGACGCTCCTAGCGTCGTCCAGCCGTGACCGTCTCGCGTCCGGGACCCCGCGGGGGCCTGCTCTTCACGCCCGAGACCGCGCCGTGGGGCCGTCGGCCGGAGCGCGCGAGCCTCCGGGGCGTTCCCGACGCCGGGTGGGTGCAGGTCGGGCCCGCCGGGCGGCGGGCCGGGGAGATCGACGCGTGGTTCGGCCACCTGTGGACCGCCGGCGCGTGGCCCGCCCGGCTCTGGCAGCTGCTCTCGCGCGCCGACGGGTGCGGCGTCGACCTCGTCACCCGCGACGCGCTCGTGGCCCTCCCGGCGGGCGTCTACCTCCGGCCCGAGGAGGTCGCCGCGACGCTGTCGAGCCTCCCACCGGTGTTCGCCTACCGCTCGTCCCCCCGCTGAGACGCCCATACCGGACGCCCACGCGGGGCGGGGCATCATCGTCGGCGTGCGTGCCGCTCCCCTGCTGACGACGATGGCCCTCGCGGCCGCCGTCCTCACCGCGTGCTCCTCCGCGCCCGTCTCGCCCAGCGCGTCGACGGGCACGTCCGTCCCGGGCACCTCGTCACCGACCGCTGCCCCTGCGACGGGCCCCCTGCGGGTGGAGCGCGTCGCCGAGGGCCTCGACCACCCGTGGGACGTGGCGTGGGCGCGCGACCGGATGCTGGTCACCCAGCGGGACGGCACGCTCTCGACGGTCGCGGACGGGCAGGTGCGGCCGGTCACGGCCGACCTGGGCGACGTCTACGCGCGCGGCGAGGGCGGGCTGATGGGCATCGCGGCGTTCCCCGACGGCTCCGGCCGGTTCGTCACCTGCCAGACCCACGCCGAGGGCGGGCGCCCGGTGGACATCCGGGTGGTCTCCTGGCAGCTCTCCGCGGACGGCGCGAGCGCGACGCGCACGAAGGACCCGCTGGTGGGGGGCCTGCCGATCAACCCGAGCGGGCGCCACAGCGGGTGCCGGCCCACGTTCGGGCCCGACGGTGCCCTGTGGATCGGCACCGGCGACACCGCGCGCGCGACGATCCCGCAGGACCGCACCGCCCTCGGCGGCAAGGTGCTGCGCGTCGACCCGGAGACCGGCGGACCCGCCCCGGGCAACCCGTTCGCCTCGTCGGGCAGCGCCGCCGAGCGGTTGATCTCCGGGTACGGGCACCGCAACGTCCAGGCGGTGGCCTTCCAGCCCGGCACCGGGACCGGGTGGACCGTCGAGCACGGCTCGGACGTCGACGACGAGGTCAACGTGGTGATCCCGGGCCGCAACTACGGCTGGGACCCGGCGCGCGGTGGCGAGACGCCGGGCGGGTACGACGAGTCCGTGCCCATGACCGACCTGGACCGCTACCCGGACGCGGTGCCCGCCGCCTGGAGCTCCGGCGACCCGACGATCGCGCCCAGCGGCGGCGACTTCGTCTCCGGGCCGGCGTGGGGCGACCTCGACGGGGTGTTCGCGGTCGGGGTGCAGAAGGACGAGAAGCTGCTGTTCATGCGTCCCGGCACCGGGCCCGACGCGCAGCGCATCGTGTCCGTCTCCACCCCCCGCGAGTTCGACGGCGAGTTCGGCCGCATCCGCGGCGTCCGCTCGGGGCCCGACGGCGCGTTGTACCTGACCACGGACAACGGCAACGACGACGTGGTCCTGCGCGTCACCCGAGGGTGACCCGACCCGCCTGGTGGGAGCAGGGCCCCGGGCCGGACGACGGCCGGGGACGCCCCGGCCCGCCCGGACCACCCCGTGCCCGCCCGGCGGGCCCACCACCGGGACCGCCGCCGCGGCCCCGCCCGGCCCCGACCGCCCGCTACGGCGGACCCCCGGGCTGGAACGTGCCGCCTCCGCCGTCGGCGCCGCCCCGCAGCGGGCCGCCCCCGGCCGCGCCGCGTCGACGGCGGACCTCGCGGTGGCGCGTCCCCGGGGCGGCCGCAATCGTCGGTGCCCTCGTCCTGGCCGGGATCGTCGCCGTGGTGCTCTTCCCGGAGGCGCTCGACCTCGACCAGCGCTCGCCGTTCGTGCAGGTCGTGGCCTTCCGCCCGCAGCTCGCGGCCGTGGCCCTCGTCGTCGCGGCCCTGGCCGCGCTCGGGGCGTGGCGGCGGGCCGCGTCCGGGCTCCTGGTGGTCGCGCTCGCCGTGGGCGTGGCCGGGGGTGCCGGGGTCGTGGACACCGCTCCCCGGGCGGTCGGGTCCGCCTCGGTGGACGACACCTCCGACGGGATCGTGGTGCTCGCCCTGAACACGTACCAGGGGGACGCCGACCCGGACGCCCTCGCCGACCTCGTCCGCGACCGCGACCCCGACCTGATCTCCCTGCCGGAGGCGCGCGGGGACCTCCGCCGGCGGCTGGAGTCCCGGCTCGACGAGGGGCAGGGCGGATCGGGCTACCGCTCCTACTCCGCCGACGACGCCGACGACGCGTCCGGCATGACGGTGTTCGTGCGGTCCTCGCTCGGGCGGCCGAGCGTCACCCAGGACCGCGCCGGGACGTACCCGGCGATCGTGGTCGACCTGCCCCGGTCCGCCCCAGGCGTGGCCTCCGGGCTGCGCTTCGTCGCCGACCACCCGCGCTCACCCCGGCCGGGCGACACCTACGGCTGGGTCCGCGACGTGGGCCGCCTCGCGCAGTGGTGCGACGCGGACCGGCCCACCGTGATCGCGGGCGACATGAACGCCACGGCCGACCACGTCCTGTTCCGCTCCTCGACCGCCAACTGCACCGATGCGGGCGCCGCGACCGGGGACGGCCTGGTCGGCACCTGGCCCTCGTGGGCGCCGGGATTCCTGGGCGCGCAGATCGACCACGTCCTGGTCACGGGCGGCCCGCAGCCCCGCGGCTTCGAGGTCGTCGGGGTCGCGGGCACCGACCACCGCGCGGTGCTCGCCCGCCTCGGACCGGGCTGAGCCGGCGGTCGGTCAGGGGACCCGCTGAGGGGTGGCCGGGCGGGCCGGGGGCCGGACCGCACCCACCGCCCCGGGCGTGCGGGGGGCCGGCACCCGCGATCCCGCGGGCGGGGTCGCCGGAGCGGGCTCGGTACGCGATCGCGGGGAACGGCGCAGGCGCGGCTGCAGCTCGGGTTCCCGCAGCCGCCGCGCGCTCTCGCGGACCGCGTCCTCGGCGCCGGCGCGCGTCTGGGCCACCAGGTCGTGCATCGCGGCCGCGACCGCGTGCGGCAGCACCGGCGAGTCCGCGACCCGCACCAGCGGCCCGAGCGCGGGGAGGGCCTCGCGCAGGAGCGCGGCCACGGCCGCGTCGTCGGCCGGGGGCCGCGCGACGATGCGCTCGCCGAGCGCGCCCTGCCACGCCCGCACGCGCTCGGAGAACGCGAGCGAGAGGCGCTCGAGGAGCCGGGCCTCCACGTAGGTGCCCATCCGCCCGTCGATCGGCGCCAGGCCCTCGAGCCCGCCGTCGTCCCCCCGGCGGAACGCGTCGATCCACGCGACCCACGCGGCGTACCCGCCCGCCGGTGCGGGGCGGCCCGCTCCCGGAGTGCTCGAGCTCCGCTGCGTTCCGTCTCCGCTGCCGTCCATCGTTCTCCTCGCCCGGCGGCACGCCGGCCTCGACCGTTGTTCACGAGGTGCCACGGGGCGCTCTCGTGTCTCCGTCGTCGTCACGGGACGCGTGTCCGTTTCCTGACCGTCCGGTAACGGACCGATCGGGCGATGGCGTCACCCACCGGCGCCCCTCCCGGCGTGCCCGCGCGGGCGGCGGAGTGGACACGCCGCCCGCGGGGGTCCGGGGTCAGGCCTTGACGACGAGGGTGTGGGCCGCCATGTCGCCCAGCCGCTGCTTGCGCTGGGACGTCGACATGATGATGAGCCCGACGATGCCGGCGAAGGCGCCGTCGACGATCAGCAGCACCCAGCGCAGGGCGCACTCGCCCAGGCTCGGCACGCCGCCGTCGGCCTCCCGCACGATCCGCAGCCCCAGCCAGCCCATGCCCGGCGTCTGGCCCCCGTGGGTGGAGGGCCACCACGCGTACACCCCGAAGGAGCCGCCGATCGCGATCACCCAGACCACGAGGTTCACCAGGAGGCTGACGAACCCGTAGCCGCCGTCGACCATCGCGCCGAGGAAGCCGCCGATGAACGCCACCACGAGCAGCGGCACGACGATGCAGACCGCGTCCAGCAGGTACTGGCCGACCCGCAGCCCGACCACCTCGACCGAGCCCGGCGCACCTGCCGGCACGCCGTACCCGGAGCCGGGCGCGTAGCCGGGGCCCTGCCCGTAGCCGGGCGGCTGCTGCTGGCCGTACCCGGGCGGGCCGTAGCCCTGCTGCGGCGCGCCGTAGCCCTGCTGCGGAGCCCCGTAGCCCGGTTGGGGCGCGCCGTAGCCCGGCTGGCCGTAGGAGCCGCCCGACGGCGGACCGTAGGCGGGTTGCCCACCGGTGCCGGGGCCGGACGCCGACGACGGCTGCGACGAGTAACCACCGGGCGGTCCGTAGCCCGGGGCGCCGCCCTGTCCCTCCGCCGGCCCAGCGCCGTACGGAGCACCTTGTCCACTCATGGGCGGGATGATGCCAGCACAGCGTGACCATCGGGAGGGTTGCTGCGGATTCGTGTCCTCCCCGCCACCCGTTCGGCCGTGCGTCGCGGTCACGCACCTCGTGATCGGTGAGGTCCACACGGTTGCCGCACCGCCCTCCCCCGGCCGGAGCATGACACCACCCCCCGGTCGGGCGTTGAGTGGGCGATGGATGGACACCCCTCGGGCCGGGCGGCCACACTGCGCCCCGGCACCCGGGACGCGGAGGGAGGCACACCCGTGCACCCGTCCGTGTCCCGCGCGCACCCGGTCGTCTCGCACCCGGCCTCCCGCGTGCCGGTGGCCCTGCCGCTCCCGCGCGGTTCGGACGAGGCGAGGTCCGTGGATCCGGCGGAGCCCGGGTGCATCGGGCCGGCCTGGATCGTCCGCGAGGTCACCCACGTGCCCGGCATCCTCCGGCTCGTGCGCGGGCGGCTGAGCTTCCTGTCCAGCCGCGGTGTGGTGTTCGACGAGGACGTCGACGCACCCCGGCTGGGGATCGGCCTGCCGTGGCGCGGCCGCGGGGGCATCCGCGTCACGGTGGGCGGGGAGCGCCTCCGCGTCCACGTCGTCCGCCCGCCCGGGGCCGTGGAGCCCGGGGCGGCGTTCGTCGAGGCGGTCGCGGACGCGTCCGGCCTGCCCGCGACGCGCGGCGACCTCGAGGCCGCCGCGACGTGGCGGGCGCTGCTGGTCAGGGCGCGGGATCGTGAGGAGGCCGCGGTTCCCCGCCGTCGGGCGCCGGCACGACGCGCAGCCCGAACTCGGCGAGGATCCGGAGCGTCCACGCCGCCGTCATGACGGCGTCGGCCACCTCGGCCGCCTGCTCCTGACCCGACGACCCGGCCGTCCACGCCACCTGCCGGGCGGCCTCGGCGAGGCCCTCGGTCAGCTCCGCGGCCACAGCCAGCGCCGCCCGCGCCCGGTCGCGGTCGGACCCGCACCACGGCGGGACGGCCCGGCCGAGCGCACCGGCGAGGGCCTCCACCCCCCGGACCAGGACGACGACCAGCGGCGCGTCGAGCCGCGGTCCGCCCGGCGCCGCACACCCCTGGTCGGCGCCACGGGCCTCGGCGAGCGCCTCGAGCGCCCGGACCGGCAACGAGCGCCACGTCGGCACCACCGGCCCGGATGCACCCCCGTCCATGCGCGCCACTCCCTGCTCGCCCGGAGTCCCGCGGCGGGTCCCGCCCGTGCTCTCCGACCCCCGGGTCATCGCCGCGAGGGCCCCTGACGTTGCACCCGGTGCTCGTCGGGCCGGCCGCTCACCTGTTCGGACCAGCTCGATCGGTCAGGACCGGTCGGCGACCAGGCCCTCCGCCGGCTCCGGGCGACGCGCCGGGGCGCCGCTCTCCTCGGAGGTGCGCTGCGTGGGGGCCGGCGGCGACACGGGTCCGGGACTCCCTGCGGGCCCGGGCCACGGTCGCCCGGCGGGAGGACCGGCACCCGGGGGCATCGCGCCGGGCCCCGGTCGACCGGGGCCGGGCGGCATCGGCGGCCGGGGCGGCGGCGGTGGCACCAGCAGGTCGAGGAACACCCGGAGGGACTCGTCGATGACCTGCGCGGCCGCCTCGTGCGCCTCCGGCCCGCCGGACACCGGGTCGGGCACGGCGTCCTCGTCGGCGGACACGGCCGGGACCGTCCCCCGGGCGCCACGCGCGAGGTCGACCAGCGCGTGCGCCCGCAGGACCGGGTGGCGTGGGAGGGCGCCCAGCTCGGCCGGGCCGGCGGCGCGGAGCAGGCGGGCGAACTCGCGCAGGGTGAACGTGGTCGGCAGTGCCTTCGGCACGTCACCGAGCACCGTCGACCGGTGCTCGCGCGTCATGGTCAGCACCAGGTCGGCCAGCAGGACGTCACGGTCAGGCAGCTGACGGGCCGCGAAGGCGGCCACGTCGGGGTGGTCCCGCCGGGTGGTGAGCTGGGCGCGCGAGTCGTCGTGCATGCCGTGGCCCCGCACGGCGGACGTCCCGGCGCTGTGCACCGCGAACGCCCGGGCCCACGGCCCGAGCCGGGCGCCGAGCAGGAACCGGGTGTGGAACTGGGCGAACGGCGACCGGCAGATGTTCCCGGTGCACACGAAGAGCAGCCGGAAGACCTCCGGCGACCCCTCCGTGGCAGCACTCATGGGCGCGATCGTCCCAAAACGGTGCCCCGGATGCGAGTCGGGCGCCGGAGATCACCACCGCGGGGTGGTGCAGCGGTCAGCCGCGGTCAGCGGCGGGCGCGGGCGAACAGCTCGAGGTCGGCCACCACGACGACCACCTGGAGCGTCGTCGCCAGGGAGCCGAGGGCGGCGGCGGGCCCGGGACGGTCCTCGGAGTCCAGGCGTTCCACCAGCTTCGCGACGCGCTCCTGCAGGCCGCGGGCGGCGTCCGAGGCCGCACGGAGCACCTCGACGTCGATCTCCTCGGCGGCCGACCAGCCCGCGTCCGGCACGCCGGTCGTGACCAGCGCGGCGATCCGGCACAGCACCTGGTGCGTGCGGTCGTCCTCGCCCGCGGCCTCGATCGCGCGCACGGCCCCCGCCAGCTCGTCGAGCTCGGCGAGCAGCTCGGCCGACGGCGCGTCCCGGTCGGGGCGCAGCGTCGCGGGCACGGCGACGCCGTCCGCACTCCGGGGCGCCGGGACCGACACCGCGGGCGGATCCAGGCGGGTCCGTGCCTCCACGACGTGGCGGGAGAGCTCGGCCTCGAACGCCTCCGGCGGGGCCGACGCCTCGTCGGTCTCGGGTCGTCGGGTGGCCAGGTTGCCGGTCAAGCGACGCTCCTCGAACGGGGACGGTGGCGGGACGACCAGGCGGGCCGCCCGCGATCCTACCGAGGGTAGCCGGGGCACGTCCCGGCGTCAGGCGCCCTGCAGAGCAACGGGATGCTCCACCCGTCGCAGTCCGGCGCGCCGCTCAGTGCCGGACCGGGCTGCGCACGCCTCCGGGCGGGGACATCGGCGCGGGCCGCGGACCCGCGGGGGTGACCGCCCGGGCTGCGGGGACGAGGCCCTCGGGGGCCGCGGGACCGGCAGGTCCCGCCTGCTCGGGCACGGCGCCGGCGGGCGCGTGCGGAGCGGGCCGCTCGGGCTGGGGCACCACCTGCACGGCGGCCGGACGGCCGATCGGCATGAGCCTGCCCCGGGCGCGGCGCTCCCGGCGGGACTCGGACACCCGACCGGCCCCGGTGCGGTTGACCAGCGCACGGCGGGTCTGCGCCGTCGTGGGCCCCCGGAGCCGGCTCGCGACCATCGCGACCACGAACGCGAGCCCGTTGATGGTCCCGAGGGTCAGCATGCCGACCTCGAGCACCTGCTCGGAGCTGATCTCGTCGCCCGGGTCCATGTTGCCCAGCTGACCGCCGTACGGCACGGGCGGCGCCGGGACCGACTGCGCCGCCGCGGCGCCCGCCGTCCCGAACGCCGCCAGCACGCACAGGAACGCCCCCACCAGGACCCTGCCCACGAGCCTGCCCACGCCCACCCGCCGCACCATCGCGTCCGCCTCTCCCCGAGCCATTCGTCCAGGGATCGCCGCGAAGTGTGGTCTCCGTTACCGGTTCTCGACCGGTTCGCGAGATCGGACGTCGGATCGAGACCGGACCGTGACCGGAACCGGACGGACCGGACACCCCGGGACGACAAACGGGGCGCCGTCGGCCACCCGGGTGGCCGACGACGCCCCGTCGTCGTGGGCGTGGATCAGGCGCGCTGCGCCAGGTAGGAGTCCACCGTGTCGCGGTACTCGTCCTCGCCGACCTGCCGGCCGAGGATGCGCCCGGCGAGGTCGCGGGAGAGGCGGGCGATGTCCGGCTGCAGGTCCGACCGCAGCCGCGAGCGCTCCTCGTCGAGCTCGCCGCGCCCGTCGGCCACGAGCTGCGCGGCCTCCTCGCGGGCCTCGGCGAGGACCTCCTCGGAGTGGCGGCGCCCCTCCTCGCGGGCCGCGTCGCGGATGCGAGCGGCCTCCTCGCGGGCCTCACCGATCCGCGTGCGGTACTCCTGGTCGGCGCGGCGGGCCTCGGCGCGGGCCTGCTCGGCGCGCTCGAGGGTGCCGTCGATCCGGTCGTGCCGCTGGGCGTAGACGGCGTCGAGCTTCGGCAGCAGCACCTTGCTGAGCACGAAGAACAGCACCGCGAACACCACGAGCCCCACGACGATCTCGTGGGGGATGGCAGTCAGCACGAAGTAGCTGCCGCTCGCCAGGACCATGGGCCCGCGCACCTGCCCCTCTTGGACGTCTCTCCCCTGCGTGCGGCGGTCGCCGCCGTCCGGGTGATGACAGTCTGTCGGATCCTCGGCGGGGTGGCGAGCCCGGGGTGTCGCGATCGGCGGCGTACCGGTGGGTCACTAGGGTGGGCGCGCTGTACGGACCGGAGGCGTCGGGAGCGGACATGGGTGACTACAGGGTCGTGACCGTCGGCACCGACGGCTCGTCGTCGGCGAAGAAGGCCGTGGTGCGCGCGGCCGAGGTGGCCGCCGACGCCGGTGCCCACCTGATGATCATCTGCGCCTACGAGACCCGTGACGCGTCCCGGAACCGCGACCAGGCCGAGGCCGAGCGGGCGCTCGGCGACGAGGCCTACAAGATCATCGGTGCGAGCCCGGCCGAGGAGACGCTGCGCGGCGCGCGCGACGACGCGATCCGCGCGGGTGCGCGCAACGTCGACACGGTGGCCGTCCAGGGCGAGCCCACCGAGGCGATCATCGAGAAGTCCGAGCTCTACAAGGCCGACCTGGTCGTGGTGGGCAACAAGGGCCTGGCCGGCTTCGCGGGCCGCCTGCTGGGCTCGGTGCCGCAGGGCGTGTCCCGGCGCTCGCGCACCGACGTCCTCATCGTCCACACCGTCTGAGTCGGGGCGCGGTCACCGCGCGAGCGGCACCGCGCACGCCGGCGCGTCCGGGTGCACCCCGATCAGGTCGGGCAGCGCCAGGGCCGTCAGCTCGCAGGCCAGGGCGTGCTCGAGGCAGCGGCGGACCGCCCGGTCGCGCGGCCGTGCCCGCGCCTCGGCCAGCCGCCGCGCGAGCCGCTCCGAGGACGTGAGCAGCGGGGTGATGGTCAGCCGCGCCCTGCCGAGGTCCACCCGGCAGCGTCCGGCGACCGAGTCGCCCTCCCCGACCAGCCGCACGTCGCAGTCCAGGTCGCCGGTGGGGTCGGAGCCGACGGAGGCCCGGAAGACGGCGTTGGTGACCCGGTCCGCCGGGGCCGCCACGAGCTGCTCGAGCACCGTCCGGCCGCCGCGCGCGTCCAGGACCTCGTCGAGGGTGCGCACGTCGAAGGTGAGACGACGCAGCCGGAAGTCCCCCGGCCGGACCGTGGCCAGGAGCTCCTCGACGGTGTCCGGGCACGGCCCGTCGGTCCGCGCCGCGAGGTGCACCGACGCCGCCGCCGGCCCCCGGTCGTTGCGCGGGTCGATCCCGCGCACGGACACCTCCGGCGCGTGGTCCTCGCCCTCCCCCGTGCAGCTGTGCTGGAGGAACTCGACACCGGCCAGCACGTCCGGCGCGGGGACGTGCCGCGGCGCGGGGACGTGCGGGGAGGAGTCCACCCCGGTGGGGGCCGACCCGAACCGACGCGGTGCGAGGACGGCGAGGGGATTGCGCATGATCACCGGACCCTTGACGTGAGCAGGATCACCCCAGTGTGCCAGAGTGACGCTGCTCATGTGGATCGGTCAGGAGGTGGAACGACCCTCCGCCGGATCGGTGGTCCGTCCGTCCAGGGCCTTCTTCAGCTGCGCCAGCGTGTCTGCCAGGCCCGCCTCGATGCCCGGACCGTCGGCCTTCTCGGTGTGCAGGGAGACCGTCACCGACGACGCCGCGTCGCCGACGGAACGCACGAACAGCTCCCCGTGGTAGCCGCTGGGCCGGTCCGCGCCCCAGCGCAGCGCCCGCGACCCCGGGTCGCTGTGCATCCACGCCTCGCCCTCGTAGCGCTCTCCCTCGACCACGGCGACCACGTGCACCGACTCCCCGCCGGTGGACCGCGCCGATTCGAGGCCGGAGAAGTACTCGGGCAGGTGCGTGACGTCGGCGAGATAGGCGAACGCGGTGTCGGGGTCGGTCTCGAGGTGGGCGGTGTGCTCGTAGTCGGCCATCGACCCGGCTACCCGGTGGCGGGCGTCACCACCACGCCGGAGAGCAGGCCCGTCCCGGCGCCCACCCCCAGGTAGGCGTTCACGACGACGGGCGCCGCCCCCGGCGCCGCGTTGCGGTCGCGTCCGGTGCGGGCGTCCACGACCACCGGGCCGTTGACGGTGGTCCCGTACACCGCGCCGTGCCACGCGGTGGTCACGGCCGGAGCGACGCGCCCGCCGGCGGGCAGCGACCACAGCAGCGCGCCGGTCGGGGCGTCCAGCGCGAAGGCCCGGTCGGAGCCCGAGCACACCGCGGTGGCCGCCTCGTCCCAGGTGCACTCGGGCGGGGCGGTCGCGGTGCCGAGGTCGACCGCGTTGCGGGTCCCGCCCCCGGCGTCGTACACGGTGAGGAAGGCCTTCGCCGAGGTCGGGCGGCGGCCCGCCACCGTGACCGTGGCCGGGCCCGCGCGGTGCACCGACAGCGCCGTGGACCCGTCGTCGGCGGACCAGCGGCGCGCGCCGGTGAGGACGTCCAGGCCCACGGTCGCCGACGGGGAGTAGCCGGACCCGCCCCCGGGCGGCACCGCGGCCCCGACCACGACCGGCTCGCCGGGCAGCAGCGCGCCCGGCACCGGCACCCCGTCCGGGTCGCGGCCGTCGAGGACCGCGCCGGCGAGGACGCCGTCGGCCACCCAGAGCACCCGGCGGGCGTCGAGGTCGACCGCGACCGTGCTGCGGCGCGTGCCCGTCGACGCCGTCAGCACCGCGACCCGGCGGCCGTCGCCGACCGACGCGACCCCGGCCACCGCGACGCGCACCGACCGCGGGGCCTCCGTCCACGGCAGCGGGGCCGCCGCCGTCCACGCCACGGCCGGGTCCGCCTCGCCGGCCCGGCTGCGGGTGACCGCGAGCAGCTCGACCGCCAGCCCGGGCGGGGTCGTCCCGGACCCGGGGACCACGCTCGCCGAGCCCGCCAGGACCAGGCCCGCCCCCGGCACCGGACGCGGCGCCCCGCTCACCCACCGCCCGGGCGGGACCGCGACGGCGGTGGCCGCCCCGGTGGAGTCCGCCCGGGACAGGCCGCCGGCGTCGGCGACCCACACCGTGGTGCCGTCCAGGGCGACCGGCAGCTCGGGCCGGGCGCCGTAGGAGCCGGTGAGCGATCCGCTGGTGCCGCGCAGCAGCGTGCCCGAGGACGGGCCGAAGGCGGTCGGGGGGTCGTGGGCCGGGGGCGGTGCGGGGGCCTGCGAGCCCGAGCACGCCGCCAGCAGCACGGTCAGTCCGACGAGCAGGACCCCGACCCGGCGCACGACCCCAGCGTCGCAGCCCCCGTCGGCGCCCGGACGGGGCGGGTCAGTGCTCGACGATCGCCGAGCGCCGGGCGGGCGCCTCGTCGGACTCGCGGGGCGCGATGACCGGCAGCGGCCCGGTGGCCTGCGCCAGCCGGCGCTGCGCGCGCTGCACCCGCGCGAGCATCTCGGCGTCCTCCCGGGCGCGCGCCCGGAGCTCCTTGCGCTCCCTGCGCGTCAGGCGGAGCACCTTCTCGCTCTTGCGACCCCACAGCCCCATCGCCAGGCCTGCCTCTCACCCGTCGGACCACGCGGCCCGCCCCCCGCAGCACGGCCATCGGAGAGTGTCCGCCCGGCACGCCGGATCGGCGCCGTGAACCACACCATCGTGTCGCAACCGTGACGTGACCCGGACGTCACCGGCCGTCCACCCCGATCACCGCATCAGTGCGGCCGCGCGCTCCCCGAGCATCAGCGCCGTCGCCGCCGGTCCGCGGCGCGGCACGACCGGGATCACCGACGTGTCCACCACCCGCAGGCCCGCGGTCCCGTGCACCCGGAACTCCGGGTCGACCACGGCCGCCGGGTCGTCCGCCGCCCCGAGCGCGGCGCTGCCGCACAGGTGCGAGGAGGTGGTGAGCGACCCCGCCACCCAGGCGTCCAGCTCCGCGTCGGACATCCCCGCGGTCACCGGGATCGCGATCCCGTCCGAGGACAGCAGGTCCCCGGCGAACCGCACCACGGCCCGCATCCGCGCACGGTCCAGGGACGAGGCGAGGTAGTGGTGGGCGATCCGCGGGCCCTCCGTCGGGTCCGCGCTGACCAGGACCGAGGCGCCGCGGCTCTCGGGCTGCTGCAGCGCGCACATCAGGTGCCGCGGCCCGCCGGGGGCGAACGGCCGGCAGAACAGGAGCACCTCGAGGTCGCCGGCCGGGTCCGACGGCAGGGCGGGGTCCAGGGTCGCGGCGTCGAGGTGGACCACCGCCTGCGTCGAGACCGCCTGCGGGTGCAGCGACTCGTCGTAGCCGAAGCCGAGGAACACCGAGGGGTGGTCGCTCCACCCGTGCCCGACGCCGGGCCGGTCGACGACCACCCGGACGCCGGCCGCCCGCAGCTCGTCCGCCGGGCCGATCCCGGACAGCGCCAGGAGCTGCGGCGACTTGACCGCCCCGGCGCAGAGGACGACCTCGTCGGCCTCGATCCGCTCGCCCCCGCAGGTCTCGACGCCGACCGCCCGGGTCCCGTCCAGGCACACCCGCGCGACCGGGCTGTCGCCGCGCACCGTGAGGTTCTCCCGCCCCAGGTGCGGCAGGACGTAGGCCATCGCGGCGTTCACGCGGATCCCGCGCACCGCGTTGGCCGGGACCAGCCCCACCCCGGGCGGCCCGCCCGCGTTCTTGTCCCGCTCGACCGGCACCCCGAGCCCCGCGGCGCCGCGGATCACCCGCTGCGTCAGGCCGGCCAGCAGCTCCCCGGCCGGCCGCTCGACCGGGACCGGGCCGCCCTGCCCGTGTTCCGGGCCGTCGAAGTCGTGGTCGTCCTCGGCGCGCACGTAGGCGGACCGGGCGACGTCGTACGACCAGCCGGGCCAGGCGTCGACGTCGGCCGGGGTCGCCCGGAGGAAGTTCGCGCCGTTGATCGCGGACGACCCGCCCAGCACCCGGCCGCGGGCGGTCGTCGAGCGGTGCCCGGTCGCGAGCTCGGTGGGGAACGCCCAGTTCAGCGCGTGGTCGGCGGAGGCACAGCCCAGGGAGGCGACGTCGAGGACCTCGGGCGGGTACGACCCGGCGTCCGGGAAGGCGGGTCCGGCCTCGAGCAGCAGGACCCGCCGCCGCGGGTCCTCGGAGAGCCGCCCGGCCAGCGCGCAGCCGGCCGAGCCCCCTCCGACGACGACGACGTCCCAGGCCGGGGCTCGCCCCCGTCGCTCCGCTCGCCCCACCGGCCCTATCGTGGGGTGTCGGAGAGCCGTTCGCTCGGCCGCGCCGCCGCCCACTCGCCGACCTTGTCGTTGTTCACCGCGAACCACAGGTCGTCGCCGGCCTGCCGGTCGAGGTAGACCACCGAGGCGGCGCCCTCCATGCCGGTCCCGGTGGTCGGCACCGTCAGGAACTCGATGTTGCTCGCCCGCAGGTCGCGCAGGTTGAACACGAGCTCGGCGAGCCCGGTGTTGGACAGCGAGTCGTCGACGCCGACGTGCTGGGTCACGGTGTTCACGAGGTCGTACGCCCGGGTCGGGCTGGACAGCGTCCCGGCCGAGAGAGACTGGGAGACGAGGGCGCGCAGGGCGTTCTGCTGCCGGCGCACGCGGTCGAAGTCGCCCTGCGCGAGGCTCTTGCGCTCGCGGACGTAGACCAGGGCCTGCTCGCCGTTGAGGTGCTGCGGGCCCGCGGGCACGACGACCCCGCCCCGCTCGGTCTGCTGCCCGACGTTGACGTCGATGCCGCCGGCGGCGTCGGTCATCTGCTGGAAGCCCGCGAAGTCGATGACCGCGAAGTGGTCGACGCGCACCCGGGTCAGCTGCTCGACGGTGTTGATGAGCAGGGTCGGGCCGCCGAACGAGTAGGCCGCGTTGATCTTGTTCATCCCGCGGCCGGGGATGTCCACCCAGGAGTCGCGCGGGATCGAGACGACGCTCGCGCTCCGCCCGTCGTCGGCGATGGTGGCGAGCATGATGACGTCGCTGCGCTGGGCGCCGAAGACGAAGTCCGGGGCCGTGGCGTCGGAGCCGGTCGTCGCCTCGGGCGAGCGGGAGTCGGTGCCGACGAGCAGGAAGGTCTGGCCGAGCTTGCCCGCCGGGCGCTGGGTCTGGTCCAGGCCCACGAACACCGACGGGTAGCGGCCGACCTGGTCACCGAGCTTGTTCGTGACGAGCACGATGCCCGCCGCGGCGAGCAGCACCAGGATCAGCACGCCGACCAGCACGTAGACCAGCGCCCGCAGGCCGCGCCGACGGCGGTTCTCCGGCGGCTCCGGGTCCCCGGTACGGAGCAGTGCGTCGACGCTCATGCGATCCCTCTGTTCTCATCCCCCGACGCGGCCCGGCATCACCGGGTCGTGTGAACGCTGTCGTGCGCCCGACGGTCGATGTTACGGCGCGTAGCCCGAACGGCCTAACACCACTCCGACGTTCCGTGAACGTCACTCCGTGGTGCTCGCTCGTCGCTCCGCGTCGACCGCTACCCGCCCGGGCGCTCGCCCGCCGACCGGCAGGCTCCTAGCGTCGAGTCCCATGAGCGCCCCCGAGCTGCCCGAGACGCCCGACGCCGCCGTGCTCGAGCGGGTGCTCGACGGCCTGCGCTCGCTCCCGGAGCAGACCCGGCGCGTTCCCGACGGCGGGTCGGAGCCGGCGGCGGCGGCCGTCCCGCTGCCCCGGCGGCGCTCCCGGGACTGAGGCCGACGCCGCCCCGTGGTGCCAGCGATGGTCCGTTGCTGACACCCGACGTCAGGATGGCGCCGCTCGCACGCCTGGCGCCCCGTCCGCACCGCGGGGACAGTGGGCGGCGAGGACGAAGGAGGGCGCCATGACCATCCCGGACCCGTCCCGCCCCACCTCGGGCATGGACCCGATGCCGCAGCGCCGACCGCGGCCGCCGCTGCCCGGCGACCCGCCGCCGCACGAGCTCCCGGACGACATCCCGGACCCCACTCGCCGTCGGGAGGGGCGGTTCGTGGCGGTGGGGAAGGACGACGGGCGCCGCCACGTCGTCGACGTGCCGTTCGGCGAGGCCGGCGACCCGACCGGGCTGCGGGCGCGCTGCGGCGCACCCGTCGAGCAGGTGGTGCCCGGGCTTCGGGCCGATCAGGCCGACTGCCCGGAGTGCCGCCTCACAGGGCCTTGGACGGCTTCGTCGCGCTGACGCGCTTGACGAACAGCAGCCGGTCGCCCCGCTCCAGGGCGTCCACCTCGGGCGAGTCGATCTGGTGGATCTCGCCGTCCCGCACGACGCCGAGCACGATGTCGCGCAGGTGACGGGGGGAACCACCGAGCTCGGAGGCCTCCACGTCGCGCTCGGAGAGGCTCATCCCGGCGTCCGGGGTGAGGAGGTCCTCGACGACCGCGACCACGTTCGGGCTCGAGGTCGCCGTGCCCAGCAGGCGGCCGGCGGTCTCCGCGGACACCACCACCGAGTCGGCCCCGGACTGGCGCAGCAGGTGCACGTTCTCGGTCTCGCGGACCGCGGCGGTGATGGTGATCCGCGGCGCGATCTCGCGGGCGGTGAGGGTGACCAGCACGGCCGTGTCGTCGCGGTTGGTGGCCACGATCAGCGACGAGGCGTGCGGCAGCCCCGCGGTACGCAGCACCGACGACTGGGTGGCGTCGCCGCGCACCGTCACCAGCCCCATCGCGGAGGCGGCGTCGAGCCGGGAGCGGTCGGTGTCGACCACCACGATGTGCTCGGGCTCCGCCTCGTCCCCGAGCAGGGTGTCGACCGCGGCCTTCCCCTTGGTGCCGAAGCCGACGACGACCACGTGGTCGCGCACGCGGGACCTCCAACGACGGATGCGGAACGCCTGCCGGGACCGCTCGGTCAGCAGTTCGACCGTGGTACCCACCAGGACGATGAGGAACAGCACACGCAGGGGCGTGATGGCGAGGATCGTCCAGAGCCGCGCCGAGTCGGTGACCGGGGCGATGTCCCCGTAGCCGGTCGTGGAGAGCGAGACCGTCGCGTAGTAGAAGGCGTCGATGAGGCCGATGGGGCCGTCGGTGTTGTTGTCGACGTAGCCGTCGCGCTGCAGGTAGACGATCATCGCGGCCGCCGCCAGGGCCCCGACCGCGAAGAACAGCCGCCGGGCCAGGGCGATCAGCGGCCCGACGCGCCGGTCCGGCATGACGACCGTGACGCCGCTGCCCGAGGCCTCGGCGGCCTCGCGGGCGAGCGGTCCGCGGCGCACCACCCGGTCGTGCGGGCCGCTGGTCACAGACACGGCGCGCAGCGTATCCGCGGTGATCCGGACGACCCGCAGACCGGCGATCGTTGCCACGATCGAGTGAAGACGCGCCTCGCTGTGTCAGGAACCCTGCGGATTCGGGTCACTCCTGGTGACAAGGCCGGCGACACCACCCTCCCGGGACACGGAGCGTGCCCGCGGAGATCACTGGCCGTGAACGAGAGGAGCCCCGACGTCATGGGAGACCGGTTCGCCAGCCACCCGCTCACCGACCTCGACGAGGAGGTCGACGGCGGGCCGGACTGGGTCGAGGCCCTCGCGGCCCTCGACGAGTGCGACGGCTACGTGGTGCTGATGGTCGACCCGCAGACCTCCGAGGTCGACGCGCACGGCCCGTACGGCGGGCCGGAGGCCGCCATCGCCGCGGACTCGCTGCGGACCTCGCTCACCGCGGAGGGCCTGGAGGACGTGGTCGTCCGGATCGTGCGCCTGCACCTGCCCGCCGACGCCGCCTGAGCGCGACACGCCGCGCGGACGGGTGAGGACGAAACGTTCGCGGCGCCCGCGACGACGTGTCGGACATGATGGGTGACCACGCCGCTCGCCGGCTGCCCGCGCAGGTGGGCCGCGACTCCGCGGGCGAACAGCGCCTCGAGGCCGCCGCCCGCGTCCGCCACCTCGCCGCCGCCCTCGTGCCGGCGCAACGCTGCCCCTCCGCCGGACCCCGTCCGCGCTGACCTGCCCGCACTCCTCCCCGCCCGACCCGGGCCGGCGTGAGTGACCCTGGCCATGTCGACCGTCCGGCGGAACTCGCGCTGCCACGCCGCCGCGAGACTTCCGTGCGGCCACGACCCCCGGTAGAACACCGATTCGTCGACGACCCGTGTGGGTGTCGAGACATCGGAGCGGGCGGGGGGTCGAGGCGATGACCGCGGCGAACCGCCGGAGCGCGCCCGGTGCGACACGGTCGGACCAGGGTGCCGCCGAGCCCCTCCCGCGCCTGTGCGAGGTCGACCTCGCGGCCCTCGGCGTGCACCCGCCGGTGCCCGAGGTCCCGGTCGAGCGCGACGCCGACCACCGCATCGAGGCCGCCGTGGGCGGGGACGCCCCGGTGGTCCTGGTCGCCGCACCCCGTCTGGCCGGGGCGACCCTCGCGCTCGCCCGCGCCGCCCGGGTACTCCTGGGCGACCACCGCGTCGTCCGTCCCGACCCGGCCGCCCTCGCGGGCTCCGCCCCGCTCTCCGGCCCGGCCGACCCCGCCCTGCTGGCGCTCCTCGACGACCGTCCCGACGACGGGTCGGTGGTGTGGCTCGACGGCGTCGGCCCCGCCCTGCTCGCCGCCCTGCTCACGGCCCGCCCGCCGGCCGGCGTCCGGATCCTCGCCACCGTCGACGACGCGCTGCTCCACCCGGACGTGACCCGCACGGTCCCGGGACCGGACGTCGCGCTGCTCCGGCTCGCCGGCGAGCTCACGCCCGCCGAGGCCGCCCGCGCCGGCGCGCGCACGCTCGGCGGCTCCGTGGACGTCGGGGCCGCCCGCGACCTGCTGCTGGGCCGGACCGCGGGCGGTCCCCGCTTCGGGCGCCCGAGCCGCCGGGTGCCGGCGCCGGCCCGGGCGGCCGTCCTGCGGGCCGCCGTGGACTGGAGCCGGCTCGGCGTGCCGCACGCCCTGCCGACCCCGCTGCTGGCCCGGCTGGCGCTCGCCTACGCGCGGACAATGCCCGACACCGTGCCGACGCCCGGGGTGGAGGACCTCACCCGGGCCGTGGAGGAGCTCGTCGGGAAGGGCGGGCCGGGACGGCCGCTGCGCCGGCTGCGCCTGCCCGAGGGCGTGCACCACGTGCCCGACGCCCTGCTGACGGTCACCGCGGACCGGCTCGGCCGGGACGGCTGGGAGCCGCCGGACCGGCTCCGCGAGGTGGTGGGCGACCTCCTCGGGACCGCCGCCGACCGGGCGGAGCGGCGCACCGTCGGCGTCCTCGCGGTCGCCCGTGGATTCGACGACCTCGCCGCGGCCCTGCTGCGGCCACCGTCGGCCCCGGACGCCCCGCAGGCGCTCGCGCCGGGTGAGCTCTACCGGCTCGGCGTGGCCTCGCTGCAGTCCGGCCGAGCCGCGGAGGGCCGCCGGTGGTTCGGCGCCGTCCTGGACGCCACCCCCGACGACGGGTCCTGGCGGGAGCTGCGCGGTCGCGCCGCGTTCTGGCTGGGCCTCGACCGGGACGCCGACCCGGTGGACCGCCGCCGCCACCTCGAGCTCGTCGTCCGCGACGGTCCACCGCGCGACGCCTCGGACGCCGCGCTGCTGCTCGCGGGCCTGGAACGCGACGCGGGACGGTTCGACGCGCAACGCGGGTGCCTGCGGGCCGCCGTCGCCGCCGCGCGGTCGGCGGGCGACCCGGGACGCGAGGCCGAGGCCGCGCTCGACCTCGCCCACCTCGATCGGCACAGCGGGCGGACCGCGCACGCCCGCGAGGGCTACGAGCGGGTGGTCGACCTCGTCGGGCCCGACGGACCGGCCGCGCTCGCAGCGGCACGGGCGGTCGCGGACCTGGACAGGGCCGACACCGACACCGACACCGACACCGACACCGACACCGCCGACGCGGGCTTCGTCCCCGACCCCCTGCCCGAGCAGCGGGCGGGCTCCGCCGGCCCGCCCCTCCCCCGGGGCGGTGACGACGCGACCGACCCGGGCGGTCCGCTGGAGGGTCCGTCCGACCGCCCGGCGGTCCCGCCGCGGGCGCCGAGCCCGCCCGGCTGAACCCGGGACGCAGCTCAGCCGGCCGCCACCACGGGGGCCGCAGCGGGCGCCGGGCGCGGCGCCGGGACCGATCCCGCCGTCGGGAAGAGCTGACCGGGCAGTGCGGGCAGCGGGGCGAAGACCGACCCGCCGAAGAGTCCGTGGCCCGTGCCGGCGGTGGCGAGCAGCGCGTCCTGCGCCTGCCGGGGCAGGGTCGCGACGTCCGTGCCGGTCATGCCGCCGGCGGCCATCTCGTCGAGCACGCGCTGCGGCCACGACCGTGACGAACCGCCGACCACCGGGACCCCGCCCCGCGACCCCGCGCACCGGCTCCGCAGCGCGGCGAACGCGTCGGCGGACAGTGCGGCGCGGGCGGCGTCGAGGAAGGCGGCGCCGAGGTGGTCGTGCAGCATCGCGACGTTGTGCGCGGTGGCCGGGAACCCGGCGCGGGCGAGCAGCGTGGGCGCGTACCCCGGAGACAGGCGCGGCGCGACCTGCTCGGCCCCCGGCCCGGCCCGCAACACGAGCGCGACCACCATCAACGCGACGACGACGGCGACGATCCCGACGATCCCCATGACTGGCCCCCTCGGCCGGCGGGAGCGGGTGGCCCCGATGCCACCACGCCCTGTGACGCCATCGTCGTCGGCCGAGACGTCATCGTTACGAGACCGCGACCCTCATCGCCCGTTCGGGCGTATCCGGACGACCCATCACGGGAGCCGAAACCGCCCCGCCGTGACCTGATCGTGATGCGATTCGCCGCAACCACCCGCGCTCTCACCCGGACGGCCTAGGACACGAGCCTGCAGAAGCCCTATCTTGATGCCGCACTCCCCGCCGACGAACCCTCGAGGAGTCCCGGATGTCCTTCGCCAGCAACGCCCTGATCGCCGCGGGCTCGTCCGTCGCGGCCTGGCTCACCGCGCCGCTGGTCAGTGCCGCCGTCCACGGCACCACCGACCAGCGCACGCTGGCGTCGTGGAAGGACGAGACCGGACCGATCCCGCTGCCCCGGCTCGACGACCGGCGCGACGGCGGGTACGACGCGCCGGCCCGGCACGCCTGACCCCGGGGGCGGTCACGCGGCCCGTCACCCGTTCGCGCCCGGACCCCCGTCCGGGTCGCCCCGGGTGAGCGGTCGGCCGCACCGCAGGTGACCGGAACGGCGGAACCAGCTCGGCCGTGTCGCGGGCGATGTGTTCAGGAGAAGCCCACCGAGGCGCCCGTTCCGAGTCGAGGACGTGATCGCGATGTCCCGCACCGCTGGTCGTCACCACCGCTCGCACCTGGAGCGGGAGCGCAGCGAGGCCCGCCTGCAGCTCGCCCGGGTGGCCCGCGCCCACCGCCGCGCGGAGCAGGTCGGTGCGAGCACCCCCGTGGACGGCACGCCCGCCCAGCGCAGCGGTGCCCCGCGCCCGCACGTCATCGACAACGCGATCGCCCGGCGCGACCCGCTGACCCGCCCCCTGCCCGCGGCCCCGTCCCTGCCCGGCGCCCGCCGCGCCCCGTCCGCGCCGCTCCCCGTCCACCGGCGGCGGCCGGAGGCGGCCGGGGTGCTGTGAGGCGGGTCCGGGCATCGACCGGGCCGTCGGGGGGAACCCCGCCGTCATGATCGATCCCGACGCCCGGCCCGACCCCGAGGACACGGCGAACGCCCCCGCCGACCCACCGGCGCACGCCGGGCCGGACGACGACGACGCCGAGCCGGCCTTCGACATCGACCTCGACCCGGAGGACCAGGGCACGGCGGAGGCCGCCGCCGAGCAGACCGACTGAGCCGCCGGTCAGCCCCGGCTCTCGCGCCAGGCCCGCTCGAAGGGCAGCCGCCACGCGTTCGGCGCGATCAGCTGGTGGATCGCGTTCGGACCCCACGACCCCGCCGGGTAGGGCTTGACCGGTGGCGGGTCGTTCAGCAGCGGCGTGGAGCGGTCCCACAGCGACTCGATGCCGTCGGCGGTGGTGAACAGCGTGTGGTCGCCGCGCATTGCGTCCAGGATGAGCCGCTCGTAGGCCTCCAGGACGTCGTCGGCCTCCTCGGTCTCCTGCGTGGAGAACTGCATCGAGAGCTTCTGCAGCCGCATGCCCGGGCCCGGGCGCTTGCCGTAGAACGACAGCGACACCCGCGAGGAGTCGGCGAGGTCGAACGTCAGGTGGTCCGGCCCCTGGGTCCCGACGCCGGATCCCTGCGGGAACATCGTCCGCGGCGCCTCCTTGAAGGCGATCGACACGATGCGCTGGCCCTCGGCCAGGCGCTTGCCGGTGCGCAGGTAGAACGGCACGCCGGCCCAGCGCCAGTTGTCCAGCCCGACCCGCAGCGCGATGAACGTCTCGGTGTCGGAGTCCTTCGCGACCCCCGGTTCCTCCCGGTAGCCGCCGTACTGGCCGCGGACGACGTCGGTGGGGTGGATCGGGAGCAGCGAGCGGAAGACCTTGTTCTTCTCCTCGCTGATGGCCCGCGGTTCCAGCGCCGTCGGCGGCTCCATCGCGACGAACGCCATCACCTGCATCAGGTGCGTGACGACCATGTCCTTGTACGCGCCGGTCGCCTCGTAGAAGCTCGCCCGCTGGTCGAGCCCGAGGGACTCCGGCACGTCGATCTGCACGTGGTCGATGAAGTTGCGGTTCCAGATCGGCTCGAACAGGCCGTTGGCGAACCGGAAGGCGAGGACGTTCTGGGCCGCCTCCTTGCCCAGGAAGTGGTCGATCCGGAACACCTGGGACTCGTCGAAGACCTGGTGGACGAAGTCGTTGAGCTGCACCGCGGACGGCAGGTCGTACCCGAAGGGCTTCTCCATGACCACCCGCGCACCGGTCACCAGGTCGGCGTCGCGCAGCATCGCGACGACCGACGTCGCCGCCTTCGGGGGCACCGAGAGGTAGTGCAGCAGCCGCACCCCGTCGCCGAGGTCCGCCGCGGCCTCCTTCACCGCGGAGGCGAGCGCCTCGGGGCCCTCGCTCTGCGGGACGTAGGTGAGCTTGTCGGCGAAGTCCTGCCAGTCGTCCTCGGCGAGCCGGTGCATCCCGAAGTTCGAGACCGCGTCGTGGGTCAGGGAGCGGAAGTCCTCGGTGGACAGGTCCTCCATCGCGGTCCCGACGACGCGGATGTCCGGGGCGAGCTCGGACTCCGCGAGGTAGGCCAGCCCCGGCAGGAGCTTGCGCTTCGCCAGGTCCCCGGTGCAGCCGAACAGCACGATGACGTGCGGCGCAATCGGGTCGAGGTCGCGGCGGAACGGCCGCGAGCCCGGTCCGGGATAGGCGATGTCGGAATTGCGTTCGGACAACGGAGCCTCCCGCTCGTCGAGTGCCGGGAGGACCGTAGCCCGGTTCGGTGACGGGCGGGTGTCGCCGACGTGCGCAGTGGCGGTCAGCGGATCCAGGCGGGGTGGACGCGGGGCACGAGGGCCAGCGCGTCGTACTCGCGCGCCGGGACCACCGGCGTCCGGGCCCGCAGCTGCCCGGAGTCGACCACACTGCCGAGCCGGCGTGTCGTGGTCGGGGTGGCGGCCCAGTCGGCGAGCTCGCCGGGCGCGTCCCGCAGGTCGACCAGCCGCTCGTCGGTTCCGCCGCCCAGCGCGTCGTGCAGTCCCGCCTCCGCCGTGCCGGCCAGCAGCGGGAGGCGGTGCGTCGTGGGCCGCGGGTGGATCGGGCGCAGCAGCCGCCGCCGCACGGCCGAGACGCTGCCGTGGGCGAACAGCCCGCCGACCGCGTAGTACGCCTCCCCGAGCGCGGCCCGCAGGTGCCGGCCCGCCGTGGTCGGGTCGCCGACGCGGACGAGGTCGTCGTGCGCCCAGAACACCGCCGGGGCGTCCGGGCCGGCGGTGGCGGCGCGGGTGACCGCCTCCGCGACCAGGCGGGCGCGCAGCACGGGGGCGCTGGTGTCGGGGAGCTGCTCGGCCTCCTCGGCCGACGGGAACGGCCGTCCGCGCGGGGCCGCGGCGACCTCCGCGGCCCGCGCCAGGATCCAGGCGTGGTCGAGCGCCTCGGCGTAGCGCGCGGGCGTGCTCTCGGCGACCAGCCGCGCCTCGCCGGCCACCATCTCCTGGTGGAGCCCGACGACGGCGTCGCGGTGGGCGGGGCGCAGGGGGCGTTCGTCGGGTTCGCGGTCGAGCAGCTCGGCGAGGCCGTCGCGCGCCCCGGGGAGCAGGTCGGGGGCCACCGCGCGCAGGAAGGCGCCGAGGGCCTTGACCGAGCGGGCCGGCCGGACCGGGTCGGCGCCCACGACCCGCACCCGGTCGTCCGGGGCGACCATCTCGTTGCGGTCGCGCAGCCACCCGACCAGGTCGACGACCTCGCGGGTGTCGTACTCCCACCCGCCGAGGGCCGCGACGGCGTCCCCCGGCGACCCGAGCCCGCGGGCGGCGGCGTCGAGGCCGGTCGCCCCGGCCTCGCTCGCGCCGATCACGACGACCCGCGTCCCCAGCTCGTCGACCGCCCACTGGACGACCCGCCGGCCGAGTTCGAGCAGCTCCCGGGCCCCGTGGGCGGCGGCGCCCACGCCCACGACCCGCACCCCGCGCAGCGCGGGCGCCCAGGCGTCGAGGCCGACGGCGTCGACCGGCACGGCGCGCGCGGCGACCTCGCCGGCGACCCCCTCGTCCATGGCCGCACCCTACGGAGCGGGCCGGTCGGCCCGACGTCGGGTCGGGAACCGACCCTCGTCACCCCGTCGAGTGACATTACGCCGAGTGGCCTAACGAACGTCCTCCGTGACACGACACCCCGGGTGAGCGCGTCCGCAGCCGCGGACGCCGGTCCACGTCTTGGGGGTACGCCAGCATGTCGAAGCCAGCGACCGGAGCCGCAGCCGCCGTCGCCGCGCTGGGAGCGTGGCTCGCCGTCCCGATGGTGGCGATGCGCCGCAAGGGCACGCTGACCGAGCAGCAGATCGCCGCGATCCGCGGCGAGTCCCGGATCGACTGGTCCGACGCCGAGGCCCGTGAGCGGGCCGCCCTGCGCCGTGCCCGGGTCCGCGAGGCCCAGGTGCGCGCCGCGATGGCCGCGATCCCCGAGCCGCGCTCCGGGGACCTGCCGCAGCGGTCGCCGCTGACCTGGTGAGCCGCCGGCGGTCCCGGGGTCCGCTAGCCTCCGGCGTCGATGGCCGACTCCCCGCGACGCCTGGTGCTCTGCTGTGACGGCACCTGGGACTCCCCGTCGGACCGCACGAACGTCTCCCTGCTCGCCGAGGCCCTGACGCGTGACGCGGGGCAGGTCGTGCAGTACTTCCCCGGCGTCGGCGCCACCGGCGGCCCGCTGACCCGCCTGCTCGGCGGTGCGATCGGGGTGGGGCTCAACCAGCGCGTGCGCGAGGCGTACCTCTGGCTCGCCGACACCTGGCGGCCCGGGGACGAGATCGTGCTGCTCGGCTTCAGCCGAGGCGCGTTCACCGTGCGCAGCCTCGCCGGGATGCTGGCCGCGACCGGCCTGGTCGCGTTCGCGCCCGGCGCGCCGCGGCGGGAGCGCAACCGGGTCGTCCGGCGCCTCTTCCTCGACGGCTACCAGCGCGGCGAGCGGATCGACGACCTGACCTACGCCCCCGGTTTCGGCCCCGACGACCGGGCGCCGATCGCCTTCCTCGGCGTCTTCGACACCGTCGGCGCGCTGGGCGTGCCGCGGACCTTCGGCCTGCTCTCCTCCGTGCTCTCCCGCCAGGTGCAGGGCTTCCACGACCTCACCCTCACCCCCGACGTCCGCCACGCGCGGCAGGCCCTCGCTCTCGACGAGCGCCGCGGCCCGTTCGTGCCCGCGGTGTGGGTCACGCCGGAGCCGGGCGTGCACGACTCCTTCGCCCAGCTCTGGTTCGTCGGCACGCACGGCGACGTCGGCGGCTCCCACGACAAGCCGCGCGGGCTCTCCGACATCACCCTGCGCTGGATGGCCGACGAGGCCACGGCCGCCGTCGGGCTGACCTGGACGCGACCGGTCACCACGACGGGTGACCCCTTCGGCCCGTTCGACCGCGACCCCTCCGGGCCGTGGGCGGTGCTCGCCCCGCAGCCGCGGTCCGTCCCGCACGTCGTCGAGGGTGCGCCCGACGTGCACCCGTCCGCGGTCGCTCGCCGGGCCGGGAGCGACTACCGGCCGGGCCGCCCCGTCGGCGACGCCCCCGCGTCCGGTCCCGTGCCCGCCGACGTCGCCTGGGCCGAGACCGGCCTGTACCTCGAGGCCGGCCGGTACGTGCTCGACGCGACCGGACGATGGTCCGACCACGGCGCGTCCACCACGCCCTCCGGGTTCCGCCGCTGGCCGCTGCGGACGTGGCCGGACTACGCCCTGGGCGCGGTGGCCGAGGGCTACCGGACCGTGGTCCGCCGGGTCACCTCCCGCGTCGCGGACGCACCGCTCGCGCCGCGCGACGCGCAGGCGCGGCGCATGGAGATGGTGGCCGCGGTCGCGAACGCGCGGCTCGACCCGGACGGCGCGATCACCCGGGGGACCACCGTCCCCGTCACCGGCGGGGTGCTCGACGTGCCCCGACCGGGCTACCTCTACGCGTTCGCCAACGACTCCTGGCTCGGTCGCCGCACCAACTCCGGCGTGGCGACGCTGACGGTGAGCCGCGCGTGAGCCGGTCCGAGCCCGGCCTGGACGACCCGACCACCGGTCCCGTGACCGTCCCCCGGCGGCGCCGCCTGCCGCGCGCGTCCCGCGTCGCCGCGGGCCTCGTCGTCGTCGTGGCGGTCGCGGTCCTGCTGGTGCCCGACCGCCTCGGGCTCGACCGGTTCCTGCCGTTCGTGGGCTTCGTCCTGGTGCGGGCGCCCGCCACGCTCGCGGTGGTCGTGATCGGGCTGCTGGCGCTGGCCGTGCGGGCCCGCTGGTGGCCGACGATCGTGCCGGTGCTGGTGATCGCGGGGGTCTCGACGGCGGCCCTGGTCCCGCGGCTGGTGCCCGACGGGCCCGCCCCGGACGACGGCCCGGACATCGTCGTCATGGTCCAGAACGTCGACCGCGGCAGCGCGGACGTGCCGGCGCTGGCCGCCATCCTGCGGGAGCGGCGCCCCGACGTCGTCGTGCTGCCCGAGGCGGGCGAGCCGTTCCGCCAGCGCCTGGTCGCGGCGATCCCGGAGCTGGGCTACCGGTCGTGGTCGTCGGTGCCGGCCAGCGAGGCGGACGCGAGCGGCACCGCGATCCTCGCCGGCCCCTCGCTCGGCGACGTCCGCGTGCGCCCGGTCCCGGCCCGCTTCCCCTGGCTGGAGGTCACCGGGGGCGCGCTCGGCCCGACGCGGCTCGTCGGCGCCCACCTGGCCTCACCGGTGCCGGGACTGATCGACGTGTGGCCGGCCGAGCTCGCCTCGCTCGCGCGCTGGTGCGCGCCCGGCACCGGACCCGCCGTCGTCGTCGGGGACCTCAACGGGACGCTCGACCTCGCGGCCTTCCGCGCCGGGACGGCGGGGTGCACCGACGCCGGCGACGCGGCGGGCAAGGGCCTGCTCGCGACCTGGCCGCAGGCCCTCCCCCGCTGGCTGGGCGCGCAGCTCGACCACGTCCTGGTCTCCGGCGGCGTCGGGGTGGACGGCTTCGACGTGGTCGAGGTGCCGGGCACCGACCACCGCGGCGTGCTCGTGACGGTGCACGCGCGGGCGTGACGGGAGACGGAGCGCAGCGGAGCTCGACCGGTGCGTGGACCGGTACCGGTGCCGGTCAGCTCGCGGGGAGCAGGGCGCTGAGGTCCGCGACCTGGTCGGGCGCCGGCCCGACGACCGCGGGGGCGCCGCCGACCTGGGTGAAGGCGAGGCGCGTGGTCGCCGACGTGGGCGGGGTGGGCGCGCCCGGCTGCGGCGGGGCCGTGACGGTCTGGGCGACCTGCACGAGCTTCCCGTCCGGCCCCACCCACACGTCGACCGGGAGCGTCGCCGTGCCGAGCTGGGCCTTCAGGCGGTCGAGGGCGGGACGGGCCGCCGGGTCCTGCGCGGCGGGCACGCGGTCGAGGTCCACGACGCCGGTGTAGTGGGTGGCCGGGGCCCCGCCGACCGGGTCCGGGCCGATCTCGCGGACGTCGTCGCGGAGGCCCTCGAGGTAGGCGAGCTGGCGGGCCGGGTTCTGCGCGGTGCCGACCCCGAGCAGCGTGCCGTAGTTCGAGCGCGCGAGCCGGTCGACGTCCATCGACACCCACGGCTTCCCGCCCGCGAACGCGCCGATCAGGCCCGCGGCGGCCGGGGGCAGCTGTGCGTCGAGGCGTCCGCCGGTGAAGACCACCCGGACGTCGCCGAGCGAGGGCACCTGCAGGGTGAGGTCCGCGGTCTGGGCCCGGGGGTCGAGCACGCCGGAGCCCTGCAGCGGGGTCGCCTGCCCGGCGGCGGCCGTCTGTCCGCCGAGGGTCACGCGCGACGGGCCGGCGGCCGCCGTCGTCGTGATCGCCTCCCGGACCCGCTCGACCGGGCTCGCCGGGGCGTCGCCGCCGTCGGTGGCGGACGTGCCGCACCCGGCGAGCACGACCGCGAGCAGCAGCACGGGGAGCAGTCGGTGGATCACGGTCCCATCGTGACCGGTGGGTGCGGCGGGACCGTGCTCCGGGTCCGTCAGCGCCAGCGGTGGGTCCGGCGCCCCTTGACGGTGGTGGCGAGCTGCCGCTGCCAGAGGGCCCAGGTCTCCGGGTCCAGGGTGGTGCTCCCCGTGGAGGGTCCCGACGACGTCCCGGTCCGGGTCTGCCCCGGCCGCGGCTGCGAGCTGGTCGACGGGCCGTCCGACCGGGCCGCCGCCGCGACCGGGAGCGGCCCGGAACCGGTCCGCGGGTGCGGGCCCGTCGTCGCCGGGGACGCGGTCGACACCGGGAGCGGCCCCGACGGGTGCTGGCGCGGGAGGGGCGCCGAGGGGTGACCCGACGGCAGGGGCGGCGGCGGGACCACGTGCGGGCGTTCCCGGGCCGGGGCCGCCGCGCGGACGACGGGCTGCGGGCCGGAGAGCGACGGGCGCGGCGCCGGGGTCCGGGCTGCCGCCGGGTGCGCGACCCGCAGGGTCCGCTCCGCCCGGGGCTCCGCGGGCACGAACCAGTCGACGACCGGCGTCCACGGCCAGTACCGGTGCGCGGAGCGGGTCCGGACGAAGCCGAGACCCATGATCAGCCCGAAGATCAGGTGGCCGATCAGCGAGAGCGTGAGCGTCGTCGGGGTCAGCGGGAACATCATCCGCTGGCCGCGCGGGGCGAGCCACACCGTCGCGATCAGCCCCGACCACACCGGGAACACCGCGAACGCCACGGCGGACGCGACGACCACCCCGGCCGGTCGGCGGTGCAGGCCGAGGAAGGCGGCGCCGACGAAGAACGTCACGCCGATCCCGCCGCCGTCGCCGATGTAGCGCCACAGGTAGCCGACCCAGGCACCGGCGGCGGTGGAGGACCCGTCACCGATGATCCACGTGCCCATGGTCGGGATGAAGTCCGCCCACCAGCCGAGCATGTACACGGTGTCGAGCCGGAACACGTCGTAGAGCGCGCAGGCGACGATCCCCCACACGAAGCCGTGGAGGATGACCCGGTCCTCGGGGTGCGGGTCGAACAGCGACAGCGCCAGGATCGTCACCGCCAGCGGGATGACCAGCAGCGCCGCCGACCAGTTCATCGTGATCAGCCCGAACACGTGCGCCGAGATCGCGAGGAGCGGCAACGCGGCGAGGAGCACGTGCAGGCCGACCCGCAGGAGGCCCCGCCGGGTCACCGGGGTCAGCGGGGGCGCGGGGAGCGCAGCACCGTCCGTGGTCTTCACGGCGCAGGAAGTTAGGGGTCGTCGTGACCACCCCGTGTCCAATCTGAGAGCACCCGGAGATCGACGCGACCACGGGCGGCCGTGACGCGCCCACCGGTCGTGGCCCTGGTCCGTCCGGAGCAGTCGCGCCGCCGGGGACCCGCGGGCTCGCCCGCCGGGCCTCTCAGGAAGCGTGTCGGCGATCGCCGAGCGGTCGGTCCGGGTCGGTCGCGTCGGTCGCGTCGGCCGCGCCCCGGATCTCCTCGATCCACAGGGCGGTCTTGGTCCGGTGGCCGGCGGCGGGCTCGATGCGGTGGTCGGCGAGGAAGCCCGCCAGCGCGACGGCGGCCCGCGGCGCGTCCGGCGGGCGGCACTTGACCGACAGCTCGCGCAGCTCCCGCCCGCTCGGGTACCGGCAGTGCTCCAGGAACGCCCGCCCGACCGCGAAGCCCGCCCGGGGCACCCGCCACCGGTGGGTGGTGAGCGGCCCGTGGAGCACGAGGTCGTCGAGCACGTCCTCCGGCACGTCGTCGGGCAGCAGGGAGCACAGCCAGCGGCGCTGGCCGTCCGAGAGCAGGTCGCCGAGGGGTGCCCCGTCGTCGAGGCAGGCCGCGGCGGTCGCCGGGTCGACGACGCCCCGCAGCTGCGTGGTGCGCAGCAGGCTGCCCGGGAGCAGGTCGAGCTCGACGCGTGCCTCCCGCGGGCCCCGCCGCCCGTTCACCCGGCCGCAGTCGCGCACGCGCACCACGAGCTCGTCGCGCCGGGTGCCGCGGCGCCGGACCCGCAGGTGCACCCCGGCCCGGCACACCGCGAGGTCGGGGGTGTCCAGCAGGTACACGCGGCGTGCCCCGCGTCGCCGGGAGGGCTCCACGGGGACCGGGACGCCGTCGGCGGCCAGCAGCATCTTCAGCTCGACCGAGTCGGCGTCGCTGTCGCCCACTGCGCGCCAGTCGATCCCCGCGGGCAGGGGGAACGCCTGCGCCGCGGCCCGCCGATCGCCCACCGTGTCGTGTCCCCTCGTCCGTGAGACCCAGCAATACCCGATCGCCGGCGTTTTCACCACGACCCCACGCCCGACCTCGCGGCCCCGTGACCCACCTACGCTGGACCGGGTGTCCACGACCGTCCGCCGGCCCGCCCCGGGTCCCGACGACGGGTGGAGCTCCCGTCCCACCTCGGCCCCGTGGCACCGCGTGCCGCCGTCCGCCGTCCGGCGGCGGCGGCGTCCCGCGCGCCGGCTCCTGGCCGCGGCCCTGGTCGCCGTGGCAGCGGTCGTCGTGCTGCTGCCCGACGCCTTCGGGCTCGACCGCGTGCTGCCGTTCGCGGTCACCGCCGCCCTGCGCCTGCCGCTCGCCGTGGCGACCTGGGTCGTCGGGCTGGGGCTGCTCGCGCTGCGGCCGCGCTGGTGGCCCGCGCTCGCCGCGGCGCTCGCCGCCGCCGTGGCCGCCGTCGCGGTGGTGCTCCCCCGCGCCGTGCCGCAGCCCGGTCCGCCCCCGGGCGGGACCGAGCTCGTCGTGCTGGAGCTGAACGCGTTCCAGGGCCGGGCGGACCCGGCCGCGATCGCCGCCGCGGCGCTGGCCGCCCGCGCCGACCTCGTCGTCCTGCCCGAGGCCGGGGAGCGGATGCGGCGCGCCCTCGCGGCGCTCCTGCCGGGGTGGCGCACCTGGACGAACGTGCCGCCCGCGGCGGAGGAGGTCCGCGGGATCGTCGTCGCGAGTGCACCGCGGGCCGGGGACACCACCGCCCGCCGGCTCGACGGCGGCACCCGCTACCCGTGGGCCGAGGTCACCGGCGGCCTCCTCGGCCCCACCCGGCTGGTCGCGGTGCACGTGGTCTCCCCGGTGCCCCGGTGGATCGCGCACTGGCCCGGCGAGCTGGAGTCGTTGCGGCGCTGGTGCGCCGCACCCGGCCCGGCGCTCGTCGTCGGGGACCTGAACGCCTCGCCCGACCACTCCGCGTTCCGCGCGGGCACCGCGGGCTGCGTCGACGCCGGCACCGCGACCGGCGGCTCGCTCGCCGGCACCTGGTTCGCCGGGCTGCCCCGGTGGCTGGGCACGCAGATCGACCACGTGCTCACCCGCGCCGCCCCGGACGGTTCCGGGCCGGCGGCCCGGTCGCTCGAGGTCGTCGACCTGCCCGGCACGGACCACCGCGGCCTCGTGGTGCACCTGCGGCTGTAGCTCCCGGGTCACCGGGGGTACACACGGCGCCACTAGGCTGATCGTCCGTGGCACGACCGTCGTGGATGCGGGTCCCCCGCTGGCTGCGCCCCCGCGCGGGCAACCCCGACGGCACGATGACGCTGCTCGAGCACATCCACGAGCTCCGGCGCCGCCTCATGATCGGCGTCATCGCGATCGTGCTCGCCACGATCCTCGGGGTCCTCTGGTACCAGTTCGGGGTCCTCGGGCTGCCGTCGCTGGGCGAGCTGCTCACCGAGCCCTACTGCGCGCTGCCGCCGGGGGCCCGGCTCACCCTCGGCGACCCGAACCGCTGCCAGCTGGTGGCCTTCGCGCCGTTCGAGCAGCTCACGCTGCTGATCAAGGTCGGCGTGGCGGCCGGGGTGGTGCTGTCCAGCCCGGTGTGGCTCTCCCAGATCTGGGGCTTCATCACGCCCGGGCTGCACGCGCACGAGAAGAAGTTCGCCCGGGTCTTCATCGGCACCGGCACGATCCTGTTCGTCGGCGGGGCCGTGATGGCCTACCTGGTCCTGACGAAGGCGCTGTACTTCCTGGTCACCGTCGGCGGCGGCATCCAGATCACCGCCCTGCGCGGCGACGACTACTTCAACCTGCTCATCACCCTGCTCGTGATCTTCGGGGTCAGCTTCGAGCTGCCGCTGCTGATGATCATGCTCAACCGGGTCGGCATCTTCCCGTACGCCACCATCAAGGCGTGGCGTCGCGGACTGATCTTCGCGATCTTCGTGTTCGCCGCGGTCGTGACGCCGGGCCAGGACCCGTTCTCGATGCTCGCCCTCGGGCTCTCCCTGGTCGTGCTGTTCGAGATCGCCGCGCAGGTGTGCCGCATCCACGACAAGCGGGCCGCGAAGGCGTCGCCGTGGGCGGGCCTGGACGACGACGAGGCCGGGCCGTCACCCGTCGCCGGCGGGCCGGAGCAGGCGAGCACCGTGACCGCCTCCGCGCCGGTGGCGGCGTCGGCCGTGCCCCCGGCCTCCCCGACCGGCTCCCCGTCGCGGGCCGACTTCGACGACGTGACCTGAGCTAGCCGACGTGCGCGTGGCGCGGCCGCACCGGCCGCCCGCGCAGGTCGCGGTGCCCGCCGGCCAGTCCGCACCAGGTGCAGTCGTCCACCGGGGCCGGTCGCGGCACGGGCACCAGGAGCTCGAGGCCGACGTCCCCGGTGAGGCCGGGCGTCCCGACGACGGGTCCCGCGCCGGCCCGTCGGCGGCGCCAGCCCCAGCGCGCGAGCAGGGTCAGGCCGCACACGACCAGGGCGACGATCGCCAGCCACTTGAGCAGCAGGACGGCGCACAGCGCGATCACCACGCCGATGACGCCACCCGGGACGGGGATGCGGGCTCGACCGGAGGACACCCGATCGAGGCTAGGGCCACGGTCCGGGCACACGGCGCAGGCGCGCCGGTCGTCCGGGAGCTGATCATGCCCGTCATGACGACGGCCCCGGTGAGCCGCGAGGTCGGGGGTCCCGCGGCCCGCCGGGGCCACCGGTTCATTCGTCCGCGGGCCCGCGGGTGTTACCCGGCCGGCGAGAATTCCTCGGCGACCTCGTCGGTCCAGGCCACGGTGCGGGTGACGACCTCGACACCGTTCTCCGGGGAGCCCCCGGCCAGCTCCGCGGCGCGCACGCAGCAGTGCACCCACAGCTGGAACTGGACGTTCTTCGCGACGCGCAGGCAGTTGTACATCAGGTCGGCCAGCGCGTCCCCGGCGCGCGCCCAGGTGGTGATCGTGAACTGCAGCGTGGGGTCGCCGCCCGCCTCGTCGCCGGCGCCCTCGGCCGCGAACTCGATCTGGCCGGCCTCCAGGTGACCGGCCAGGGTGGCCAGCCGGAACGACGAGCGCCGCACCTCGTCGGTCCGGTCGACGACGCGGACCGGCCCGTCCCACGGCCCCGGCATCCGCACCACGTACTCGTCGCCCACGCCGAGCGCGTGGCCCGACCCGGTGGTGCGGTCGAAGCGGGCCACGCCCGGGATCATCGTGGCGTTGATGTCCGCGACGAGCACCGCGACGAGCTCGCGCGGGCCGATCCGGGCGTCGGGCACGTGGACGGTGAAGACCCGGTGCAGCATCGGCCCGTGCCCGTCGAACAGCGTCTGGTCGCGCGGGCCGGGCGCGGGCAGCGGCGGCGGGGCGTCCGTGACCGGGTCGCCGGGCTCCTCGCGGTGGTTGACCCGCACGCCGGGGAGCCCCCAGATGCGGCCGAGCGCGAGCAGGCCGCGGGGCGCCGACGAGAGGATGCGCGCCTCACGGACGACCTGACGAGGACCGGGAACGAGCTGCACGTCCCCGGATACCCGCAACCGGGCGGTCAGGACCCGTGACGTACAGCCGGGGACGCTGTCGTCGCCGCGTCCCGGCCGTCCGGGGCGCACTGCCCCGCCTCGCACCGGCGACGCAGGCCCGCGAACAGCTCCTCGAGGTGGGACGCGGACGTCGAGGCGGTCATCGCGCCCACGGCGGCGCCGACCCAGCCGGAGCGGTCGAGGTCGACCACCAGGTCGGTGCCGCGACCGGACGCGGCACGCCCGAGGCGCACCCGCAGCGACGACGCCGAGCCGAGTCCCCCGCCCTGCCAGGTGAACCCGCGGTGCGGGCGCAGCTCGGTGACCCGCCAGTCCCGGTCGGGCAGGCCGCGCTGGCGGACCCGCACGCCGCCGCCGACCACGAGCGGCCCACCGTCGAAGACCTCCACCGAGCGGAGCGAGGGCGCGAACCCGGGCCACCGCTCGACGTCGGTGAGCACCGCCCACACGTAGTCCGGGCACGCGCCGATCCCGACCTCGAGGTGCTGGTGCACGCGGGGCCTCCTCGTCGTGGTCCGCTCCCCGCCGCCGAGCGTAGGTGCCGTACCCGCCGGTCGGGAACGGCAGGGCCCTAGATCCGCTGCTCCCGCCCGTCCCAGTAGGCGTCCCGCAGGGACCGCTTGAGGATCTTGCCCGCCCCGGACTTGGGGAGCGGGTCGTCGGTCAGGCGCACGGAGCGGGGCACCTTGTAGCCCGCGATCGTCAGCCGGCAGTGCTCCACGAGCTCGTCGCCGGTGACCGCCGTCCGGATCTGGACCGTGGCGTGCACGGCCTCGCCGAAGCGCTCGTCGGGGATCCCGAAGACCGCCGCCTCGACGACGGCCGGGTGCGAGTACAGCGCGTTCTCCACCTCCGCGGAGTACACGTTCTCCCCGCCCGAGACGATCATGTCCTTCGCCCGGTCGACCAGGAACAGGTAGCCGGCCTCGTCGAGATAGCCCAGGTCGCCCGAGCGGAACCACCCGCCGTCGAGGACCTTCGCGGTCTCCTCGGGCTTGTGCCAGTAGCCCGGCGTCACGTTGGCGCCGCGGATCGCCACCTCCCCGACCTGCCCCGCGGGCAGCGGCGCACGCTCGACCGGGTCCTCGACGCGCACCTCCACCCCGACCGCGGGCCGCCCGCACGACATCGCGCGCGGGGAGTCGAGCCGGAGCTGCTCGTCCGGGTGCAGCGTGACGATCGGCGAGGTCTCGGTCAGGCCGTAGATGTGCAGCATCGACGCGTCCGGGAACGTCGCGTGCGTGCGGCGCAGCAGCTCGCGCGCGGCGGGCGAGGACCCGTGGGACAGCCGGCGCAGCGACGACACGTCGCGCGGGCGCTCGCGCTGCTCGACGGCGAGCGCGTCCATCATCGTCGGGACGACGAGGGTGGCCGTGACCCGCTCGCGCTCGACGACGTCGAGCACCCCGGCCGGGGTGAACGCCGGGACGATCACCTGCGTCCCGGCCGCCCAGATCGTCGCCAGGGTGCCGATGGTGCCCGCGGCGTGGAACATCGGCGCCACGACCATGAACCGGGTGTCCTCGGAGAACGGCCAGCACGCCATGAAGTGGAAGGCGTTCGCGACGAGGTTCCCGTGGGTCAGCATGACGCCCTTGGCCGCCCCGGTGGTGCCGCCGGTGTAGAAGATGCCGGCGAGGTCGTGCTCGGCGGGGGCGTCCGGGCCGTCGGGGAGGTCGACCTCGTCGGCCTCGGCGAGCAGCCGGTCGTACTCCGAGGTCAGGTCCACGACCCGGACCTCCGCGTCGAGCCCGGCCACGTCCCGGTCGGTCACCAGGACCCGGGCCCCGGAGTCGGCGACCGCGTAGCAGCGCTCGGGGTCGGAGTGCCGGGTGTTGAGCGGGACGATCACCAGGCCCGCCGCGGGGACGGCGAGGTAGAGCTCGAGGTAGCGGTGGCCGTTCGCCCCCAGGACGGCGACGCGGTCGCCGCGCCGCAGGCCCAGCCCCGCGAGGGCCCCGACCAGGCGCCGCACCCGGGCGCCGAGCTCGGCGTAGGTGAGCTCGACCCCGTCGCACACCACGGCGGTGGCCCCGGGAGCGGTCGCCCGGGCCCGCGCGAGCGGCGCCCCGACGGTCCGGGTCGCGTTGCGGGGATCGCCGGCGGGCGCGAGGAGCGGCGTCGTCGCGGTCGTCGTCATGGCCTCTCCGAGGTGGTCGCGCAGCCGAACGATCGTTCGGTCGGAACGGCACTCTAGCAGCGCCACGTGACCGCGGACACCCGTCCCGGTCGACAGCGTCAACCATCCGGGTCCTCGACGCTAGGGTTCGCGGATCATGGCCAGCGATGCGCGCCGCGCCGGGCGGCGCTCCGGGAACCCCGAGCCGTACACGCTCGCCTCGCTGGTCGAGGTCGCGGCACGGGCGTTCAACGAGCGCGGCTACGACGCGACGAGCATGGAGGACCTCTCCCGGGCCGCGGGCATCACCAAGTCGTCCTTCTACCACCACGTGGCGGGCAAGGAGGCGCTGCTGCGCGCCGCGCTCGACCGCGCGCTGGACGGCCTGTTCGGCATCCTCGGCGAGCCCGGCGCCGTCGACGGCGAGCCGCTCGAGCGACTGCGCCACATCGTCCGCCGCCAGGTCGAGGTGCTGGCCACCGAGCTGCCCTACGTGACGCTGCTGCTGCGCCTGCGCGGCAACACCGAGACCGAGCGCTGGGCGCTGGCCCGCCGCCGCGAGTTCGACCAGGCCGTGGCGGGCCTGGTCGCCGCCGCGGTGGACGCGGGCGCCGTCCGCCCGGACGTGCACCCGGTCGTCGCCGCGCGGCTGCTCTCGGGCACGGTGAACTCGCTGATCGAGTGGTACCGACCGGGCCGGGTGCCGCTGGCGGACCTGGTCGACGCCGTCGACCGCCAGGTGTTCGAGGGACTGCGCCGATGACCGGCCCCGGGACCGACGACGGGGCGGAGCCGGACGCCACCCGCATGGACCGGCTGCGGGCCGCGGCGGCGCGCAGCGCGGCACAGGCGCAGGAGCTCGACCGGTCGCCCGCACTGCAGCGGGTGGTGAAGCGCCTGCGCGACGTCCTGCCCGGCGACGCGCACTTCGGCGACCCGCTCTCCCTCGGCGGCGGTCGGCACACCGAGGCCGCGGGGCGGGCGATCGTCGGCCTCACCGGCGACCGGCCCGGGGTGACCCGGGAGCTGGGGCTGGGCGGGGTGCAGCTGTGGCAGTCCGTCCTCGAGCGGTTCGGGCGGGGCGGCGGCGAGCACGAGGTGGTGCTCGTGTTCACCGACCTCGTCGAGTTCTCCCGCTTCTCGCTCGCGGCCGGCGACGACGAGGTGCTCCGGGTCCTGCGCCGGGTCGGCGAGGCCTGGGAACCGCCGATGACCGAGCGCGCGGGCACCGTCGTGAAGCGACTGGGCGACGGCCTCATGGTCGCCTTCGCGGACCCGCGGGCCGCGCTCGACGCCGTCGTCGACGCCCGCCGGCGCCTCGGGCGGCTGGAGGTTCCCGGCTGGACGCCGCGGATGCGGGCCGGGCTGCACGTGGGGTGGCCGCGGCGGGTCGGCGGCGACTACCTCGGCGTCGCGGTGAACGTGGCCGCCCGGCTGGGCGACGCCGGGCGCGCCGACGAGATCCTGGGCAGCGGCGAGTTCCTGGCCCGGCTCGACGCGCGGACCGTGTCCGCGCGCCGCCGTCGTCGGCTGAGCCTCAAGGGCGTGCCGGACGGCCTGGAGGTCTACGCCCTGGAGCCGACGGACGGCTGACCGGTCGGTCACCCCGCGTGACCTGCGGTCCCGGCCCGTGCCCGAGAACCGATTCCGGTGGAATCGGTTCCGGCGGGGGCTCGCGGCCGCGGACGCCGTCAGGAACTCATCCGTGCGCCCTTGGTGATCTTGTCGGCCGCGTTGCGCGGGGCGTGCACCGCGATCCCGACGAGGTCCAGCTCCTCCCGCGGCACGGCGGCCACCGCCGCGCGGTTCTCCTCGTCGCCGCCCGTCGCGAACAGGTCCGCGGTGAACACCGGGACCCGCAGGCCGCGGTCCACGGCCCGCCGGTGCGTGGCGCGGACGGTCCCGGCGTCCCCCTCCAGCACCACGACGGGCTGGCGGAACATCGGTGCGTAGGGCGTGCCGTCGGCGTCGGCGTAGGGCTCCCCGATCAGCTCCGGGGTGGTCGCGGCGATGCCGCTGGCGAGGAACGCGACGACGTTGCTGCGCTGCCAGGGCGCCAGGTCGTCGCGGACCACGATCACGATCTTCGTGTCGTACCGGCTGCTCATGGCCCTGACGATCCCCGTCCACCCGCGAGCGGTTCTTGTACGTTCCTGGGGTGGGTCCGGAGCGGGTGCGGGCGTGGAACCCGGGGGTGCGCGGCATCGAGGAGGTGTTCCACGCCCGGTTCGTCGAGCACGCCTACCCGCCGCACACCCACAGCACCTGGACCCTGCTCGTCGTCGACGACGGCGCCGTCCGCTACGACCTCGACCGCTCCGAGCACGGCGCGCTCGGCCGGGCGGTGACCCTGCTCCCGCCCGGGGTCGCGCACGACGGCCGGTCGGCCACGCCGTCCGGGTTCCGCAAGCGCGTCCTCTACCTGTCGGACTTCCCGGAGACGCTCGTCGGTCGCGCCGTCGACTCCCCCGCCGTCGTCGACGAGGCGCTGCGCGGCGCCGTCGACCGGCTGCACCGGGTCCTCGAGCACCCCGGTGACGAACTGGCGGCGTCGTCCGGGCTGGCGCTGGTCACGCAGCGGCTCACCGATCACCTCGCTCGAGGCGTTCCCGACGACGAGCGGGTGCGGGACCCGCGCGCGGCGGCGGGCCTGCGCGACCTGCTCGACGCCCACGTCGTCGACGGCCTGACCCTCGACGACGCCGCGGAGCAGCTCCACGTCACGCCGAATTTCTTGGTCAAGGCGTTCTCGGCGGAGTTCGGGCTGCCGCCGCACCGGTACCTGGTCGGGCGTCGGGTCGACCTCGCGCGGCGACTACTGCTCGCGGGCGTGCCCGCGGCCCGGGTGGCGGCCGAGTCCGGCTTCCACGACCAGGCGCACCTGACGCGCCACTTCCGCCGCCTGCTCGGGGTGCCGCCGGGCCGGTACGCGGCGGGTCGATCGACACGTCCTTGAGAACCCACCGCGCTCTCACTACGCAATTCCGCCCGGTGCACTACCTCATTCTCGGTCACCCCGTTCCTCCCCACCCGGCCTGCTCGGTGCAATGGCACGACCGCGGCGCGCCTGGGCCGCTCATGGGGGGAGACCGGTGCGATGATCACCGAGATTGCCGCGATCGCCGACGCCCACGGATCGGTGATCGACGTCGGCGCCGGAGTCGCGTGGACGGCTCCGGGAACCGACGGGCTCGTCGTCCGCGTCGACCTCGCCACGGGCGCGGTCGACGACCATGCGAGCCTGCCGGTCCCCGTCACGGGGCTGGCGGTGACCGTGGACGGGCGCACGCTCGTGGTCGCCGGGGAGGACGGCGTCGTCCGCCTGCTCCCGACCGACACACCGGACACGATCACGGACCTCGCCGCCGTCGGAGAGCCCCTCGGACAGATCGGGCTGACCACGTCCGCGTCCGGCGCGATGCACGTCGTCGGCGTCGCCCCCACGTCGGGGCGGCTCGTGGCGGTCCGCCTGGAGGACGGCCTCGTGCGCCCGGGCGGGGTCCTGCCAGGAATCACCGGCGTCGTCGCGCGCGGAACGCGGGTCTTCGCCGCGGCGGTCGGAGCCGACGGGCGCGGACGGGTGGTGGAGTCGCGAGCCGGAGCCACGCCGGCCCTGGCTACCGACCTCCTGCCCACCGGTCGGCTGACGGCCTCCGGCGACGGGACCCGTCTCGCCGTCGCCCACCCCTCCTTGCGTCGCGCGAGCGTCGTCGACCCGGCCGCAGGAACGATCGAGACGGTCGCGACCGACGACGTGCCGGGCGACGTCGTCGAGTTGCACCTGCTCGATGACGGCAGCGTGCTCGTCCTGACGACCGTGGGACTCTTCCGGTGCGACGACCTCTCCGACCTCGCCCCGCGCCCGGTGCTCGCCCCGCCCGACCAGGCTCTGTTCGTCGGGTCATGGGTTCCCCTGCGCTACGACCTCGCAGGGACGGGCCTGACCCCTTCCGACGTCACCTTCGTGGTGCCGGACGGCAGCGTCGCCGGCCTCGTCTCCCACACGACGTTCTCCCCGGCCCTCGGCGGCGCTCCGGTCCCGATGCTGGTGGCGGGCGGCCTGCTCGGGCAGTTCCGCGTGGACATGCAGGAGGTCGGGTCCGGCACCGTCCTCGCCAGCGCGGCGTTCGAGGTCACGGACCACTGGCGCGACCCGGACCACGGACCGTCGCAGATGCTCGTCGGGGAGAGCGGCCCGCGACCGGCCGGCGACTGGGGAGGCGGGCCGGCAACCCCGCAGAACATCGCGACTCTGCCCCACACCGGCACGTGGCGGACTGCAGTACTCCTCGTCGACACGGCGGACGGGCGGTACCCGGGGGCGTCCCTGACGCAGGAACGGACCCGGATCCTGGGCGAGGTCCAGGACGGCGTCACGTTCTCGGGGACGACCCGGTCCGCACGGCACTACTACGAGGAGAACTCGGGCTGGGACCCTGCCACCAACGCCGGCCTGACGATCGCCGCACACGGCGACCAGGTGCACGGTCCGGTCTCCCTGCCCGACGGCTGGGGCAGCTATTTCGCGCAGGGCAAGGACGCGGCGGGCACCGTCACCGACGACCGGTGGACCTCGCTGGGGGCGACGGCCCAGACGATCGTGACCCGCGCGGTCAACGACGGAGTACTGACGACCACGGACCTGTCGAGCATCGACGTCCTCGTCATGGTCCTCTTCTCCCCGGACACCACGTCGGGCACCACGACCAAGAGGTTCGTCTGGCCCCACGCGAGCCTGGGAAAGGTGCACTTCCTCGCGGGACCCGACGTCATGACCGACCAACGCAGCTTCGCGTTCACCTTCGTGCCCCGGGACTTCGCGGTACACGACGGACGCCAGGTGCACACGACGCTCTCGCACGAGCTGGGACACACGCTGGGGCTGCCGGACCTCTACGCGTTCCCGTCGTACACCCCGGACGTGACGGGCCGCCTCACCGGCGGGTGGGACATGATGGCCGGCAGCCGGGACGCGTTGCCGCACTTCTCGCTCTCCAACAAGATGCGCATGGGCTGGGTGCGCGCCGAGCACGTCAGCACCTTCAACTTCGCGGCGGGAGGGGTCCCCAGCGGCAAGGTGACGCTGCACGCGGCCGAGTTCGGCACGCCGCCGTCCGGGCGGAAGCGCGGGGTTGAATTGCGACTCTCGGACGGGTGGAACCTGTACGCGGAGTACCGCGCGAAGCAGCCCGGGCAGGTCGGGGACACACTTCCGGTGGACCAGCGGGTCCTGATCACCGACGTGACCTCCGACGGCTTCGCGACACCGATCTCCCGCGCCCCCGTGCTGCTCGTCCACACCGACCCGGATGGAGACGGCCCCGTCCTCACGACGTCCGGCGATTTCGAGGACGTCGACCCGGGCAACCAGCGGACGCTGACGGTGACCGTGGGCGCCACCGACGCGACGTCGGCCGAGATCACCGTCGAATACGATTCGAACGGGCTGCCCGATCCCGGGCTCCGACCGTGGCAGGGCGCCCCGGCATGGCAGAGCCCCGACATCGAGGTGCGCAACGAGCGGGCGCAGGCCGACCCCGCCTGGTTCAACACCCCGTGGACCGGCCACCAGAACACGATCGTGGCCAAGGTGACCAATCACGGTGATCGCGACGCGACAGCGGTGACCGTGTCCTTCTTCGTCGTGAACTACACGACCGGGGACGGTCCGATGGTCTTCCTCGGCAACGACACGCACGACATCGCAGCCGGCGCGACTGTCGAGTTCAGCACGCTGTGGTCCCCGCCCTCCGACCAGCATGCCTGCGTGATCGTCCGGATCCCTCTCTACCGAGACCCGACGGCCGCGAACGTCGTCGAGAACGACATCTTCAACAACGAGGCCCGGTCGAACTACACGAAGTTCGTCTCCGCCTCTGCTTCACCGTCGACGCGGGTCGGGACCCCGGTGGAACTGGCCAATCCCTTCGACACCTCCGCGCTGGTCCATGCCGTCGTCCGTCAGACGCATCCGTTCCACCGGGTCTACGTCGAGCACCGGTGGATGCGGGTCGACGGCCGCTCGAGCGTCCCCGTCATGCTCTTCGACGAGGCCCTCGTGGGTTTCCCGGAGGAGGGCGCGTTCGGCGAGGGGGAGGTCCGCAAACGCACCTGGAGCGAACCCAACCGCGTCAGTCTGGAGGGCTGGGTCGTGCCGCCCTTCGCTGCGGACTGCGCCACTCCCGTCCTCACCGGTGGCGTGACGATCGAGGTGGCTGCCGGCGTCGCGACCGAGGTACGGATCGACGACGCGCGTCCGGGCTTCGTGTCCGGGACCGTGACCACCCCGGACGGCCCGGTCGACGGCGGCACCGTGCTCGTGGAGATCCGGGAGACCGACCTCTTCGGAGCGCGTACGTCCGAGACGACGGTCGTGCATCAGGGGCGGTTCGGGGTGGAGTGGGGTTCCAGCGCGCTGAAGGGGGAGCTGGAGGCGACCGCCCATTTCCTCGGATCGTTCGGGGCGGCGGCCGGGGAGAGCGAGCCGGTGCTGTTCCGGGACTGACGGGACAGCATCATCCGGTCCGGCCGTCGCAGAACACCTCGGACACCAGGCCGGCGGTGAAGGCCGCGAACGCCTGGCTCTGGGCGACCAGGTCCAGGTCGGCCTCGCCCGTGGTGACCGAGGCGGTGACCGTGGTGTCGCCGGACGGCGAGCTCGCCATGACGGTCGCCCACCCCCAGAAGTTGCCGTGGTGGTGCACGACCGAGCCGCCGCACGGCGTCGGCTCCACGAACACGCCGAGCCCGTAGCCGAGGGTCGGGTCCGGCTCGAGCATCGCCGCGCGGAGGCGGTCGGGGAGCAGCCGCCCGCCGAGCAGGGCCGAGACGAAGGTGTGCAGGTCCGCCGTCGTCGAGATCATGTCGCCGGCGGCGGAGATCCAGGTCGGGTCGAACTCCGTGGTGTCGACGGTCCGCCACGCGTCGTCGGCCGTGAAGCGGTAGTAGCCGTGCGCGTGCTGCACCCGAGCGGGTGGACCAGACGACATCGGGCAACGCGGGGCGTCTTCGGTGGTCGAGAGTGCTCCCGCGTTGCAGCGACACCACCACGCAACGCAACGACTTGTTGCAACGGGTGCGACGGGAACGCTACGGAGGCGTGATGCCGGGCGGCCGACTGACCGAGCAGGAGCGCCGGACGATCGCGGCCGGGCTGCGGGACGACCTGACGTCCGCGCAGATCGCCCGCCGGATCGCCCGGCCGACCTCCACGGTCACGCGCGAGGTCGCGCGCAACGGGGGCGCGACCGCCTACCGCGCCGACCTCGCCCAGTACGCGAGCCGGCTGCGCGGCCGGCGCCGGGCCCCGTCGCGGTCGGGGACACCGCCGTCGGCGGACCCGGGTGACCCGGCCGTCGCCGGCTACCGGGAGGGCCTCGCCGGGGTCTTCGTCGACGCGGGCCTGCCGCGCACGGCCGCCCGCGTGCTGGCCTGCCTCTACACCGCCGAGGCGGACGGGATGACCGCGGCCGGCCTCGCCCGGCTGCTCCGGATCAGCCCGGCGTCGGTCTCGAAGGCCGTCACGCTGCTGGAACGCCAGAGCCAGATCCGGCGGGAGCGCGAGGGCGGTCGCCGTGACCGGTACGTCGTCGACGACGACGTCCTCTACCGCTCCGCGATGGCGAGCGCCCGGGCCACGGCCGACCTCGGCGCGCTGGCCGGCCGCGGGGTGGACGTGTTCGGCCCCGACACCGTGGCCGGAGCACGCCTGGCCACCACCGCGACCGGCGCCGCCGTCGTCGCGGAGCGGATCGCGGCGGCCGCCGACGAGGCCCGCCGGCTGATGCGGGCCGCGGCGGCCTCACCCTGAGGCGATCCGGTCGAGCCACTCGCCCAGCAGCCCCCGCTCCGCCGGGGTCAGCACGTCGAGGTCGTCCAGCGCGGCGCGGAGGGCGACCGCGGAGGCGTCGGGACCCGTCGTCGGGACGGTCTCCTCGGTGGTGATCGCGGCGATGACGGCCTCGCGCGCCGCGTCCGCCAGCCCGGGGTCGCGCTTCTCGGGCGGGACCGCGATCGAGGACAGCGCGACCCCCGACCCGGTCGCGTGCAGCATCCCGACCGCCCGCCCCTCCGGCACCCGCAGCCGGCCGGCGACGGCGATGCGGTGGACCAGGGCCGCGAGCTCGGCGAACGCGGCCCGGGCGGCGGGCGAGTATCCGGTGGCCTGCGGGCGGGCGTACATCAGGCGGTAGAGCGCGGGGCGCTCCCGGGCGAGTCCGAGGTGGAGGTCCCACCCGGTGCGCAGGTCCGCCACCGGGTCGTCGGACGGTTCCCGCACGGTCTTCTCGGCGAGGTAGTCCTCGAACCCCTGCGTGACGACCGCGTCCAGCAGGCCCTGCTTGTCCCCGAAGAGCCGGTAGATGGTCGGCGCCTGCACGCCGGCCGCGGCACCGACCGCCCGGGTCGACACCGCGTCCTCGCCGCCCTCCTCGAGCAGCCGGCCCGCGGCGGCGACGATCCGTGCGCGGGACTCCACGGGTAGCGACGATAACAGGTTCTGGTTAGCGACCTACTGATTCCAGTGCTAGCGTCCAAGCGTTAGCACTGTTCAGGAGGACCGCATGATCGTCGTCACCGGCGCCACCGGCGTGCTGGGCCGTCTCGTCGTCGACCGGCTGCTCGAGCTGGTACCCGCCGAGCGGATCGGGGTGAGCGTGCGCGCCCCGGAGAAGGCCCGGGATCTCGCCGATCAGGGCGTCCGCGTGCGCCACGGGGACTTCACCGACCCGGGCACCCTCACCGAGGCCTTCGCGGGCGCCGACCAGGTGCTCGTCGTCAGCGCGAACACCCTGGGCCCGGACGGCGTCGCGCAGCACCGCGCGGCGATCGACGCCGCCGTCGCCGCGGGGGCGGGCCGGGTGCTCTACACCGCCCACCAGGGCGCACGGCCCGACTCGCCGTTCGCCGCCGCGGCCGACCACGCCGCCACCGAGGACGTCCTCGCCGGATGCGGGGTCCCGTGGACGTCGCTGCGCAACGGCTTCCACGCGAACACCGTGCCGATGTTCCTGGCCGACGCGGCGGACACGGGCGAACTGCGCCTCCCCGACGACGGGCCGGTCGCCTGGACCACGCGCGAGGACCTCGCGGCGGCGACCGCCCGCCTGCTCGTCGATGGCGCCCCCGACGGGCCGACCGCCCCGCTCACCGGCCCGGAGGTGGTGGACTTCACGCAGGTGGCGGCCGTGGTCGGCGAGCTGACCGGCCGGTCGGTGCGGCGGGTCGTCGTCGGACCGGAGGAGTATCGCGAGCTGCTGATCGGCCGCGGCGTGCCCGAGCCCGCCGCCGATCTGCTGCTCGGCTTCTTCCCAGCCGCCCGTCGAGGCGACTTCGCGCCGGCCGACCCGACGCTCGCGGACCTGGTCGGGCGGCCCGCCACGCCGATCGCCGACGTGCTCCGGGCCGCACTCGTGCCCACGTCCTGAGCCCGCCCGGCGACCCGTGATCGCGGCGTCGTGAGCGCGTCGCAGCAGGGCTTGCGCGTGTCGCTCACGACGCCGCGATCAGGGGCTACTCCGCCACGTCGCCCTGACCGCGGCGACCGAGGCCGACCGCCGTCAGGCCGGCCCGGCGCAGGGTGGCCGGGTCGACGATGTTGCGGGTGTCCACCACGATCGGCCGCTTCACCGCCGCGGCGATCTGCGCCCAGTCCAGCGTGCGGAACATCGGCCACTCGGTGAGCACCAGCACCGCCTCGGCCCCCTGCGCCGCCGACACCGCGTCGCCCGCCAGCGGCACCCCGTCGATCTCCGTCGGCGCCGACGCCCCGTCCTTCCCCTCGACGAACGCCGGGTCGAACCCCACCAGCTCCGCCCCGGCCTGCCGCAGCAGCGCCGCGATCGCCAACGCCGGCGAGTCCCGCAGGTCGTCGGTGCCGGCCTTGAACGTCAGCCCCAGCAGGGCCAGCCGCACCCGCGACAACGACCCGGTCCGCTTCCCGGTCACCGCCAGGCGCACCTTGTCCACGATCCGCTGCCGCTGCCGGGTGTTCGTGTCGATCGTCGCGCGCAGCAGCCGGAACTCGAAGTCCGCCGAGTCCGCCACCTGCAGCAACGCGTGCGTGTCCTTCGGCAGGCACGACCCGCCCCAGCCCGGCCCCGGCGACAGGAACGCCTGCCCGATCCGCCGGTCGTAGCCGATCCCCTCGGTCACGTCCCCGATGTCCGCCCCGACCCGCTCGCACAGCTCGGCCATCGCGTTCACGTACGACAGCTTCATCGCCAGGAAGCAGTTCGCCGCGTACTTCATCAGCTCCGCCGACGCCGCGTCGGTGAGCACCGTCGGCGCCCCCAGCCGCGCGTACAGCGCCGCCACCCGCTCCGCGGCGTCCTGGTTGTCCGAACCCACCACGATCCGGTCCGGGCCCAGGAAGTCCTTGACCGCCGACCCCTCCCGCAGGAACTCCGGGTTCGACACCACCGCCACGTCGGTGCGCTCCAGCAGCTCCGCGGTCCGCGCCGCCGTCCCCACCGGCACCGTCGACTTGTTCACCACCACCGTGCCCGGCGCCAGCGCGGCCCCGACCTCCTCGATCACCGACTCCACCGCACGCAGGTCGGCCACCCCACCTGCGCCCATCGGCGTCGGCACGCACAGGAACAGCACCTCGGCCCGCCGACCGTCCTCGAACCCGTCCAGCGCCGCCCCCGCGCCCACCACGAAGGACAACCGACCCGCCGAGGTCTGCTCCGCGACCAGCTCCGCCAGCCCCGGCTCCACGATGTCCACCACACCCCGACGCAGGCGCTCCACCTTCGCCTCGTCGATGTCGGCGCACACCACCTCGTGACCCAACGACGCCAGGCACGCCCCCGTCGTCAGCCCGACGTAGCCCGTCCCCACCACCATGACCCGCCGTGCGAACATCCCTGACACCTCTCCATCGGGATCGATCCGGCGCTCACGCTGCCAGATCACCGTCAGTGAGCGGCTGACTGCGCCCCCGCGGACGCCCTGGTGTCCGGTTCGTCCTGTCTGTACGGTCGCGCCGTGTCCGCCGCCTCGCCCCGGGTGCGACCGCCCGACCCCCTCCTCCTCGAACGCCGGTGGCACGACGCCGGGATGCCGGGCCCGGTCGCGGCGGTCCCGATCCCCGGCGGGGCCGAGGACGGCGTGGTCGGGATGGTCACGGAGGCGAGCTGCCACCACACCGTCGAGGCCGCCCGCCGACTCGCCGTCGGGGGCCCGTTCCGCCCCGCCGTGGTGCAGTTCGGTGGTCTCCTGAGGACCGCGACGGGGACACCGCACCGTGCCGGGATGGCACGCACCCTCGCGGTCGGGCACGCCGCGACCGACGGCCCCGACGCGCACCGCACGCTGGCCGACCGCATCGCGGCCCGGTGCCGCGTGCCCACGGTGCGCGTCGACCTGCGCGTCGGCGACGACCCGGTCCACGTCGCACCGGAGGACCTCGTGCTCGTCGTGCACGGGCCCGAGCACGACCGCTGGGACGTCGTCGACGCCCTGCTCGGCCGCGGCGCGGAGGTCGCCGCGACCGCCCCGGTCCGCCACGACGGGCGCGACCTCGGCGGCGTGGTGTGGGCCCGGCGCCGCATCCGCGCCGGCGTCCGCCCCCTCCGCTGACGACGGTCGGGTCAGCCGGTCAGCCCGGCGACCAGGTCGACGTAGCGCTCCTCGGTGATGCGGCGGTCGTAGCCGAGGCTGTGCCGTCGCGCGGCGCGCCCCATCGCGACACGGCCCTCCCGGTCCGCCAGCATCCGGGCCATCGCGTCGTGCAGGTGCGGCACGGAGAACGAGGGCACCGCGATCCCGCCCTCGCGACCGATCCACGCCAGCCGCGGGAGGTCGAAGTGAATCACCGGGCGGCCGTGCGACATCGCCTCGAGGGCCGTCAGGCTGAAGGTCTCGTAGCGCGACGGCACGACGACCACCGCGCAGCGCGCCAGGGCGGCCTCCTTGGCCGCCCCCTGCACCCGCCCGAGCATCCGCACCCGCGGGTCGCCGTCGACCAGCGCGGCGAGCTTCGCCTCCTCGGCCGCGGTGCCGGACCCGGCGATCTCGAGCGACCCGCCGTCGGGAAGGGCCTCCAGCAGCAGGTCCAGGCCCTTCTGCTCGACGTCGATGCGCCCCAGGTAGAGCAGCACCATCCCGGTGGCGGGGGTGGCCCGCTCGGGGAGCTCCACCCCGTTCGGGATCACCCGCACCGTCGCGCGCGGGCCGGCCGCCGCGACCAGGTCCGCGTCGACGTCGTTCAGCGTCACGTAGTGGCGGTAGAGCGCGAGCCCGCGGCGCTCGATCGCCTCGAACGGCAGGTGGTAGCGCCGCTGCATGTCGGCGCCGCAGAGCATCTGGACGAGGCCGACGACGGGACAGCGCGCGGTCAGCGGCACCAGGCTCGCCGAGACCGGAGGGGTGAGGCTCTCGATCCACACGGCCGGACGGACCACGAGGGCGACCAGCGGCAGGAGCAGCCAGAACAGGATCTGGCCGCCACGGGGGCCGGCCCAGCCGACGGGCAGGTGGACGTAGCGGACGCCGCCGCGGTCCCCGGAGACGGCGCCGCGGTAGGACCCGCAGTAGACCGTGACCGCGTACCCCTCCGCCACGAGACGCTGCGCCACCCGGGCCACGACGGCGGGGCCGCCGCCGGCGTAGTGCGGGTTGTCCAGGTCGTCGTAGATCGAGAGGACGACCCGCCGACGCGCATCGGCCCCGGAACCGCCCATCCCGACATTCCACCCTCTCGTCCGGGGGACCGCGCGCGGTCCGGCGGAGCACCACCGGATCGCGTGCACCGCGGCCGGGACACGGGGTCAGCTCGCCCCGGTGACGGCGTCGACGTAGTCCTGCCGGTCCGATCCCGACGACGGGTCGTCGAGCACGTCCTCGAACGCCAGGAAGAACGCGGCCAGCGCGCACCCGCGGGCGTAGCCGGGGCTGCGGCGGATCTGCTCGGCCTCGGAGTCGGAGTCGGCCGTGCCCCCGGTCTGCGCGGCGGGCGGGCCGGGGTTCTCCCCGACGGCGGCCAGGCCGGCCCGGGCGGCCTGGGCGCGGGCGAACCGGAGGTTCGACCACGTCGCGACGGGCGTCGAGGGACGGGTGCTGGTGCTCGCGTCGTCGGCCCGGCACATGTCCTGGGCGGGGCTCAGGCGCCGCGCGGTCACGGCGGTGGCGTCGTCGACGCCGGTCAGGTCCACGACGACGGTGCTCGCGACGTTCCCGGCCAGCACCGGGAACTGGTCGACGTAGTACAGGCCGCGGCCCAGCGAGCCGTCGCGGTCGCCGGTGCCGTTCAGCAGGGCGTTCGTCGCCGCCGTCAGGTCCGCGGGCAGCACGCCCTTGCCGGGCGCCGGGACGTGCACGGCGCCGCCGTAGCCCGCCCCGCGCAGGGTGTCGGCCTGCCCCTTGACCGCGTACATCAGCGAGCGCTCGTACCAGAGGAACCAGTTCTGTGCGGCGGCCGCGGTGACGGCCGTCCCGTTCCACGTCCGCGTCCCGGGGATCCAGCCCGGCATCGGGGACCGCGGCATCCCGGCCGCGAGACCGGTGCCCTGCTGCGCGTCCGCCCCGAAGGCCCAGAAGCTCTGCAGGAAGCCGGTGCCGGACTCGTTCGGCCCCGGGAAGCCGATCTCGCCCGCGGTGCTCGTGCCGACGCGGATGCCGTCGAGCCGGGACACCGGCAGGGCCGCGACGATGCGGCGGAGGTAGTCGTCCTGCGCGCCCCTCACCGCGGCGGAGAAGACCGTGTCGACCGCGCCGGTCGCCGGGCTGTTCCCCCGCTGGTCCACCAGCGTCGCGCCGGGCAGACCGCGCACCCACGACGGCGGGTACTGCGTGCCGGTCCCCAGCACGACCCGCATCCCGGCATCCAGGCAGGCGGTGACGCGGGCGGCGAGGTCGTCGACGTAGTCGGTGTTCTCGGCGGTGGCGGAGGTGGGGAGCCACCGGTCCCAGTAGGCCTCGACCTCGACGAGGCCGATGCCGGCGGCGCGGTTGGCCGCGATGTCGGCGGCGGTGCAGCCAGAGGCCAGCACGCCCCACGCGGGCCCGGACGCGGCGTGGGCCGCCGGGGCGCGGTGGGCGAGCAGCAGGAGGGGGACGAGGGCCAGGACCACGAGGGCGGCCCGGGAACGGGAGTGACGCAGGAGGGTGAGCACGATCCCTGACATCGCGTCGTCCGGCCCCGGATGGCACAGGTTCGCGGCCCGACCGTCCGGATGGCTCAGCGATTCCACGCACTCGGCGCAGTGCTCAGCGCCCGATCGCCGCCCGGTAGTCCTCCGGGGTGATGCCGCTGCGGCCGGTGTACAGGTCGTCCTCGAAGGCGAGCAGGAAGGCCGACAGCCCGCACCCGCGGGCGTAGTCCACGGCGTACCGGACCTGGTCGGCCTCGCTGTCGGAGTCCGGGTCCCCGCCGGTCGTGGGCCCGGGCGGTCCGGGGTTCTCCCCGGCCGTCGGCAGCCCCGCCCGCGCCGCGGCCGCCACGGTGACGCGCTGGTTCGGCCAGTCGTCGAGGGCGGCGTCCCCGGACACCAGCGCCTCCGCGTCGCCCGGGGTGCACCGGTCCTGCGGCGGGTCGAGGCGCCGGGCGCGCACCGCGGTCGCGTCGTCGAGCCCGGTGACGTCCACGACCGCGCCGGGCACGGTGGCCGCCAGCGTCCCGAGGTCGCCCACGTAGTCCAGGCCGCGGCGCAACGCCCCGTCCCGCACCGCGGTGTCCAGCACCACCGCGACCGCCGCGTCCAGGTCGCGGGGCAGCACGCCGCGCCCGGCGGCGGGGACGTGGACCGGTCCGCCGTAGCCGGCGGACCGGAGGGCGGCGGCGCGGCCGGCGACCGCGCGGACCAGCGCCCCGGAGTACCAGGCGAACCACGCCCGCGCGTCGTCCGGCGTCACCGCCCGGCCCTGCCACGTCCGTTGCCCGGGGATCCAGTCCGGCAACGGGGCGGGCACCTGGCCGGGGGCGAGGCCGATCCCGTGCTGCGGGGCGTCCCCGAACGCCCACCAGCTGTCGAACGCCGCGCCGGACGCCTCCGGGCCGGGGTGGCCGAGCTCGCCCGCGGTGGAGGTCCCGACGCGCACCCCGACGAGGTCCTCGACCCCGACGGCGCCCACGAGCCGGCGCAGGTGGTCGTCGGCCGCGGCGGCGACGGCGGCCGAGAAGACCGTGTCGACGGCGCCGGTCGTCGGGGACCGTCCGGCCTGGTCGAGCACCAGGGCGCCCGGCAGCGCCCGCACCCAGTCCGGCGGGTACTGCAGCCCGCTGCCGAGGACCACCCGGACCCCGGCGGCGGCGCAGCGCCCGACCGTCTCCCGCAGCGCGGCCGCGTAGCCGGCGTCCGTCACGCCGGGCGTGGGCTCCAGGCGGTCCCAGTGCGCCTCCACCACGGCCACGTCGACGCCGGGGACGCGGGCGGCGAGCCGGTCCGGGGCGCACGTCGAGTCGACGACGCCCCACGCGGGGTCCGCCCGCGGGACGGGCGCGTCCGGTGAGACGGGCGCCGCGCCGCACGACGAGACGAGGGCGAGCACGACGACGAACGCGCGGGCCGGCGCTCGTCGCCCCGCACCGGCCCTCACCGGGCCAGCGTGGCCGACCGGACGCCCCCGTCGTCGGGAAGGCCGCCGGAAACCGCCCGATCAGGGCCCGCCCAGGACGGCCCGGCGGTAGTCGTCGCGGGTCACGCCCCACCGCGGGTCGTCCAGCGCCCACTCGAACGCGACCAGCAGGGCGGACAGCCCGCAGCTGCGGGCGTAGCCGGGCGCGCGGCGCACCTGCTCGGCGAGGGTGTCGGAGTCCGGGGTGCCCCCGGTCTGGGCCGCGGGCGGTCCGGGGTTCTCGCCCACCGCGGGCAGGCCGGCCCGGGTCGCCTGCGCGCGGGCGAAGCGCAGGTTCGACCACAGGTGCACCGGGGTGCCCGCGGCGACGCTCGCCGCCGGGTCGGTGGACCGGCACGCGTCCTGGGCCGGGGACTGCCGCCGGGCGAGCACGGCGGACGCGTCGTCGACCCCGCTGAGGTCGACGACGAGCCTCGGGACGCTGCGCGCCAGCACGGGGAACTGGTCGACGTAGTCCAACCCCCGCCCGAGGGACCCGTCGCGGTCGCCGGTGCCGTTCAGCAGCGCGTTCGCGGCGGCCGTCAGGTCGGCCGGCAGCACGCCCCGGCCAGGGGCCGGCAGGTGGACCTGGCCGGTGAAGCGGGCGGCCCGCAGGGCGTCGTACTGGCCCTTGATCGCGGAGGTCAGCGACCGGGAGTACCACCCGAACCAGGCCCGGGCCGCGGCCGCGGTGACGGGACGGCCCTGCCAGGTCCGCTGTCCGGGGACCCAGCCCGGCATCGGCGTCCGCACGGCGCCGGCGGCGAGCCCGGTCCCCTGCTGCGCGGCGGGCGAGAAGGCCCACCAGCTCTGCAGGAATCCGTCGTGCGCCGCGTTCGGCCCGGGGTAGCCGATCTCGCCCTCGGTGCTCGTCCCGAGCCGCACCGCCTCGATCCGCGCCGCGGGCAGGTCCGTGAGCAGCCGCTTCAGGTAGTCCGCCTGCGCGGACCGCACGGCGGCGGAGAAGACCGTGTCGAGCGCGCCGGTGGCCGCCGTGCGACCCCGCTGGTCGACCAGCGCCGCGCCGGGCAGCGCCCGCACCCACGCGGGCGGGTACTGCATGCCCGGCCCGAGCACGACGCGCAGACCGGCGTCGAGGCAGCGGGTGACGCGGGCCCGGAGGTCGGCGACGTAGCCGGCGTCGACCGCACCCGCCCGCGCGGGCATGTAGCGGTCCCAGTACGCCTCGACCTCGACGACGGTGAGTCCGACGGCGCGGTTGGCGGCGACCGAGGCCGCGGTGCAGGAGGACGCCACGACGCCCCACGCCGGCCCCGCGGCGGCCTGGGCCCGACCGGTCGGAAGGGCCGTCGAGACCGCCAGCGCGACGACGACCCCGAGGACGACGGCGACGACCGCGCCGGGCATTGGGCGGACGTGAGGGGCCACGGGGGCTCCGATCGCGAGGGCCGGGCGAGGGGCACCCAGCCTGTCACTCGATCGGAGGTACTACAGCCCTCTTCGTATCACGGAGAGGTGTCGGTTCGGCCGTTCGGGGCCGCCTCGACCCGCTCCTCCACCCGCTCCTCGATGGGCCGGGCCGGGGCCGCCGGGGCCCGCCGGACGAGGCGGCGCATCCACCGCTGCGCGGGGCGCTCCACCACGACGTAGGCCAGCCACGCGAGGACGAAGGCGCCCGCGACGAGCAGGAGGATCCCGACGACGCCCCAGGCCGGTCCCGGGAAGGTGCGGGGGTTCACGACGAGGGAGGCCGCGAGGATCCACGGCACGTGCACCAGGAACAGCGCGACGCTGTACTCCCCGCCGAGCAGCGAGACGCGGGTGGACAGGAAGCGGTCCACCAGGCCGTGGCGCTGGGCCAGGGCCGGCACGACCAGCCCGACGACGGGCAGCGCGAGCATGCTCGGGTACCCGAGCGAGGCGGCGACGACGATCGCGAGCACCGCGACCGCGACGACGGGCCCGGTGACCCGCCCCAGCCACTGCGGGATGCGGGAGCCCACGGCGGCGAGCTGGTAGAGCGCGCACCCGGCCAGGAACGCCCCGAAGGCCCGGGGCAGGGGCATCCCGTAGGTGATCGTCCCGTCGTCGAACCCGAGGAACGAGTAGCAGACCAGCGGGATCGCGCAGGCGACGACGTACCCGAGCACGGCCGCGGTGGGGGTGCGCAGGCGCTGCACCAGCGGCAGGAGCACCGGCAGCACGAGGTAGCAGGCCCACTCCGCGGACAGCGACCACACCGGGCCGTTCCACGTCAGGGCGTCCGCGCCGCCCCAGCCGGAGGTCAGCGTGACCTGCCGCAGCAGGTCCCACGTGAGGTCGCCGCCGTGCGGGATCTCGCGGCCGACGGCCCGCGACCCGAGCACCGCGGCCACCATCACCGCGAGGACCGCGAGGTGCACCGGGTAGAAGCGCGACAGCCGCGCCCACAGGAACTTCCCGAAGGTCGGCCACCCGGGCCACCGCGCGAACGTCCGCGCGTACCCGGAGCTGATCACGAAGCCCGAGAGCACGAAGAACAGGTCCAGGACCACGTAGCCGTGGTGCCAGAAGGGCAGGAAGAAGGCCTCGGTCGCCGGCACCAGGGCGACCGCGAAGGGCGCGAGGTGGACCACCACGACGATCAGCGCGAGGTAGCCGCGGATGCCGACCAGGCTCGGGATGAGCCCGGTCGGCGCGGCGGGGCGGGGTTGCTCAGTCATCGTGGTTCCTAGCCTTGTTCCTAGCCCTGGGGGCCGACACCGATCGGGGCCGAGCCGTCGAGCGGCCGGCTGAAGTCGTAGACCTTGAGGTCGCCGGCCGTGCGGCCGTGCGCGACGAAGACCACCGGGTAGCGCCGGTCGAACTCCGCGATCGTCTCCGGGGTCAGGTCGGCGAGTCCGAGCTCGGAGAGCTGGGTGGAGACGACGCCGTAGCGCGAGTTCGACGCCCGCGGGTCCTGCGCGTCACGCAGCGGGAAGACGCCGTAGCCGGGCATGACGAACTGCGCGGTGTGGTCGCCGAGCGCGATGTGCGTGGTCTTCGGGTCGACCGTGGCGAACAGCCAGGCCGAGAAGCGGCTGTACGTGTCGTCGGTCTGCGACCGGATGCTCCACCAGATCGCCGCGGACCCCGCGAGCACGAGCACGACCGCGAGCGAGGCCGCCACCGCGACCCACCGCCGCGCGCGGACCACCCGCGTCACGAGCAGGCCGGTCACGACCGAGAGCGGCACCGCGAGCAGGTAGAACGTCTGCTCCTCGAGCTCACCGAGCCCCGCGGTGTAGCCGATCGCGCCCAGCACCCCGGCGATCCAGCAGGCCATCAGCCCGAGGGCGCCCTCCCCCGGCGTGCGCTCCCGGCCGCCGAGGTCGCGGGGGTCGGCGAACCGCTCGCCCGGCGCGCCGCGCACCCGCAGCGACCGCCAGGACATCAGCACGAACCACGCCGCGAAGATCGACGCCGCACCGATGAGGACGTACGACGTCCCCGTGAGCGTGAGGTTCGCGGCGATGCGGCTGGTGAACGACGGCGCCTTCGCGGAGTGGAAGCCGGTCTCCTTGACCAGCCCGATCGCGCGGACCACGCCGCCGAGGGTCTGGTCGGCCCACCCGAGGAACCGGCCCGTGGCGAGCGTCCACGTCACGTAGCAGAGGTAGAAGCCGATCTCGCAGCCGAACACCGTGACCGCCTCGCGGCGGCGCAGGCCCCACGAGCAGACCATCATGATCAGCAGCGGCAGCCCGGTGATCAGCCCGGCGTTGGTCTTCGTCGTGATCGCCAGGCCCCACAGCAGGCCGCCCGCCACGAGCAGCACCCACCGGCGACGGCCGGTGGGCGACTCGGCCGCGAGCAGCAGGCACAGCAGCCCGGCGAGGACCCCGAAGAGCATCGGCGCCTCGAGCATGAGGCGGGTGTCGAAGCGGATGACGAACGGGTCCAGCGCGTAGAACGCCCCCGCGACCAGGGCCGCCCACCGCGGCGTGACCCGGCGGGCGCAGGCGACGACGAGCGCGGTGTTGGCGGCCGCGAAGAGCAGGACGGCCGGGCGCAGCGAGAGGACGAACTCGACGGTCATGCTCGTCTGCGCCGCGGCGATGAACCGGCTGAAGTACAGGAACGCCAGCGGCGGGTGCAGGAAGAACGGCGCGTCGAACAGCTGCGGCCCGTTGCCCTCGACGAACGAGTTCGCGACGTCGGCGTACTGGACCTCGTCCATGAACAGCTCGTACGCGGTGTGCTGGTGCAGACCGCGCAGCACCACGGCCGCCGCCACGAGGACGAGCGAGGCGCCGAGGAACACCACGCTCGGCCGGCGCCCGGGCAGCGCGCCGCCGAACGGCCGGTCGCGGTAGAGCACCGCGGTCAGCGGGGCCCCCGGCTCGCGGGAGAACCGGCGGACCAGCCCCGCCGTCGGGCGGTGCAGCAGCAGGAAGGTGCCCAGCACCGCGAGCAGGTCGCGGACCCGCCACTCGATCCCGGCGATGCCGCCGGGCCGGTGCCGCTGCGGGCCGGGCGCGGTGACGAGGAGCCGGCCGAGCGGCGGGGCGGCGCCCGCGGGCAGCCGCCGGCGCCGGTGCCGCGGCGGCGCGAACGCGGCCGGCGGGGCGTCCCCGGCGCGGCGGTGCGCCCCCGAGGCGCGGTGCCGGCCCCGGCGCGGGGTCCGGTCGTCGTCGTCCGACGGCGGGCGCTCGCCGGGCGGACCGTCCCCCGGGTCGCCCGCGGCGTGGCGGCCCCCCGACGACGGCACGCCGTCGGTCCGGGAGTCCTCGACGCGGTAGCTCTCGCGGGCGCGGTGCCCGTGCCGGCCGCGCGGGTCGGGGCGGTGGGCCGATCGGGCCGGCGCGGGCGGCCGCGTCAGCAGGCCGCCGTCCGTGCGGAGGGCGGCGGTGCCGGGCGGGTCCCACCGGCCGTCGGGACCCGCCGTCCGGACCCGCCACGGCACGCGGTCCAGCGGGACGAGGGGGGAGCTGCCGGTCACGCGCCTCCCCGGCCCTCCGCGGCCACCCGCCGGTAGAAGGTGTCCTGGGTCGCGGCCAGCGCGTCCCAGTCGTGGATGCGGGCCAGCTCCGGGCCGCGGCGGGCGGTGACGGCGCGGCGCGGCTCGTCGTGCCACAGCTCGACGAGCGCCTCGGCGTAGGCGGCGGCGTCGAACCCGTCGCGCGTCCCGACCAGGACGCCGCCCTCGGCCGGCACGACCTCGCGCAGGCAGTCGATGTCGTAGGCGACGACCGGGGTCCCGACGGCGAGCGCCTCGACGGCCACGATCCCGAAGGTCTCGAACCGCGACGGCACGGCCGCGACCCGCGCGCGGGCGACCAGCTCGGCCTTGTCCTTCCCGGCGACCCACCCGAGGAAGCGCACCCGGTCGGCGATCCCGAGCTCGCGGGCCCGCCCGCGCAGCACCTCCTCGTCCGGGCCGGTCCCCGCGAGCAGCAGGCAGCCCCCGATCCTCCCGGCCGCGGCCGCCCAGGACTCGAGCAGCAGGTCGAGGCCCTTCTGCGCGATCTCGATCCGCCCGACGAACACCACGTCGCGCCGCTCGGCGACCGGGGCCGGCGGCACGGTGAAGGCCACCGGGTCGACGCCGTTGCCGATGACCGCGACCTCGGCGCGGGGCGCGAGCGCCTGCGTGGCGGCGCCGACGCCGTGCGAGACCGCGACGATCCGGCGGTGCGTGCGCACCGCGAGGCGCTCCACCCAGTGCACCGGCACGTGGTACTGCTCGGCCTTCTCCCGCGCGTTGAGCCACTGCACCACCCCGACGACGGGGCGCCGCGTCCACCGCGGGATCGCCATGGACGAGATCGGGGCGAAGAAGTCCTCGACGACGAGGTCGACCGGCCCCGGGCCCGCGTCGTCGCCGGGGTGCGGGCGCCCGGCCCGCCGCGCGGTGAGGAACGCGGCCGCCATGTAGGCCACGAGGCGGGTCAGCCGGGTCCGGCCGCGCCCGACGTGCGGGTGCACCCAGTGCACCGTGCCCGCGCCGTGCCGCTCGACGCGGTCCTCCGCCCCGGGGTACCGCCCCGTGAGGACGGTGACGTGGTGCCCGGCGGCGGCGAGGCGGCGGTCGATCTCGGCGGTGCGCAGCGCGCCGCCGCCGGACCCCGGCATCGCCGGGTCCTCGAAGGCGAGGTGGAGCACGTGCAGCCCGCCGCGCTCCCGGTCGGGCGGCGCGAGCGCGGCGTCCGGCCCCGGGGCGACCCGACGGCCGAGCACCGGCAGGGCGACCAGCCCGGCGCCGAGCACCACCACGGCGACCAGCCACAGGGCGACGGACGGTCGGGTGAGGCCGAGGACGAGCGTCACCACGACCGCGTACAGCACGCCGACCGCGGCCGCCCGGCCCAGGCCCGGGTCGGGGGCGACGCGTCGGGGCCGGTGGGCGGCCCCGCACACCACCACGGCGACGGCGCCGACCAGCGCGCCCGCCGCGGCGCCGGCGGCCAGCGGCCCGGCGGGGTCGTCGGGCACGAGCGGGAGCCCGGCGAGCGTGCCGGCGGCGCCGAGGGCGAGCCCGGCGGCCAGGGCGGCGACGGCGATCGTCAGCGAGACGGCCAGCGCGCGGCGGGCCCGGACGGCCAGGAGCAGGCTCGCGAGCACCGTCGTCGCGCCCAGGCCGACGCCGAGCACCGCCAGGACGGGCAGCAGGGCCACCGACGGCAGGTAGCGCCCGGGCAGCACGATCCCGACGAGGGCCACGGGCACGGTCGCGACGACCGCGGCCGCGGGGACGACCAGTCGGACGAACGAGACGAGGGCCTCGCGCAGGCGCAGTTCCCGGTCCCGCCCGTGCGCGACGCGCAGCACCGGGAAGCTGACCAGGGCCGTGCCGACCGCGACGTACACCGGCGCCTTGGCCAGCGTCGACACGGCCTGGTAGCCGGCCGCGGCGGTCGAGTCGGCGACGGCGAGGGCCACGACGACGGCGTCCGCGGCGGCGAGGGCCGACAACACGGCCTGGGTCACGGCCACGCCGCCGGTCTCCGCCCACCGGGCGCGGTCGGCGAGGGCGCGCCGGACCGCACCGACCGACAGGCCCCGGAACGGGCCGGTGGACGGCGTCATCGACACGGCGAGGATCGCGATCGCACCGATCGCGAACCCGCCGACCGCGCCCCACGCCCCGGCGCCCACGACGACGGCCGCGACCGACGCGACGAGCCGCACCGCGACCTCGCCGACGGTGAGGGCCGCGTAGCGCCCGAAGCGGTCCTCGCCCTGCAGGAACCCCCAGATCGGGGCGACCGCGAACAGGGCCAGCCCCGACACCGCCGCGGCGAGCGCGGTCGGCACGTCCGACACGGGCCCGACGACGAGCCCGAGCACGACGGCGGCGACGAGCCCGACCAGGACCGACACCCCGACCGCGAAGGCGGTCGCGGCGCGCCGCTCGGGGTCGCCGGCCGGGTGGGCCCGCACCACGTGCGCCAGCGGGAACGGGATGAGGGCCGCCGAGGCCACCCCGGCCGTCCCGACGACCGCCACGGCCGCGGCGAACGCGGTGTACGCGGCGGCGTCGAGCAGGTGGGCCATCACCAGCGTGACCGCGTAGCTCAGCAGCCCGACGAGCCCGCCGGAGGCCGAGAGCATCGTCGCGGTCCCGCCGGTGGCGCGACTCCCGGACGTGGGTGGGGGAGGCGGTGCCCCCTCGGTGGCGAGCAGCGCGGCGGTGCCGACCTCGAGGGGCCCGGTGTCCGGAGCCGCGTGCCGGGGACCGCCCCGTTCCCGGGCCGCGGTCATCTCCCCCGGGTCGAGCTCCGCTGCGCTCCGTCTCCTCATCGCGCCGGGACGACGTCCGAGGGCAGGGTCTCGCCCGAGGTGATGCCGACGATGGCCGGTCCCCCGAGCAGTTCGGGTCGGCTGGCCAGGCGGACGTGCGGGTCCTTGGCCCCCAGCCGCCCGACGACGCCGAGCGCGTCCACCTCGTCGCACCCGCGCAGCAGGGCGAGGACCTGGTTGCGGCCCAGGCAGATCGAGACCTCGTCGGTCAGGCGCAGGGTGGCGGCGGCCTCGGTCGGCTCGTCGTGGGTGAACCGGGCGAGCACCGTCATGTCCGACCGGGCCCGGCGGCGGGTGGCGGCGCGGTGCAGCGCCGACCGGTCCGCGGGCGGGAGGTTCGAGTCGGTCTGGGTGCGGTGGAACGCGCGCATCTCGGAGAGCACGGACCCGGCGAGCAGCTCTGCCGAGCGCTCCCAGGAGAAGCAGCCCGCCCAGGTGCGGCAGGCCTCGGCGACGTCGTTCGCGCGGGTGGGGTCGGCGAGCTCGGCCATCGTCCGCGGGAGGGCGGCCGCGAAATCGTCGATGCCGTCGACGAGCCACCCGGTGACGCCGTCGAGGACGGAGTCGCGGATGCCGGTCGTGCGGATCGCGAGACACGGGACGCCGGCCGCGGCGCCCTCGAGCACGACCAGGCCCCAGCCCTCGCCGTCGGAGGTGGAGGTGGTCAGCCAGGCGGACTCCATCAGCGCGTCGCGCTCGGCGTCGGGGAGGCGGCCGTGGAAGCGCACGACGCGGCCGAGTCCGAGCTCGACCGCCATCCGGCGCAGGGCCGTCAGGTCCGGGCCGTCGCCGATGATCTCGACCTGCAGGTCCGGGATGTCCGGGAGCGCCGCCGACACCGCGTGCAGCAGCAGGTCCACCCGCTTGTGCGGCACGAGACGACTGGTCAGTACGATGGTCGGCCGCTCCGCCCGGCGGCGCACGCCGGACGAGATCGCGGTGTTCATGCCGTTCGGCACCACGTCGATCGGGCCGTCGAAGCGCAGCCGCCGCCGCAGTTCCTGGCGGGTCGACGCGGAGACCGCGACGGTGCGCTTGCCCTGGTAGACGCGCTTCGCGACGCGCCCCTCGAGCAGCCGGCCGACGAGGGCCCCGCCGGCGGAGAACCTCGTCGAGAACTGGTCCTGGTGGACGTGGTGCACGACCTGGACCACCGGCACGGCGTTGCGGGTGAAGACCGGGGAGAAGAACGGGATGCCGTTCTGGCAGTCCACGACGGCGTCGTAGCGCCGACCGCCGCGGAGCAGGCGCGCGGCGGTGCGCAGGTAGACGCCCATGGTGCCGCCGGCGCGGCGGATCTCGATGCCGTCGATCTCGTCGCGGGCGCTCTGCCCGGCGTCGCGCGCGGTCAGCCACGTGACGTGCACGCCCGCGGCGACCCAACGCTTCGAGATCTCGTGGGCGTAGGCCTCGGCGCCGCCTGCCTGCGAGTGCCGGACGTCGCGCCAGTTCAGCACGAGGATGCGGCAGCCCGCGAGCTGCGCGGTCGCGCGCCCGAGGACCGGGATCAGGCGGACCGGGGGCAGGGTCTCCTCGGGCCGGGGCAGGGTCGTCGTCACGGGGCGCTCCCGATGGTGGCGGTGTCGTTCGCGGTGGCCGGGGAGGTGGTGCGGCCGGGCAGGGCGGGGCCGCTGCCGCGGCTGAGCTCGCGGTGCAGCTTCGCGACCGCGGTGAACGCGGCCAGGCCGTCGCGGACCGGACGCAGCGTCGAGCCGGTGGTGTCGGTCCAGGTGACCGGCACCTCCTCGATGTGGCCGCCGTCGTCGCGGATGTGGCGCAGCAGCTCGACGTCGAACGCGAAGCCGGTGGAGCGGCACTTCCACAGCGCGCTCTGCACCGCCTCGCGGTCGAAGAACTTGAAGCCGCACTGGGTGTCGTGGATGCCGGGCAGCAGCGGGCGCGACAGCATCCGGAACGCGTTGCCGCCGAGCCGCCGGCCGAGCGGCTGCTTCGTCGCGATCGAGGCGCCCGGTGCGTGCCGGGAGGCGATCGCGGCGGCCGCGCCGTGGTCGAGCGCCCCCATCACCGGCAGGAAGGTCTCCAGCGGGGTGGACAGGTCGGCGTCGGTGAACCCGACCACCCGCGACCGGCTGGTCCGCAGGCCGCGGATGACCGCAGCGCCCTTGCCCGCCTGCGAGCAGCCGATCGCCACCGCCTCCACGCACCAGCCGGTGGCGACGTTGCACGCGCGGCCGGTGACGTGCAGGACCCCCGCGGCGGTGTCGTCGACGCTGCCGTTGTCCACCACGACGATGCGCGAGGTCCACGGCTGCTCGGACAGGAACGCGGTCATGGCCGCGAGCGTCGCGGGGAGCCGGCCGGACTCGTTGTAGGCCGGGATGATCACCTCGAGGTCGACCGGGGTGCGCGCGCCCGCCTCGGCGGTGGACACGTCGGTCCGGCCGGTGAGCTCCCCGGTGGCGCGCGAGACCTCCCGCGCCACCGCCGCGACGACCGCGTCGTCGACGACGTCCACCAGCTCGGTACTCCGTACCGTCTCCATCAGGTCGGCGGGGCGGAGGTCGGCCGCTCCACGCAGCGCCGGGTGCGGGGACAGGGCGTCCCCTGAGCCGTCCATCACGTTCTGCACGCCCCTAGAATCGACCGTTCAGAGCAATGATTAACCCTTTCGCCTCGCGACCATACAGAGCAGTACGGAGAAACGCCGCAGGTCGAGGGCCACGGACCACCGCATCGAGCCGTGTCGACGGGGCGCGACTTTCACGCCGTCGGGTGACGTGATCGTCGGCGTGTCGGCGACCGTGTCCGGGTCGCGTCGGGAGTCCGGGTCCGCGGGCGGGAGGGCACGCGCGGCTCGGCCGTCCGGGGACGCCACCTACACTGCCCGCCGAGAGTCCCGCGCAGGGCCCGCGCGCGGCCGCGAGCAGGAGGTCCCATGACCCGGTCGGTCGACGGGGGTGGCGGCGGCCGCCCGGGCCGCGTCGACCCCGCCGTCACCGGCGGCCCGAGCGGTACCGGATCCCGTCGCGCTCCGGAACCCGGCACGCCCGCCGCCGGGACCCCGGTGATCGGGGCGCCCGCCCCGCGCCCGCCCGCGCCCCGCCGTCCGCACGACGCCCCGGCCACTCCCGCCGCGGGTCCCCCGCCCGCCGCGTCCTCCCCGCGCATCCCGGCGGCGGACGCCTCCGTGGGCGCCGTGCCGCCGTACACCGTCGCGAACCGCATCGCCGACTGGCGGCGGGCGCGCACCGACGGGCGGGCCGCGCTGCCCAGCGGGGAGTCCGGGACCCCCACCATCGAGGAGCTCGCCCAGGACTTCCTCGCCCGCGGCCACCGGGAACGGCTCCGCCTCGACGTCGAGCTCGCGCCGTTGCTGGAGACCGAGGCGGCGCTCGTGGTGCGCATCGGCGAGACCGACCGGGCGTGGGAGCGGGCGCGGTCCGACGTCGCGTCCTGGCCGGCCCTGCTCGACGAGGGCCAGCTCGGCCTGCGCCGGGGCGGCGAGACCCGCACCGCCGACGACGTCGTCCGGGCCCGGCGCGCGCGCGAGTACGAGGCGCTGCGCCGCCCGATGGTCGACGAGATCACGCGGCTGCAGCAGGCCGGCAGCGCCGCCCGCGAGGAGCTCGCGCGGGTGCGCGCCGCGATCCGGGCCCGCGAGGTGGTCGGCGCGACCCGGGTGCGCCGCCTGCACGCGCTCGCGATGCGCCGCATCTCGGCCTACGAGCGCCACCTGGTGCGCCACCACCCGGCGGGCGACCGCATCGGGCCGTGGCTGGCCGCCCAGCACCCGAGGATCCCGGGCTGGGTGTTCGCGGCCGAGCAGGGCGCCGCCCCCGCCGACCGACCCGACCGGCCCGACGGCCAGCGCGAGGAGTCCTGATGTTCCAGTGGTTGCGCCGCCGGCGGGCCGACGATGCGGGGGCGACCGGCCGGGCGGCGACCCACCGCGCGGGCGCCGTCACCGGCGCCCCCGACACCCCGCCTCGCCCGGGGCTGCGCGCGCCCGGCAGCCCGGAGGAGAAGCGCTTCTCCCAGGTCTACGCCGAGGACCGGGTGGGCCCGATGCCCTACCCGAACCAGGCCGTCCCGGACGTCGCGGCGGCCCGGGGCCGGGTGCGCAGCCTGGTCAACGACCTCCTCCCGAACGCCGTCGACGAGGGCACCGGGGCGGCCCTCGACCCGCTGATCGCCTCGTGGGCGTCGGGGTGGCTGGCCCGGATCGACTCCGAGCACGCGGACCACCACGCGGTCATCGACCGGTTGGTGGGCGGCGCTCGCCAGCAGCTCGCCGACGCCGAGGCCACCCACGAGCGCGACCGGCGCGCGCTGGACGTCGCCCGCAGCGACTACGCCGACGCCCGCGACCGGCTGATGGAGTCCCCGCGCAGCCCCGCGGTCGCTCCCGGGGTCGCCGAGGACGACGCGACCGTGGCCGACGACCCCCGCCGCAGCGCCGCCCGCGGACCCCGCGCGGCCCGCCAGGCCCTGACCGTGCGGCGGGCCGGCACCGACGAGCCCGAGCCGGTCACGTCCCCGTTGCGGGTGCGCACCGCCCCGGGCACCCGGGCCCCCGCCGACGACGACGCCGTCACCGAGCAGGAGACCCGATGACCACCACCCCGTCGTCCCCGCGCTCGCGGTTCTCCCTGCGCCGGGGCCTCCGACCGGGCACCGTCGGCTCCTACCGCGACTCCACGATGCTGGTGAACCGGTCGCGGGAGGACTACCTCGCGCTCGGCATCATCGTCCTGGCCATCGGCGGGGACATCGCCGCGTTCTACGTCGTCCTCGCCCGGGTGTTCCGCGGCTCGACGTTCCTGATCGTCATCGGCACCGTCGGCTTCGCGGCCGCGTCGGTCGGCCTCGCCCACCTCGTCGGACAGGGCCTGGCCCGCCGCCGCTGCGGCGACCCGCGGGCGTCGTCGCTGCTCACCGCGGCCGCCTTCGCGACGTGGCTCGTGCTCGGCGTGGCCTCGTTCGTCACCCGGCTGCTCACCCCGTCGTCGACCTCGTCGAACCCGTTCGGCTCGTCGTCGGGATCGGGCTTCGGCTCGGGCGGGGGATCCGGCTTCGGGTCGGGCGGCGGATCGGGGTTCGGCTCCGGGTCCTCGGCCGCGCTGGACTCCTCGGCCGTGCTGCCCGCGATGCTGTTCGGGGCGCTCTTCCTCGCCAGCGGCGTCGCCGCGATGGTGGCGACGTTCGTGTCGTTCAACCCGGTCGCGGGCGCCCTGCGCCGTGCCGAGCGGCGCCTGGAGGACGCCACGGCCGCGGAGCGGGCGAGCCGGGCGGAGCTGGAGCGGTCCCGGGAGGCGCTGCGCCAGCAGCAGAACGAGCGCGACCGCGAGAACGACCGGTGGAAGGCCGCCCGCCAGCAGGTCATCGCCGAGATGGTGGAGCTGCAGAACTACGCGCGCACGCTCATCGCGTCGAAGAAGCAGAACCCGTCGGTCACCGACGGCCTCGTCGAGAACGCGCCGTACCCGCTGTTCACCCCGGCGCGGGCGGTCGAGCCGGGCCGCGAGGCGGCACCGCCGCCGGTGCGCCACGACCCGCCGCCGGCGCACCGGGCGCCCGCACCCGCCGTCGTGAACGGGCACCGGAACGGCAGCAACGGGCACCACCGTGCCCCGACCACGAACGGAGAGCACTCGTGAGTCGTCCGGGTCCCCGCCTCACGATCCGGTCGAGCTCCGCTGCGCTCCGTCTCCCTGCCGTCGCGCTCGGCCTGGCCGCGGTCCTGGCGCTCGGGGCGTGCTCCTCGGGGGACGACTCGTCCGGGGGCTTCGCCTCCGGCGGGGGCGGCGGCGCTCCGCTGTCCTGCCCCGTGCCGGTCGGCCCGATGGCGATCGCGGTCGGCGGCCGGGCCAACGAGCCCGAGCCGGGGTTGCCGGGCGCGGTGCAGCAGGCCGCGATCTCGGTCGTCTCCGGCGCCTCCGACCAGGACGTGCAGCCGAAGTTCACCGTCGTGAACGTGGACGGCCGTCCGTCCGTCGCGGGCAGCGACACCTACCGGACCGACGCCGGGAACGCGATCGCGGCGCAGGACGACCAGAACGCGTTCCTCTCCGGGCTCGGCGAGGCCATCTCCGGGCTGCGGGCCCAGACCCCGGAGGCGGACACGCTCGGGGCGCTGACCCTCGCGGGCCGGTCGGTGCAGGGGGCGCGGCCGGGCACCGTCGTGCTCGTGGACTCCGGGCTCTCGACGGTCGCCCCGCTGGACTTCCGCACCGAGGGCCTGCTGGCCGCGCCGGTGGCGGAGGTCGTCGGCTCGCTGCGCGACGCGAACGCCCTGCCGACGCTGAACGGCGCCACCGTGATCCTGGCCGGGATCGGCGACGTCGCGGAGCCGCAGGGACCCCTGGACACCTCGCAGCGCGCGTCGCTGGTCGCGCTGTGGAAGGGCATCGCCGAGGCCGGCGGCGCCGCGTGCGTCGCGGTCGTCGACGAGCCCCGGTCGGGGGAGGCGCCCTCGGACGTCCCACCGGTCTCGACGGTGGCCCTGCCGCCGCCGCCCACCATCACCCCGGGTCAGGCCACGGCCCTTCCCGACGACGGGTCGGTCGGCTTCCGGCCGGACACCGCGGAGTTCCGCGACGAGAACGCCGCGCGGGGCGTCCTCGCGCCGTTCGCGGACTTCGTGAAGCAGGGCCCGACCCGGCGGCTGGCGCTGACCGGCACCACCGCCCGGGCGGGCAGCCCCGACTCGCAGGTGGACCTGTCCACGCGGCGCGCGGAGGCGGTGAAGGGACTGCTGGTCTCGCTCGGGGCCGCCGCCGACCGGATCACGACGACGGGCGTCGGCAGCCAGTTCCCCGGCTACGTCAACGACGTCGGGCCCGGCGGGAGGCAGCTGCCCGGGCCGGCGTCGACGAACCGGAAGGTCATCGTCGAGCCGACGGCGTGAAGCACGTTCCGGGCGCCTTGGCTAGTGACCGGCATCTCTTCACGGTCCGGCAACCTGATCGTCGCGCGCCGTACGACCCCTCCCAACAGGGCTGATCGGACGAGTACGGCCCCGTCCGAATCGGTCCACTGAATCGTTCGTGACACGCAGCGTGACCGGGTGCGGTGTCCATCGTGGTCGAACCGCTCTAGCGTCTCCTCTCCGGAAGCGTCAGCGAACGACGTCCGGAGGACACTTACATGACGACAGCCGCAGACCGGAGCCCCGACACCGCGGCTGGCCTCGACACCGAGGCCGCGTACTCCCCCGAGGAGGTGCACCAGGAGTTCGGCGAGAACCCGAACGAGGTGCGCGACACGAACCACTACCAGGACGAGTACATCAAGGGATTCGTCGACAAGTGGGACGACTACATTGGCTGGGAGGGACGGGCCGCGAGCGAGGGGTCGTTCTTCATCGACCAGCTCCGTGCCCGTGGCGTCGAGAAGGTCCTCGACGTGGCCACCGGGACCGGCTTCAACTCCGTGCAGCTGCTCGAGGCCGGATTCGAGACCGTGTCGGCCGACGGCAGCGCCGAGATGCTCGCCCGGGCCTTCCACAACGGCCGCGAGCGCGGTCACGTGCTGCGCGTCGTGCAGGCCGACTGGCGCTGGCTCAACCGCGACGTGCACGGCGAGTACGACGCGATCATCTGCCTGGGCAACTCGTTCACGCACCTGTTCTCCGAGCGTGACCGCCGCAAGGCCCTGGCCGAGTTCTACGCGATGCTCTCGCACGACGGCGTGCTGATCCTCGATCAGCGCAACTACGACTCGATCCTCGACGACGGATTCTCGTCGAAGCACAAGTACTACTACAGCGGTGACACCGTCACCGCCGAGCCCGAGTATCTCGACGACGGTCTCGCGCGGTTCCGGTACACGTTCCACGACGACGGGTCCGTGTACCACCTGAACATGTTCCCGCTGCGCAAGGACTACGTGCGGCGGCTCATGCGCGAGGTCGGGTTCCAGAAGATCGACACCTACGGCGACTTCCAGGACACCTACGGCGAGGACACCCCCGACTTCTGGATCCACGTGGCCGAGAAGACCTACCGCACCGACGACGAGCTCACCGAGTCGTACTCGACGGCGGTGCACACCGCCCGCGACTACTACAACTCGGCGGACGCCGACACCTTCTACCACGAGGTGTGGGGCGGTGAGGACATCCACGTCGGGCTGTACGCGACCCCCGACGAGGCGATCGCGCCGGCCTCCGCGCGCACCGTCGAGCAGATGGCCGAGACCGCGGGCATCACCGCCGAGACGCGGATCCTGGACATGGGCGCCGGCTACGGCGGCGCCGCCCGGCACCTGGCGAAGAAGTACGGCTGCAAGGTGACGTGCCTGAACCTCTCCGAGGTCGAGAACGAGCGGAACCGGGAGAAGACCCGCGAGCAGGGACTCGAGGGCCTCGTCGACGTCGTCGACGGCTCGTTCGAGAGCATGCCGATCCAAGACAACGCCTACGACCTCGTCTGGTCGCAGGACGCGTTCCTGCACTCCGGCGAGCGCTCCACCGTGGTCGCCGAGATCGCGCGCGTCCTCGTGCCGAACGGCCAGGTCGTGTTCACCGACCCGATGGCCGCCGACGGCGCGGACGTCTCGGCCCTGACGCCGATCCTCGCGCGCCTGCACCTGGACACCCTGGGCTCGCCGGGGTTCTACCGTGCGGAGTTCGCGAAGCACGGCTTCAACGACTGCTCCTTCACCGACCACACCGACCAGCTCACGACCCACTACGGCCGGGTGCTCCAGGAGCTCGAGAAGGCGGAGAAGGCGTTCGCCGGGAAGATCTCCGAGGAGTACATCTCGAACATGAAGACCGGCCTGCGGAACTGGGTCAACGGCGGGAAGTCGGGCCAGCTGGCGTGGGGGATCTTCCGGATCCGCCGCTGAGGCACCTCCCCCCGTCTGTCAGCAGTGCGGCCATGCTGACACTGGACGTCACAGAAGTGCCGTGTACGACGAGTCCGGCCCGTCCCGCAGGCGCATCCAGCCCTGCGGGATGGGCCGTTCGTCGTTCTGATCGCTACGTCGAACGCCTGCCGGACGTCCCCAGTGGCAGCGCGACCCCGACCTGTCCCCAGCCTCGTCCCGGATGATCGCCGGGCGGGCCGCGCCGTCGCATCGTCGGGGCATGAGACGTGGAGACTGGGCCCGGGAGATGGCCGCCATCCGGGAGGCGGCCGACGACGACGTGATCGCCGTCCTCCGGCTCGAGAAGCTCGGGGTGCCGCAGCGGACGAGTTACCGGCGGTGTCAGGAGGACGGGCCGTGGCTGCCGATGCTGCCGGGCATCCTCAAGCTGACGACCGGACCGCCGACACGCCGGCAGCGGCAGATCGCCGCCCTGCTCCACGCCGGCGAGGGGGCGATGATCACCGGTCCGGGCGGCCTCCGGCTCCACGGCATGCGCCGGGCCGAGGAGACCGACACGGTCCACGTCCTGGTGGACTGGTCCCGGCAGGTGCGCAGTACCGGGTTCGCGGTGATCGAGCGGACGTCGCGCCTGCCCGAGCCCCAGCAACGGGACGGGCTCGCCGTCGCGCCCCTGGTGCGGTGCCTCACCGACACGGTCCGGCGGATCAAGAACGAGAACGCCCTCTCGGCACTCCTCACCGAGCCGGTCCAGCGTCGGCTCCTCCTCGTGGACGAGATCCGTGAGGAGCTCGACGCCGGTTGCCGACGAGGTACGGCCGCGCCTCGCGCCGTCCTGGGCGCGGTCGCACGGGGAGTGCGGTCGCCCGCGGAGTTCGACGCCCTCGAGTTCTGGGACTCGCTGGGCCTCGGTCCGGCGGAGTGGAACATCCCGCTCCTCGATCCCGAGGACCTGTCCCTGATCGCGGTCCCGGACGCCGTCGTCCGGAAGGTCGGGTTCGCCTGGGAGATCGACTCGGTGGAGGAGCACTTCGCGACGATCCAGCAGGTCCTCGCGACGAAGCGCCGGCGACAGCGTCTCTTCGACCGCAACGTCTACGTGGTCAGCACCCGCCCGAGCGAGCGGCGGACCGACCCCCGGGGAGTCCGCCGCGAGATCGAGAAGGGGTTGGAGATCGCCTCACGGATGCCGGACCCGGACGTCGTCTACGGCGAGCCGCCGACGGGCCGACGCCGCTGATACCGCCCACGAATGTGACGTCCAGTGTCAGCATGGCCGCATTGCTGACACCCCGGCATTGCTGGCACCCGGGAGGTGCTACCGCCGACCGGTGAGCGCGCCCACCCGGCGGCCGACGAGACCCCGGGCCTTCCGCCAGCCCTTCTCGGCGACGCTCGGGAGGTCGGTGGTCGGCGTGACGACGACACGGCGCATCTCGTAGGGCGAGTCCTTCCCCGACGCCAGGCCCGCGGTGGTGGTGACCGCGCACCGGTAGCCGGCGTCGGCCGCGACGCGGGTGGTCACGTCGGAGTAGTCGCCGCTCGAGCCGTTGGGGAACGCGAGCGTGTCCACCGTGATCCCGAGCCCGGACTCCAGGGCCGCCCGGGACTCACCGAGCTCCGCCCGCTGGCCCGCCTCGGACTCCCGCTCCAGGATCGCGTGCGAGACGGTGTGCGACCCGACCTCGTGGCCGGCGGCGAGCAGCGCCTTCGCCCCGGACCAGTCCATGAACAGGCCCTCGCCGACGGAGCTCGGAGCCGGGTCCAGCATCGCCGACACCCGGGCCACCTCGGCGACGCGGGCCGCGTGGTCCAGCGTCTTGAGCGACGCCCGCACGGCGCCGTGCGCGGCCTCCCGCTCGGCCGGCGACCCCAGCGGGTACACGGTCCCCCCGAACCGCAGCGACGACGCCCGCGCCCGCTCGAACGCCGCGGACAGGTCCTCCCACCACGCGCCGACCGTCCCGGACAGGAAGCCGGGCACCAGGAAGAACGTCGCCGGCAGTCCGTGCCGCTCCAGCATCGGCACCCCGAGCTCGAGGTTGTCCCGGTACCCGTCGTCGAAGGTCAGCACGACGGCCCGCGACGGCAACGGCTCCCCGGCCTCCATCAGCCCCAGGGCCGTCTGCAGCGGCAGCACGTTCGCGAACCGCGACAGCATCCGCAGCTGCTTGGCGAACCCGAGCCGGCCGACGCCGGGCGGGTCCGGGAAGCCGGGCGTCGGGTCGATGTTGTGCCAGCCGAGCACGAGGAGCCGGTTGCCCATGGCCGCCGATGCTAGGTGGCCGCCGCCACGGCCCCGGCGACCGCCTCCGCCGCCCGGTCCCGGCGCACCGCCGAGCGCCGCAGCGACCGCGACAGCTCGACGTGCACGAACGCGGTCCCGTGCCGCGCCGCATCGCGCCCCTGCGTGTTGAGGACGCCCGACAGGTCGTCGCACCCCGGCTCCCCGCCCCGCCGCACGACCTCCCCCGCCGCCCCGAGCCGCCGCACCGTCTCCTCCAACAGCGTCGAGCCGGCGGCGGCCCCCGCGGAGGCGACGACGTCGAACCCGGGCCGGTCGGCGAACCCGTGGAGCTGGACCTGCGCGAGCCCGCGGCGGGCGACCAGCCCGGCGGCGACCCGCGCGAACACCGAGTCCGGGCGGTGCGCCACGTCGGCCGGGAAGTCGCCGTGGCGCCGTGCGTCCGGTGGCGCCCCGGCGCGGCGGTGCGAGCCCGCCTGCAGGTAGAGCGCGGACGCGCAGCGCTCCAGGACGGCGACGCCGACCTCCTCGGTCCGCAGGTCCGAGCCCGGGTGCGGGACCTCGACGACGGCCGACGGCTCCCCGACCGGGAGGACGAGCAGGCCCCAGGAGCGCTCGGTCCGCGGGTCCGAGGCGAGCACCGTCCGCCCGGCGACCTCGCTCACGGAGAACCCGAGGGCGACGGCGGGCGCGGTGACGTCGGTGCCCGTCGCGATCGCGGCCGCCAGCACGTCGGCTGCCGCGCGCTCGTCGCGGTCCGGGGCCCGGTGCGGCCCGTCCATCCGCAGCGCCGCGGTGTACCGGTCGACCAGTCCCCCCAGGGAGGTCACACCCCGGGATGCTTCCCGACGGCAGGTGTCAGGCTCCGGCCGGGTAGGCGGGGCCCCAGTTCGCCCCGCCCCGCGCGGCCGACCCGCTCCCCGGCACCACGCGGGGCGGCGGGTTGCCGAACGGCGGCGTGCCGAACGGTGCGACGTAGAAGCTCAGCGGGCGCCGGGGGGCGTTGAGGAAGGCCGCCGCCTCCGGGTCCGGCTCGAACGGCACCTCGACGCCGGGCGGGAGCACGGGTGCGGCCGATGCGACGAGCTCCAGGGACTCCACCGACTCCACGGACGCGGCCCCGGTCGCCTCCGGCCGCCAGGCACCGGTCGTCGGGCCCGCCGCCCACGTCGGGGCCGACGTCCCGGGACGCGGCGCCGGCCGCAGGGTCACCATCCGACTCACCGAGCCCATGCCCACCTCGCCGTCCGCCGCCACGGTGTCACTGCCCGCTCCGCAGGAACCACGCTCCGCCATGTGGACCATTCTGAGCAGCAGGGCGGACCAGTCTCGGTCGGGGGACCTGCTCCGGGGCCGCGCGTACGCCCTCCGGCCGCACGTGGTCGCGGCACCGCGACCACCAGGCCTCACGCGGCACCGCCGATCAGGGCGGACCCCCGCGGGGCGGCCGAACCCACCCCCACCCACCGGCGAGATCGGTGACGGAGCGTACAAAGGGACCCCACGACAGCCCGCGTTACCGAGGACCGCGAGGCCCGTTCCCCGCTCGGGCGGCCGGGTGGACGGGGCGCTCCCGGCACCGACCGTCCGGCGACGAGCCACTCGGGACGGATGGGACGTCGGGGACGAATCGTCTAGTCTTCGGATGCCACCGAGAACGATCCGGTGACGGACGACGTCGTCCGACGCCACTGATTCCGACCACGGCTCGTGACGACGATGTCCGCCACTGCGCCACGGAGGTGCTCCCGTTGGAGAGGCCCGCGCCGATCTTCACCCGTTCGACCGAGCTGCAGAACCGTCTGCACACGATGGTCCCGGGGGGCGCCCACACCTACGCCCGCGGTGACGACCAGTACCCCGAGGGCATGGCGCCGATCATCGACCGGGGCCTCGGAGCCCGGGTGTGGGACGCCGACGGCAACGAGTTCGTCGAGTACGGCATGGGTCTGCGGGCAGTCACGCTGGGTCACGCGTACGCCCCGGTCCTCGAGGCCGTGCACGGGGTGCTGGACCGCGGCATCAGCTTCACCCGGCCCTCCACCCTCGAGGTGGACGCGGCCGAGGACTTCCTCGGGACCGTCGCGGGCGCGGAGATGGTCAAGTTCGCGAAGAACGGCTCCGACGCGACGACGGCGGCGCTGCGGCTCGCCCGGGCCGCCACGGGTCGCGACCTGGTGGCGGTCGCCGACCAGCCGTTCTTCTCCGTCGACGACTGGTTCATCGGCACCACCGGCATGCACGCCGGCATCCCGGCGGCCACGCGGGACGCGACGCTGCGCTTCGCCTACAACGACGTCGACTCGCTGCGGGCCCTGTTCGCGGCCCACCCGGGGCGGATCGCGGCCGTGTTCATGGAGGCCGCGACGGGCATGGTCGCCCCGGCGCCGGGCTTCCTGCAGGCCGTCCGCGACCTGTGCACCGCCGAGGGCGCCGTCCTCGTCTTCGACGAGATGATCACCGGCTTCCGCTGGGCGGCCGGCGGCGCGCAGGAGGTGCACGGCGTCGTGCCCGACCTGTCCACCTGGGGCAAGGCGATGGGCAACGGCTTCCCGGTCGCCGCCCTGGCCGGGAAGCGCGAGCTGATGGAGCTCGGCGGCCTGGCCACGGACGCGGAGCGGGTCTTCCTGCTCTCCACCACCAACGGCCCGGAGACGGTGGGCCTCACCGCCTTCCGGGCGGTCGTCCGCACCTACCGCACCGAGGACCCGGTCGCGGCCATGCGCCACGCCGGCGAGCGGCTGGCGGCGGGTGCGAACGCGGCCATCGAGGCCGAGGGCCTGGAGGAGCACCTGCGCGTGGCCGGCCACCCGAACTGCCTGGTCTTCCTGACCCGCGGCCCGGACGGCACCCCCTCGCAGGAGTTCCGCACCCTCTTCCTCGCCGAGCTGCTGCGCGGCGGGGTGCTCGGGCAGTCGTTCGTCGTCTCCGCGGCGCACACCGACGCGGACGTCGACCAGACCGTGCAGGCCGTCGCGGATGCGCTCCCGACCTACCGCAAGGCCCTCGAGCACGGCTCGACGGCGGGCCTGCTCGAGGGACGCCCCGTCGCGCCGGCCCTGCGCACCCACGCCGCCCCGCGGCGGCGCTGAGGAGCGCTCAGACCCCGACCACGGCCCGTCCGTCGTACTGCGCGGCGAGCTCCTCGGGCATCGGCGCGAGGTCGGTGCACCGCCGGAAGTCGCGCAGGGACGTCCCGGAGCACTCGGAGTCGACATTGCGCGAGCCGCGGTGCGCCTCGACGTCGTCGATGTCGACCACGCGGAAGTCGATCGAGAACCGGGTGCGCCCGGAGGTGTTCGGCACCGACGAGTGCAGCTGGTTGCCGGAGAACACCATCATCCCGCCGACCTCCGGCACGACCCGGACCTGCGGGTCGAGCTCCACCGGCTCCTCGGGCGTCGGCTGGTCGCGGGTGTCCTTGCCGATCTGGGACGCGGCCGCGAACCGGCTCGTCCGGTTCCACTCGTCGTAGTCGTAGCGGCGCGAGCCGTTCCGGACGCCCTCGGTCATGTACTTCGGGTGGAACGCCATGACGTTGTCCGGGGTGACCGGGTAGACCGGCATCCACCAGTTCGTCTGGCACATCGGCGCCGAGTACCAGGTGTCGCGGTGCGGGTGGAACGCGAACGCGATCCCCGTCGTCAGGTAGTCGTCCGAGGTCGAGGTGCGCAGGCGCGGCACGTCGAAGTAGGTGCGGTCGAGGTCGCAGCCGCGCTCCTCGAGGATCGCGGGCAGCAGTTCCTTGCAGCGCGGGTGGTGGATGAAGCGCGGCTTGAGGTCCGCGAGCAGCGCCGCGAACTCGGCCACGTCCATCTCGTACTGCGCCACCTGCGGGTCGCGGCCGGCGAACGCCTGCTCGACCAGCTCGCGGGTGAACTGCACCAGGGCGAGCGTCGCCGGCGTCGCGCCGTAGACCATGACGTCGCCCCGGTACAGGGCGTCCCTCCGCGTCGCGTCGTCGAACGACGGGTTCGAGAGAACGTTGGTCACGTGGGCCCCCTTCGCGTCGGCCGTCCCACCGTCAGGGAAGGCCACCCGATACCGAGACGCCGCACGGTAGCCGTAGGTTGAGCCATCGGATTCACGTGGGGGAGGAAAGAAAGATCGTCCGGGCGAACGGCGCGTACCGTTCGCCTACGGACGGTTTCCAGAACGTACCTCCTGGGAGGAAAACGACACATGGCGCACATCGCGTCGCTCTCGCAGCTCCAGACGCCGCCCTGGGCGTCGGTCGACGGTCAGCTGGTGCCGTACTCCGACGTGCGCATCCACGTCTCGGCCGAGGCCCTGACGCGGGCCCTGTCGGTCTTCGAGGGCGTCAAGGGCTACTGGGACCCGGCGTCCGAGACGTTCTCCATCCGCTCGCCCCGCGAGCACTACGAGCGCCTGCTCCGCTCCGCGAAGCTGTTCCACATCCCCGTCGCTTTCGACTACCCCGAGTTCCTGCGCCGGCTCGAGCAGCTCGCGGCCGAGCTCCTCGTCCGCGAGCGCGACCTCTGGTTCCGCCCCACGCTCTACGTCACCGAGGGCCACTGGGGCGAGGGGACACGGGCCTCGCTGGTGATCACGGCGTTCACGCAGCAGAAGGAGTCCGGCGAGCCGATGCGCCTCGGCGTCTCCACCTGGCGGCGCGGCACGGACGTCGACCTCCCCACCCGGGTCAAGAGCAGCGCGAACTACGTCGTCGCCCGCCTGGCGCGCATCGAGGCACGCCGCCTGGGCTACGACGACGCGATCCTGCTCAACCGCGAGGGCCGGGTCGCCGAGGCCACCGGCGCCTGCGTGCTCGCGGTCGTCGACGGCGAGGTCGTCGTCCCGCCGTCGTCCGAGGGCGCCCTGGACAGCCTCACCGTCCGCATCCTGGAGCGCCTCTGCGAGCGTGACGGCGTCCGCCTCGTCCGGCGTCCGATCGACCGCACGGAGCTGCTCGCGGCGCAGGAGGTCGGGATCGCGGGCACGATCTCCGAGCTCACGCTGGTCTCCGAGATCGACGGCTTCGTCTTCCCGGTCGACGGCCTGCTGGCCCGGCTGCGGGCGGCCTACCTGCGCGTGATGCGCGGCGAGGACGTCGTCGAGGGCGTGGAGATGGTCGCGACCGACGCCGGGCGGGCGCTCGTCGCGCCGTAGCGCCCCTCCCGACGGGGCGGCGTCAGAGCGTGCCGCGGACGATGGCCGCGAGCTCGCGGGCCATGTGCGCGGAGGTGAACCGCGACTCGACGTCCTTGCGCCCCTGGGCGCCCATGGCCGCGGCCCGCTCGGGGTCCGAGAGCAGCTCCGCGATCGCGGCCGCCATCGCGGCCGGGTCGCCGGGCGGGACGAGCAGGCCGGTGCGGCCGTGGTCGACGTAGTGGTCCATTCCGGGGTTGTCGGTCGCGACGACGGGCCGCCCGCTCGCCAGGCCCTCCAGGGCGACCGTGAGACCGGCGCCGACCGGGTTGGGGCGCAGCGCGATCGCGACCACCGTCGAGCGCTGGTACAGCCCGCGCATCGCGGCGTTCATCCGGCGGGCGTGCACCACCCCGGCGTCCGGCGCGAGCGTGACCGGGATCGTCGTCGCCAGCTCCAGCCACGCCGGCACCCCGCCCGCGCGCACCTGCTCGACGGCGGCGATCAGGGTCGGGTGGTCGCGGTTGCGGTCGTCGCCGACGCTGGTGACGGTCACCCCGCCCGGGTCGCGGCCGTCCCACGGCTGCTCGGGGTAGAACTCCGGGTCGATCCCGAGCGTCACGCCGTGCACCCACTCCGGGTCGACGCCCCAGTGCTCGCGCAGGATCGGCACGACGCCGGGCGACTGGCTGAACATCCCCGCGCAGCGGCGCAGCGCCGTCGTGGTGGCGCGCCGCTCGGCCGGCGGCAGCATGTCCGGGCGCTCCAGCCACCCGATCCCGGTGACGACGGGGCGGCGGGGCGAGGTGAACAGGGCCGGCACCCCGGTCCGCTCGTCCATGCACAGGATCGCGTCGGCGCCGCGGCGCTGGACGGCGCCGGTCACCGCGGTCACCGCCTCGTACCCGTCGAGCCGGTTGCGCACCTTGCGCGACGCGTAGGCGAGCAGACCGCCCGCCGGGCGGCGGAAGGTGACCACGTCGCCGTCGTCGCCGATGTGGTGCAGTCCGTAGGGCGTGTGGTCCGGGATCTCGCCGCGGGCGTTGCGAAGCCGGTAGGACTCCACGTCGAGCTCCTCGGGCAGCTCCACGTGCACGTGCATGCTCTCTCCCGCGCTCCCTCGTCACCCGCACTCCCCCGTCCGGGGGTCCGTGCGCACGGTACCGATCCGACCCGTCGGCCCCGTCACGGCAACCCGCGGGCCTCCCGGACGTCCTCTCACCAGTGGCGCACGACCGGTGCGCCCCGGGCACCCGACGGGGCGCGCGGGGAGCATCGCTACCGTGGTCCGAGCCCGAACGGGTTCCCGCTCGGGCCGGCCCTGGCCCCCGACAGGACGGAAGACGAGATCTTGCCCGGAAGAGCACTCATCCTCGTCGAGAACCTCTCGGTGCCGTTCGACCGTCGTGTCTGGCAGGAGGCCACGACGCTGCGCGACCACGGCTGGGACGTCGAGGTGATCTGCCCGCGGGGCACGGACCGGGACACCGAGCGCCGGGCGACCGTGGACGGGGTCCGCATCCACCGCTACCCGCTGCAGGCGGCGTCGGGCGGTCCCCAGGGCTATCTCAAGGAGTACGCGACCGCGCTGTTCCACTCGATCCGCCTGGCGTTCGCGATCCACCGGCGCGAGCCGGTCGACGTCGTCCACCTCTGCAACCCGCCGGACCTGCTGTTCGTGGTCGCGCTGGTGCTCAAGGTGCTCAGCGGCGGGCGCACGAAGGTCGTCTTCGACCAGCACGACCTGGTGCCCGAGCTCTACCTCTCCCGCTTCCGGCCCAAGCGCGACGCGCTCTACTGGGGCCTGCGGCTCATGGAGTTCCTCACCTACCGCACCGCCGACGTCGTCATCTCGACCAACGAGAGCTACCGGTCGAAGGCCGTCGGCCGCGGCCGGGTCCGCGGGGAGCGCGCCTTCACCGTGCGCAGCGCCCCCGCCCTGGACCGCTTCAAGCAGGTCCCGCCGGAGCCGGAGCTGGCCCACGGCAAGGAGCACCTGCTGGTCTACCTCGGCGTGATGGGCCCGCAGGACGGCGTCGACTACGCGGTGCGGGCCCTCGCCCGGCTCGCCGAGCGCCGCGACGACTGGCACGCCGCGTTCCTCGGCGGCGGCGACGCGTTCGACGACGTGGTCGACCTGGCGCACCGCCTCGGGCTCGACGACCACGTCACCTTCACCGGCATGGCCGACACCCCCGACGTGCGCCGCTACCTCTCGACGGCGTGCCTGGGCCTCGCTCCCGACCCGCTGAACCCGCTCAACGACGTGTCCACCATGAACAAGATCATGGAGTACATGGCGATGGGCCTGCCGATGGTCTCGTTCGACCTCACCGAGAGCCGGGTCTCCGCGGGCGACGCGGCGCTGTTCGCCCGACCCAACGACGTCGAGGAGTACGCGGCCCTGGTCTCGGACCTCCTCGACGACCCGGTGCGCCGCAAGCAGATGGGCGAGGTCGGGCGCGAGCGCGTGGCCGGCGCACTGTCGTGGTCGCACTCCCAACAGTCCCTCCTCGCGGCCTACGGCACCGTCGACCCGGCGGCCGCCCTCCGGTGACCTCGACCCGACCGCCGCTGCGTGTCTCCGCTCCACGGTCCGGCTCCGCTCCGCTGCGCGTCCTCGTCGTCGGACAGGCCGAGGGCACCCCCGGGGGCATCTCGTCGGTCCAGCGCCTGCACGTGCGGTTCCTGGGCGCGCGCGACGACGTGTCGGTGCGGGTGGTCACGACCTACGACGAGGCCGGGCCCGCCCGCCGGCTCCGGCTCATGGTCGGCGGCATCCTCCGGGCGGTCGCCCTGGTCGCCGGCCGCCGCGTCGACGTGGTGCACCTGCACGTCGCCAAGGGCCTGTCGGCCCTGCGCAAGGGCGTCATCGTGACGGCGGCCCGGGCCTGCGGGGTCCCGACGGTGCTGCACACCCACGCGGGCGCGTTCGCGGAGTGGTTCGACGGGCTGCCCCGCCCGCTGCGCCCCGTCGTCGCCCGGATGCTGCGCGCCGACCGCGTCGTCGTGCTCGCCGAGGACGCCCGCGCGACCTACACCGCGCGCCTCGGCCTGCCCGACGAGCGCGTGGTCGTGCTCGCGAACCCGGTCGAGCTGCCCGACCGGATCCCGGAGCGCGATCCGCACGCCGAGCGCGTCAGCGGGGTCTTCCTCGGCCGGTTCATCGACCGCAAGGGCGTCTTCGACCTGATCGAGGCCGTCGCGGCGCTGCAGGCCGACCACCGGGCCCGGCTCCACCTGACGCTGGCCGGCCACGGCGACGTCGAGGCGGTGCGCCGCGCGGTCGCGGCCGCCGGGCTCGGGAGCACGGTCGACGTGCGCACCTTCATCGGCCCCGAGGAGCGGGACGAACTCCTCACCGACGCGCAGCTGCTCCTGCTGCCCAGCTGGTGGGAGGGGCTGCCGATGTCGGTCCTCGAGGGGATGGCGTGGGGCCTGTGCCCCGTCGTCACCCCCGTCGGCGGGCTGGCGACCCTCGTCCGCGACGGCGACAACGGGGTCGTCGTCGGGGTCCACGACCCGGCCGCGCTGGCGGCGGCGCTCGACAAGCTGCTCTCCGACGACGAGGTGCGGGTCAAGCTCGGGGCCCGCGCCCGCGAGTCCGTGGCGCCGTTCGGCGCCGACGTCTGGGCGGACCGGCTCGTGCACCTCTACCGCGAACTCCGCTCCCCCTAGCTCCCCGCAGAAGGAAAGGTTCGACGATGGCCGACCGCAGCGAGCACGGCACCGTGCTCACCTACGACCCGATCGAGTTCCCGTTCCCGACCGTCGTCGCGAAGATCCTCGACACCCCGGACCTCGAGAAGATCCACGAGCTGGGCCGGCGGGCGGACGTGGACAACCACGACCAGGACTCCGACGACCACTCGCTGTTCTACCGCGAGTACGACCAGGTGCGGGACCTCTACGACCGCTTCCTCGTCGAGTGGATCCTCCCGCAGTACGGTGAGGACCTCGCGGTGCAGCGGGTGCCCACCTTCCGCGTGCACCGCCCCGGCAGCGTGGCCGTGTCCGAGTTCCACAAGGACTCCGACTACAACCACCAGCCGGCCACGCTGAACTACTGGCTGCCGCTGACCCGCGCCTACGGCACGAACTCGATGTGGATCGAGGACAGCCCGGGCAGCGACACCTTCTCGCCGGCCGTGGTCGAGCCGGGCGAGGTGTTCCGGTTCGACGCGGTGAACAACCGCCACGGCAACTACCCGAACGACACCGACACCTCGCGCGTGAGCTTCGACTTCCGCGCGATCCCGCTGCGCCTGTTCGTCGACGAGGGCAAGTCCACCGTCAACGCCAAGCGCCGCATGGACCTGTCGGGCTACTACCGGAAGCTGAGCGCCGACGGCACGCTGGGTGCCTGACGGCTCGTGAGCACTGAGTGGGCCTATCGCCCCACTCAGTGCTCACGAGCGCGCAGCGCACATCTCGGCCAGGCCCCGGCTCGCCCGCCAGCCCAGCACCGTCGCGATGCGGGACGCGTCGGCCACCACGCGCGCCGGATCCCCGGGGCGCCGGCCGACGATCTCGTGCGGCACCGGCCGACCGCGGGCGTCCTCGACCGCGCGGATCACCTCGAGCACGCTCGTGCCCTCGTTGCGACCCACGTTCAGCGCGCCCGGCGAGCGGCCCTCCTCCAGGGCCGCCGCCGCGGCGACGTGGGCCTCCGCGAGGTCGTCCACGTGCACGTAGTCGCGCAGGCAGGTGCCGTCCGGGGTCGGCCAGTCGTCGCCGAAGACCTTGACCGGCGTCCCCGTGTCGACCGCCCGCATCACCAGCGGCAGCAGGTTCGTCGCGCCGCGATCGGCGAGCGTCGCCGACGCCGCACCGGCCACGTTGAAGTAGCGCAGCGCCGTCCAGGACAGGCCCTCGGCCTCGGCGTGCCGCCGCACCGCCCACTCCCCCGCGAGCTTGGTCTCGCCGTACGGGCTCGTCGGCAGCGTGGGGTGCTCCTCGGCGACCGGCTCGGCGGACGTCTCGCCGTACACCGCCGCGCTCGAGGAGTACACGAAGCGCCCGATCCCGGCGGCGGTCGCGGCGCGCAGCATCGCGACCGTGCCGCCCACGTTGTGCTCGTAGTAGGTCAGCGGCAGCGCCACCGACTCCGGCACGGACTTCTTGGCCGCGAGGTGCACCACCCCGGCGACGTCCCGACGGCGGGTGAGGTCGGCCAGGACCTTCCCCAGGTCGGGGTCGAGCAGGTCGTGGCGCAGCAGCTCGGCGTCGTCGGGGAGCCGCTCGGCGAGGCCCGTCGAGAGGTCGTCCAGGACGACCCCGTCGTGACCCGCCGCGCGCAGGGCCCGCAGCACGTGGGCGCCGATGTAGCCGGCCCCGCCGGTCAGCAGCCAGGTGCTCACACCGGCACCGGAGTCGTCGCAGTCATCGGGGCGTCACCCTAGTCAGCGACCCGCCAGGACCCGTGCCCGGCCGTGCGACCGGGCGGTCGTCCGGACCCGCGCGAGTAGCATCGGCGCACGATGAGCACCCGGTCCACGGCGATCGCGCGCGGCGTCGTCATCCAGGTGCTGGCCAAGTTCTCCGCGCTGCCGCTGTCGATGGTGACGCTCGGCATCGCCACCCGATACCTCGGCGAGGGCGGCTACGGCGTCCTGGCCGCGGCGGTCGTGTTCGCCCAGACGTTCGAGGCGTTCACCGAGCTCGGCATCGGCACGATCATCGTGCGCCGCGTCGCGGGCCTCGGGGGCCACCTCGAGCGCCTCGTCGGGATGAACATCTCCTTCTCGACGATGTACGCGGTCCCGCTCGCGGTCATCGCCGCGGTCGCCGGGATCGGCGTCTACTGGGGTGACCTCCAGCAGCAGGCCGCGGTCTGCGTGCTCGCCGTCGGGCTGGTCTTCACCACGATCTCGTCGTGCTACGAGCCGGTGTTCGACGTCAAGGTGCGGTACTCCTCGGCGGCCTCCGCCGAGTTCTTCTCGCGCGTGCTGACGCTCTCGACGGCGGCGGCGGTCGCCTGGTTCGACTGGGGTCTGCTCGCGATGTGCGCGGTGCAGATCATCCCGCAGGCGCTGCGCCTGGTGATCCAGTGGTGGGGCGCGCGGCGGCTGGCCGAGCTGCGCTGGGTGGTCGACTGGCCGCAGATGTGGCACCTGCTCAAGGAGGCCTTCCCGCTCACGATCATCTCGATCATCGCGGTGCTCTACTGGCGGGCCGACGGCCTCATCCTGTCGGTCCTCGGGACCCCCGAACAGATCGGCGGCTACTACGCCGCCCTGCAGATCGCCTTCACGCTCACGCTGATCTCCCAGGTCTTCGAGCGCTCCGTCCTCTCGACGATCAACGAGACCTACAACTCCGACCGCGACCGCTTCGCCCGCGCGGTGGACCAGGGCTACCGCTTCCTGCTGCTCGTCGGCTTCCCGATCGCGGTGATCGGCTGGCCGCTCGCCCCACGGATGGCCGACGTCGTCGGCGGCGAGGACGGCGTGGGCGCGTTCGCCGGGCCACCGCTGCAGTTCTTCTTCATCGCCGTCGCGATGACGTTCCTGTCCGCGATCGTCTCCGACGGCCTCATCGCCGCCCACGAGCAGCGCTATCTAACGACGATGTCGACGATCAACCTGGGCATCAACATCGTCGGGAACATCATCCTCGTCCCCCGCCTGGGCGCCGTCGCCTGCGGCATCATGCTGATCGTCACCGAGACGATCGGCGTGCTGGCCTCGCAGTGGCGGCTGCGCCGGCACGGGGTGCACCCGCTGCCGTTCGGCTACCTCGCGCGCCTGGTCCCGGCCGGGCTGCTCGCGCTCGGCGCCATCTGGCTGACCTACGACCTGCCGCTGATCGTCCCGATGGCCGCCGGCGGGATCGCCTACGTCGGGGGCGCGCTGCTGGTCGGCGCCATCCCGGCGGCGATGCGCGACGCCCTGCTCGGTGCGCTGCGGCCCAAGAGCCTGGACCGCATGGAGGCCGAGGCGGCGGCCGGCCGAGACGACGAGGGCCTGGGCGTCGCGCCGTCCGCCCCGGAGGTCGACCCGCGGATCGACCCGGCCGGGGTGGGGCTGGACGCCGCCACCACGGTGCTCCCGGGCGCCGGGACGGTCCCGGAGGTCCGCAGCGCCCTGGACGCGGAGACCACGCAGCTGCGGCCGACCGTCGCGGCGGGCACCCGCAGCACCGGGCGCGGACGCGACCTGTCGGACATCACCGACGTGCCGACGATGGAGCTGGACATGGCCGCGCTGCAGACCATCCGGATGCGCCAGCAGGGGAAGTTCGTGGAGATGCGGGTGATCCGGAAGGGCTGACCGGGCCCGGGCGGGGTCACTCTCGGCGTCGTGCCACGATCGCGGCGTGCCAGTGCGTGAGCTCGCGGTCCTGATCGTGTCCTACCGTCGGGCCGACCTGCTGGACCGGGCGCTGCGCAGCGTCGAGAAGCACCTCCCGGACGCGGCGGTGTACGTCTGGGACAACGCGTCCTCCGGCTCGCCCGAAGTGCGGGAGCTGGCAGTGGCCTGGCCGGACGTCCGGTGGACCTTCTGCGAGAGCAACCTGGGCTACATCGCGGCGATGAACCGGCTGGCCGCGCAGTGCCCGGACGCCGACATGCTGCACCTCAACCCGGACGCGGAGCTGATCGGCCCGCTGACGGCGGCCCGCGCGGCCCTCGCGCGGCCCCGGGCCGCGGCGGTCTCCCCCACGGTGCTCGACCCCGAGGGCCGCGAGCTCCCCTGGGACGTGGCGCACCGCGAGCAGAGCGTGCTGCGCAACCTGCTCAACGCCGCCGGCTACGCGAAGCGGCTGCGGGAGCACCCGCGGCTGGCGCGGCTCTCGGACCTCTACCCGTCGGCCCCGCACGACGTCGACGGCTACATGGCCGGGTGCTGCCTGCTCATCTCCCGCGACGCGTGGAACGCCCTGGGCCCGTTCGACGAGCGCTTCTTCGTCTACGGCGAGGACGCGACGTGGCAGCCGGCGGCCCGGCGCGCGGGCTGGACGCTGACGCTGGTCGACGACGACGGGCCGCAGGTCCGCCACGCGGCCGCGGGCACCCAGACCGACGACCCGCTGGCCTCCCAGCGCGGCGACGACCTCCTGCGCGCCGCCCAGGTCATGGCGCTGGGCAACGACCGCAACCGGGGACCCGGCACCGTGTTCGCGCTGGGCTCCGCGGTCCTCGACCGCGTGCAGCGGTCCAAGCGCAGCGCCCGCCGTCGTCGTCGGGACGCGCAGACCGAGCGGGCGGCCGGGCGCCCCGGGATCGTCGTGACCACCAACCAGCTCACCCTGGGCGGCGCCGAGCGGCAGCGGGTGCTGCTGGCCAACGCCCTGGTCGACCGCGGGCACCCGGTGACGCTGGTGTGCCTGCAGCGCCTCGGGCTCTACACCGCCGAGCTCGACCCGCGGGTGCGCCTGGCCTTCGTGCCGTTCTGGCAGCCGACGGTGGAGGTCGCGGGCGACGACGCGATCATCCTCGGCGGGGTCACCAACACCGAGGTGGCGTTCGCCCGGGCCTGGCGGGCGCTGGGCCGCGCCGCGGGGCAGCGCCGTCGGTGGATGCCCGCGACGCACGACCCGGCGCCGCTCGACCGGCCCACCTACTCCGAGGCGATCGCCCGGCAGCTGCGCACGGCGGACGGGCTGATCGTGCTCTCCGCCCAGCACCACACTGACCTGTCCCGCCACCAGCGGCTGACCGGTCTCGTGATGGCGGCGCCGAACGGCATCCCGGCCGCCGAGCCGCTGCCGTTCCGGGCCCGGACCGGCCCGCTGCGCCTGGCGATGCTGACGCGTCTGCTGGAGTACAAGAACCCGTTGCTGCTGATCGGGGCGCTGGAGTCCCTGGGGCGCGACGACTGGACGCTGGACGTCTTCGGCGACGGCCCGGACCGGGAGCGTCTCGAGGCCGCGACACCGTCCGCGGTCCGCGACCGGGTCCGCTGGTGGGGCCAGGTCTCGGGTCCCGCCGCGGCGTTCGCGGAGACCGACGTGCTCTGCGTGCCCAGCGACTTCGAGGCGTTCCCGCTGGTGATGGTGGAGGCGATGACGCGGGGGGTGCCGGTGATGGCGTCGGCCAGCGGCACCGTCCCGGAGATGCTCGACCACGGCGCGGGCGGGGTGGTGGTGTCGCCCGCGACGGTCGAGGCGTGGGCCGCCGCGCTGACGACGGCCCTGGACGACCGGGACGGGCTGGCCGCCCTCGGCGAGGCGGGTCGGGAGCGCGCGCTGGCGCACTACACCGACGCCGCCATGGCGGACGCCTACCAGCGCGCGTTCGCCCGCCTGCTCGGCCGCCCGATCCCGGGTGGCCCCGCGGAGCCGGCGGACGTGCTGTGAGGGTCCTCTGGCTCTCCCCGTGGCTGCGCACGCTCACCCGGGTGCAGGTGGACGCGCTGACCGCAGCCGGGCACGAGTGCCTCGTCGTCACCACCGACCAGCACTACGAGAAGGTCGCCGCCCGGCCCGACGAGCGGGTCCTGGACCCGGCGATCAAGGACCCCCGCACGCTGCCCCCGCTCGCCCGGGTGACGGCCGAGGCCCGGCGCTTCCGACCCGACGTCGTGGTCTCCGAGCTGATGCACGACCCGCGGTGGCTGCCGATGACGCGCCTCGCGCCGCTGGTGCAGGTCGTCCACGACGACCGCCCGCACGACGCCACCGAGGAACGGCCCTGGCACCGCCGCGCGGTCCTGGACCACCAGACGCGGTCCGCGGCCGCCGTCGTGGCGCCCAGCGCCCACGTGGCGGCCGTGCTGTCCGCGCGGTTCGGCCGGCGGGTCGACGTGGTGCCGCTGACCTCGGACGTCCCGGAGGCGGCGCTGCCCCCGGTGCCGTCGGTGGAGCGCCGGGACTTCGTGCTGCTCGGGCGGATGTCGCCGTACAAGAACGTGGGCGTGGCCCTGGAGGCGTGGGCGGCGCACGTGGCGTCGCCGGAGTACCGGGGCGACCGGTTGCTGCTGCTCGGGAACGGCCCGCTGGAGTCGGTCCGGCTGCCGGAGCACGTCGAGTGGCGGCGCGAGCACTTCGCGTACGCGGACGTCCTCCCCGACCTCGCCCGGGCGAAGGGCTCCCTCGCGCACTACCGGCTGGCGACCCAGAGCGGCGTGCAGGTCCTCTCCATGCAGCTCGGCATCCCGACGATCGTCTCCGACTCCGGCGGCCTGCCCGAGTTCTGCCCGCCGTCGCTGCCGCCGCTGGGGGTGGACGACGTCGCGGGGCTCACACGCGTGTTCGGCCGGCTCGCCGTCCCGGCCGTCGCCGCCGAGCTGGGCGCGGCCGCCCGCGAGCACTACCTGGCGCACTTCTCCGCCGCCCGGGCCGCCGAGGCGTGGACCCGGGTCTTCGCCCGCGTGGGGACCCGGCGCGCTGCGGCCCCGGCGCCGAGTGTGACGTGACGCAGGTCGGCGGGCCGTAGAACCTGCCCCAGGTAGCACTCGGCGAACGACGACCGCGCCGCCCCTGGCCGAGTGAGACACCGGGCAGGTCGGCGGGTCGCAAGACCTGCCCCAGGTAGCACTCGGCGAACGACGACCGCCCGGTCACCCGCCGAGCGCGACACCCAGGTCTACGGGCCCGCGCAGCACTCGGCGAGCGATGACCGCCCGGTCCCGCGCCGAGTGTGACGTGACGCAGGTCCGTGGGGCATAGAACCTGCCCCAGGTAGCACTCGCCGAACGACGACCGTCCCGCCCCACGCCGAATGCGACACCACGCAGGTCTACCGGCCCCGGAACCTGCCCCAGGTAGCACTCGGCGAACGACGACCGCCCGGTCCCGCGCCGAGTGCGAACCCACCCGGGTCGGCGGGCCCAGCAGCACTCGGGAGACGACGACGGCCCGGCCGCGGGAGTCCGCAGCCGGGCCGAGGGTCGTTCCGTCGAGATCAGGTGCCGCGCGAGCCACCACGGTCGGTGTCGCCGGAGGCGGCAGAACCGACGCGGTTCGACGTGCCGTTGGCGCGCGGGCGGGGAGTCGGGCTCGGCCCACCCGTGCGCCGCATGTCGACCGCCACGGTGTCCGCGTCGAGCCCTCCATTGCGGGCCGGCGGAGTATGGCCGCCCGGCGCCACGGTCGGCGCGGCCGACGAGCCCTTCGGCTTGATCGACACCGGCTTGCCGGGCGAGGGGCGCCGGGGCGTCGGCGAGGACGGCCGCTTGACCGTGCTGGTCGGCGCGTCGGGCGGGGTGGACGTCGCCGGACCGGAGCCGTTCGACGCGGACCCGTTCGTGGCCGGCTTCGCGCCGTTGGCGGCCGCCGGCTTCGGGCTCGCTCCGTTCGGCGTGCCGGAGGACTGACCGTTCTGGCCGGTGCCGCCGGAGGCCGCAGCACCGTTCGGTGCCCCCGCGGACGGAGCGGGCTTCGGCCCCTGACCCGGGCTCGGCTTCGGGCCGCCACCCTGGTTGCCCTGGGGCTGCGGCTGCTTCGAGCCGCCACCCTGGTTGCCCTGGGGCTGCGGCTGCTTCGAGCCGCCACCCTGGTTGCCCTGGGGCTGCGGCTGCTTCGAGCCGCTGCCCTGGTTGCCCTGGCCCGGTGCGCCCTGACCGCTGGGCTTCGCACCGGCCTGGCCACCCTGACCCAGCGCGCCCTGGCCCGCCGGCTTCGCGGCCGCCTGCTGGCCACCCTGGCCCGAGGGCTTGGCGGCCGCGCCCTGCGGCCCGGCCTGCTGACCGCCCTGTCCCGACTGCGTGGGCCCGCCCTGTGCTGCGGGCTTCGCCGCGCCCTGCGGCCCGGCCTGCTGGCCGCCCTGCCCCGTCGGCTTCGGCGCCCCCTGCGACACGGCCTGACCGGCAGGCTTCGGCGCGCCCTGCTGGCCCGCCGCCTGGTTCTGACCGGCCTTCGGCGCGCCCGGGGTCTGCCCCGGTCCCGAGGACTGGCCGGGCGTCGGGGCGCCCTGCCCCGCCGGCTTCGGCCCCTGCCCGCGGGTCGCCGCAGCACCGGCCACCGCTCCCGCAGCGGCACCGGCGGCGGCCGCCCCCGCAGCACCGGGGGACGGCTTCGCGGACGCACCGGGAGACGGCTTGCCGGACGCCGACCCGGGCGGGGTCGAGGACTGCTGGGGCTGCGAACCACCCGTCGAGCCGGTCCCGGGCCCGGGACGACCGTTCGTGGGGGTCGACGGCTTCGGCCCGGAGCCGGCCGTGCCCGACGAGCTCGCCGGGGTCGAACCGCCGGACGCCGCGGCCGCCGACTGTCCACCCGCCTCGGACGACCCGGAGGCCGCTCCCGTGGACGAGCCGGACCCCTCGCCGTCGCGCTGCACCCGGTGCGTGGCCTCCGCCGAGCCGGGACCGCCGGCGGCCGCGCGGGCCTCGGCGAGCATCGCCGCGGAGACCGGGGTGGTCGGCGTCGGGTCGACGGCCGGACCGGGCGGCTGGGCCGCGGCCGGCCGCGGGGGCGGCGGGAGCGGCCGGCCCGGGGGCGGGAAGTAGCCCGGGGGCGGACCGACGGCCGGGTTCGCGCCCGTCGGCGGGCCCATGAGGGGCCGCGCGCCGTCGGGGTCGGACGAGATCCAGGCGTAGACGCGACCACCCGTGCGCCGCACGAACTGCGACCCGTACAGGACCACGCCCACCAGCACGAGGACCAGGCCGGCGATCGCACCGCCCGCGACCCGGAGCACGGAGCTGGACTGGCTCTGGGTCGGCGTGGACGGGTCGCCGGTCACGTCGGTGGTGATGCGGGGCGGCTGCCCCGGCGCGGGCGTCTCGAGGACCCCGACCGCCTGCGTGAACGACTCCGTGACCGCCCGCGCGGACCGCACCGCGTCGTCCGGGCTCGCGCCCTGGACGTCGATCGTGAGCACGGTCGTCTCGCTGCTCGTGCTCGACGTCACGCGGGACGCGAGGTCCGGTTCGGCGATGCCGAGCTGCTGGGCGGCCGGGCCGAGGACCTGGTCGCTCGTCACGAACTCCGCGTACGTCGACATCCGCTGGTTGACGTACTGGTTCGCCGTGTAGATCTCGTCCGGGTCCTGCCCCCCGCCCCCGGAGATCAGGACCTGGGACGAGGAGGTGTACCCCTGCCCGGACACCCGCAGGTCGACGACGAGCCCCACGACGGCGCCGAGCACGGCCCCGAGCACGAGCACCCACCACGCCTTGCGCAGCGCTGACGTCACGGTCATCGGTGAGCTCACTCCTCCATGGTGCCTGCGGGGGCGGCAGGCCGTCGCGGCGGACCCGGCGCGGGGCGCATCGGGGCGCTCCGCGGTGGGGGCACGGGTCGGCGCGGGTCGGGGCGACGGACCGGCCACGGCGACCACGAGGCGAACGCCGAGAGCGCCGCCATCAACGCGACCGTGGTGATGATGGCCGGCCGGTCGACCAGCATCGTCTGCAGGCTCGACTGCGCCGCGAGACAGGCCAGGCCCATCCCGACGACCACCACCATGGGCGCCCCGGGTGATCGTCGCCGCCAGGACAGCAGGGTCGCGGAGAGGATCCGCGTCCCGGCGAAGGCGTACGCGAACAACCCGAGCACACCCATGTAGAGCCAGATGCGCAGGTACTGGTTGTGGATGTAGGGCCGCGGGTCGACGTAGGGGCGGCTCAGGTCGTTGTCGTACTGCGGCAGTTCCCCGCCGTAGTACTGGCCGACCCCGACGCCCACCCAGGGCTGGCGTTCGAGGGTCGCGTACGCGGCCGCGTTCTCCCGGAGCCGGTCCGGGAGGCTGTCCTCGCCGTAGGCCTGCCCGGTCACCACGCTGGTCGCGCGCAGGGCGATGGCCTTCGCCTGACCGCCGGCGAGACCGGTGAGGGCGACGCTGAGCCCGATGGCGCCGACGACGACGAGCACGGCGGACCGCCGCACGAGCCCCTTGGGACCGTGGGTGACCGCCGCGACCGCGACCACCAGCAGGACCAGCGGCGCCCAGGTCGACCGGTTGAAGCTGGCGGCCTCGTGGGCGATCCCGATCAGCACCAGCCCGACCCACAGCCACCGCGGCTTGCGCGGCATGAGCGCCGAGAGCAGCAGGATCAGCAGCGGCGCCCACATGTCGAGCGACGGGCCGGACAGGCGGGAGACGTCCGAGGTGTCCGAGCCGGTGATGATGGAGCTGCGCTCGTCGACCAGCAGGCGCGACCACCCCGCCGCCGCGGCGACGAGCACGATCGAGCTGCAGACGCCCGCGATCGAGAGCAGCACCGCGATGAGCTGGTGCGGGCGGCGCGCGAAGGCGAAGTACACCGGGAAGAACGCCGCCACCATGAGCAGCGCCCGGTAGTTGTCGATCATCAGGCTGAACTCGCCGCCCACCGCCAGCGCGGACACCGCGCCCACGGTGGCGGCCACCAGGATGGCGATCACCGGCCAGGTGAACACCGGCCGTGGCGATCGCGCGATCCCGCGGCCGCGCAGCAGGAGCACGAACGCGAGGAACAGCGCCACCTCGAGCACGGTGGGCGTGACCGGGCCGAGCTTGACCAGGTCGACCTTCTCCGGGAACACGCCGATCCCGGTGAACAGCAGGGCCGCCGACGACCAGCGCGGGTCGGCCTTCTTCCACGTCCACACCGCCGCGGCGAGCACCGGGATCAGGGGGAACACCGCGAGCCCGGTGATCCCGTAGCCCGCGACGGAGAGGGCCGCGACACCGACGGCGATCTTGCCCGGCGGCGACCGGAGGCCGGTGACGACCAGGTCGCGCAGCGCCTCGTGCATCACCGCCTGGTTCAGCTCGACCATGCGGCGCCGCGACCGGATCGTGAACGGCGCGAGGTCGCGCGACCAGCGACCGGGACGCAGTAGCGAGCACGCGAGCAGCGAGACGACGAACCCGGCGACCGCGCCGATGATGCCCCACCACCGGGCGACCTGGAGCCCGTGGTCGACCGCCGGACCCCCGGTACTGACGACCCGGGCGGTCACCTTCGAGTTCGTGGAGCCGGGGTAGCGCTCGCTGGCCAGCACGACGTCGGCCAGGGCCTGTGCCGCGGTCCCCGCGCCGGCCGAGACCGTGCCCTCGTCGTCCGACGTGGCGGTGACCTCGAGGATCTCGGTGGCCGTCAGGTGCTTGGCGATGACCTGGACCTGCGCCGGGTCGAACGGGGTGCCGCCGGGACGGGCGCCGAGCTCGGTGGCGCGGCGGGCGACCGCCTCGCTGCCGCCGAGGGCCTCCCAGGTGGTCAGCCGGTCCTGCACGTAGCGCGAGCCGCGGGCGATGTTCTCGTCGTTGGGCATCGAGCTGTTGAAGACCACCTCGGCGGTGCTCTGCCACCGGCCGACCGAGGCGAACACCCCCGCGAAGGTGGCGCCGCCGGCGACCAGCGTGGTCAGCACGACGACGGCGACCGCGACGCGCAGGTGCGGGGTGCGTCGCCGGGGCGGCGGCGGGCCGGCCTGCTGCGGCGGGACCCGCGGTCCGGGCGGGGGGCCCGGCACCCGGGGGGCCTCGACTGCCGTCATGCGTCGCGTCCCATCCTTCGATCGTCTGCGGTCGGCCGTCGGCTCGACGTGACACGTCGGCACCGCCGCGTCGGCCGTTCCGCCCCGGGAGTCTAGAGCCGACCCCCGACACGCCGGTCACCCGCCGCTGAGCAGGGCCGATCGCGGCCACCGCTCCGCAAGACGCCGCGCCGCGACGACGGGTGCGGCCGCGGTGACGTGGGTCTCACTCAGGCGCGTGGTTCCGCCTCGCGGACCGCCGGGTCCACGACCACCCAGCGCCCGCCGCCGGCCTCCACCTCCGGGATGCGCCCGCGCATCTCGTCGAGCAGGTCGGTCACGAACAGCACCACCTCGTCGGGACCACGGCGCACCACCTCGTCGACGGCGACGATCGGCACCGGCACCCCAGGGAAGCGCCGGCCCTGCTTGCCCGGCGACCCGTCCGCGACGGCGGGCAGCAGGTCCGGCCCGATCCGGGCCCGGTTGAGCAGCGGCACCGCGCGCGAGGCCGCCGCGTATCCCAGGACGGACCGTCCGGCGTCGCGCGCGGCGGCGAGGTGGGAGGCCAGCGCGTCCGCGCTGGCGGCGGTCGCCGCCTCGAGGCGCCCGACGACCTCCGGGTCGAGCACGCCCGCCGCCAGCTCCGCGCTCACCAGCTGCTCGACCGACGGCAGGTCGGTCGGCCCGCCCACCCCGGTGCGCCGGGCGGCGAGGAGCACGGTGCCCCCGTAGAGGTCGAACCGGAAGGCGTGGGTGGGCTCGAACCCGACGGCCGCGAGCATCCGCACCAGCACGGGCGTCGAGTAGTAGGCGAAGTGGCCGTGCCGCAGCGCGTTCCACCCGCCGTCGGCCACGATCGCCGCGAGCGTGTGGAACTGCAGCAGCAGTGTGCCCTCCGGGGCCACCGCGTCGGCGCGCCGCGCCAGGCCCGCGGCCTGGTCCGCGTCGTGCATCAGCCCGAAGCAGTCGATGACGAGGTCCGCGCCGTCCCCCTCCGCGACGGGCGCGAGGCCCACGGCGTCGAGCAGGTCCAGCCACGACCCGCCGTGCGGGCTGCCGAACTCCGTGACCGTGCGCCGCGACCCGCCGTCGGGACCGTTCAGCAGGCCGGCCGCCTGCACCCGGGCGACCGCGTCCCGCGCCTGGTCGACCATCGCCTGCGGCTCGGCGCCGCGGGGCTCCTCGGGGGTGGTGGGGTCCTCGGCCAGGTTGGCGAGCCCGCACCCGGCGCACATCCACATCCGCAGGGGGTGCACCGGATCGGGGCCCGGGTCGTCCGCGGCCGGGAAGTGGTCGGCGGCGGGCTGGTCGCCGAGGTCGAGCACCAGCGTGCCCTCGGTCGAGCCGCACCAGCGGCAGGTCACAGGCTCGGAGACGGAGCGCAGCGGAGCTCGACCATGAGAGTCGGAGACCTCGCGGGTCATGGGGTCCTTCCTGACGACGGGTCGATCGGCTTTGACAGGGTGGGGCGCATGGAGGTTCGCACGAGCGCGATCGACGGTGTCCTGGTGTTCGTCCCCACCCCGCACCGGGACGACCGCGGGCTGTTCACCCGCACGTTCGACGCGGCGATCGGGGCCGAGCACGGGGTGGACCTGGGTGCGCTGGCCCAGGACAGCCAGTCGCGCTCGCGGGCCGGGACGATCCGCGGGATGCACGGCCGCCGGGGGGCGGGCGAGGCGAAGCTCGTCCGCGTCGCCCACGGGGCGGTGCACGACGTCCTCGTCGACGCCCGCCGCGACTCGCCGACCTTCGGCACCGTGGCGTCCTTCCGGCTCGACGACGTCGACTTCCACCACCTCTACGTCCCCGCCGGGCTGCTGCACGGCTTCCAGGCGATCACGGACGCCGACGTCTGCTACCGGATCGACCGGCCCCACGCGCCCGGCGAGGACCTCGGGGTGGCCCACGACGACCCCGACCTGGCCATCTCCTGGCCGGTCGAGGTCACCGCGATCTCCGAGCGCGACCGCACCGCCGGCTCCTGGAAGGACCTGCTGGCGAGCCTGTGAGGGGAAGATCCGCCCGCCCCGACCGCGTGAGGGTTCCCCTCACGACGGCGCGGGTGGGTCGGACCCTCAGACCGGGCGCAGCGTCTCGTCCAGCGTCCCGGCCTCCCGCCGGGCGTGCAGCACGGCGAGCCGGGTGAAGCGCTGGTCGAACGTCTCCTGGGTGAGCCCGCGGGCGCGGTACTCGCGCAGCAGCTCCGCGGCGCCGTCGGCGACCGACCACGCGCACCGGAACTCCGGCAGCATCTTCTCGATCTTGGTGAAGTCCACGCGGTAGGAGCGCGGGTCGCCGCCGGTCTCGCCGGTGACGATCAGCTCCGCCTCGGGCACGGCGACCTTGACGGCCTCGGCGATGTCGCGGACCTGCACGTTGTTGTCCGTGCGGCCGACGTTGAAGGCCTGGGCCCGCACGACGTCGGCCGGGGCCTCCATGGCCGCGATCGCGGCGGAGACGATGTCGCGGCCGTGGCACAGCGGGCGCCACGGGGTGCCGTCGCTCATCACGAGGATCCGCCCGGAGAGCACGGCGTGCCCCACCAGGTTGTTCAGCACGATGTCGGCGCGCAGCCGCGGGGAGAACCCGAACGCGGTCGCGTTGCGCATCGACACCGGCACGAACTCCTCGGACGCCAGGTCCACCAGGTCGGCCTCGACGCGCACCTTGGACTCGGCGTAGGGGGTCACCGGGTTCATCCGGGCCTCCTCGTCGAGCACGTCGTCGGTGCCCGACGCGCCGTACACCGAGCAGGTCGACGCGTAGACGAAGCGGCCGACGCCCGCCTCCTTGGCCAGGCGCGCCAGCCGCGTCGAGGCGTGGTGGTTGATGTCGTAGGTGTGCTGCGGGGCGAGCGAGCCGAGCGGGTCGTTGGACAGCGCCGCGAGGTGGATGACGGCGTCGAAGCCCTGCAGCTGCTCGACGGTCACGTCGCGCAGGTCGACGGCGAGTGCCGGCGGGTCGGGCTGCTCGAGCTCGCCCAGGATCGAGTCGGCGTACAGGCCGGAGTCCAGCCCCGTCACCTCGTGGCCCGCCGCGGCGAGCATCGGGGCGGCGAGGGTGCCCAGGTAGCCCTGGTGGCCGGTCAGGAGGACGCGCACGGTTGACAGCTCCGATCGATGACGGTCAGACACCCACCAGCAGGCGGGTCGGGTGGAACCCCTCGGCGTAGCGGACACCGGCCTGCACGCCGCGGATCCGCGCGAGGCCGCGGAAGGCCTCGTCGTCGAACCAGGTCCGGCCGGTCTGCGAGGGGTAGTGCTCGTGCAGCAGGCGGATCTTGTCGTCGACCGCCTCCTGCGACAGCGGCCACAGCAGCGGGGGCTGGGCGAGGTCCGGCTCGGCCTTGAGGATCTCGTAGCCGAGCGCGAGGTGGTCCCGGAACACGGTCGGGACGAGCCGGGCGAGCTCGCGGTGGTCCTGGTGGTCGTCGGCGCGGTGACCGCACAGCACCAGGTCCGGCTCACAGGTGCGCCGGAACGACTCCAGCGCCTCCTTGGCCCACTGCCAGTGGTGGGGCAGCCGGCCGTCGGGCAGGTCGAGCACGGTGACCTCGAGGTCGGCGCCCGGGCAGAAGGCGTCCAGGGCCTTGCGTTCCTCGGCCTCCCGGTCGGTGCCCGCCCCGGACAGCACGAGCGCCCGGACCCGGACCCCGGGTCGGGCCCGGCAGATCGTCAGGACGGTGCCGCCCGCGCCGATCGGGATGTCGTCGCAGTGCGCCCCGAGCAGGACGATCTCGTCGAGCCGCTCCGGGACCAGCCGCTGCATCACGTCAGGACTGCAGCTGCTGCGAGACGAGGCTCTCCAGCGGCGGGAGGTCGGGCCCCCGCTCCTTCTCCCACAGCATCCACGGGCGGCTGCCCGCCCGGTAGGAGGCCTCGAGCTGGTTGCGCTCCTTGAGCGTGTCCGCCGGGAGCCAGAACCCCTCGTACGGGTAGCCCATGAGCTTGCCCTCGGCGGCCAGTGCGGTGCAGGCGTCGCCGACCAGATCGCCGTTCTCCGGGATGCGGTCGATGACCGACGGCCGCAGCACGAAGTAGCCGCCGTTCTCCCGCACGCCCATGTCGGTGACCGGGCGGATCGAGTGGATCCGGTCCTCGTCGTCGGACTCGACGATGTGGAACACCGCCTGCGGCAGCACCGCGAGCAGCGCCGCCTCGGCGTCGGAGTCGGCGAACCGCTTGACCATCTGGTCGAGCGGGGCGTCGGTGAGGACGTCGGCGTAGTTGGCGAGGAACATCTCCTCGTCCGCCACGAGGTGGCGGACCCGGCGCAGCCGCTCCCCGATCGGCGACTCCAGGCCGGTGTGGACGAAGTGGATCGTCCAGTCGGCGATGTCGGAGCCGCCGAGCTCCACCTCGCCCTCGCGGAGCACGAAGTCGTTGGACTCGGTTTCGCGGTAGTTGAGGAAGTAGTCCTTGATGTGATGCGAGCCGTAGCCCAGGCACAGGATGAACTCCTTGTGCCCGAAGTGGGCGTAGTAGCGCATCACGTGCCAGATCAGCGGGCGGGGACCGACCATCTGCATCGGCTTGGGGACGTCGGAGTCCCCATCCCGCATGCGCATGCCGAAACCGCCGCAGAACAGGACGACCTTCACTGCAGAACTTCCTTCGGGTCAGGCAGGGGTGCTGCCGGGCTCCACGACCTCGAGGGTCGGGATCGGGAAGACGAGCTTGCCGCCCCAGTCCGCGACCGGCGCGAGCTGCGCGGTGATCTCGTCGCGGAGGTTCCACGGCAGCACGAGCACGTAGTCGGGCCGGTCGGCGTCGATGCGCTCCGGCGGGTGGATCGGGATCCGGGTGCCGGGCGTGTAGCGCCCGTGCTTGTACGGGTTCCGGTCCACGGTGTAGGCGAGCAGGTCCGGGCGGATGCCGCAGTAGTTCAGCAGGGTGTTGCCCTTGCCCGGGGCCCCGTATGCGACGACCGTCTTGCCGGCGTCGGCCGCGTCGATGAGGAACCGCATCAGGTCGTTGCGGATCCGCGAGACCTCGCGGGCGAACCCGGCGTGGCCCTCGACGGTGTCCAGGCCCGCCTTGGCCTCCTCGGCGAGCACCTGCGCGACGGCGGGCGAGGCCGGCTCGGCCAGCTCGCTCGGGCGTGCCCAGAGCCGGATCGACCCGCCGTGGGTGGGGACGAGCTCCACGTCGACCAGGTCGAGCCCGCCGGACGCGAGCGACCGGATCGCCGTGCCGACGGTGTAGTACTGGAAGTGCTCGTGGTAGATCGTGTCGAACTGGCGCAGGGCCACGAGGGTCAGCAGGTGCTGCACCTCGATCGACACCCACCCGTCGTCCGCGACCATCGCGCGGAGGCCCTTCGTGAAGCCCACGAGGTCCGGGATGTGGGCGTAGACGTTGTTCGCGACGACGAGGTCGGCCGGGCCGTGCTCGGCCCGCACCGCCGCGCCGGACTCCGGCGAGAGGAAGGCCGTGACGGTCGGGACGCCCTTGTCGCGCGCGGCCTGGCCCACGTTGACGCTGGGCTCGACGCCCAGGGCGCGCATCCCGTCGGCGACGACGTGCTGGAGCAGGTAGCCGTCGTTCGACGCGGCCTCGACGACCAGTGAGTCGGACGTGAGCCCGGCCCGGGCCGTGGCCGCGGTGACGAAGCGCCGCGCGTGCTCCACCCACGACGTCGAGAACGACGAGTAGTAGGCGTACTCGGTGAACGTCTCGTCCGGGTCGATCAGCGGGGGCAGCTGCACGAGCAGGCAGTTCCGGCACACCCGGGGGTGCAGCGGGAACGTCGGCTCGGGGGCCTCGAGCGCGTCCGCCGTCAGGAACAGCTCGCAGGGCGGGGTGGCCCCGAGGTCGACGAAGCTCTCCAGTTCCGTCGAGCCGCACAGACGACAGGCCAGGGCGGGCGTCCCCATCAGTAGGCCCCGTCACCCCGGAAGACGGCCGAGACCGTCTTCCACAGGATGACCAGGTCCATGGCGGGCGACCAGTTCTCCACGTACCGCAGGTCCAACCGGACCGACTCCTCCCACGACAGATCGGATCGGCCGCTGACCTGCCACAGTCCCGTCATGCCCGGCCGCACCAGGAACTTGCGCTTGGCGGCGTCGGAGTAGGCGTCGACCTCTCCGGGCAGCGGCGGGCGGGGCCCGACCAGCGACATCGAGCCCCCGACGACGTTGAACAGCTGCGGGAGCTCGTCCAGAGAGTAGCGGCGCAGCATCGAGCCGATGCGGGTCACCCGGGGATCGCGGCGGAGCTTGAACAGCGGGCCCGACCCGTCGTTACCGCCCGCGACCACCTGGGCACGCAGCCGGTCCGCGTCCGGGACCATCGAGCGGAACTTCACCATCCGGAACGTCTTCCCGCGCAGCCCGACGCGGGTCTGCCGGTAGAACACCGGCCCGCCGTCGAGCTTGACGAACAGCGCGATCAGCAGGAAGACCGGCGCGAGGGCGAGCACCAGGGCGCTCGACGCGGCGCGGTCGAAGAGCAGCTTGCCGATCCGGGTCATGCCCGACAGGCGGGGCTCGGTCAGGCGCAGCAGCGGGAGCCCGTCGACCGGGGCGACGTGCAGGCGCGGCCCGGCGACCTCCATGAGACCGGGGTCGACGACGAGCTCCGAGCCGGTGCCCTCGAGGTCCCAGGCGAGCCGGTGGAGCCGCTTCGGGCTCCAGCCCGGCGTCTGCGCGACCGCGACGACCCCGAAGCGCCCGGAGCGCACCGACGACGGGAGCGAGTCCAGGTCGCCGATCACCGGCACACCGGCGACATGGCCCTGGCCGTCCTCACCGAGCCCGGTGGGCGTGCAGGCGCCGGTGACCACCCAGCCGATGTGGGCCACCCGGCGGGTCCGCTCGATGAGGTCGCGGACCGACTCCTCGGTGCCGATCGCGAGGACCGGCAGCAGGCCGCGGCCCCGCTTGCGGGCCTGGTGCAGCCAGCGGCGCAGCGTGTAGCGGCCGGCCATCGACAGCAGCCCCGCGACCGGCAGGATGCCGAACACCCACGGCCGCACGCCGGTGCGCTCGAGCACGAGACCGGCCAGCGCCAGGATGATCGCCGCGCTGACGTACGCGCGCATCAGCCGGCTCCACTCCTCGGAGCCCTGGCCGAGCACGCGCGGGTCCCAGGCGCGCGCGGCGCCGATCGCGATCGGGACCAGCACCATCGAGACGCCCGCGAGGGCCCAGGGGTTCGTCCCCGTGGTCCCGGAGCCCGCGCCGAAGCCCGCGAGGGCACCGAGCAGCGCGCAGAACGCGAGGACCAGCAGGTCGCTCGCCGCGACCGAGAACGCGAACTTCGACTGCCAGCTCGTCGCCGTGGCGACGCTGCCCGGCTGACCGGGGGCCTCGTCGTCCCAGATGCGGATGAAGCCCGGCGCGGTGGGGTCCGGGTCGACGAACGGCTCGGGGGCAGCCGCGCCGTTCGTGTCGTTCACGGTCGAACCGACCTGTGTCGCGGGTCGAGCTCCGCTCCGCTGCGTCTCCTGTGTCGCGGGTCGAGCTCCGCTCCGCTGCGTCTCCTGTGTCGCGGGTCGAGCTCCGCTCCGCTGCGTCTCCGGGCCCGCCGGGATCTCCCCGGTGTCGCCCGCATCGGTCCGGCCGTCGAGTCCGGTGCCGCTCACGCGTTCGCCCCTGCTCTCCAGCGCCGGGACGCGGTCCACCGACCGCGTCACCGTCGCCCGACGTCGCTCGTCGCCCGTGCGGTGGTGTCCGGGGGTGGACGGGTCCGAACGCGTCGATCCCGGCTCGCTCACCCGCTCACCTCCCTCGCACGGCGTCCACCCTCGGCAGGCGGATCGGGTCCTCCACCACGAAGGACGCGCGTGCGCCGGACGGGTTGCGCGCCGATCCCGGGCGTGAGTCTCGTCATGCACGAGATCGGCTCGGCTCCTGGTGGGGATCAACGAGCGCGGCCGCCCGCGGTCACGCCTCAGCGCGGCGCCGTCACCGCCTGCGAGGGCCGGTTCTGCGCCACCCAGTCACCCACCCGGCCGTCGCGCAGCGCCGTGAACAGGGTCGACGCGGACGGCGCGAGCAGCTGCGCGGGCCGGCCGCGGTCACCCGGCGCACCCGGTCCGGCGATGGGGGCGGTGACGAAGGTGATCGCCTCACCGCGCATCGTCGCCAGGTCCGCGCCGAGCCGCAGGATCGACACCACGCCCATGGTGTCGTCGAAGCCGACCACGTGCGAGAGGTCCGCGACGGTGCCCGGGAGCGCCAGCGGGGAGGCCTGGGCGGCGCCGGAGAGCAGGCCGCGCAGCACGTTCTGCTCCCGGGCGACACGGCTGGCCTCACCGCCCGGGAGATCGGCGGCGCGCAGGTAGGCGAGCGCCTGCGCCCCGTCCATGCGTTCGAGCGGCGCCCCGCCCGTCGTCGGGGCCGCGACGCCCACGTCGATGCCGCCGAACCGGTCGACCAGGCCGCGGAACCCGGGGAAGTCGACGGTGGCGAAGTGATCGACCCGCACTCCGGTCAGCCCCTCGACGGCGCGGACGAGGCCGGTCGGGCCGCCGGTCGCCAGCGCCGACCCCAGCGGCGCCGTGCCTCCGGCACCCCCCTCCACCGGCGCCGGGGTGTCCCGGCTGATCCCGACCACCTGGGCGCTCTCCCCGTCCGGCGCCAGCCGCACGACCTGGATCGTCGAGCCGGCGATCGGGCTGCCGAAGTACGCCCGGACCGGGGAGCCGTCGTCCGTGCCGACGAGCAGGTAGGTCTGCGCGCCGTCCGCGGCCGGCGCGGGCCGCGAGCTCTCCGGGATCGGCCCGAACACGTCCGGGTAGCGCACGGTGCGGCCCACGACGTGGGTCCCCACCGCGAGCACGGCGACGACGACCGCGACCGCCAGGACGGCGATCACGACCAGCGCGGTGCGGGCCTGACGACGGCGGCGGCGCTCGCGGGAGGCGCCCGGCCGGCTGACGGTGGTGTTGGTCACGCCCCGAGGACGGAGCCCCGGCGCCTTCCTGACGGCGGGTGACGCAACGATGACGTCTCGTGAGGTCACGATTCGTGACGTCGGGGGTGGGGCGGCTCGCGCGGGAGACCGGCGGCCGCCGTGTCACCATGAGCGCGGGCCCGACCACGTCGGCCCTCATCCGCCGTGGTGTAAGGGCAACACCTCGGATTTTGGTTCCGATGATCCTGGTTCGAATCCAGGCGGCGGAGCAGCACGAGGGGAGGACGACCTCGTGGAGCCCACCCGGGTCGCGGCCGCAGGTGCGGTCGTCCACGACGAGGCGGGCCGCATCCTCCTCGTGCAGCGCGGCCGCGCGCCGCAGGCCGGTCGCTGGACGTTGCCCGGTGGACGGGTCGAGGACGGCGAGTCCCCGGCCCGGGCGGCCGCGCGCGAGGTCGCCGAGGAGACCGGCCTCGTCGTCGAGATCGGGCGCGAGTGGCTCGTCCTGGACCGGCCCGGACCCGACGGCGTCCTCTTCGAGATCCACGACTTCGTGGCCACCGCCGTGGGCGGTCGCCTGCGCGCGGGCGACGACGCCGCCGACGTCGGGTGGTTCACGCGCGCGGAGCTGGCCGGTCTCCCCCTGACCACGGACCTGCTGGACATCCTGGACCGCGCCGGCCTGCTCCCGGTCGACCCGGTGTGACGAGGACGCCCCGTGACGGCCCGCTTACGTTTACCCTGGTGGGATGACGAGCGCGGCCTCCGGTACCGGCACGCAGCCCTTCACGATCGACGGGCAGCTGTGCTTCGCCCTGCACTCCGCCTCCCGGGCGATGACGGCGTGCTACCGGCAGGGCCTGGACGCGCTGGGGCTGACGTACAGCCAGTACGCGGTGATGCTCGTGCTCTGGCAGTACGAGGCCGTGTCGATGGGCTTCCTCTGCGAGCAGCTGCACCTGGACTCCGGGACGCTCTCGCCCCTGCTCAAGCGCCTGGAGAAGCAGGGCCGCGTGACCCGTCGGCGGCGCCCGGAGGACGAGCGGACCCTCGAGATCGCCTGCACCGAGGAGGGCCGCGAGCTCTACGACCGCGCCCGCCTCGTCCAGCGCGACGTGGAGCGCGCCACCGGGATGGACGGGTCCGACCTCGCCGACCTGCGCCACCGCCTCGACGAGCTCGCCGAGCGGCTGCGGGTCGCCACCACGCTGCAGGAGCAGCGGGCCGCCGGCGCCTGAGCCCGCGCCGATCGTCCCGCGCGGGCCTTGCCAGCGGGATCGGTCGCGGGCAATCTGATCGGGTGTCGCCCACCGCCCGTTGCCCCGTGTGCGCGCATCCGGTGCTCCCGGACGCGGAGGGCATGGTGCGCGTGGTGGGCCTGGCCCCGCGGGAGGCGCCGCGGCTGTGGGTGTGGGGACCGGCCGTGGTCCACGACCAGTGCCGCTACGACGTCCGCACGCCGCTGGACGACCGGACCGGCTACCTCCCCGTCGAGCAACGGGTGCGGACCGCCGGCGCGTGAGCCCGCCGCGGTTTCCCGGGTTCCGGGGCGGGGTATGAGACGGGGTCACCACGCCCGCCTCCGTCGCCGTCGGGAGCCCACAGACCCGTGTCCCCGCAGGCCCCGCCCGACCTCGACCTGACCGCCGAGGCCGCGCCGCCGCAGGTCGGCGCGTTTCGCCGTGCGCTGCGCCGGTGGCTCGGCGAGGCGCTGGAGGTGGCCGCCCCGCCCGGCACCGAGGACGAGCTCGCCGACCTGACGGACGACCTCGTGCTCGCGACCAGCGAAGCGCTGGAGAACGTCGTCGACCACGCCTACGCCGCGCGCGAGGACCCGGGGCCGATGGCGCTGCGGGCAGAGGTGCGCGACGGCACGGTCGCGGTGGTGGTGACCGACCGCGGCCGCTGGCGCGACCCGCCGTCTGGACCGTCCTCGCGGGGTCGCGGCCTGGCGATGATGGAGAGCCTGGCCGAGACCAGCGTCGACCGCGGCGAGCCGGGCACCGTGGTCACCCTGCGCCGCCGGCTGCCCTCCGGGGCGCACGACCGCTCGGCCGCCCCGGCCTGACGGACCTTCAGCGCAGGGCGGGCAACCGCCGGGTGGCCTCGTCGTCGGGACCGCCCATGGTCCGCTCCGGCTCGGCCAGATCGGCGAAGGCGTCCACGGCCAGCGCCGCGAGCGGGACCACCGCCGCCACGACGCCGAGGGCGCCCAGGACGTCGCTGGGGTCGTGGACGTCGCGCCCGACCAGGCTCACCCCGACGGCGAGCACCAGGACCCCGAGCCCGACGACCGTGCCGGCCCGGGTGCGGGCGCGCAGGGACACCGCGGAGACCACGAGCACCGCCGCCACCGCGGCGAGCGCCGCCACCGCGGTCGTGTGGCCGCTCGGGAAGGCCAGCTCGTTGCCGCGGGTCCGGCCGACGATCGGCTTGAGCACGAGCGAGGTGGTCACCATGGCCGCGGCCGGTGCCACCAGGACGAGGGCGAGTCCGCGCCCGCCCCGGGTCCACCACGCCGCGCCCGCCCCGAGCACCAGCAGCACCGCGACCGGGACCGGGTCGCCGAGCGCGGCGAGGGCGTCGCCCACGGCGGCCGACGACCCGTGGTGCATCGGAACCAGGGCCGCGAGGGCGCGGTCGGTCCGGCCGGGGGAGCTCCGGCCCGCGGCGTGCACCGCGAGCACGCCGATCACGACGATCCCCACCCCGACGACCGGCCCGACCATCCGCCGGGCGCGGGCGGACATCAGCCGGATGCCGACCCCTGCGCGACCGTTCGCCATGGACCGGCCCCTCTCTCGTCGCACCGACGGACCCGGACGGGGCCGACGGCGTCCGCATGTGCAGAATCCCCGGTGACAACGAGCGACGACCGGTCCGCGCTCCGTGACCGAGAGTGTGGACTTCACCGCACCGGGGTCGTCGGGCCGGGGTCGAGGGGGTGCGGGGGTGGCACGGACGGACGAGCGTGGGCGCACCCCGCCCGGCGGCGCGCTCCGCGGGGGCACCCTCGCCCGGCCGGAGAGCGCCCCGCGGGAGAGCGTCCTCGCGCACGCACGCGCCACGGGCGCGCGCGCCGCCCGTGTGCCGCACGTGCGAGCGGCGGCCGATCTCGCGACCCTGGCCGACCTCGTGGACCGCAGCCGAGGCCGGGACCCGGCGACGCGGTCGGTGCTGCTGCGCGAGTCGGCGGCCGCCCTGCTCGCGGTCCGTGGGAGCGGGACGGCGCCGGAGGCCGCGCCGTCGGCCGTCGACACGGACGCGGCGGAGCGCACCCTCGACGAGCTCGTCGCGGTCGTGTCCGAGCACGGGCTGACGTTGTTCGCGGTGGACGCCGAGGCGCTGCTGGCCCGCCGGGCCCTGCTCGCGGACGACGAGGAGTCGGCCCTGGCGGCGGCGACCCGCGCGCTCACCCGGCTCGACGAGCAGGCCGCGGTCGACCACGCCCCCACCTCCCGCGAGCACCGGGGGAACCTCCAGGACACGTACCGCCTCGTCGCCTCCACCCTCGCGGCGCTGGGGCTGCACGAGAACGCCCAGCCGCTGCTGATCCGGGCGCGGGTGATCGCCGAGGACGACGGCGACCTGCTGGCCGCCGCGCGCTGCGAGCACGAGCTCATCCGGGTCCTCGCCGCCTGGGGTCTGCGGCTGGCGCGGGCCGGGCGCGACGGGGCGCCGCTGCTCGCCGAGGCCGGGCGGCGGGCCGCCGCGCTGCACGCCGAACCCGCCCTGCTCGGCAGCGAGCACCGGCGGGCGCTGCGCGCGGTGGTCTCGCTCGTGCGCCACGGCGAGCCGTTCCGCCCGCCCGCCGAGGCGGCGGCGCTCGCCCGGGGAGACGTCGAGGCCCTCGGGCCGCCCGACCGGCCGTGCGTCGGGCTGGCCGACCACCTGCTCGTCGCCCTCGCCCGCGCCCGGGCGCTCGTGCGGGCGGGACGACCCGACGAGGCCGCACATGGCCTCGCGGGGGTCCGCGACCGCCGGCCACGGGGTGAGCCCGGCCTCGCGCTGGCGGTCAGCCGCGACCTGGTGCACGTCGCGACCGACCATCTCGGCGGTGTCCCCGGCCGCCGGGCGCTGCGCGACTACACCGCCGATCTCGAGCGCGAGCTGTGGACGCTGCAGCAGGCCCGGGTCCTGTCGCTGCGCACCCGGATCGCGCACGAGCAGCTGCGCCGCGAGCACGGCGAGGTCGCCGCCCAGGCCCGCACCGACCCTCTGACGGGGCTGCCGAACCGCCGGGCCCTGGACGACGCCCTGGCCGACCACCTCACCACCGTCGCCAGCCGGGCCGGGTCGGCCCTCGCGATCGCGATGGTCGACGTGGACCGGTTCAAGACGATCAACGACCGCGTCTCGCACGCGCGGGGCGACGAGGTGCTGCGCCTGGTCGCGGAGACCCTGCGGCGCTGCCTGCGGGCGGACGACCTGGTGGCCCGCTACGGCGGGGACGAGTTCGTGGTGGTGCTGCCCGGGAGCTCGGAGTCCGACGCGCGTGCCGCGCTGGAGCGGGCCGCGCTCGCGGTGGCGGGCGTCGAGGTCGGCGACGGGTCCCGGGTGTCGTTGTCGGTCGGGGTCGCGGGGACGGTGCACTCGGGGGTCACGCCCGGGACGCTGCTCGCGCGGGCCGACCGCGCCATGTACGAGGCGAAGCACGGCGGCGGCAACGCGGTGGTGCTCGACGAGAACACCGACACCCCGGCGGAGGGCCTCGTCGTCGGGGGCTGAGCACCCCTGAGCGCCCCCGGCCCCGCGCCGGGTGGGAGACTCGGTGATGCCCGGTGCCCGTGCACCGGAGCTCCTCGATCACCCCCGTCCCCCAGGAGCCGGAAGCCGATGCCGCCGACCCCCACCGCGGTCGTCGTCCTCGCCGCGGGTGAGGGCACCCGGATGCGGTCGGCCACCCCGAAGGTCCTGCACCCCGTCGGGGGCCGGAGCCTGCTCGGGCACGCCCTGCACGCGGCGGCCGGCGCCGTCCCGGAGCACCTCGTCGTCGTGGTCGGGCACGGCCGCGAGGAGGTCGGCACGCACTGCCAGCAGGTCGGCGCCGAGCTCGGCCGCGAGGTGCGCACCGCGGTGCAGGACCGGCGGCGCGGCACCGGGCACGCGGTCTCCTGCGGCGTCGACGCGCTGCCGGCCGCGGCCACCGGCACCGTCCTGGTCTCCTACGGCGACGTCCCGCTGCTCGACGCGACGACGCTGCGGGCGCTGGTCGCCGAGCACGACGACGCCGGCAACGCGGTCACCCTGCTCACCGCCGAGATGGACGACCCCACCGGCTACGGACGCGTCGTCCGGGACGACAAGGGCGGCGTGACGGCGATCGTCGAGCAGTCCGACGCCTCCCTGGACGAGCTGGCCATCACCGAGGTCAACTCCGGGGTGTACGCCTTCGACCTCGCCGTGCTGCGCCGCGCGCTGGCCGAGCTGGGCACCGACAACGCGCAGGGCGAGCTCTACCTGACCGACGTGGTCGCCACGGCCCACCGCGACGGGCTGGGCGTCGGCGCCGTCGAGCTCGCCGACCCGTGGCTGGTCGCCGGCGTGAACGACCGCGTCCAGCTCGCGGCGCTCGGTGCGGAGCTCAACCGCCGGGTCGTCGAGCGCGCGATGCGCGCCGGGGTGACCGTGACCGACCCGCGCACCACCTGGATCGACGTGGGCGTGCGGCTCGAACGCGACGTCACGCTGCTGCCCGGCACCCAGCTGCACGGCACCACGTCCGTCGCCGAGGGCGCCACCGTCGGGCCGGACACCACCCTCACCGACGTCACCGTCGGGGCCCGCGCCACCGTGGTGCGCACCCACGGCAGCAACTCCTCGATCGGGCCGGAGACCTCCGTCGGGCCGTTCGCCTACCTGCGGCCCGGCGTGGAGCTGGCCGAGCGCGGCAAGATCGGCACGTTCGTCGAGGTCAAGAACTCGAGCATCGGCCGCGGGTCGAAGGTGCCGCACCTGACCTACGTCGGGGACGCGACGATCGGCGAGCAGTCGAACATCGGCGCGTCGAGTGTCTTCGTCAACTACGACGGGGTGGCCAAGCACCGTAGCGTGGTGGGCGACCACGTCCGGACCGGCAGTGACAACACCTTCGTGGCGCCCGTCACCATCGGGGACGGCGCGTACACGGGAGCGGGCACCGTGGTCCGCGAGGACGTCCCGGCGGGCGCCCTCGCGGTGTCCTCGGGTCCGCAACGGACGATCGAGGGCTGGGTGGAGCGCAGGCGTCCCGGGACCGCGGCGGCCGAGGCCGCCGGCCGGGCGCAGGCGGCGGCACCCGAGGGCCGCGACCAGGAGGAGCAGTGACCGTGAGCGCAGTCTCGTCGACCCCCAAGAAGAGCCTCATGCTCTTCTCCGGCCGGGCCCACCCGGAGCTCGCCGAACAGGTCGCGAAGGAGCTCGACGTCACGATCACCCCGCAGTCGGCGTACGACTTCGCCAACGGCGAGATCTTCGTCCGCTTCGAGGAGTCCGTCCGCGGGTGCGACGCGTTCGTCCTGCAGAGCCACACGCAGCCGATCAACCAGTGGCTCATGGAGCAGCTGATCATGATCGACGCGCTGAAGCGGGCGTCGGCCAAGCGGATCACCGCGGTCGTGCCGTTCTACGGCTACGCGCGCCAGGACAAGAAGCACCGCGGCCGCGAGCCCATCTCGGCGCGCCTGGTGGCCGACCTGCTGAAGACCGCGGGCGCCGACCGGATCATGACGATCGACCTGCACACCGACCAGATCCAGGGCTTCTTCGACGGCCCGGTCGACCACCTGCTGGCCAACAAGGTCCTCGCCGAGCACCTGCGCGACGCCTACTCGGGCGAGGACCTCGCGGTCGTCGCGCCCGACTCCGGCCGCGTGCGGGTCGCGGAGAAGTGGGCCGACACCATGGGTGGCGTCCCGCTGGCGTTCATCCACAAGAGCCGCGACAAGACCCGGCCGAACGAGGTCGTCGCGAACCGCGTGGTGGGTGACGTCGAGGGTCGCTGCTGCATCCTCGTCGACGACATGATCGACACCGGTGGCACGATCGCGAAGGCCACCGAGGCCCTGCTCGCGGACGGTGCCTCCGACGTCGTCATCGCCGCCACCCACGGCGTGCTCTCCGGCCCCGCCGTCGAGCGGCTCTCCACCTGCGGGGCCCGCGAGGTGATCGTCACCAACACCCTGCCGATCCCGGACGAGAAGCGGTTCCCGGGGCTCACGGTGCTCTCGATCGCACCGCTGATCGCCCGGGCGGTGCGCGAGGTGTTCGAGGACGGGTCGGTCACGAACCTCTTCGACGGCAACGCCTGACCGACCCGTAGACTGACCCCGATCCACTTCGGCGAGGGCCGGGACCACCCGGCCGTGATCGACGCGGTGAGCATCCCGGCGTGATCCGCCGTGGTGCCCGGCGTCGTCCGCCGTGCCGCACCACCGCAGGAGCAACGAGCCATGGCCGACGTCAAGATCGCCGCCGAGAACCGCACCGAGTTCGGCAAGGGGGCGGCGCGCCGCACCCGCCGGTCCGGCCGCGTCCCCGCCGTCCTCTACGGGCACGGCACGGACCCGGTCCACCTCTCCTTCGACACCGTCGAGTTCGCCGCCGTGATGCGTGAGAACGGCCGCAACGCCGTCCTGACGGTGACCGGGGTCGGCAAGGAGCAGCTGGCGCTGACCAAGAGCGTCGTCCGCGACCCGATCAAGGGCTTCATCGAGCACGTCGACCTCGTCGTCGTGCGTCGGGGCGAGAAGGTCACCGTCGACGTCCGCGTCGTGACCGTCGGGGACGCCGCCTCGGGCACGCTGGTCTTCCAGAACGAGGACACCCTCTCGATCGAGGCCGACGCGCTGAACATCCCCGAGGAGATCTCGGTCGTCATCGAGGACGCCGAGATCGGCACGCAGTTCCTCGCCGGCGACATCCGCCTGCCCGACGGCTCCACGCTGCTCTCCGACCCCGAGCTCCTCGTCGTCAACGTCACCGAGGCGCCGACCGAGGACGCCATGGAGGAGGAGATCGACACCGAGGGTGCCGGCGTCGAGGAGGACGCCCCCGAGGACGAGGCCGCCGAGGACTCCGAGTCCGGTGCGTCCGCCGAGGCCACCGAGGGCGCGACCTCCGACGAGACCTCGGACGAGAGCTGACGATGTCCTTCCCGACGACGAGCGCGGGGCCCGTGCTCGTCGCCGGGCTGGGCAACCCGGGGGCCGAGTACGACGGCACCCGGCACAACGTGGGGTTCGCGGTCGCCGACGTGCTCGCCGAGCGCGTCGGCGGCCGCTTCTCCGCGCACCGCAAGACCGGCTCGGACGTCGCCGAGGGGCGTCTCGTCGGCCGGAAGGCGATCCTGGTCAAGCCGCGCGGCTACATGAACCTCTCCGGCGGGCCGGTGACGAACGCGCTGCGCTTCTTCTCCGTGCCCGTCGAGGACCTGGTCGTGGTGCACGACGACCTCGACCTCGACTTCGGGGTCGTCCGCCTCAAGCGCGGCGGCGGCGAGGGCGGCCACAACGGCCTGCGGTCGATCTCGAAGTCGCTCGGGACGAAGGACTACCTGCGCGTGCGGTTCGGCATCGGCCGCCCGCCCGGTCGGCAGGACCCGGCGGACTACGTCCTCAAGCGGTGGGGCTCGACCGAGCGCAAGGAGCTCGACGTCTCGCTCGAGCTCGCCGCCGACGCCGTGGAGGCGCTGCTCACCGACGGCCTGGAACCGGCGCAGAACCGCTTCCACTAGCGATCGCCCTGTTCGCCGGACCGGCCACCTCGGTCGAACCCGTCGTATAGCCCCGACGGAGTGATGATTCCTGGCATCGGGGTCCGTCGAGGAAACGTCCGGGCAGCGCCGAGCGACCACCTTCCGAACGGACTGCTAGCCCGTTCGGCCCAACGCGGCGGGGCACAGGTCTGCCGGTCGCTCCGCGCGAGGGTCTGGTCCCGCTCCTCGGAGGTCGTCGTGGGTGTGTCGTCGTTGCTCGCTGTCGCGTTGGCAGGGGCGTTGACGCTGACCGCGTCGAGCGCGGCACTCGCCGCCCCCGTGGCGATCGGCGTCCCCGTCGTCGCCTCAGCTCAGGACGATCGTCCCGTGGCCGGCTCCGCCGCGTGCGACAAGGCCGTGGAGAGCGACCTCAAGGTATCGGAGGTCGAACGCAAGCTCGACGATGCGCGACTCTTCGCGCAGATCTGGCCCCCGGCGTTGTTGCAGGTCGAGGTCCTCGAGGCGCTCCTCGAGGCGACACGGCAGGGAGCGACCGAGCGGCTGTGTGCGCCCGCCCCCACCGGCGGTCCCGGCGCCGGCGCCGCGGCGGCTGTCAGGGGCGGCGGAACGCTGACGGCCGGCGGGCAGCGCTACTCGATCGCCGTCGATGCCAGGACGACCACCGCGGGGACGACCTCCGGACGATTCGCGCTCTCCGGCGGCGGGGCCGACACCACCGCCGCCTCCCGCACCCTCACGTCGGTCGCCCGGACCTCGACCGGCGCCACCGTCACCGGCACCGCCGTCGCCGCGACCGGGAGGCCGACGAGCGTCACCGTCACCGTGGTCGACAAGCCCGGCGGACGCGACCAGGTCACCGTCCGGATCTCCGGCCGGACGCTGGCCGGAACTCTCACCACCGGCGACATCCAGATCACCTGAGCCGCCCGTGGCTCTCGGCGGCGCCCCCCCCCCCCGCTGACCTGACCGCCCGGTGTGGTGTTCGGCGCGGTGGGCTCCAGAACGCGCTATCGAGCGCTGAGTGCCTCGGTGGACGGTGGCGGTGGTCCTGGTGGGGTGCCGTCGCCGAAGGGCCGGCCACCGAGTTGTTCGCGGTGGTGCGGGGTGGTCCAGCCGGGGTCGGCCGGCCCGACGGGGACGATGCCGGAGGGGTTGAGTTCGGGCTGGGTGCGGTAGTAGTGCGCCTTGGCCTGCTCGAGGTCGACGGTGTCGCCGAACCCGGGGGTCTGGAACAGGTCGCGGGCGTAGGCCCAGAGCACCGGCATCGCGGTCAGCGTCGACCGGTTGACCTTGAAGTGGTCGTGGTAGACCGCGTCGAAGCGCACCAGGGTGGTGAAGAGCCGGACGTCGGCCTCGGTGATGGTGCCGCCGAGCAGGAACCGCTGCCGCGCGAGCCGGTCGGACAGGGCGTCGAGCCGGTCGAACAGGACCCGGAAGGCCCCCTCGTAGGCACGCTGGGTCGAGGCGCGGCCCGCGCGGTAGACGCCGTTGTTGACCTCGCGGAACACCACCTCGTTGAGTTCGTCGATCTCGTCGCGGTGCTCGTGGGGGCAGAGGTCGGGAGCGCCGGGGCGATGGTGGGCGGTCCACTCGGTGGACAGGTCGAGCGTCATCTGCCTGAAGTCGTTGGTCACCACCGCCCCGGTGGGCACGTCGACGATCGCGGGCACCGTGATGTCCCGCTCGTACGCGGGGTCCCGGGCGAGGTAGGCGTCGCGGAGCCGAGGGATCCGCAGCACCGGGTCGAGGCCGTCGGGGTCGAGGTCGAAGGTCCAGGACCGCTCGTCGTGCACCGGCCCGCACAGCCCCATCGACAGGACGGGCTCGAGTCCGAGCAGGCGCCGCACGATGATCGCCCGGTTCGCCCACGGACACGCCCGGGCCGCGACGAGCCGGTACCGGCCCGGCTCGACGTGGTAGCCGTCGCGGCCGTCGGCGGTGATGCGCGTGGCGAGGTAGCGCTGGTCGCGGGCGTAGGTGCCGTCCGCGCGGGTGTCCGGGTGGACCTGGCGGTTCATGCCGGTGCTCCTGGGGTGGTGACGGTGCGGTCCCGAGCGGCGCCGAACCCGGCGACGGCCATCGGGACGATCATGACGAGCAGCGCGACCAGCGGGACGGTCCAGCTCCCCGAGAGGTCGCGCAGGAGCCCGAGTCCCAGCGGCCCGAGGGCCGCGATGCAGTAGCCGGCTCCCTGGGCCATGCCGGAGAGCTGCGAGGTGGCCTGCGGGTCGCGGGTGCGCAGCGCGAAGAACGCGTGTCCGAGGCTGAGCCCCACGCCCTGCCCGAGTCCGACGAGCACCATCCACAGCACGGCGAACCCGGGCGCGAGCAGGATGCCGACGTAGCCGACGCCGAGCAGGACCACGAGCGCGACGACGAGGTGGTGCTGGGTCGCGCGCCGCTCCGCGAGCACGGGGGTCAGGTAGTTCGCCGGCAGGGAGACGAACCCGGCGAGGGCGAGCAGCAGGCCGCCCTGGGTGGGCGAGTACCCCTGCTCGACGAACAACGTCGGCGCCCAGGTGGTCACCGCGTAGAAGTGCAGCGACTGCAGCCCCATGAGCAGCGTGACCTGCCAGGCCAACGGCGAGCCCCAGAGCCCGCGGGCACCCGTCGTCGGGACCACCGCCGGAGCCTCGCGCCGCTGGGCGCGCAGGACCAGCCACAGCCCCACCGCGACGACGGCGGGCACCGCCCACAGCGCCAGCGTGGGCCGCCACGACCAGCCCAGGGCGTGCTGCACGGGCACCATCGCCGCGGCCGCGATCGCGCCGCCGAGGCTGATCATCACCGTCTCCGCGCCGAGCATCCGCCCGACGGCGGGTCCGGTGAAGTCACGCTTGATCAGCGCCGGGACCAGGACGTTGCCCAGGGCGATCGCCAGGCCCGCCACGACGGTGCCGGCGAACAGCACCACGGTCGAGGGCACGAGGCGGACGACGATGCCCAGCACCAGCACCACGGTGGCTGCGAGCAGGACGGTGGTCATGCCCCGGCGGCGGACGAGCCCCGCGGCGGGCAGCGAGCCGAGCCCGAAGCACAGCAGCGGCAGCGTGGTCAGCAGGGAGGCCGTGGAGGCGCTGATCGCGAGGTCGGCGCGGACCTCGTCGATGAGCGGAGCCACCGCGACGACGGCGGGGCGCAGGTTGAGCGCGGTGACCAGGACGGTGACCACGAGCAGGGCCGTGGTCGGGGCGTGCGGGCGGCGACGGGTCGCGGTGGAGCGCTCCGGGGTCGCCATGACGATCAGCTCCCTTCAGGCGGCCCGGGCGGGCGTGACGGCGGCGACGGCGCGGGCGAAGCGGGCGACCCGCCGGCCCTGCACCCGCGCGGCCTCGAGCGAGGTCTCGCCGAGCGGGCCGTTGTCGGTGACGTGGCCGGTGCCGTAGGGATTGCCGTCGGCGAACTTGGCGGCGTCGGTGTAGCCGGGCGCGACGAGGACCCCACCGAAGTGGTGAATGGTCTGGTACAGCGCGAGCAGGGTCGACTCCTGCCCGCCGTGGGCGGTGTCGGAGGCGACGAATACCGAGTAGACCTTGTCGGCGAGCTCGCCCCGCGACCACGGCCCGCCGAGGGTGTCGAGGAAGCCCTTGAGCTGCGAGGAGACGTTCCCGAAGCGGGTCGGCGTGCCGAGGACGACCGCATCGGCCGCCAGGAGGTCCGCGACCTCGACGACCGGGACGTCGGCGTCCGCGGCGCGATGGGCGGCCCACGCCTCGTTCGACGCGACGGCCTCGTCGGGCGCGCTCTCGGCGACCCGCCGCAGCACGACCGTGCCGCCGGCCTCTCGGACCCCCTCGGCGACCGCCCGCGCGAGACCGGCCACGGTGCCGGTGGAGGAGTAGTAGACGACGGCGACGCGGGGGCCGCCGGTGCTCTCGTCGATCATGACCCCGACGCTAGGAACCCGGGCCGGACCTCGGAAGATCGCACTTTCCCGTGCTATCGGTACCTGGTGGTAACCCCCTCCCGATCGCGCCTGGCGTGCGCGACCCACGAACTCATCGGCGTGATCGGGGACCGCTGGTCGGTGCTCGTCCTGATCGAGCTGGGCGACCACGGCCCGACCCGCAGCGCCGACCTCGAGCGGGCCGTCGACGGCGTGAGCCAGAAGGTCCTCACCGCCTGCCTGCGCCGCCTCGAGGGCCGCGGATTCGTCGCCCGCACCGTCGAGGCCACCGTCCCGGTATCCGTCACCTACGAGCTGACGGATTTCGGGCACAGCTTCTTCGCCGCGTTCACCGTGCTCCGTACCTGGGCCGACGACCACGTCGAACAACTCGACCCCGACAACGCCCCACCCGCGCGATGACCGGCTGACGCTCGTCGCCGCGGCGGGATCAGCCTGCTGCAGTCGGACTGCACTCGACCACGCGCCCGACCGCCTGGAGCGACCGGGCGCCTTGCCCGACGAGTGTCGCGACCGTGACACACCGGTCGTCGGGAAGGAGGCAGACCCGAGCGGTGGAGCGTCCGAGACTTCCGCCCATGACCTTCCGCCTCGCCGTCCTGCTCGGGCTGGTGCTCGTCGTCCTGACGTCGTGCACGTACTACAAGCCCGACCGCGACCTCGCGTCCCGCGACACGTGGGGCGACGTCCCTGGGCTGCCGCCGTGACGGGTCGGTGTGGGTGCGCGGGCGGCTCGAAGGCCGGCCCCCGGGTGACTGCGGATACGCCTGCGCCGACGGCAGTGTGCTGATGCGGACCTACGAGGGACTCGGCGCTGGTGAGGTCGGCCCCCGGGGGTTGGACGCCCGTCCCGGACCTGGCCGGCGCCGCCATGGTGGCCCACGGGGACCAGCATCTGCTGCTGCTCACCCCGGACGGCCGGGTGCGCGCGAAGGGCTTCAACGCCCACGGGCAGCTGGGGTTCTGAGCGGCGCCTCGTCGGCGGCCCGGAGCCCGTCTACGGACGCACCACGAAGCAGGAGGCCGACGATGTCCACCAACCGCTCAGCGCCCTACCCGCCCGACACGACCCATGGAGCCCAGGCCGCCCGGAACCGACGCGCCGCCCTCCGGGCGCTGTGGTGGAGCACCGGGACCGCCCTCGGCGCCGCCACGATCGCCGCCGCGTTCTGGTTCGCCGACCGCGAGGACCCGCAGATCGACTCCTGGACGTGGACCCTGCTGCTGATCGTCCTCGGCCTGATCGTCGTCGCCGTGCTGCGCGCCACCGGTGCGGTGCGCGCCGACCGAGTCGCATGGAGCGCAGCGCTCACCGACCTGCTCACCGAGCGTGGGCAGCCCTCGGAGGAGCCCGCCGACGCCGTCCTCGGGCTGTCCTGGAACCTCGAGCGCGACGTCGCACAGGTCGCGTGGAACGGCATCCCCGCCGGGACCTGGCGTCCGACCCGGAACCCCTCCTGGCAGCCCCGCTCGACGACCGACCCGGTGGCACGCGACGACGTCGTGCACACCTCACGACACGGATACGCGCACCTCCGCATCGAGGGACGGCCCTACCTCGTGAACCGCACCGGCGCGGTCCTCGTCGACGCCGACGGCATCGAGTGGTCACTGCAGAAGCTGTCCCTTCCCGACGGCCCGCGCGCCATCGGCATGCTCCCGCGAATTCTCGGGCCCGGCGGCGCGGTCACGGTCCTCCAGGCCCACCGACGACTCGAGATCGAAGCCCGATCGAGGTCATGGTGAACGGCCGTCGACCGCAGCGGCGTATCGATCGCACACTCATACCCCACCGAGTCACCGCGCCGGCGTCGACCATGAGGTCGCGGCGCATGCAGCCCCGCGGCCAGCAATCGAGGACGCGCTCGACCTCCTCGGTCCGCAACGTCCGCAGCCCTGGTGAGAGGTCGTCATCAGGGAGCCATCGAAAGCCGACGGTCTCGGGTGGTTCTGTCGTCGGCGGTGCACACGTGCCGGAGTCCGAAGTTGGGCTTGGGGGGTCACCGGTCGCTTGCGACGAGGTGCTGGTGGATCGGCCCGACGCCGGTGATGGCGCTGATCAGTTCGTCGCCGGGGGCCAGGAACCGTTGCGGGGTGCGGCCCATGCCGACGCCGGCGGGTGTTCCGGTGAGGATGAGGTCGCCGGGAAACAGTTCGAGGATGTCGGAGAGGCGGGCGATGCCCTCGGCGACGGGGACGATGAGGTCGCGGGTGTTCCCGGCTTGCACGGTCTCGCCGTTGAGGGTGGTACGAAGGTCCAGTGCATCGCGGTCGGGGAGTTCGTCGGGGGTGACGAGGGTGGGCCCCAGCGGCAGGAACCCCGGGTGGGATTTCCCGAGGCTGAACTGCGGTGCGGGTCCCGACATCTGCAGCACGCGTTCGGAGATGTCCTGCGCCACGGTGACCCCGGCGACGTGGTCCCAGGCCTGGGCCGGGGTGATGTGGCGGGCGGAGGCGCCGATGACGACGGCGAGTTCGACTTCCCAGTCGACGTTGCCCTGGGGTAGCGCGACGGTGCTGTTCGGGCCGGTGATCGCCGAGGCGAACTTGGTGAACACCGGCGGGAGTCCGTCGGGGACCCCGAAGCCTGCTTCGGCGGCGTGGTCGCGGTAGTTCAGTCCGAAGGCGATGATCTGGCGGGGGAACCGGACGGGTGCACCGAGGTCCTCGATGTTGAACGGCTGCGCCGATCCGAGCGGGCAGTTCGACGCCCAGAGGGTCAACTCCGACCATCGGGAGTAGAGGTCGTCGACGGACGACGGAAAAGCGCCGTCGCTGGCGGTGGCGATGTCGAGGGCTCGGTCGTCGACGACGAGTGCCGCGCGGCCGCGAATTTGTCCGATGTGCATCAGGAGCCTTCCCGTGTGGTGTCGTGGTGCTCGGTGCGCAGTACGGCTGCGGTGTGCCCCCGGGTGTGCGGTGAGCGGGTCTGCCGCCCGGTCGGGGTCCGGGTCGAGCACGGCCTGTTCGAGGGCGGCGTGTTCTCCGGCTATCTCGCGGTGCGGGTCGGCGGTCACCGACCAGCGGCGAGCCAATTCGCCGGCGTCCCAGAGCCGATCGAGACGTCGACCACGATGTCGCTGCGGCACGCAACATCCCCGCCATCACCACCGAGCTGCCCGAGGGCGCCGGGGACGCCGAGGGAGGCGGCATCCGCGAGGGCGCCTTTCGAACCGAGTGGGCCGGGCGAGCACTACGAGCGCGTGGCTGGCTACCTTGCTCCCGAGGCTCGAGGAGCAGCGCGACGCCTACCCGTCGCCTCCTCGGCCGTGTCCTGTGCCCGCCACTCGCTGGTGATGCGTGTGGTGAGGTTGTTGAGGTGTCGAATCATCGCGATTTCCGCGGATTGCCCGTCTTGATCCTGCAACGCGCGCAGGACCCGTTCGTGCTCCAATAACGCCGGTCCGCGACTGGTGATCCACGCGGTGGAGTACGCGGCGAGGATCACCTGTGTGCGGACACGCTCGAGCGATTCGGCGAGGCACTCGTTGCCTGCGAGTTCCTGGATCGCGGAATGGAAGTCGGCATCGGCCCGCCGGGCCGCGTCCTGGTCCCTGTCCTGCACCGCCTGACGGAATCTGTCGTGGATGCCCGTCAGTTCGGCGAGCGTCTGCTCGTCGACACGAGGGGCGGCCAGCCGCGCGGCGAGCGCTTCGAGCTGGGTCCGTACTGCCAGGGAGTCGAGGAGTTCGTAGCGGTCCGGCGCGGCGACCGTGATCGTCCCCGACACGCGTCGCAGCAGCCGCTCGGAGAGCAGTCGCTCGACCGCGTATCGCACCGGGCTCCGGCTCATCTTGAGGTCGGTGGCGAGCGCGAGCACGCTGACGGGAGCCCCGACCTCGAGGTCGCCATCGAGGACCCGGTTCCTGATCAGACCGTAGGCAGCGTCGGCGAGGGAGTCGGTGCCGCCGTCCGGGCTGGCATCCATGGAGGTCACAGGGGGCCCTCTCGCTCGGTGTTGCTCAGGGTGGCGGGCCAACGACACTAACGACTCGGGACGGGGAAACCGGCCCCCGAGAGGTCGGCCCACCCACGATGCGTCGCCGCCGCGTCGTGCTCGGGGGCGAGTCGAACGAGGTCGGGGGTGAGTTCCTCGATCGAGCGGGCACCGAGCAGAGTCATCGCGGTGGCGATCTCCTCGCCCAGGAGGTCCGCGACGCGGCGCACCCCCAGTTCGCCGGCTGCCATGAGGCCGTAGAGGTACGCCCGCCCGACGAGGACCCCGTTCGCGCCGAGTGCGAGCGCGGCCACGACGTCGGCGCCCGAGGTGAAACCCCCGTCGACGAACACCTCGCAGCGGCCCTCGAGTCGACCCAGCACGCCGGGCAACTGACGGATCGGGGTCACTGATCGATCGAGCTGGCGTCCACCGTGGTTGCTCAGCACGATCGCGTCGGCGCCGGCCGAGGCGATCCGTGCTGCGTCCTCGGGCGACTGCACTCCCTTGACCACCAGCTTCCCGGCCCACTGCTCACGCAGCCAGGCCAGGTCCTCGAAGTTCACGCCCGGGTCGAACAGCGTGGCGGCCAACTCCGCGACGGTGCCCTGCCAGGAGTTCAGCGAGGCGAACGTCAACGGCCGCGTCGTGAGCAGGTCGAACCACCAGTGCGGGTGGCGCGCGCCATCGACGAAGGTACGCAGACCCAGCGACGGCGGTAGCGTCATGCCGTTGCGGGCGTCGCGCAGCCGCCGGCCCGCGACCGGCGTGTCGACCGTCAGGACGAGGGCCTCGTACCCCGCCGCAGCAGCACGGTCGACGAGCTCCCGGCTACGTCCGCGATCGCTCCACAGGTAGAGCTGGAACCACCGCCGGCAGCCCGGGATCACCTCCGCGACCTCCTCGACCGAGCAGGTGCCCATCGTCGAGAGCGCGTAGGGCACGCCCGCCGCGCCCGCCGCCCGGGCGACCGCGAGCTCACCGTCCCGATGCAGGACCCGGGTGAATCCTGTCGGGGCGAACGCGATCGGGAGCGCGCTGGGTCGTCCGAGGATGGACGTGTGGGTGTCAACCGCGGACACACCCCGCAACACCCGTGCGACGAAGTCGAGCGAGTCGAGGTCCTCCCGCGCGCGTGCCAGCGACCGCTCGGACTCGGCGCCACCCTCGACGTAGTCGAAGACGGCTCGGGGCACCCGTCGGCGCGCCATCTCACGGAAGTCCCCGACGCTGGCCGCCCGCGCGGACCGCCGCCGGTCCCCGTCGAGGACGAGCGGGCGGGGGCGCAGGAGATCCGCGAACTCCGACACCCGCGGCATGCGCCGAGAGCCGGTCAACCCTGTCGAACCCATGACCAGGAGCTTGCATTCAGACCGGCGCCTCGTCAACCTTCGCTGCATCCAGTCATTCGCTCCAACCCCGGTTCAGTGCGACTGGCTGTTGACTGGATCACGCTGGTCCGACTACACCTGCATCCACTCACCCAAGGAGGAGCTTGTGTCATCGCGTCCATCGTCGGTCCTGGTGCCCCTACCCGACCGGGAGTTCGACACCACGGAGTCGTCCATCGCCTGGCGAGCCTTCGTCGATGCCGGGATCGAGGTCACCTTCGCCACCGAGACCGGCCGCGTCGCGGCCTGCGACCAGCGCCTGTTGCGCTCCGGGTTCTTCAACTGGTTCCCGGCCGGCCCAGAGGCCGTCGAGGCCTACCGAGCGATGTCGAGTTCCCCGGCGTTCCGCTCCCCCATCACCTATCGCGACATCGATCCCGCCGACTACGACGCCGTCCACCTCGGCGGGGGCCACGCGCAGGGCATGCGGCAGTACCTCGACAGCGCCGTTCTGCGCGACCGCGTACTCGGCTTCCACCAGGCGGAGAAGCTCATCGGAGCGATCTGTCACGGCTCCTTGATCCCGGCCCGCACGATCGACCCCCGTACCGGGGCCAGCATCATCGAGGGCCGTCGCTTCACCACCTTGACCCTGCCGATCGAGAAGTTCGCCTTCCGCTCCACCTGGTTCCGCGTGGGACGCAGGTACCGGACCTACTGGAAGTACACCGAGACCGAGGTGCGGCAGGCCGTGGGGCCGTCCGGCTCGATCGAGCGCGGCGACACCCGCTTCGGCGCTCTCGGGTACTCGCTGGTCCACGACGAGCCGATGGTGGTCGAGGACGGCCACTTCCTGAGCGCGCGCTACCCGCTCGACGCGCCGCGCTACGCCGAGGCGTTCGTCCGACGCCTGGTCGCCGACCGTGCCGCGGCCACGCCATAGCCGCTCGACCGACGCACTCGGTTCTCCCCAGGTTCCGAGAGCCGCACGCCCATCATGCCGCGCGGGGCCGCCAGCGCGCCGTCACCGGCATCCCACGACCACCGAGAGGACTCCGCATGTCCAACCACGCCCCCGCCGACGAGCGTCGGGATCGGCGGACCACCAACGCCCTGTTCGGTAGCAACCCCCTCAAGCTCGGACTCTTCGGCCCCAACTGCGACCGAGGGTGCGCCATGACCCTCTCCGACGACGTGCCGCTGCTGACCTGGGCCTACACCAAGAAGATCGCCCAACTCGCCGACCGTGCCGGGTTCGAGGCACTCGTGCCCGTAGCCCGGTGGAAGCAGATCGGCGACAACGGCTTCAACGGGCGCAATTTCGACACCTACGCCTGGGCCGCCGGGCTGGCGTCGGTCACGGACCGCATCACGCTCGTCACCACCGCACACGTGCAGGCCTCGCACCCGGCGGTCGCGGCCAAGCAGGTCGCCACCATCGACCACATCAGTGGGGGTCGGACCTGCCTGAACATCGTCAACGGCTGGTTCGAACCCGAGTTCAAAATGCTCGGCGGGGCCTTCCTGCCCCACGACCAGCGTTACCGCTACACCAGCGAGTGGTTCGAGTTGCTCGAGCGGTTCTGGCTCGAGGAGGACGAATTCGACTTCCGCGGTGAGTTCTTCACCATCGAGGGTGGCTACTCCCTGCCCAAGCCCATCCAGCTCCCCAAGCCGGCCATCATGAACGCCGGGGGGTCGAAGACCGGCCGCGACTTCGTCGCCCGCTTCGCCGACTCCGGATATGCCCTGCTCGCCGGCTACGACCTCGCCTCCACCCGCGCGCTGGTCGAGGAGCGCCGGTCCGAGGCCGCGGCCTACGGGCGGGAGGTCGACACCTGGACGACCGCCTACGTGATCCAGCGCGACACCGTCGAGGAGGCCGAGGCCTACCGCCAGCAGGTGTTCGTCGACGAGGTGGACGAGAGCGCAGGCCAGGCCGCCGCCCACTACCTGGGGCTGAATTCCTCGGCCATGGCGCCTGACCAGTGGGAGGAGTTCAAGCTCCACCTGCGCGCCGGGTACGGCGGGTACCCCCTGGTAGGAACGGCCGAACAGATCGCTCAGCGCTTGATCGAACTCAGCGAGGCCGGCGTCACCGGCGTCTCCCTGTCCTTCGTCGACTTCATCTCCGGCATCGAGCGTTTCGTCGCGGACGTGGTCCCGCTGCTGGAGAAGGCGGGCGTGCGCGAGCCGGTCGCCGCACTGTCCACGGCTTCCTGATGGGCCCGGCCGCCATGCCTCCCCGACCCGTCCCCGAACCTGCGGCGGTGCCGCTCGACGCTGCTGGGCTCCGCACCGCGTTCAGCGCCCGCCCCGAGGGACTGGTGGCCCTGGCCGCGGACGTCGGCGGGCTCCGGGAGGGCATGGCGGCCAGCACGTTCACGCCGGCCAGCCTCGACCCGCCGCTGGTGTCGGTCTGCGTAGCTCGCTCCTCGCGCACCTGGCCACGACTGCGCGCCTCACGAGGGCTGGGTGTCAGCGTGCTGGCCGAGGAGCACGAGCAGGTGGCTCGCCGTCTCTCGGCGAGAGACGGCGACCGCTTCGCGGGCACGGCCGTCACGACCCGCTCCTCGGGAGCCGTCCTGATCGACGGTGCGTGCGCCTGGTTCGAGTGTGCGATCGAGGACGAGCTCGACGCCGGCGATCACCTCATCGCGCTGCTCGCTGTCCTGGAGGTGCACCATCTACCCGACGCCCGTCCCCTCGTCTTCCACCGCAGTTCCTTCACCCAGCTCGCTTCTCCCTGCCCGGCTCCCGCTCCTGTCGCAGGTCTCGTCGGCGCTGCGGACGGGCACGCCGGTCCTCCTCGAGATACCGGGCCCGCCCGACACTGAGGCGTACCTGGTCTCCTGGGCAGGCCACGCGACCCTCCGGTTGATGGCCACCATGGCGCGCATCGCCGCAGGTCAGTTCTTCCTGGCAGCGCCGGTGACGACCGAGCCACCGAACCCCGTCCCGACGACGCCGGGTGCCGTGCCCAGCACCAGCGCGCAGAGAGCCGATGTCATCGCGCAGCTCGCCGCACACCGCATCTTCGACGTCAGAATGGCACGACGTGCCGGAATCCCGGTGCACGCCGCGACGCCCCAGGGAGTTCTCGCCGCCGCCCCCGGCGTCGCCGAGTTCGCCGTGGACCTGGTCCGCGGTGCCGGTCTCGGGGAGGTCGCCCTCGTCACCGAGGTCGTCAGGACTGACGAGTCCGGCGCGGACAGCGCCGGCGACCTCGCCGCGCGACACGGTCTGGAGATCGTCAGCAGCGACCTGATCGTCGCCGAGCGGCTGCGCACCTGGCCTCTCGCGATTCGCGGACCCGAGATCGCGCTACCCACCGAACAGGGTGTCCTGCTCGCCACCGGCTACCGGGACAGCCACTCCGGCGCCGAGCACCTCGTCCTCCGCGGTCCGAACACCAACCCGGCGGGAGTACCTGCCGTCCACGTGCACCAGCACTGTCCGGCCGGCGACGTCTTCGGCGCCCTGACGTGCTCCTGTCGCGCCCAGCTGGACACCGCACTCGCCGAGATGGCCACCTCCGGTACGGGCATCACGGTCTACCTGCGCGACACCGCAGCCCGACTCCGGCACCCCGAACCCCGTCTGGACGAGCGACGCGCACACCTCGTCGCCTCCATGCTCCAGGATCTCCACGTGCGTCGCGTGCAGCTGCGGGGCGACGACGAGCAGCAGCGTGCCGCCCTCCGGGACCGGGACATCGCGTGCTGAGGCACCCATCCTCGACGTCCTGACCGCGAGGCCGGCTGCTCCCCATCAGGCAACCGGTCGACTTCGAGAATGGCGGTTCTCGTCACCTCAGGTGTGCGTCCCGTCGGACTGGAGGAGCTGGAAAGCCTGCCGATAGGTCGACGGGGAGACGCGCAGGATGGTGCGCATGTGCAAGCGCATGGCGGCGGCACTCCCGAATCCGCATCGGGAGGCGATGGCGTCGACGCCGAGATCGGTCGTCTCCAGAAGTTCGCGGGCTCGATCGAGTCGACGCGCCAGCAGCCACTGCGTCGGGGACGTCCCGGTCTCCTCCCGGAAACGGCGCGTCAACGTGCGGGTGCTGACCTCTTCGCGCTCCGCTAGGTCGCGCAGCGTGATCACCGTGTCGAGGTGCTCGAGCGCCCAGCGCCGCGCACGGGCCGTTCCGGCGATGCCGGGCTCGGCTACCGGTCGCTGGATGAACTGCGCTTCATCGGCTCCACGGTGAGGGGGTGTCACCACGCGGCGAGCGACGGCGGTTCCGACGGCGATGCCGTGGTCGGCCTGAACCATGTGCAGGCACATGTCCGTGACGGAGGCGACTCCGGCCGAGGTCAAGACCTCACCGTCATCGGTGTAGAGCACGTCCGACCGGACCGACACGGCGGGGTAGCGCTCGCGGAACGCCTCCACCTGTGCCCAGTGGGTGGTGACGCGTCGACCGTCGAGCAGACCCGCCGCGGCCAGGACGAAGGCGGCGGTACAGATGGACGCCAGCCGTGTCCCCGGGCGGATGCGGCGCAGCGCGTCGGCCAGCCCGCTGTCCTCGACGGCTGCAGTGTCGGCGGCATCGTGGTCGGTCGCCGCCACGATCACCGTTGATGCCTCGGCGAGCGACTCGGGTCCGTGCTCGACCTCGACGGTGAAGTCGCCATCGGTGCGGACCGAGCCCGCCCTGAGCGCGCAGGTCAGCACGTCGTACAACGCCCGCCCCTGCTCGTCGCGCGCCTCGCCGAACACGCGATGCACGATCCCGAGCTCCATCGCCAGGACCCCGTCGCGAACGAGGATCGCGATCCGATGCCGCTCCATGGCCCGATCCTTCCACGATCTGTCCCCCAGGCGGCTCGTGCCGCCTTCCCGGGCGGACGATGCTGAATGCCGTGCTTCCCCCCTCAGCCCGAGAGCTGATCCTCAGCGGGACAGCTCTCGCGCACATGATCACCCTCAATCCCGATGGGTCACCCCAGGTGAGCACCGTCTGGGCCGGACTCGATGGCGACACCATCATCACCGGGCACTTCGGTCGCTACCGGAAAATCACCAATCTACTCCGGGATTCGCGCATCGCCCTCTCCTTCGCCGGCGGTACCCCACTCCCGAACGGGATGCATCCCAACCTCGTCGTTCACGGCACCGCCGAGGTCACCGAAGGCGGCGCGCCCGAACTGGTGAGCCGACTCGGCAAGGTCTATGTCTCGCCGGATTTCGACTATCAACTGCCACCGGGACCACCTCCCGGCTACGTCATTCGCACAACGATTCGTCGCATCGGCGGCGTCGGACCTTGGATGGACGCGTGATGACCGCAACCCCGGGTAGGACCAGTATCGGCGACATCACCCCGAAACTCGCGGAGCTCACCGACGACGTGCTCTACGCCGACGTCTGGGAACGTCCACAACTGAGCAAGCGCGACCGGAGCCTGGCGACCGTGGCCGCGCTGGTCGCGCTCTATCGCGCCGACGAGCTCGACCTGCATCTGGGCCTGGCTCTCGACAACGGCGTCACCGCCGAAGAACTCACCGAGACCATCACCCACCTCGCCTTTTACACCGGATGGCCGTGCGCGGTCACCGCGGCCAAGCAGCTGCGCGCCATCCTCGACGGCCGCACCAGCTGACGGCATATCCTGCTGTGCGGTCATGAAGGCAGTCCTCCAGACGGACGGTTCCCGACCACCGACGTCCGCCCTTCCCTGCTCAACTA
>NZ_JBBEGN010000005.1:0-331039 GCF_037401875.1 Actinomycetospora aurantiaca | reverse complement strand
CTAGCCCACCACGAGCTCGGTCAACCGCCAGCCGGTGTCGGCGAGCTCGAAACGGGCGGCGACGGCGCGCGTCCGGGGCGGGCGCGCGGCGGTCGACCGGCCGCGGGTCGGTGCCGGCCGGGCCGGGCCGGCCGGGCCCACCGGGCAGAGCGCCGCGGCGACCTCCACGGCGAGCACCGGCCGCGGCCCCGGGACGACCACGGGGCACAGCCGCAGCCCGCGCACCCGCGTGCCGGGCCCGCCCCGGCGGACGGCGGCGCGCACCACGGCCGCGACCCGGTCCAGGACCTCGGCCGGGCAGACCCCCGCCAAGTGCTCGACCGGCCGCCGTCCGTCGAGGACCTCGGCGACGGCCGCGAGCACCCGCAGGGCCAGCGGTCCGGCCTGCGCCCGGGCACCCTCGAGCGCGGCCTCCCAGGCGCGGGTATCGGGTGCGGGCGTCGACCCGACGGCGGGTGGGGGCTCCGGCGGCGGCGTCGGCGCGAGGTCCGCCAGCACCGCGTGCAGCGGGCGCAGGCGTGGCCGCGGACGGCGGTCCATCCGTCGCGCGAGGCGCGGCGCCGTGCACGCCCGGCCCTCCCGTGGCCGGACCCCGGCGGGCGCTCCCGACCCGCCCCGGAGCGGCGCCGGCCCCGGCTCGTGCACTGCCACGCTCATGGACGCGACTGTAGGGACGCCCGCCGTCGGACAGGGCCGGTTTGGATGATCTCAGTCCTGGGTACGGCTCGGCCCGCGCCGCGCGAGCTCGAAGCACGCCAGCGTCGCCGCGCACGCCGCGTTGAGCGACTCGACCCCGCCCGCCATCGGGATCGCGACCGTGTCGTGCAGCTCGCCCCGCACGTCGGAGGTGAGGCCGTCGGTCTCGCCGCCGACCACCAGCGCGGTGCGCGGGGCCAGGTCCGCCGTGAACAACGACGCCGTCGCTCCGCCGTCCAGCCCGAGCAGGACGAACCCCGCCTCGGCGAGTGCGGCCAGCCCGGCCGCGGCGGTCCCGGAGCGCAGCACGGGCGCGTGGAACGCCACCCCCGCGGAGGCCTTCACCACGAGCGGGTCGATCGACGGGAGACCGTGGCGGGGGAGCAGCACGCCGTCCAGCCCGGCCGCGGTGGCGGAGCGCAGGATCATCCCGACGTTGGCGGGGTTGGTGAGCCCGTCCAGCACCAGGACCCGGGCGCCGGCGTCCGGCCCGAGGGCGGCGAGGAACCGGTCGAGGGTGCGCATCCCGGGAGCGACGACGTCCGCGATCACGCCCTGGTCCTGCCGCCCGTTGCCGGCCAGGACCTTCACGCGGTGCGCCGAGGCGCGCGTGACCCGCACGCCGCGGGTGCGGGCGGCGTCCATTATGGAGCGGACGGCCCGGGGATCGGCGCCCTCGGCGAGGACGACCTTGTCGACCTCCAGGGCCGTGTCGGTCAGCGCCTCGAGCACCGGTCTGCGGCCGTAGACGGTGACGAACCGGTCCTTCGGCGAGACCTCGTCCGGGCCCCTGTCGTCCTGCTCCTGGCGTGACATCGCCGACCACTCTGGCAGACGGAGCGCCACCGGCCGTCGTGCGAGGATCGAGGCCATGCCGGACCGCCTCACGGCCCTGGACGCCTCCTTCCTCTACATGGACCAGCCGACGACGCCGATGCACGTCGGCAGCGTGGCCGTCTTCCGCAAGCCCCGGTCCGGCTTCGACTACGAGCGCCTCGTCGAGCTCATCTCCGGGCGGATCGGGCTGGTCCCGCGGTACCGGCAGAAGATCAAGCAGATCCCCTACGGCGTCGCGCGTCCGGTGTGGGTGGACGACACCGACTTCGACGTCACCTACCACGTGCGCCGCTCCGCGCTGCCCGGCCCGGGCACCGACCGGGCGCTGAACGAGCTGGTCGCGCGCCTGATGTCCCGCCCGCTCGACCACACCCGGCCGCTGTGGGAGATGTACCTGGTGGACGGGCTCTCCGGGGGCCGGGTCGCGATCGTCACGAAGACCCACCAGGCGATGGTCGACGGGATCGCCTCGATCGACATCTCGCAGGTCGTGCTGGACGACTCCCCGGACGGCCGCGACGAGCCCGACGACACCTGGACCGCACGTCCCGAGCCGCCGGCGTGGAAGCTCGTGCTGGACGCGTTCGGGGAGGCGGTCGCCCGCCCGGGCAACGCCGTCGAGGCCGCGCACGCCGCGGTCCGCGACGCCGCGGACACCGTCACGAAGGTCGCCGGGGTCGCGGGCGGGCTGCTCTCGGCGGTCCGCACCGCGGTCCGGCCGGCCCCCACGAGCCCGTTGAACGTCCCGATCTCCACCCAGCGGCGCTTCGCGCACGCGCGGACCGAGCTGGAGGACTACCGCGCGGTCCGGCGCGCGCACGGCGGCACGATCAACGACGTCGTCCTGACGGTGATCTCCGGGGCGATGCGCAACTGGCTGCTCTCCCGCGGCGCCTCGGTGACCCCGACGACGACGATGCGCGCGATGGTGCCGCTCTCGGTGCGCGGCGAGGCGGCGGCCACCGGCGCGATCAGCGGCGGCGGGCTGCTGGGCAACCGGATCGCCTCGTACCTGGTGGACCTGCCCGTCGGCGAGCCGAACCCGGTGCTGCGGATGCACCACGTGGCGCACGCGATGCGGGAGCACAAGCAGTCCGGGCAGTCGGTCGGGGCGAACGCGCTCGTCCGGGTGGGCGGGTTCGCACCGCCGACGCTGCACGCCCTCGGCGCCCGCGCGGCCAGCGGGCTGTCGCGGCGGCTGTTCAACGTCGTCGTCTCGAACGTGCCCGGGCCCCAGCACCCCCTCTACGCCGGCGGCGCCCGGATGCTGGAGATGTACCCGGTGGTGCCGCTGGCGAAGGGGCAGTCCCTGGCCGTGGGGCTGACCAGCTACGACGGCGGCGTGTTCTACGGCTTCAACGCCGACCGCGACTCCATGGCCGACGTGGACGAGTTCGGCGACCTGGTGACGGAGGCCCTGGCCGAGCTCGTCGCCACGGTGCCGCGGTGAGCCCGACCCGGACTCCCTCCCGGCGCGCGATCGTCCTCGGTACGGGCGGCTCGCTGGGCTACGCGTGGGCGGTGGCGGCGCTGTCGACGTGGCAGCAGCACACCGGGCACGACGCCCGCGACGCCGACGTGCTGATCGGCACCTCGGCCGGGTCGATCATCGCATCCGCGCTGGCCAGCGGGGTCGCCGTCGACGACCTCGTGTCCCACCTGCTCGAGCCGCGGGAGAGCCCGTCGTCGGGGACGCGCCCGCGTCGCCGGGGGGCGCGCGGCGGGCTGCCGCCCCTGCCGCGGGTCGGCCCGGGTTCGGTGCGGCTGCTCCGTGAGGTCGCCCGGCACCCGCGGCGCTTCCCGCCGCTCGCGGTCGCCTCCGCGCTGCTCCCGGTGGGGCGCGCGGACACGAGCGGCGTGACCCGGCTCGTGTCCTCGTTCGCGCCCGAGGCGTGGCCCGCGCCGCCGGCCGCGCCCGAGCTGCGGATCGTCGCGACCGACTACGACAGCGGCGCCCGCGTCCCGTTCGGCCGCGGGGGCGCCCCGCCGGCGTCGTGCGCGGAGGCGGCGAGCGCGTCATGCGCGGTACCGGGCTGGTTCGAGCCGGTCCGGATCGGCGGGCGCCGCTACGTCGACGGCGGCGTCTGCTCGGCGACGTCGGCCGACCTGCTGCTGGGGACCGACATGCCGGCCCTGGACGAGGCGCTCGTGCTGGTCCCGCTGGCCCGCCGCGGCCGGGCACGCCTGACGGGGGTGGGGGGTGCGGCCGACGGACTGTTCCGTGGGATCGTCGGGGGCCGCAGCGCCCGGGAGATCGGGCGGCTGCGCGGGGCCGGGTTGCGCGTCACCTCGCACGCCCCGGGACCCGAGGACCGCGCGGCGATGGGGTGGAACGTGATGGACGCCCGCAAGCAGGGCGACGTGGTGCGCACGGCACTGCGGACGACGGCGCAGTGGTGGGCACGCGAGGACCGCGACCGGTGAGGATCTACATCCCGACGACCGTGGCGGGCCTGCGCCGGCTCCTCGCCGACGAGGCGATCCAGCCGCTGTCGGGGACGGCGTTCGCGCTGACCCCGTCGCTGCGCGAGGCCTACCTCGCCGGCGACGAGGAGGAGCTGGAGTACGTCGCGATGCTCGAGGCCGCGCGGTCCTCGCTGCGGCTGCTGGCCGCGGAGTGGGCGGACGACCCGGAGGCCCCGGCGCGCCGGGCGGTCGTGACGGCGGACGTGGACGACGTGACCCTGCGGCCGGACCTGGACGCCTCGGTGGTGCGCGTGGCCGGCCCGGTCCCGATGGCGAGGCTCGCGTCGGTGCACCTCGACCTGGAGGACGCCGCGGAGGACGTGCGCCGCGCGGCGGAGGTGGTCGACGCGGCCGACCTGGGCGACGAGGACGCCGAGCTCGCCCTCGGCGACGCCGAGGACCACGACCTCGCCTGGTACGGCGTGCAGGAGCTCCCGTTCGTGCTCGAGCTCGACGTTCCCGACGGCGGGTAGGGCCCGGTCGCTCCGGCGCGAGAGCTACGTCAGGCAGGTCCCGGGGCTTCGGAACCTGCACTGTGTCGCGCTCGGCGGGGCGGGCGCCGGGGCCCGCAGCGCGAGAGCTACGTCAGGCAGGTCCCGGGGCCTCGGATCCTGCGCCGTGTCGCACTCGGCGATCAGAGCCCGACCGGCGACGGCCGGCGGGCGAGGAACGCCTCGCCGGCGCGCTCGCCGTCGGCAATGAGTCCCCGGAGGAAGGCCGGCGAACGGTCGGCCGCGGCGGCGGAGTCGAGGCGGCGCTCCAGCTCGATCCGGTCGATCGCTACCTCGCGGTAGCCGGCGCCGTCGAGGTAGCCCGCCCGGACGAACTCGTTGATCTTCTCGATCGCGTCGATCTCCTGCTCCAGGGACAGGTTGGCCGTGAGCTCGGCCCGCCGGTCGGCGATCGCCCCGGGGGAGCGCGGCTCGACGTCGATCACGCGCGGGAAGAGCTGCACGATCCAGATCGCGTCGGGGTCGAGCGCCGGGAGGTCGCGGATCGGCGGGTTCTCGGAGAACACGCCGTCCCAGTAGACGCCGTCGTCGGTCTCGACCGCCCGGAACAGGGTCGGGATCGCCGCGCTGGCCAGCACGGCGTCGACCGTGATCTCGCCCCGCCGCGAGTCGAAGCGGCGGAACGCCCCGCTGCGCACCTCGACCGCGCCCAGCTGCAGCGCCGGCCCCTCGTCCCGGGGCAGCGCGGCGAGCAGGCCGAAGTCGACCCACCGCTCCAGCAGGGCCCGCAGCTGGGTCCGCGCGATCTCCGGGAACCGGTACGGGTCGAACGCGGGCAGCGGCAGGACGCCGAGGTCGCGCAGGCGCAGCAGACCGACCCCGACCGCGTTCGTGACGGCGTCCAGCGGCGCGGTCGCGGCGTTGTCCCGCCAGAACCCGTCGAGCAGCTCCACCGCCCGCGCCCGCCCGCCGGTCCGGTAGCCGTACCAGGCCAGCAACGCGCAGATCGCGCCGCCGGACGTCCCGGTGAACGCGACGGGCTCGACGTCGGGGGAGCGCAGCAGCGGACGCAGCACACCGGCGGTGAACGCCGTCTGGCTGCCGCCGCCCTGACAGGCGATGGCGACTCGGGGCACGCCGCGATGATGCCCGGACCGAAGGACGCGACACGCGCCCGTCTCCCTCGTGATCGCCACCTCGTGAGCGACACGCGCAAACGCACGTGCGACACGCTCACGAGGTCCGCGCGGGAGCTCAGCCGACCCCGTCCGGACGTTGCGGCATCCCCTTGCGCCAAGCGGTGTAGCTCTGCAGCCGCCCGGCGCGGGGCCGGAACAACCACGCCCAAGGGTGCACCGCCGCCGGCTCCACCCGGGCCGCGTGCCGCCGGAAGCCCGGCACCGGCGCGAACGTGACCCCGACCCGGTGACGACCCTGCCCGGACAGCTCCTCGGGCACGGACCCCCGGTACAGCTCCACCGGGCGCCGCGTGGCCAGGTCGGCCAGGGTCTCCGTCAGGAACACCAGCCGCTTGCCCGACAGCCGCAGCCGGCGCAGCAGCGGCTCGTCGAACACGAAGACCGCGGGGACGTCGGGGTGGGCCACCAGGGCCGGGTCGTCGTCGCCCAGGGACTCCGCGGTCAGCCACACCGCGTCGACCTCGTTCTCGGGGGAGACGGTGGGACCGCCGGTGGCGTCCGGGTCCGGGTCCGAGCGGAGCAGCTCCGGCGGATCGAGGCGCGTCGTGCGCTGCTCCGGCGGCCAGTCCTGGACCGGGCACGCGGCGTTGAGCACGCAGTTCGCGCAGAGCTTCGGCGCCCGCTTCTCCACCTGGTGCCGCGAGAAGCCGTAGGCCTTGCCCGTGCCGGACCCGACCGTCCACTGCCACCCGAGCCGGTTGGCCGCGCGCGACCCGTCGAGCAGGTGGGTGAAGAAGGCGTCGTCGCCGTCGCGCCACCGGGCGCCCGCCCGCACGGTCCACTGGCTGGAGAGCCACATCCGGCACTGGTTGACCAGCCAGCCGTCGTCGTGGAGCTCCGTGAGGTTGACGTCCATGCAGTTCATGTCCCGCGGCCACGGGTCGTCCCACTGCTCGGGCGGCTGCGGCGGCCGGGCGCGCAGGTCGTCGCCCAACGCCGGACCGAGCCGGGCGTACACGTGCCGGGCGTACTCCTGCCAGGCGAGCTCGTCGCGGTACTTCGTGCGGTCGCGTTGCGGGGCGTCGGCGACGTGCTCCCACAGCGCCGGCAGCGACAGCAGACCGTGCCGGATCCAGGGCGACATCTTCGACGCCCCCCGCCGTTCGGGCGGCCAGACGTCGTTGCGACGGCGCGCGTAGTTCGTGACGTCGAGCGCGTCCAGCGCCGCGTCGGCCGCGGTCTGCCCGCCGCGGAAGGCCCCGGACGCGGCCGGGGTGTCGCAGGCGAGGTCGCCGAGGTGTTCGGCGACGAACGCGACGGCGGCGTCGGGACCGGGTTCCGGGACGGAGAGCTGCACCCGGGGGCGTACCCCGGGAATACCGATCCATCCCGCGGCGTCGCACCCTCCATGCCCCGCACCGTCGCCATCACCGGCGCGACCGACGGCCTCGGCCGCGCCCTCGCGCTCGACCTCGCCGCCGAGGACGACGTCCGCCTGGTCCTGCACGGCCGCTCGGCCGAGCGGCTGGAGGACCTGTCGGCCGAGGTGGCGCAGCGCGCCGCCCACCCGCCGCTGACCGTGCAGGCCGACCTCGCCGACCTCGCGCAGGTCGCCCGCGCCGCCGACGAGATCGCCGAGCGGGCCGGGGAGCTGCACGTCCTGGTCAACAACGCCGGCATCGGCAGCGGCGAGCCCGACGGGCGCGTGCGCCGCACGAGCGTCGACGGGTACGAGCTGCGGTTCGCCGTGAACTACCTCGCGACGTTCCTGCTCACCGAGAAGCTGCTCCCGCTGCTGCGTGCGTCGGGCGACGAGCGGGCCGCCCGGGTCGTGCACGTCGCGTCGGGGGCCCAGCACCCGCTGGACTTCGACGACCTCATGCTCGAGCGCTCCTACGACGGTGGCCGGGCCTACGCGCAGAGCAAGCTCGCCCAGATCCTGCACGCGGTCGACCTCGCGGAGCGCCTCCCCACGGACGAGGTCACCGCGAACGCCCTGCACCCCGGCACGTACATGCCCACCAAGATCGTCCTGAGCGAGATCGGGCGCTCCGTCGACTCCCTGGAGTCCGGCGTGGCCGCGACCCGCCGCCTCGCCGTGGGCGACGACGTCGAGGGCGTCACCGGTCGCTTCTTCGACCGGCAGCGCGAGGCCGGCCTCCATGCGCAGGCCGGGGACCCCGAGGCGAGGGCCACCCTGCGGGCCCGGAGCCTCGAGCTGGTCGGCGGCCTCCTGTCGTGACGCTGCCGGTGCCGGTCCTGGAGTTCCTGGCCCACGTCGAGGTCGAGCTGGCCGAACCCGTCGACCTCGAGGTCACCGACGCCGGGCACCGGCGCATCGTCCCGATCGTCGGCGGCACGGTCACGGGGGAGCGCTTCTCCGGCGTCGTCGTCCCCGGCGGGGCGGACTGGCAGGTGATCCAGGCCGACGGCGCGACCACGATCGACACCCGCTACCTGCTGCGGTCGCACGACGGCGCCGACGTGTTCATCCGGACGGCGGGCGTGCGCGCCGGCCCGCCGGAAGTGCTGGCCGCGCTGGCACGCGGCGAGGACGCCGACCCGTCGTCGTACTACTTCCGCGTGCACGCGACCTTCGAGACCTCCGCGCCGTCGTACCGCTGGATGACCCGGGTCCTGACGGTGGCCGTGGCCGAGCGCCGGGCCTCGCGGGTGGTCTACGACGCGTACACCCTGACCTAGATCTCCCAGGCCGGGATGTGCAGGGCCTCCAGCACCCGGCGCAGCGCCGCGAGCCGCCCGGCCGACAGCCCGCCGGACTCCACCAACGGGTCCAGCGCGCACTCCGGGTCGGCCGGCGGCCCGAGGTGCGAGCACCCGCGCGGGCAGTCCTCGACCGCCGTCGCGAGGTCGCCGAACGCGGCGACGACGTCGTCGGGCGAGATGTGGGCCAGCCCGAACGACCGCACCCCCGGGGTGTCCACCACCCACCCGCCGTCGGGGAGTCCGAGCGCGACCGCGGACGTGGACGTGTGCCGCCCCTTCCCGACCCCGCTGACCACGCCCACCGCCCGCTCCGCGTCCGGCACGAGGGCGTTGACCAGCGTCGACTTGCCCACGCCGCTGTGCCCGATCAGCGCGGACACCTGGTCGTGCAGCAGGTCCCGCAGCGGGTCCGGATCCCGGTCCGAGCGGGTCACGACGACGGGCAGGTCCAGTTCGGCGTACTCGGCGGCGAAGGGCTCCGGGTCGGTCAGGTCGGCCTTCGTCAGGCACAGCACGGGCGCGAGGCCGCCGGCGTACGCGGCGACGAGGCAGCGGTCGACGAAGCCGGTCCGCGGGACCGGGTCGGCCAGCGCGGTCACGATGACGAGGTTGTCGGCGTTCGCGACGACGACCCGCTCGTAGGGGTCCGTGTCGTCCGCGGTGCGGCGCAGCACGCTGGTCCGGTCGGCCACCCGCACGATCCGCGCCAGGGTGTCGTCGGCGCCGGACGTGTCGCCCACGAGGTCGACGTGGTCGCCGACGACGACCGGCGTGCGCCCCAGCTCCCGCGCCCGCATCGCGACGACCCGTGCTGCCGGCTCGTCGTCGGGCGCGCAGGTCCACCGTCCCCGGTCGACGCCCACGACCATGGCCGGCCGGGCGTCGGCGTGGTCGGGCCGGCGCTTCGAGCGGGGTCGGGTGCCCTTGCCGGGCCGGACCCGGACGTCGCTCTCGTCGTAGCGCCCGGCCGCACCCCTCACGCCGGGATCCCCACCCCGCGGATCAGGGCGGGCCAGTCGTCGGCGAAGTCCGGGAGGGTCTTCGCCGTCGCCGCGACGTCGTCGATCGCGAGGCCCGGCACGACCAGGCCGAGCAGCGCGCCCGCCGTCGCCATCCGGTGGTCGGCGTAGGCGCCCCACGGCCGCGTCGGGGTCAGTCCCGACGCCGGGTGGACCTCCAGGCCGTCCTCGGTCTCGGCGACGTGCGCCCCGACCGCGGTGCACTCGGCGACCAGGGCGGCGAGCCGGTCGGTCTCGTGCCCGCGGATGTGGGCGACCCCGCGCAGCCGGGAGGACTCCCCGTCGCGGGCGGCGACCACGGCCAGGGCCGTCACGGTCGGCGTGAGCTCGCCGATCTCGCCGAGGTCGACGTCCACGCCGCGCAGCCGGTCGGGGCCCCGCACCGTCAGGCCGTCCGGGCCCTCGGTGAGCTCCGCCCCGAACGCCTCCAGCGCCCGGCGGACCGCGGCCAGCGGCTGGAGACCGGGCAGGTCGTGGCGCGACTGCGTGTGCCGTTCCGGGTTCGCCGCGGGCCGCCGCTCCGGCCACCCCGCGACCGTCACCCGACCACCGGTGATCATCGCGGCGGCCAGGTAGACCGCGGCGCCGGAGAGGTCCGGCTCCACGACGAACGTCGGGTCCGGGACGACGGGCCCCGGCGACACCGCCCAGCGGGAGTCCTCCGAGGTCACCGTGATCCCGGCGAGCCGCAGCATCGTCACGGTCATGTCCACGTGTGGCAGCGACGGGACGGGCGTCGAGGACGTGACCGCCACCCCGTCGTCGTACCGGGCGCCGGAGAGCAGCAGGCCGGAGACGAACTGCGAGGACGCCGAGGCGTCCACGGTGACCGACCCGCCGCGCACCCCGCCGCGGCCGAGCACGGTGAACGGCAGCCGGTCGGCGTCCGCGGGCTCCAGACCGACGCCCAGCCCGCGCAGCCCCTCGAGCACGCCGCCCATGGGACGCGTGCGGGCGTGCGGGTCGCCGTCGAACTCCACCGGGCCGTCGGCGAGCGCGGCCGCGGGCGGCAGGAAGCGCATGACGGTGCCGGCGAGCCCGCAGTCGATCCGCGCGGCGCGCAGCCTCCCCGCGGGGACGACGTCGACGTCGACGGTCCCGTCCCGGCCGTCGCGCACGGTGGTCCCGGCGCCGAGGGCCGCCAGTCCGTCGACCATCAGGCGGGTGTCGCGCGAGCGCGCCGCCCCGGCGACGGTGCGCGGCACGCCGTCGGTGGCGAGCGCCGCGAGCAGCAGGGCGCGGTTGGTGATGGACTTCGAGCCCGGCACGGCCACGGTCCCGTGCACGGGACCGTCGGCGGCGGGCGCGCTCCAGGGACTCGTCACGTGCCCCATCATGGCCCCTCGCGACGTGAGGCATTCCGGAGTATCCGGGATGCCCGTCGTGGACGGCCACCCTTATGCCATACTTCTTACCCTCAAGGGCGGGGAGAACAAGTATGGCATATCCGGTTCACCACCCTCGAGCTGCTGGTGAGTGGCCGAGGGCGATGACCGCCGAGGAGTTCCTCCGCGCATACGCAGGCGAATCGAACCACGTCGAGTTCAAGCAAGGGGTGTCCGAAGCGCGCATCGCTCGTGCGGTCGCAGCTTTCTCGAACACCGATGGCGGTGTCGTGCTCGTCGGGGTCGGTCCTGACGGGCGAGCGGTCGGGGTCAACGTCGACGGGGAAGCGCTGGCTCGGCTCCACCGCGTGGTGGCCAGCGTTCACGACGGTGGCCGGTACGAGGTCGGTGTCGTCTCCGTCGGTGACGTCGACATCGCGGTCCTCTCCGTCGCTCGGCGCGAGCAGGGGTTCGCGCAGACGGCAGAAGGGCTGGTCGTCGTCCGACGGGAGGCCATGAACGTGACGTTGATGGGTGCGCAGCTCGCCGAGTTCGTCACCGGCCACGCGCTCGCTCGCTTCGAGGCCACGGCAACGGGTCTGACCGTCGAGCAGGCCGATCCGGCTCTCGTCGACGACGTGGCGAGCCGGTTCGGTTGGTCGACCGACATCGGCGATCGCATGGTGGAGCACGGTCTGGCCACCGGAACGGGTGCGCGGGGAGCGCTGACCGTTGCGGGCGTCCTCTACCTGGTCGCGGAGCCGGAGCGTGTGCTCGGCAAGTCGTACATCGAGGTGTTCCGCTACCGGGACGACGCCACGATGGTGGAGGACAAGAGGTACCGGATCACGGGTCCACTGCCCGTACAGGTCGCCGGTGCGACCTCTCGTGTGACCGACGAGATCGGGTCGGAACTGGCCGTGGTCGGACTCCGGCGGTATGAGATGGAACGCATACCGCTGGCTGTCCTGCGTGAAGCGGTGGCGAATGCCGTCGCTCACCGCGTCTACGAGGACAACCGTCGTCCGGTGACCATCGAGATCCGGCCGAGCCGGGTGCTCGTCCGTTCTCCCGGCCCCTTGCCCGAGCCCGTCACGGTGGCGAACCTGAGGGAGCAGAACGCTGCCCGCAACCTGGCGGTGATCGACGCCCTCCGACGCTATCGGCTGGCAGAGGACGCAGGTCGTGGGATCGACCTGATGCAGGACGTCATGGCGGAGCAGCTGCTCGACGCTCCTGTCTTCGACGCCGACTCGACGTCGGTCAGCGTCAGTCTGCCGATGAACAGTGCGGTGGCACCGTTCGAGCGCGCCTGGATCGGCGAGATCGAGAACCGTGGAGCGCTGAAGCCGCGAGACCGGATTCTCCTCGTCCACGCCGCGCGAGGTGAGGTGCTCACCAACACGGTCGCCCGAGAACTTCTCGGAGCCGACAGCACCCACGCCCGTGGTGCACTGCAGCGCCTGCGGGACGCGGGCTTCCTCTCCCAGTCGGGGGAGCGCGCCGGAGCCAGATACGTCCTCGCACCGTCGATCGCACCCCCGCCCGGTCTTCGTCTGTCGAGTGCGACTCTCCGGCAGGACGTCCTGACGCTCGCACGGTCGGAGCCGCTGACGAACAGGCTTCTGCGGGAGCGGTTCGCGCTGGACCGCGTGGAGGCGTTGAAGCTCCTCAACGATCTCGTCGATGCCGGCGACCTGGTTCGGGTCGGAGAACGTCGCGGGGCGCGCTACCTGCCGTCCGACGACCGATGACCGATGACCGACGACCGGTCGAGGACCGGTCGGGGTGCCGAAGCGGTGCGACAATCGCTGTATGTGCGGTCGCTACGCCCTCGCCAAGGATCCGGCCGACCTGGCCGAGGAGTTCGACGCACGGGACGCCACGGACGGGACGCTGGACACCCCCGAGTACAACGTCGCGCCCACGCTGACGATCCCGGGGGTCGTCGACCGGCACCCGCGCGACGAGGACGGGACACCGGACCCGCAGTCGCTCGAACGCTCGGTCCGCGCGATGAGGTGGGGTCTGGTGCCCTCCTGGGCCAAGGACCCGTCGGTCGGGAACCGGATGATCAACGCGCGGGGTGAGTCCCTGCTGGAGAAGCCGGCGTTCCGCAAGGCGGCCGCGTCGCGACGCTGCCTGCTCCCGGCGGACGGCTGGTTCGAGTGGCTGCGCGACGGCAAGCAGAAGACGCCGTACTTCATGACGTTCGCCGCCGACTCGACGTTCGCCGGGCGCTCCCTCGCGCTCGCGGGTCTCTGGGAGACCTGGCGTCCGGAGCGCGGCGCCGACCCGCTGGTCTCCACCACCGTCGTCACGATCGACTCCGCCGGTCCGCTGACCGAGATCCACCACCGGATGCCGCTGGTCCTCCCGCCCGACCGGTGGGCCGACTGGCTCGACCCGGAGAACGACGACCCGACCGGGCTGCTCGGGCCGTCCGAGGAGATCCTCGCGGCGATCGAGATGCGGCAGGTGTCGTCGAAGGTCAACAACGTGCGCAACCACGGCGCGGAGCTGGTGGCCGAACACCACGAGCAGCCCGAGCAGCAGGGACTGGATCTCGAGGCGGTCAACCCGTCGTGATCGTCGGGATCGACGAGTTCGAGGTCCCGACCCCGCACGGACCCGCCGTCGTGCACCTGGAGCACCCGGGCTACTGCGGGGGCCTGCTCGTCCTGGGACACGGCGCGGGCGGTGGCATCGAGGCCCCGGACCTGCTCGCCGCCGCCGCGAGCGCGCCGGTCCCGATCGCCGTGGCCCGGGTGCTGCAGCCCTATCGCGTCGCCGGGCGCAAGGCCCCGCCACCGGCCGCGCAGCTCGACGAGGCGTGGGCGTGCGTGCTCGCGGAGCTGACGGAGCGGTTCCCGGACACCGACCAGGTCCACGGCGGCCGGTCGTCGGGCGCGCGGGTGGCGTGCCGGGGTGCGGTGGCGGCTCCGAAGCGTCCGGTCGGCGTCCTCGCGCTGGCGTTCCCGCTGCTCGCCCCGGCCCGCAAGGACGGGACCCGTCCCGACCGCTCGCCCGAGATCGACGCCGTGTCCGACGCCGGCATCCCGGTGCTCGCCGTGTCCGGCGACCGCGACCGCTTCGGGGTCCCGCCGGTCGCGCCGCACCGCGAGGTGGTGACGGTGCGCGGCGACCACTCCCTGAAGGCGAAGGGCCCCGTGCGCGAGGCGATCGAGCCGTGGATCGCGCGGTTCTTCCCGCCGCTGCCGGACGGGCTCGTGCTCGAGTGACCCTCACCGGGAGCGCAGGCGCAGCTCCCGGAACAGGTCGCGCACCATCGCCGCGGGCGGGGCGACGACGGGGGCCGGCGGGGTGGCCTCGAGCAGGGTGGTCGTCGTGCTCGCCCGGCCGGGGACGAGGGTCTGGGTGACCTGCCGGACCCGGCCCCGGTTGTCGAGCCACACGTCGACCGGTACGTCGGGACGCCCGAGCTCGGCGGCCGCGCGGGTCGCCGCACCGGCCAGGTCCGGCGCGAGCTCCCGCAGCCGGGCGAGGTCGACCGTGCCGCGCAGGTGCACCGTCGGCCGGTCGGCGATCGTCTCCGGTCCGACGACCACGACGTCGTCGCGGATCGCGCCGAGCACCGTCATGAGGTCCGCGGCGTTGCCGGTCACCCCGGACCCGAGCTGGATGACGGTGTCCGCGTAGAGCCCGGTGTCGACCTGGTCCAGCGCGACGGCCACCCACTGCCGACCCCGGGAGATGTCGTCGAGCGCGCGGGGCGGCAGGGCCCCGAACGCGGTCCGCCCGACGGCGAGGGCGTCCACGCGGCCGAGGTCGCTGATGCGCAGGGCCGTCGAGGAGGTCCGGCCGCGGAAGTCGATGCTGCCGGTGCCCGTCGTCGTGACGGAGCCGTCGCGGGCCGGGCCCCGCGAGTCCACCGCGACCCGCGCCCCGCCGTCGGCCGCCGTGGCCCGGGCGGCCGCGCGCACCGACTCCGCCGTCCCGCTGTCGCCGCCGGCGCCGTCGCGGGCCGCCGCCCCCGCCGCGGTGTCGTCGCGCCCGAGTCCCAGCGACGCGCAGCCGGCGAGCGAGCACAGGAGCACGACGACGACGGCCAGCACACGCATGGCCGCCAGTGAAACGGCCGCCGGGTGCGTTTCCCGGCCAGGTGCCCCGAAAGTGGGTCAGGTGGTGAGCCCGCCGCGGACGGCGCGGGCCAGGGCCTCCCGACGACGGGTGTGGTCGGCCTCGGGGTCCTCCGGCGCGGCCGCGATCACCGTGGCCGCGGGCGACCACGTCATCGACAGCGCGATGACCAGCGCGTACACGTCGCGAGGATCGATCTCCGGGTCGACGAGGCCCTCGGCCTGGGCCGCGCGGACCGCGTCGAGCTTGCGCGCCACCTCGTCGCCGACCTGGGTCAGCAGGTCGCCGGTGGGCACCCGCTCGAGGCGCGCCCACACCGCCAGCAGGATCACCGCCGGCTGCGCGAGGTAGGCGTCGTAGAGGCGGACGGCGTAGCCGGGGAGGTCGCGGGCGTCGAAGGGCACGAGGTCGACGATCAGCGCCAGGTGCTCGGCGAACACGGCGTCGAACAGGCCGTCCTTGGAGTCGAACCACGCGTAGATCTGGGCCTTGTTCGCCTCCGCGGCCGCGGCGATCCGGTCGACCCGGGCTCCGGCGATCCCGCGGGCGGAGAACTCCGCGGTCGCCGCGTCCAGGAGCCGGCGCCGCGTCGCGCTCCCGTCCTTCGGCATCGCTCGATCATAACCAACCGGTTGGTCACGTGCTAGCGTCGTGAGCAACCAACCAGTTCGTTTCGAAGGGGATCCGCCATGCACGAGGTCACCGGCTGGGCCGCCGCCGCGCCGGGCGCCGCCCCCGCGCCCTGGACGTTCTCCCGGCGCGACCCGCGCCCGTCCGACGTCGTCGTCCGCATCACCCACTGCGGCGTCTGCGCGACCGATCTGCACTCCCTCGCCCACGGCGACCCGGCGTCGTTCCCACTGGTCGCGGGCCACGAGATGACCGGCGTCGTCGCCGCCGTCGGGGCCGAGGTGACCGACCTCGTCGAGGGGGACCGGGTCGCCGTCGGGAACATCATCGGCTCGTGCGGGGTGTGCGGCCCGTGCCGCGCGGGCCGGGAGAACGACTGCGACGCCTTCCCGACGCTGACCTACGGCGGCGTGGACCCCGTCTCCGGCGGGACGACCCAGGGCGGGTTCTCGACGGAGATCGTGGTCGACCGGGGCTTCACCTACCGGCTCCCGGGCGCCCTCGACCCGGCCGAGGCCGCCCCGCTGCTGTGCGCGGGCGTGACGACGTGGGCGCCGCTGCGCCGGTACGACGTCGGCCCGGGGACGACCGTCGGCGTGATCGGGGTCGGCGGGCTGGGTCACGTGGCGCTGAAGTTCGCGCACGCGCTGGGCGCGGAGACGGTGGCGCTGACGACGAGCGCGGCGAAGGCCGACGCGGCGAAGGAGCTCGGCGCGGACGACGTGGTGGTCACCTCGGAGGGTCTCGCCGGTCAGCGGCGCCGCTTCGACGTCCTGCTCGACACCACCGGCCACCCGATGGACCTCGCCCCGTACTTCGAGGCGCTGCGCGTCGACGGCACCTACGTGCTCGCCGGCATCCCGCCGCAGCGGTTGGACCTCGACCCGATGTCCCTGGTCGTGGGGGAGAAGCGGCTGGTGGGCACCGGGTCGGCCGGAGTCCCGGCGACCCGCGAGATGCTGGACTTCTGCGCGGAGCACGGGATCGTGGCCGACGTCGAGACCGTGACGCCGGACGGGCTCCCGTCCGCGCTCGACCGCCTGTCGCGCGGGGACGTGCGCTTCCGCTTCGTCGTTCAGATGCCCTGACCGGCGACGGCCGCCGTCGTCGCGCCCGCCGTCGCGACGAGGTCGCCGGGCGCGAGCTCCATCTGCAGGCCCCGCTTGCCCGCGCTGCAGTAGATGGTGTCGAAGCCGAGCGCCGAGGAGTCGACGACGACCGGCAGCCGCTGCCGCGACCCCAACGGGGAGATGCCGCCGGCGACCGAGCCGGTCAGGCGCTCGGCCACGGCGACGTCGGCCATGACGGCCTTCTTCCCGCCGCGCGCGGCCGCCAGCGCCTTCAGGTCGAGCTGCCCCGACACCGGGACCATCGCGAGCAGGGGCGTGCCGTCCACCTCGGCGACCAGGGTCTTGAACACCCGCGCGTGGTCGAGGCCGAGGGCGTCCGCAGCTTCGGTGCCGTACGCAGCGACGCCGGGGGCCTCGTAGGTGTGGGTGGTGACGGTGATGCCGGCCTTCGCGAGCAGGGCCAGGGCCGGGGTGCCGGCGGCGGTACGAGCCACGGGGAGTGAGCCTACGAGCGGGAACAGGCGCACCCCGGACCGTGTTCACACCGACATGCCAGCCATGACGTTGGAGCGGACCCCGATCCGGCTCCTCACACCCGACGAAGGGGGTGTCGGCACGGCCACCGGGGTAGCCTCACCGCGATCCGTCGCCACGATCGAGACGTGGCGCGAAGGGAGTGCGGTGTCCGAGGCGGTCGACCAGGCGGCGGTGGACGACCCCGCCACGGACGTGCAGCAGGGCGGGTCGACTCCCGCCGACCTGGAGACCGAGTCCGTCGCGGAACGCGCCGAACGCTTCGAGCGCGACGTGATGCCGATGGTCGACCAGCTCTACGCGGCCGCGATGCGGATGACCCGCAACCCGCCGGACGCCGAGGACCTGGTCCAGGAGACCGTGCTCAAGGCCTACTCGTCCTTCACGTCGTTCAAGCCCGGGACGAACCTGAAGGCCTGGCTGTACCGCATCCTCACGAACTCCTACATCAACACCTACCGCAAGAAGCAGCGGCAGCCGCAGCAGAACTCGACCGACGAGATCACCGACTACCAGCTCTCGCAGTCGGCCGAGCACTCGTCGGCGGGCCTGCCGAGCGCGGAGGCGGAGGCGCTGGACCGGCTGCCGGACACCGACATCCGCGACGCCCTGCAGGCACTGCCGGACGACTTCCGGATGGCGGTCTACCTCGCCGACGTCGAGGGGTTCGCCTACAAGGAGATCGCCGAGATCATGGGCACGCCCATCGGCACGGTGATGTCGCGGCTGCACCGCGGCCGCCGTCAGCTGCGGGACGCGCTGACCGACACCGCGCGCGACCGCGGGTTCATCAGGGGTGAGGTGAGCGAGGCATGAGCTGCGGAGAGCCCCACGAGACCGACTGCGACGAGGTCCTCGCGGAGGTCTGGCTGCTGCTCGACCACGAGTGCGACGAGGAGCGGGACGCCCAGCTGCGTCGCCACCTCGAGGAGTGCGGGCCGTGCCTGGCGCGCTACGGGCTCGAGGAGAAGGTCAAGACGCTGCTCGCCCGCACCTGCGGCGGCGAGCGGGCCCCCGACACGCTGCACCGCAAGCTGCGCGAGCGGATCCGGGAGACGGTGCTCGAGCAGGCCAGCATCAGCGTCGAGCGGACGCCCGGCGGCACGGTCGTCGAGGTCAACTCCACCCGCGTGGAGACCCGCCGGCAGGTCTGAGGCCCCCGAGACGCACGAAGGGCCCCCGGGTGACACCCGGGGGCCCTTCGTCGTTCCGGCCCGGCACCGCGTCAGCTGTTGGGACGCTTGCCGTGGTTCGAGCCCTTCTTCTTGCGGTCCCGCTTCTGACGTGCGCGCTTCGACATGAGGCCAGTCTCCCATGCGCCGTCGCCCGCCCCGGCCGATGGTTGGATGACCCGGTGAGCACGCTGAGCTTCCTGCTCGCCACGCACACCGAGCTCTCCGGCGACGAGGTCGCGCACCTGCAACGGCTCGCGTCGGAGTGGCAGCTGCTCTCGGACCTGTCGTTCGCGGACTTCCTGCTCTGGGTGCCGGTGACCACCGACCCGGAGGCGGCGCCGCACTTCCTCTGCGTCGCGCACAGCCGACCGACGACGGCGCCCACCGCCCACCCCGACGACATGGTCGGCGGGACCGCCACCGCCACCCAGCACCCGCAGCTGGCCCGCGCCCTGGACGACACGACGATGCGCCGCGAGGAGCAGCCGCGCTGGCACCGCGGACGGTCGATCCGGCGGGAGGTGGTGCCAGTGGTCTACCAGGGGCGCGTGATCGCCGTCCTGGGTCGCGACACCAACCTCGCCGCGCCCCGGGTCCCGTCGACGCTGGAAATCTCCTATCTCGCGGTGGCCGGCGACCTGTGCCAGATGATCGCGGACGGGACCTTCCCCACGGCGGACGACGCCGAGGAGGGCCGCTCGTCGCCCCGGGTCGGCGACGGCCTGGTGCGGGTCAGCGCGATCGGCACCGTCCTCTACGCCAGCCCGAACGCCGCGTCGGCCTTCCACCGGCTCGGGTGGTCCGACGAGCTGGTGGGAGCGGACCTGCCGACGGTGACCCGCCGGGTGTCCGCGGACCCCTTCGAGGGCGCCGAGGTGGTCTCGATGCTGCGCGACGCGCTGGCCGGGACCCCCTCGCCGCGCACGGAGGTGGAGGGGCGGGGAGCGACGGCGGTCGTACGCGCGCTGCCGCTGCGGCCGCGCGGGGTGCCCAGCGGCGCCCTGGTTCTGGTCCGCGACGTCACCGAGGTCCGGCGGCGCGACCGGGCGCTGATGAGCAAGGACGCGACGATCCGGGAGATCCACCATCGGGTCAAGAACAACCTGCAGACGGTGGCCGCGCTGCTGCGGCTGCAGGCCCGGCGGACCCGCCACGAGGAGGCACGCTCCGCGCTGACCGAGTCGATGCGGCGCGTGGCCTCGATCGCCCTGGTGCACGAGTCGTTGGCCGCGTCGGTCGACGAGCGGGTCGACATCGACGAGGTCCTGGCCGGCGTGCTGCCGATGATGAACGACCTGGTGCGGGCGGGCGCCGGGGTGTCGCTGTCCCGGGAGGGGCGGGCCGGGGCGCTCCCGGCGGTGATGGCGACCCCGCTGGTCCTGGTGGTCACCGAGCTGGTGTCCAACGCGCTCGAGCACGGCTTCCCGACCCCGCAGACCTCGGGGTCGGTCCGCATCGTGGCGACGCGGACCGCGAGCGAGCTGCGCATCGACATCGTCGACGACGGCGCCGGACTGCCGGACACGTTCTCCCTGGAGCGCGCGCCCGGGTTGGGCCTGCAGATCGTGCGCACGCTCGTCGACTCCGAGCTCGGCGGGACCCTCTCGGTGCGACCGGACGCGGACGGCGGGACGCGGGCGGAGCTGCGCATCCCGCTCACGCGGCGGTAGGACCCGACGTCGGGAACGAGCGAAGGGCCCCTCCGGTCGATCTACTCGACCGAAGGGGCCCTTCGCTCAACTCCGTGCGGGGGCGGACGCGTGGGGAGCGAGCGTCCGTCCCCGGACAGGCCGCATCAGGCCTGGACGTCCATGCGCACGCCGTAGCGCTTCATGGCGCGGCGCTCGTCCTCGTCCGCGCCGCCCCAGACACCGGCGTCCTGACCGGACTCGAGGGCCCAGGTCAGGCACTCCGACATCGCCGGGCAGCGACGGCACACGGCCTTCGCCTGGGCGATCTGCGTCAGGGCCGGGCCGCTCGTCCCGATGGGGAAGAACAGTTCCGGGTCCTCGTCGCGGCAAGCAGCGTCGTTCCGCCAGTCCATCGTGCTGGTCTCCTCAGCTGGGCGCGCCTCGGGGTGCGCGCCGGGTTGCGTCGTCGTCGGCGATTCCTTCGGGGCGGAATCGCACCGGACCGTCGTCGCGGTCCGTCCGTACCGTTCTCGTGTGCGGGGAGGCCCGACATCCGGCTCTCCGACCTGCGGCGTCCTTGCCGCCGGCCGGACACCCGGCGGTGTCCACCTCCCGTGCCCTCCGGATTCCGGTGATCTCTCACCGGCTCCCGGGGACCGGCCGGGCAGTTCTGCTCTCGCATTCCTGCCCGGCACTCGCGGGGGATGACCAAGAATCTGCAGGAGATACGCCTCTGGATCGAGTCCCAAGCGGCTCGACGGGCTTGCGCGGGCGGTGAGTGGAGTTGGGCGGACCGTGACGGGCCGGTCACTGCGACGAGCGGAAAACGCGACACGACGAGTCGTCGACCCGGGCGTCGGTCGGCGACGAGCGGTCGCTATGCTCCCGGTGGCGCTCCTCGCGGCTCCGGGATGTGGCTCTCAGGTCCCCCGAAGGCCGGATCAAGCCGCCGTTCGTCGGCTCGCGACACGCGGTCGTCGGCGCGGAAGTGACCCAGGTCACCTCAGACGACCACGCGCAGCGCCTCCGGCACCGCCACGAACTCCACGTCGCTGCGCCGCCCGAGGTGGTCGCCGTCGACCTGGAGGTTGACGGGCTCCTCGGTGGTGATGCGCAGCGCGGGCACGTCGTCGTGGCGGACCACCGACGGCAGGCCGCCGAAGCCCTCGTCCCGGAGGATCTGCCGCACCGTGCGCGCGATCGTCGGCAGCCCGAGCCGGCGCATCGCGAAGAACCCGAGCCCGCCGTCGAACGAGCACCCCGGGTTGGTGCGCACCGCCGTCCCGCCGAGGTAGGTCCACGGGTCGGTGTTGGAGACGATGGCCATCTTCACGCCCTCGACCGGCTCCTCGCCGGGGATCTCCACCGTGAGCGACGGCGGGTTGGCCCGGGCCCGCGCCCACCGCCGGATCGCCGTGTCGACGTAGCGGGCGGGGGTGACCTCGCGGCCGTGGCCCCGGGCCCGCTCCATCGCGGCGATGACGTCCGCGTCCCAGCCCAGACCGGCGTTGAAGCTGAACCAGCGCTCGTCGGCCTTGCCCAGCCCGACCGTCCGGCTGCGCCCCGCCGCGAGCGCGCCCAGGAGCTGGTGGGTGGCCTCCAGCGGGTCGCGGGGCGCGCCGAGGGCCCGGGCGAAGACGTTCGCCGACCCGCCCGGCACCACGCCGAGCGCGGGCGCCTGCGGGTGCGGGCCGTGCACCAGCAGGCCGTTGAGGGCCTCGTTGACGGTCCCGTCGCCCCCGAGCACGACGACGAGGTCGACGCCCTCGTTCGCGGCTCGCGCGGCCAGCTCCGCCGCGTGCCCGCGGTAGCGGGTGGCCACCACCTCGAGCTTCAGCTCGCTGGCGAGGGCGTGGGCGATGACGTCGCGGCCTGCTGCCGTGGTGGTGGTGGCCGAGGGATTGGCCACGAGCAGGGCGCGCACGGCACTCACCGTAGCCCCGCCGCCCGGACCGTTGGGCCGGGCGTGGGGCCGGGAACGCCCCGTCGGGCGGCGCCTACGCTGGGCTCCGTGCTGTCGACGTCCCCGCCGCGCTCGGTCGTGGTGGCCGCGCTGGTGTGTGCGGGGGAGGGGATCGCCCTGTTCGTCGCGGGCGTCGTGTTCCTCGCGCTCCAGGGCGTGCCGCAGGTCTGGGGCTTCGTGATCCTGCTGGGCCTCGGGGCCGCGGCGGCCGGCGTCGCCCTGGCCCGGGGGAGCCGCGGAGCGCGCGGACCGGTGGTGGTCGCGCAGCTCATCGGGCTGGGCGTCGCCTTCTACGCGGGCGTGACCTCGGGGCGCCCCGACCTCGGCGGGCCGCTGGCGATCGTCTGCGTCGGCGTCCTCGCGGGGGTGCTCACCCGGGCCGGGCGGGACTGGGCCGAGCAGTAGCGCCGGGGCCGGCCCTCAGTGCCGGTCCGCCGGCGGCGGGGGCGCCTCGACGAGCCCTCCGGGCACGTTGAGCAGGTCGATGCGGTGCTCGCCGCGCTCGTGGCCGAGCACGGTCACCGACGCCGGGTCGAACGCGAACCCGACCCCGGCCGACGGGGGCAGGCCCAGGTAGCGGGCGATCAACACGCGAGAGGCGTGCCCGTGGCCGACGAGGATGACGTCCCGCCCGGCCAGTTCGGCGTCCGCGTCGGCGACGACGCGGTCGATGCGTGCCGCGATCGCCTCGTCGGTCTCGCCGTGCGGGACCGGGTGCGTCCAGATCGTCCAGCCGGGGTCCTCGGTGCGGATGTCGGGCGTGGTGCGGCCCTCGTAGTCGCCGTAGTCCCACTCGACGAGGTCCTCGCGCACCTCGTCGACGCGGAGCCCGGCGAGGTCCGCGGTGTGGGCGGCGCGCGTGCGCGGGCTGCACCAGACCACCGGCGCGGGCTGGGCGTCGCCGCGCAGCGTGCGCAACAGGTCGCCGGCCACCCGGGCCTGCTCCTCGCCGCGCGCGGTCAGCGGGATGTCGGTGCGGCCGGTGTGCTGCCCGGACCGCGACCACTCGGTCTCCCCGTGACGCAGCAGGTACAGCCGGCCGACCGGGCTCTCGCTCACCACTACCTCCTGACACGACGACGCGCCCGCCCCGACGAGCGGGGCGGGCGCGCCGACTCACGGGCCTCAGCCCTTCTTGGTCTCCCAGAAGATGTCCGAGATCTCGCCGATGTAGCCGAGCAGCTCCTCACCGGACTTCGGGTCCGTGGAGCCCTTGGTCCCGGTGGCGCCGGCCGCCTTGGTGGCCTTGTTGAACAGCTCGTGCAGCTGCGGGTACTTCTCGAAGTGCGGCGGCTTGAAGTAGTCCGTCCACAGCACCCACAGGTGGTGCTTCACCAGGTCGGAGCGCTCCTCCTTGATCTGGATGGCACGCTCCTTGAACTCCGGGTCGTCGGAGCCCTGGTACTTCTCCTGGATCGCCTTGACCGACTCGGCCTCGATCCGGGCCTGCGCCGGGTCGTACACGCCGCACGGGAGGTCGCAGTGCGCGGTGGCCTCCAGGCGCGGCCGAAGGATTCCCCGTCGCTGCGCTCGCCCCGGGAGGATGCTGAGCAGTCCCATGTCGCCTCCATTCACGGTGATCGTTCCGACCGCGGCCCAACCTACTCCCGGCGTCGAGCCCGGGCAGGGGATGGGAGATGAACGCGTCGGCGCGTGACGGCGGACGGTCGTCGCTGGTGAGAGCGCCGCGCCGGGTCCTCGTGCGCGGTTCCTCGATGGCGCCGACGCTGCACGACGGCGACGTGGTGCTGGCCCTGCCCGGGCGCCGGGCCCGGGCCGGGGACGTCGCGCTCGTGCGGTGGCCCGCGCGGCCGGACCAGCTCTCGGTCAAGCGCCTGGCCCTTCCCGACGACGACGGGCGCTGGTTCGCGCTCGGGGACGCGCCGCTCGCGTCGACCGACTCGCGCACCCTCGGGCCGGCCGAGGCGCTCGCGGTCGTCACCCACCGGCTGTGGCCGGGTCCGGGCCGCCTGCGCCGACGCTGAAGGTCACGTTCGGGGGACGAAGGCCGGACGCGGCTAGCGTCAGGACCCGCCGCCACGACAGTCCCCTCGACGGGTACCGGGGGACGGGAGCGGTCGGTGGGGAACGAGCGGGGGCCGTGGATCGGCTCGGCGTGGATGGTGGCCACGGAGCGCACCGCGGGCGGTGGTCCTCGGCCGCGCGTGCTGGTCACCTGGGCGGTGGGTGCGGTGCTGCTGCTCGGCGCCCTCGGTGCCGGCGGGCCGCACGTGCCGGTCACGGCCGCGCTGCCGCCGGTCGACACCAGCGAGGTCGGCGCCACCGGGCGCGCGCCCGAGGCCGGGGTCGCCCCGCTGCCGGAGCTGCTGCCCGGGGAGCTGCCCCCCGCCGAGCTGCCGTCCGGGGGCGCCGGGGTCCCGGAGACCATGCTGACCGCCTACCGCGGGGCCGAGGCCGCGCTGTACCGCAGCGCCCCGGGCTGCTCGCTGTCCTGGGCCCTCGTCGCCGGGATCGGGAAGGTGGAGTCCTCGCACGCGTACGGCGGCGCGGTCAGCGCCGACGGGACCACCGTGCGGCCGATCCTCGGCCCGCAGCTCGACGGCACCGGCGGCAACGCGGCGATCACCGACACCGACGGCGGCGCCCTCGACCACGACGTCACCTGGGACCGGGCCGTCGGCCCCACCCAGTTCATCCCGACCAGCTGGCGGACCTACGGCGCCGACGGCAACGGCGACGGGACCGCCGACCCCGACAACGCCTTCGACGCCGCCCTCGCCACCGGGCGCTACCTCTGCGCCGGCGGCACGGACCTGGCCACGGCCTCCGGGCGCCACGACGCGGTCTTCCGCTACAACCACTCCGAGACCTACGTGGCCACCGTCCTGCGCTGGGCGGACGCCTACTCCTCGGGTGCCCTGGGAGTGCCGGACTCCGAGGGCGGCATCCCGGACGCCGACCTCACCCCCGGGACCACCCCGGACCCCACGCTCGCGGCGCTCCCGTCCCCGGACCTCGCGACGACGACGGCGGGTGCGGCTCCCGTCCCGACGACCGGCCTGGTCGGCGGCAGCCCGGTCGTCCCGGCACCGGCGGCGGCCGCGGCCGTGGCCGCGCCGATGGCGGCACCGGCACCGGCACCGGCGCCCGCCGCACCGCCGGCCAGCAGCGCAGGGGCGCCCGCCGCGCCATCGTCGTCGGGTCGGCCGTCGACCACCACCCCGCCGTCCTCCACCCCGCCGTCCTCCACCACGACCACGCCGCCGAGCTCGACCACGCCCGGGACCACCACACCGGGCACCACCGCGCCGTCGAGCACGACCACCCCGGCCACCCCGACCCCCGCCGCCCGATGCACGGCCTCGGTGCCCGCCGTCGCGAAGGCCTTCGGGGTGCCGGCGGCCGAGCTGAAGGCCGCCGTCGCGAACGGGCCGAAGGCCGGTCAGGTCACCTGCACGGTCACGCGCGGCGGGAAGCCGCTCGTGCTCGCCGTCGCCGCCACCACCGCGTCCGCGCCCGCCCCGACGGGCGGGCCCGGGGTGTCCCGCAGCGCCGCGGGCGGGCGGGTCGTCCTCACCGTGCCGCCGTCGGCCGGCGTCCCCGAGGCCACGGCGAAGGCCGCCCTGACGAAGCTGGCCGCCACCTGGTGACCCGCCGGCCCGCCACGGACCTCGTGAGCGTGTCGCACACCGGCTTGCGCGTGTCGCTCACGAGCCGCCGATCACGGTGACGGCGGCCGGCCCGACCCGCCGTCAGGAACCCGCGGTCAACGCCGCCACCCGGGCCCGGCAGGCCTCGGCGTCGGGCAGGGCACCGGCGGCACGGGCGTCGGCGAGGGAGGGAGCGGCACGGTCCTTGTCGGAGAGGACGAGCTCGTCAGCGGGTACATGGTCTGTCCAGGGGAGCCCGAGCGCGGGGTCGAGCGGGTCCACCCCGTGCTCCGCGCCCGGGTTGTACGCGGTGGAGCAGAGGTAGGTGGCGACGGTGCCGTCGACGAGGGCGAGGAACCCATGGCCGAGCCCCTCGGACAGGTACACCGCGTTCAGCGTGTCCGCGTCGAGCCGCACCGCGTCCCAGTCGCCGAACGTCGGCGACCCGACGCGCAGGTCGACCACCACGTCGAGCAGGGCGCCCGCGGAGCACTGCACGTACTTGGCCTGGCCGGGCGGGACGTCGGCGTAGTGCAGCCCCCGCAGCACGCCGCGCCGGGATACGCTGGTGTTGGCCTGCGCGACATGCAGCGGGTGCCCGACCACCCCGGCGAACACCTCCGCCTGGAAGGGTGCCGCGAAGGCGCCGCGCGAGTCGGGGAAGACCGGCGGGGTGAACACCCACGCACCGGGCACGGCGAGTTCCTTCGCATCCACGCCGACGCACCCTATCGGCCGGCCGGATGCCGCCGCGCCTGTGACCGGCCCGACCCCGACGAGGCGCAGACACGGCGCCCGACGCACGACAGGATCGGGCCCCTGCGGGTCACCCCCGCCCGGCCCGGCGCGAGTCATCCCTCGCGCGGCGAGATGTCCACCGTGCACCGACCGATCGCCGGACTCCACCGTCCGCCGGTCCGGCGCCCTCCTCTCGCCGCCCATCCGTCGTCGGCGACGGCGGGTCCCACGACCACGACCACCACCAGCAGCAGGAGGACCGCGTGAGCAGCACGAGCTCCGTCCCGAGCGCCGACACCGGCTCCACCGCCGACACGAGCGGCCGCGACCTCACCGACGCCGAGATCTTCGGCCCGCACGAGGGCGGCAAGCTCTCGATCGCGCCGACCGTCCCTCTCGGCGGCCGCCGCGACCTGTCCATCGCCTACACCCCCGGAGTCGCGAAGGTCAGCCGCGCGATCGCCGACGACGCCGCGCTCACCGCCCGCTACACGTGGACCCACCGGCTGGTCGCGGTGGTCAGCGACGGCACGGCCGTGCTCGGCCTCGGCGACATCGGCCCGCGCGCGTCGCTGCCGGTGATGGAGGGCAAGTCGGCGCTGTTCAAGGCGTTCGCCGACCTGGACTCGATCCCGCTGGTGCTCGACACCACCGACGTCGACGAGATCGTGGAGACGCTGGTGCACCTGCGCCCGAGCTTCGGGGCGGTGAACCTGGAGGACATCGCGGCGCCGCGGTGCTTCGAGATCGAGCGGCGGCTGATCGAGGCGCTCGACTGTCCCGTCATGCACGACGACCAGCACGGGACCGCGATCGTGGTCCTCGCCGCGCTGCGGGGTGCCGCCGCGGCGCTGGGGCGGGACCTGGAGCCGCTCAAGGTGGTCGTCTCGGGGGCCGGCGCCTCCGGAGTGGCCTGCGCGAAGATCCTCATCGAGGCCGGTGTCGAGGACGTGACGGTGCTGGACTCCCGCGGGGTCATCCACACCGGGCGCGACAACATGAACGTCGCCAAGTACGCCCTGGCCGAGCAGACCAACCCGCGCGGGCTGCGCGGCGACCTGACGACCGCGCTCGCGGACGCCGACGTCTTCCTCGGTCTCTCCGGCTCGACGGTGCCCGAGTCGGTCATCGAGACGATGGCCGACGACGCGATCGTGTTCGCGCTGTCCAACCCGGACCCGGAGATCGACCCGGCCGTGGCCCGGAAGCACGCGTCCGTGGTCGCCACCGGCCGCAGCGACTACCCGAACCAGATCAACAACGTGCTGGCCTTCCCCGGCGTGTTCGCGGGAGCCCTCGACGCCTCCGCGCGCCGCATCACCGAGCACATGAAGCTCGCCGCGGCCGACGCCATCTTCCGGATCGCCTCCGAGGAGCTCGGCGTCGACCACATCGTCCCCAGCGCCCTCGACCCGCGGGTCGCGCCGGCGGTCGCCGCGGCGGTCGCGGAGGCGGCGGGGGCCGACGGGGTGGTGCGCACGCACGTGGCCGAGGTCGCCACCGACGGGTGAGCCGGATCACGCACGACGAACGGCACGAACTTCTGGGTGATCAGGTGTGAACCGATCGGGGACGGGGTACCGGTCGCGGCGCCCTGCCGACCGCTGGCGCCGACGGGCTCGCACGGATCGTGAAGGACGACGCGCGTCTGAGTGAACGACCCACCGGCCGCGCGACACACCATGAGTTCTGTGCCGTTCGTCGCCTCTACGTGCCGTCGTCCAACCGCTCACCGTCCGGGTTGAGACAGATACGCCCGACTTGATGCACGCGACCGCGTGAGACGGGTCGGTCGGCGCCCCGGTGCACCCGACGGGGTGATGTGCCCGGACCCCGGCGCGGTCTCCTTCGTTGCGGTGATCGGAAGGCGGTCCGACCGGCCCGATCGGGTCAGGGGTGCACCGCCGGTGAGGGGTCGAACGCGTGAACGGAGCCAGGCGAACGCCGCGACTCGCGGTGGTGCGGGTGGCGGACGCCTCGGGCGCCGCCGCGTCCGCCTCCGCGTCCGAGCCCGGCCTCGTCGGCGACCAGCTTCCCGCGCCCGCCCGTCCCCACGCCGCCGACGAGACCCGCGGGGAGGAGCGCGCCGACGGGTCCGCCGGGCGGTGCGAGGCGGACACCCTCCCGACGGTCCCGCGCGGTCGCCCGGCCCGCTCCGAGGCGGCCACCCGGCCCGGGTCCCCGGCGGCCCCGGCCCCGCGCCACGGCGCCACGCCCGCGGCACCGGCGCCCGGCCCGCGCCGCCGAGAGGACGGCGGGGCGCACCGCCACCGGGCCGGCACCCCGTCCGCTCCGCTGCCCGCGGTCGCGCGCACCGCTGGCACTGCGAGCACCACCGCCAGCCCCGTCGAGGCCGCGACCGTGGCCGCCGCGCCCGTGTCCGCCCCCGGCGGCACCGACCCGCTGCTCGAGCTCCTCCCCGAGGGGCCCGCGGTGGTCTACGACGCCGAGGGCCTCGTCGTCACCGCGTCGCGGGAGTTCGCCCGGCTCGCCGGGACGCCCGTCGCCGAGATGGCGGGTCGCCCGGTGGACGCGGTCCTCGTCACCGGCGGGGCACCGGGACCGACCGGCGAGACCGGCGAGATCCGGCGCCGGGGCGGGGCGACCGTGCCGGTCCGCCTGCTGCGCTGGGACCGCCTGCCGAACTCCCCGCACCGGGCCCTCCTCGCCGTCGACGTCAGCGACCTCGACGGCTCCGAGACGGTGCGGCGCACCGTGGACGCCGCGGTCGCCGACGAGCGGCGCCGGCTCGAGCGGCTGACCCGCCTCGCGGGTGTCGGGGCCTGGGAGCTCGACCGCACCGCCGACGTCTGGACGATCTCGTCGGTGGCGCGCACCCTGTTCGGGCTCCCGAGCGTCGGCCCGGTGCTCCGGACCACGGTCGCCGAGTGCGTCCACCCGATGGACCGCCCGCAGGTCTGGGCCCGGTGGACCGCCATGGTCGAGACCGGCGCCCGGCTGGACCTCGAGGTCCGGGCCGCCCACGCCCCGAACCGCCTGCTGCACGTCCGGGCGGAGCGGACCACCGTCGGGGCCCGCGTCGTGATCACCGGGTCCGTGGAGGACGTCACCGAGCGCCGCGCGGTGGAGTCGCGGATGCGGACCTCCACGCAGCGGTTCACCGACCTGCTGGCGGTCGCGCCCGTCGGCGTCGCCATCTTCGACGACCACGAGCGCCTGGTGCAGGCCAACCAGTCGCTGTGCCGGCTGCTCGGCGAGGGGCAGGAGGCGCTGCGCGGCCGGCGTGCCGACGAGCTGCTCGACCTGGAGGCCGAGCTCGGCCCGGACACGGTCGCGATGCCGGCCCCGCTGCTCGGCCGTCCCGCCGGGTCCGCGGGCTCGATCAGCTGGTCCTGCACCGCCCGCGCCCTGCGCCGCCGGGAACGCGGTGCCCGCGGCGAGCTGACCGACCCGGTGTGGTGCGAGCTGCACGTGTCCGTCTCGGTCGACGACGCCGGGCACGCGACCCACCTGGTCGTCTTCACCGACGTCACCGAGAACCGGCGGGTGGAGGCGTCGCTGCGCCACCAGGCGATGCACGACGAGCTGACCGGCCTGCCCAACCGCCGGGCCCTCACCCGCGCGGTGTCGCAGCTGCTCTCCGGCCCGTCGGCGCGGCGCACCGCGGTGCTGTTCTGCGACCTGGACAACTTCAAGCGGGTCAACGACTCGCTCGGGCACGACGCCGGGGACGAGCTGCTGGTGTGGCTCGCCGACCGGCTGCGCGACGGGCTGCCCCCGGGCTGCAGCGCCACCCGCCACTCCGGCGACGAGTTCGTCGTGGTCTGCGCCGACGTCGACGCGCACGGCGGGCTGGACGCCCTCACCGACCTCGTCGGGAAGCTCCTGCGCACGGCCGTGCCGGTGCACGGCCAGCTGGTCCGGGTCTCGGCCACGATCGGTGCCGCCGTCGGTGCGGCGCTGGGGCTGCCCGCCAGCGCCGGGGGCGGCGAGATCGACCCGTACGCGGACCCGGTGGCGCAGGTCCTCGCCGCGGCCGTCGCCGGCGGCGACGTCGACGAGCCGGAGCTGCCCGACCACCCCGCGACCGGCGACCTGATCCGCTTCGCCGACGCGGCCCTGTTCGAGGCCAAGAGCGGCAGCAGCCGGGTGGCCCTGGCCGACGAGGCGATCATGCGCGGCGCGGACGAGGCGCTGCGCCTGGAGTCCCAGCTGCGCCAGGCCATGGTCAACGACGAGCTCGTCCTGCACTTCCAGCCCGTGGTCGGCCCGGACGGCTGCGTGCAGACCGCCGAGGCCCTGGTGCGCTGGCAGCACCCCGAGCACGGCCTGATCTTCCCGGACAAGTTCCTGCCGATCGCCGAGGCCGCCGACCTGCTCGGCGACCTCGACCGCTGGGTGCTCCGGGCGGCCGTGCGCGAGGCCGCGACCTGGCCCGCCCACGGGGGCCGCACGGCCTCGGTCGCGGTCAACCTCGCGGGCCTGCTGCCCGGCGACCCGGACTTCCTCGCCACGGTGCACGAGGCGGTCGCCGAGTCCGGGCTGCCGTGGGACCGGCTGGTGCTCGAGCTCGTCGAGACCTGCCTGGCCGACCTCCCGCCGTCGACGCTGCGGGAGATGAACGAGCTGATCGCCGCGGGCGTGCGCTTCGCGGTGGACGACTTCGGCACCGGCTACTCCTCGCTCTCGCGCCTGACCGGCCTGCCCGCCCAGATCGTCAAGCTCGACCGGGGCTTCGTCCGCGGCGTCGCCACGGGCGAGTCCGACCGGGCGGTCGCCCGCGCGGTCGTCGAGCTCGCCGCGGCGATCGGCCAGACCTGCGTCGCGGAGGGCGTGGAGGACGCCGACCAGTTCGCGGTGCTGCGCGACCTCGGCGTGGACGCCTACCAGGGCTGGCTGTTCGCCCGGGCCATGCCGGGGCCGAAGCTCGCCGAGGTCCTCGCTCGCGGTCCGATCGCCCCGGACGTGGCCGACGCCTCCTGATCACGGCTTTCCCGCGCGCTGACCGGGACCTTCGGTTACCGTGCTGCGACCCAGGCGGCCGACGAGGATGCCGCCCGCGGACCGCGGAGGAACCACTGCGGTGATCGAGTTCTCCGAGGTGCACAAGGCCTACCCCGACGGCACCGTCGCCCTGCAGTCGCTGTCGCTGACCGCCCGCGAGGGCGAGATCACGGTGCTGGTGGGTCCGTCGGGCTGCGGCAAGACGACCACCCTGCGCACGGTCAACCGGATGGTGGACCCGTCGTCGGGAACGGTCCGGCTCGACGGGGTGGACGTCTCCACCCAGGACCCGCCGACGCTGCGCCGCGGCATCGGCTACGTCATCCAGAACGCCGGGCTCTTCCCGCACCGGACCGTGCTCGACAACGTCGCGACGGTGCCGGTGCTGCTCGGGCGCAGCCGCGCACAGGCCCGCCGGCAGGCCGGTGAGCTGCTCGAACGCGTCGGGCTCGACCTGCGGGTGGGCGGCCGCTACCCCGCGCAGCTCTCCGGCGGCCAGCAGCAGCGCGTCGGGGTGGCCCGCGCCCTGGCCGGTGACGCCCCGGTCCTGCTGATGGACGAGCCCTTCTCCGCGGTCGACCCGGTGGTGCGCGCGGACCTGCAGGACGAGCTGCTGCGCCTGCAGTCCGAGCTGGGCCGCACGATCCTGTTCGTCACCCATGACATCGACGAGGCGATCCGGCTCGGCGACATGGTCGCGGTGCTGCGCGTGGGCGGGACCCTCGCGCAGTTCGCGCCGCCGTCGGAGCTGCTGGCCGCGCCCGTCGACGACTTCGTCGCCGAGTTCGTCGGCCGCGACCGCGGCTACCGGCGGCTGCAGTTCGTCGGGGCCGGCTCGCTCTCGCTCAAGACTCTCCCGACCAGCAAGGACAGCACGCCGATAGGCGGTGACGGCTGGCTGCTCGTCGTCGACGACGACGGCCGGCCCACCGGCTGGCGCCAGGGGTCCGAGCACGTGGCGCTGGGCACGGTGCACGCCGAGGGCGGGTCGCTGCGCAGCGCCCTCGACGCCGCGCTGAGCTCGCCGGCCGGACGGGGCGTGGCCGTCGACGACGACGGGCGGCTGCTCGGCGGGATCGAGCCGGAGGCCGTGATCACCCTGCTGCACACCGCGCGGGCGTCCTCGCCCGAGGCCGTGCGGTGAGGCTCTTCGGCGAGGACATCCTCCCGCTGGCGGGCGAGCACGTCGTCCTCGCGCTGGTCCCCGTCCTGCTCGGCCTGGTGATCAGCCTGCCGCTGGGCTGGTGGGCGTGGCGCTCGCGCGGCGCGCGGCGCATCCTGCTGCCGCTGACCGGCGTGCTCTACACGATCCCGTCGCTGGCGCTGTTCGTCGTCATGCCGATCCTGCTCGGCACCCGGATCCTCGACCCGGTCAACGTCGCGGTCGCGCTCACCGTCTACGCGGTCGCCCTGCTCGTGCGCAGCGTCGTCGACGGGCTCGACGAGGTCCCCTCCGAGGTCCTGACGGCGGGTGTCGCGATGGGCTACCGCCCGCTCGGCCTGCTGGTCGGCGTCCAGCTGCCGCTCGCGGTGCCGGTGCTGATCGCCGGGATGCGGGTGGCCACGGTGAGCTCGTTCAGCCTGGTCGCGGTGGGCGCCATCATCGGCCAGGGCGCGCTGGGGGCCCTGTTCACCCAGGGGTTCGAGCGGTTCTACACCGCGCAGATCGTGTTCGGGCTGCTCGCGATCGTGGTGCTGGCGCTGCTCTTCGACGCCCTGTGGGTGCTCGTCGGGCGGCTGCTCGCGCCCTGGAGCCGGCCGAACCGCCGGGCGCGGCCGTCGACGTCGGTGGAGGTCTGAGCCGTGCTCTCCTCGCTCCTCGCCTGGTTCTCCGCCCCCGCCCAGTGGTCCGCGTCCACCGGCATCCCCGCACGCCTGCTCCAGCACCTCGGCTACACCGCCCTCGCCGTCCTCGTGGCCGCCGTGATCGCCGTGCCGCTCGGCGCCTGGATCGGGCACACCGGCCGCGGCCGGCTTCTGGTGGTCGGGGTCGCGAACGGGCTGCGCGCGCTGCCGGAGCTCGGCGTGCTCGTGCTGTTCGTGCTGCTCATCGGCCTGGGGCTCACCCCGGTGGTGCTCGCCCTGATGCTGCTGGCGGTGCCGCCGCTGCTCGCGGGCACCTACGCGGGCGTGTCCGGCGTCGACCCGGCCGCGGTCGACGCGGCCCGCGGGATGGGCATGACCGAACGGCAGATCCTGCTGCAGGTCGAGCTGCCGAACGCGCTGCCGCTCATGGTGGCCGGGCTGCGCACCGCGGTCCTGCAGGTGGTCGCCACCGCGACGATCGCCGCGTTCGTCTCCCTCGGCGGGCTCGGCCGGTACATCGTCGACGGTCAGGCGCAGCGCGACTTCACGCAGATGGCCGCCGGGGCCGTCCTCGTCGCGCTGCTCGCGATCGTGCTCGAGGTCCTGCTGCAGGGCCTGCAGAAGGCCGTCACCCCCGGCCGGCGTGCTCGATCGCCCCGGAAACCCGCTCCCCGAACCGACACCGTCACCGCTGGAGGCTGATGCCCGTGAGACCGACCCGCGCCCTGGGCGCCGCATTCCTCGCCGCCCTCGCGCTCCTGGTCGCCGCGTGCGGTGGCGGGGGCGACCCGCTCGCCTCCCAGCCGCAGGCCCCCGCGGCCGGCGACACCATCCGCATCGGCTCGGCGAACTTCACCGAGAACCGGCTGCTCGCCGAGATCTACGCGACCGCCCTGTCGATCCGCGGGGTCAAGGTCGAGCGCCAGTTCGGCATCGGCAGCCGCGAGACGTACTTCCCCGGCCTGCGCGACGGGTCGATCGACCTCATCCCCGACTACACGGGCAACCTGCTGCAGTACCTGGACGCCCAGGCCACCGCCACGGCCCCCGCGGACGTCTACGCCCAGGTCCAGCAGAAGCTGCCGCCGTCGCTGCGGGTGCTGCAACCCAGCCCGGCGGAGGACAAGGACGCCGTGGTGGTCACCCGTGCGTTCGCGACGCAGAACAATATCACCTCGCTGGACCAGCTCGGTCCGCTGTGCCCGACCATGGTGTTCGGGGGGCCGCCGGAGTTCCAGACGCGTCCCTACGGCATCCCCGGCATCGAACGGAGCTACGGCTGCACGTTCCGGGAGTTCCGGTCGCTCGACGCCGGCGGTCCGCTGACGGTGGCGGCGCTGCGCGACGGCACGGTGCAGGCGGCGGACCTGTTCACCACCGACCCGGCGATCGTGGAGAACGACTTCGTGATCCTCGCGGACCCGCGGTCGAACTTCGCGGCGCAGCAGGTGGTGCCGCTGGTCAACGCGGCGAAGCTGGGCAACCCGGCCGTGAGCGACGTCCTGAACCTGATCTCCCAGCGGATGGACACCGCGACGTTGACCGACCTCAACGCGCGCCTCGCCGGGCCCGACCGGCCGGACCCCGCGCAGGTCGCCCGCGACTGGCTGTCGTCGGCGGGTATCGGGTAGGTGCCTACGGCTCGTGAGCACTTTTCGGTGCTATAGCGCCGAAAAGTGCTCACATGGACGTCAGTCCACCTCGTCGTCGGAATCGTCGCGGGCCAGGAACACCGCGAAGCGGTCCGCGGCCCCGGCGTGCTCCGGGTGGGCGTCGACGAAGGCGCGGAGGCGGTCGGCCAGCCACGACAGGCTGACCTCCTCCTCGCCCCGCCGGTCCTCCAGCTCCTCGATGCCGCGGTCGGTGAAGTACACGGCTGCTAGCCGATCGCCTCGGCGATCAGCGCCTTCTGCTCGACCTCGTGCACCTTCGCGACGCCGGCCGCGGGCGCGGCCATGCGGCGCCGGGAGATGCGGCGCAGGCCCCGCAGGCCCTCCACCTTCTCCGGCAGCATGAGGCCGAGGAACGGCCACGCACCCTGGTTCGCGGGCTCCTCCTGGACCCAGGCGATCTCCTTCGCGCCCGGGTACCGGCCGATGATCGACGCGATCTCGTCGCCGGCGACCGGGTAGAGCTGCTCCATCCGGACGATCGCGATGTCGTCGGTGCGGCCGGCCTTCTCCCGGGCCGCCACGAGCTCGTAGTAGATCTTCCCGGCGCACATCAGCACCTTCGAGGCGCCGGCGGCCTTGTCGTTCGCGGAGAACGTCGGGTCGTCGAGCACCGGGCGGTAGCCGCCCGAGGTGAACTCCTCGACCGGGCTGACCGCGGCCTTGTTGCGCAGCATCGACTTCGGCGTGAAGACGATCAGCGGGCGGCGCACCCCGTCGGTGGCGTGCCGGCGCAGCAGGTGGAAGTAGTTCGACGGCGACGACGGCACCGCGACCGTCATCGAGCCCTCCGCGCACAGCTGCAGGAAGCGCTCGATGCGGCCCGACGTGTGGTCCGGGCCCTGGCCCTCGTGGCCGTGCGGCAGCAGGAGCACGACGTCGGAGGTCTGGCCCCACTTCGCCTCACCGGACGAGATGAACTCGTCGATGATCGACTGGGCGCCGTTGACGAAGTCGCCGAACTGCGCCTCCCAGCAGACCAGGGCGTCGTGGTTGACCACGGAGTAGCCGTACTCGAAGCCGACCGCGGCGAACTCCGAGAGCGCCGAGTCGTAGGGCATGAAGCGGCCCTGGTCGGCGGTCAGGTGGCGCAGCGGGACGTACTCCTCGCCGGTCTTGCGGTCGATCAGCACGGAGTGGCGCTGGGTGAACGTGCCGCGCCGCGAGTCCTGTCCGGAGAGTCGCACGAGCTTGCCGTCGATGAGCAGCGACCCGAACGCCAGCAGCTCGGCCCACGCCCAGTCGATGCCCTCCTGGGTCTCGGTCGAGGCGGCCTTCCCGCGGCGCTCGAGCACCGGCTTGACCCGCGGGTGCACCGAGAAGCCCTCCGGGGGCTCCGCGAACGCCCGGGCGATCCGCTGGACGACCTCCAGCGGCACCGCGGTCTGCAGCGAGTTCGGGACCGCCTGCTCCCACTCGACCGACGGGCTGGGCTCGATCTCGGCCTTCTCCAGCTCGCGGACCTCGTTGAACACGTGCTCGAGCTGGCTGCCGTAGTCGCGCAGCGCGTGCTCGGCCTCGTCGAGCGAGATGTCGCCGCGGCCGATCAGCGACTCGGTGTAGGTCTTGCGCACCGAGCGCTTGGCGTCGATGACGTCGTACATCTCGGGCTGCGTCATGGAGGGGTCGTCGCCCTCGTTGTGACCGCGGCGGCGGTAGCAGACCATGTCGATCACGACGTCGGAGTTCCAGCGCTCGCGGAACTCGACCGCCAGGCGCGCCACCCAGACGCACGCCTCCGGGTCGTCGCCGTTCACGTGGAAGACCGGGGCGTCGATCATCTTCGCGACGTCGGTGCAGTAGTGCGTGGAGCGGGTGTGCTCCGGGGCGGTGGTGAAGCCGACCTGGTTGTTGACGATCACGTGCACGGTGCCGCCGGTGCGGTAGCCGCGCAGCAGCGCCAGGTTCAGGGTCTCCGCGACCACGCCCTGCCCGGCGAACGCGGCGTCGCCGTGCATCGCCACCGGCATGACGGTGAAGCCGTCCGGGCCCTTGTCGAGCATGTCCTGCTTCGCCCGGACGATGCCCTCGAGGACCGGGTCGACCGCCTCGAGGTGCGACGGGTTGCTGGTCAGGGAGACCGTGGTCTCGCCGTCGCCGAACATGCGGAAGAACTTGCCCTCGGCGCCGAGGTGGTACTTCACGTCACCGGAGCCGTGCGCCTGGCCCGGGTCGAGGTTGCCCTCGAACTCGCGGAAGATCTGCGAGACCGGCTTCCCGACGATGTTGGCGAGCACGTTCAGCCGGCCGCGGTGCGGCATGCCGATGACGACCTCGTCCATCTCGTGCGCCGCGGCCTCGTCGAGCACCGCGTCCAGCAGCGGGATGACGGTCTCGGCGCCCTCGAGCGAGAAGCGCTTCTGGCCGACGTACTTGGTCTGCAGGAAGGCCTCGAACGCCTCGGCGGCGTTGAGCTTCGACAGGATGTACTTCTGCTCGGCCGCGGAGACCTTCTCGTGCGGGACCTCGATGCGCTCCTGCAGCCAGGCGCGCTTCTCCGGGTCGAGGATGTGCATGTACTCGACGCCGATGGTGCGGCAGTACGAGTCGCGCAGGACACCGAGGATGTCGCGCAGCTTCATGCACTGCCGGCCCGCGAACCCGTCGACCGGGAACTCGCGGTCGAGGTCCCACAGCGTGAGCCCGTGGCTCTGGATGTCCAGGTCGGGGTGCTTGCGCTGCGGGTGGTCCAGCGGGTCGGTGTCGGCCATGAGGTGGCCGCGGTCCCGGTAGGCGTCGATCAGCTCGAGGATCCGCGCGGTGCGGTCGATGTTCGACTCCGGCAGGTCCTGCACCCACCGGATCGGCTCGTAGGGGATCCGCAGCGAGGCGAAGATGTCGTCGTAGAACCCGTCCTCGCCGAGCACCAGGTGGTGGATGCGGCGCAGGAAGTCGCCGGACTCGGCGCCCTGGATGATCCGGTGGTCGTACGTCGACGTCAGCGTGATGATCTTGCTGATGCCCATGTTCGCCAGGCGTTCCTCGCTGGCGCCCTGGAACTCGGCCGGGTACTCCATGGCCCCGACGCCGACGATCGTGCCCTGCCCGACGGTCAGCCGCGGCACGGAGTGGTTGGTGCCGATCGTGCCCGGGTTGGTGAGGCTGATCGTCACCCCGGAGAAGTCCTCGGTGCCGAGCTTGCCCGAGCGCGCCTTGCGGACCATGTCCTCGTAGGCGGCCCAGAACTGGGCGAAGTTCATGGTCTCGCAGCCCTTGAGGGCCACGACGACGAGCGAGCGCGAGCCGTCCTTGCCGGGCAGGTCCATCGCGAGGCCGAGGTTCACGTGCCCCGGGTCGACGACCGCGGGCTTGCCCTTGGCGTCGGTGCCGTAGTGGCGGTTCATCGACGGGAACTGCGCGAGCGCCCGGACCATCGCGTAGCCCAGCAGGTGGGTGAAGGAGACCTTCCCGCCGCGGGTGCGCTTGAGGTGGTTGTTGATGACGATGCGGTTGTCGGCCAGCAGCTTCGCGGGCACCGCGCGCACGCTCGTGGCGGTCGGCAGCTCGAGCGAGGCCTGCATGTTCTTGGCGATCGCGTTCGCCGCGCCGCGCAGCGGGGTGACGGTCTCGTCGGTGGACCCGTCGCCGGAGGCCTTCGCGGGCGTGGTCGACCCGGCGGCGGGCTTGGCCTCGGCCTTCGCCTCGGCCTTCGCGTCGGCCTTCGCGTCGGCCTTGGGCTCGGAGGTGGGCTCGGCCTTCGGCTTCTCCGCCGTCTTCTGCTGCGTGGCCGGGTCGGCCGGCTTCGTCGCGGCGTCGCCGTTGGTGACCGTGCCGTTGGACGAGGCGGACTTCGCGGCCCCGGCCGTGCCGGATCCGCTGGACCCGTTGCGCTCGGTGCGGGTCGCGCCCGAGTCGGCCGACCCGGAGACGGAGCCGTTGGACGAGGGGGTGGACGACGCCGAGCTCGCCCCCGCGACGCTCGACCCGTCGTCGGGCGCGTAGTCCGCGAAGAACTCGTGCCAGGCCGCGTCCACGGAGTCCGGATCCGCGAGGTACCGCTGGTACATCTCGTCGACCAGCCACTCGTTGGGACCGAACTGGGCTGCCGGGCTGCTCGTCGACACGGCTGGAGATCGCCTCAATCACGCGCGGGAACGGAAACGGACACCAGGTTAGCGCCCCGCGCGCGCGTGGGTGGGTGCCGTGTCGCGCACTGCACCGGTACATCGGCCCCTCCGCGGCCCCTCAGGCGAAGCGGCTGCGCAGCACCTCGTCGCCCTGTCCCGTCGTCACGACGAACCCGGTGGCCTCGGCGGGGAGGACCGGCGAGTTGAGCCGGCAGACCATCTCGGCCGTACCGGTGCCGACGAAGGCCCCGGCGCCGACCGGGCGACCGGCCCGGTCGATGACGGCGACGAGGTAGGTCCGGCCGGCGTCGAACCCGCGGGCGGTCAGCACCACCTCGACGCCCCAGGTGTGGGCGATCGTCCCGGCGTCGGCCTCCACGCCCGGGGCGAGGGCCTGGACGGCGACCGGCTCGACCGGGCCCTGCGCGCTGCGGGCACCGAGCCCGAAGCCGGCCGCCGCACCCGCCAGGGCGATCACCAGGCCCGCGGCGGCGAGCAGCAGGCCGGTCCGGCGGGCCGGTCGCGGCCGGGCGAGCGGGCGCACCGGCGCGGGTCCGGGCCCGGCGGCGTCCTCGGCCCCGATGCGGCGCAGGACGTCGTCGAAGCCGCCCGGGCCGGGACCGGCGTCCCCGGGGCGGGCCGCCGCGGGCAGGTCGGGGTCGACCAGGCCCAGCGGCCCGGCGAGGGGCGCGACGGCGGCGAGCTCCGCGCGGCAGTCGGCGCAGCCGGCCAGGTGGGTCTCGACGGCGTCGCGCTCCGCGGCGTCCAGACCGTCGAGGGCGTAGGCGCCGAGCCGGTCGCGCAGGGCCTCGTGCTCGTCGGGCGGGAGGGTCACAGCGGCACTCCGGTGTCGTCCAGGATCGAGCGCAGGTTCCGCAGACCGTGGAACACGCGACTGCGCAGTGTCCCGACCGGCACGTCCAGCTCGGCGGCCACCTCCGCGTAGGGACGGCCGCGCAGCGAGGTCTCCACGATGGCGACCCGCTGGTCCGCCCCGATCATCCCCAGCGCCTCCTCGAGGAACCAGGCGGTGACGAGGTCGTCGCTGAACGAGCGGCCCCGGTCCCGGGCGGCCCGTTCGGCCACCTCGCCGAGCACGCCCGGATCGGTGGGCCGGCCGGGACGGGCCCGGTCGTGGCGGACCTGGTCGACCACCAGGTTGCGGGCGATCGTGAAGAGCCAGACGCGCAGGCCGGCCACCCTCGCGTCGTAGCGCTCGGCGTGCCGCCAGGCGCGGACGAACACCTCCTGGACGACGTCCGCGGCCGCCGTCGCGTCCCGCAGGTGCCGGGTGACGAAGCGGTGCAGCTCGCCCGCGTGCGCCCGGTAGGCGGCCTCGAGGTCGGCCGGCCGCCGCAGGTCGGGCGCGACGGCGACAGGGTCGGCCCCGTCGGCCCCGTCGGCCCCGTCGGCCTCGTCCACCCGGACCTCCCGCTGCACGAGCGCCATGGTGCCGGGCCGCGGGTGTGGCGGGGCGGAAGAGCGCACGGGATGGATACGGACGCCGGCCGTCCGGCGTTGCGGTCGCCCCGGAATTCCTGCCCGGACCGGTCAACGCCGGTGACCCGCGCTCCGTAGGGAGGGGAGCAAACGGACGAACCACCCAGGAGGACCCGTGCGTCGTACCCCCGTCAGGCTCGCCGCCCTGTCCGCCGTCACCGTCGGCGCGCTCGCGCTCTCCGGTGGGACGGCGCTCGCCCAGGACGGCCAGGTCGACGAGCCGTCGAGCTTCACCAGCATGTTCACCGTGATGGCGACCCCCGACATGGTGATCGGGCAGAACAACCAGCCGGCCCCGGGCGAGCCGGGCGCGACCGGCACCTTCGACTACCGGATCAACTCCGACGAGGAGGTCATCTGCTACGACCTCCGCCTCGAGGGCGTCACCGGCGAGTACCAGAGCCCGGCCCGCACGGCGACGCACATCCACGAGGCCGCGTCCGGGGTCTCCGGTCCGCCGCGGATCGCCTTCCCGAACCCGGAGGGCGACGGCGAGGTCCGCACCAGCTCGGGCTGCCTGAAGGGCCCGTTCACCACCGGCGTGATGGCGAACGGCCAGGACAGCGGCACGGGCTTCTCGCTGAAGCAGATCGAGGCGAACCCGTCCGCGTTCTTCGGTGACACCCACACCGCCGGCTACACCGCGGGCACCGTCCGCGGCCAGCTGACGCCCGTGCCGATGGGCGGGGTCGAGACCGGCGCCGGCGGCGCCGACGCCGGTGACGCCGCCCCGATCGCGCTCGGGGCCGCGGCCGTCCTCGCGACGGGGGCGGCCGGCGCGGTCGCCTACCGGCGGTCGCGGGCCTGAGCGTGCCGTCCCGACGGCGGGTCCCGGTGGTCGTCGCGGTCCTCGCGGCCGTGGGTGCGGTGCTGCTCGTCGTGGGCTGCGCCGCACCGTCCCCGACGGCGGGGGCGCCCGCCGGCCCGCCACCCGCCGTCGTGACGGGGGCGGGCCAGACCGATCCGACGGCACCGGTGTCGGTGCGGGTGCCGGCGATCGACGTGGCCCGCGACGACGTGCAGCGTCTCGGGCTCACGGCGGACGGCACGGCGGAGGTGCCGGCGGACTACGACCGGGTCGGCTGGTTCGCCGGGGGAGCCGGGCGCGGGCCGACGGTCCTGCTCGGGCACGTCGACTCCCGCACCGGGCCCGCGGTGTTCTACCGCCTGCGGGACCTGCGGCCCGGGGACGTCGTCGAGGTGGGCCGCGCGGACGGCACGACCGCGCGGTACGCCGTGACGCGGACCGAGCAGGTGGCCAAGGACCGCTTCCCGACGTTCGCGGTGTTCGGCGCGGTCCGCGGGGACGTGCTGCGGCTGGTCACGTGCGCGGGCGAGTTCGACCGCGGGGCGCGCAGCTACACCGACAACCTGGTGGTGCACACGATCCGCACCTGAACCGTCACCGGGGGTGCGTGCGGAGGCCTGGTGGCGGGGCCGTGACGTCGAGGGGGCGTCATGGCCCCGCCGCACTCCCCACCTGCATCTCCTCCCGGTCGACGAGCTCCTCGGCGTCGTCGGCCGTGCTCGCCCCGGTCCGCCACAGCAGGGCGTACCGGCCGTCGCGGGCGAGGAGCTCGTCGTGGGTGCCCTCCTCGACGATCCGGCCGCCGTGCAGCACCACGATCCGGTCCGCCCGGGCCGCGGTGGCCAGGCGGTGCGCGACGACGAACGTGGTGCGCCGGGCCGCCACCCGGTCGCCCGCGGCGAGCACGGCCGACTCGGTGGCCGGGTCGAGCGCGGCGGTGGCCTCGTCGAGCAGCAGCAGCGCCGGGTCGACCAGCTCGGCCCGGGCGAGGGCGACCAGCTGGCGCTGACCCGCCGACAGCCCACCGCCGCGCTCCCCGACCGGCTGGCGGAAACCGGCCGGCAGCGAGGCGACCACGTCGAGCGCCCCGACCCGCCGGGCGGCCTCCTCGATCTGTGCCGGGGTGGCGTCCGGGCGGCCGTAGGCGATGTTGGAGGCGACGTCGCCGACGAACAGGTGGGCCTCCTGCGGCACCACACCGAGCCGGCGGCGCAGCCCGGCGAGGTCGTAGCGGCGGACGTCGATGCCGTCGACCAGCACCGCGCCGCGGCTCGCGTCGTAGAACCGTGCCACCAGCTTCACCACGGTCGACTTGCCCGCGCCCGTGGCCCCGACCAGCGCGACGGTGCGTCCCGCCGGGACGTGCAGCGACACCTCCGACAGGGCCGGGGAACCCTCGGATCCCGCGTAGGCGAACCCGACGTCGCGCAGTTCCACCTCGCCGCGCAGACCGTGGACCGGCACCGGGTCGGTCGGGGCGGGGACCGTGGTCGGTGTCCGCAGCAGCTCGGCAATGCGGGTGAGGCCGACCCGGGCCTGCTGGTAGCCGTCGAAGACCTGCGAGAGCTGCTGGACGGGCCCGAAGAACATGGCCAGGTAGAGCAGGAACGCGACCAGCACGCCCGAGGACAGGTCGCCCGTGGCGACCCGTGCCGCCCCGACCCCGAGCACCGCGGCCTGGGCGACGTCGGAGAGCAGGTTCGCGCCGGGGAAGTAGGTGGCGATCAGCCGCTGCGCCCGCAGCCGGGCGCGCCGGTAGGCGTCCGAGTGGTCGGCGAAGTCCGCGGCCGAGCGCTGCTCGTGGGTGTGCGCCTGCGCCACCCGCAGCCCGGCGACGTTCTCCTGCAGGTCGGCGTTCACGACGCTGATCCGCTCGCGGGCGTCGGCGTAGGCCACCGAGGACAGCCGCCGGAAGATCACGGTCGCGACGATCAGGACCGGCATCACGGACAGCGAGACCAGGCCGAGCTCGACGTCGGTGACCAGCAGCGCGGTCGCCACCCCGAGCACGGTGAGCAGCGCGACGACGGCCTGGGCCAGGCCGGTCTGCAGGAACGACGACAGGGCGTCGACGTCCGTCGTCATCCGGGTCATGATCCGGCCGCCGAGCTCGCGCTCGTAGAAGTCCAGGCCGAGCCGCTGGAGGTGGGCGAAGCTGCGCACGCGCAGCAGGTAGAGCCGGCTCTCGCCGACCCGCGCGGTGAGCACCGTCTGGAACCAGACCACCACCCAGTCGACGAGCACGACGACCAGGCCGATGCCGACCGCCACACCCAGCACGGCCGGCGAGTTGCCGTTGATGCCGCCGTCCACCGCGAGCCGGGCGAGCGACGGGAACGCGATGGTGGCGAGGGCGTCCAGGGCCACCAGGGCGATCACGCCGGCCAGCGCCCACCGGACGGGGTGCAGCAGCCGGCCGAGCCGGAAGCCCGGGTCGGGGGTGGTCGGGTCCTCGCCGTGCAGGTCCGGCCGTTCGTCCGCGGGCGGGAGGGTGGCCAGCGCGGCCCGCATCTCCCGCGAGGAGACCGACCCGTCGAGCCCGGCCGAGACGTCGGGCGCCCCGCGATCGGTGGGCGGCGCGTCGGCGGCGTCGTCCGGGTCGGGGGAGGCCGGCCACAGCTCGTCGGTGACCCCGGACGGCCCGGGCCCGACGCCGTCGCGCACCGGCTCGTCGATCCGCTCGCCCGGCCCCGCGAGCAGCGCGGTGAACAGGTCGCACCGCGCCGCGAGCTCCGTGGCGGTGCCCACGTCGACCACCCGGCCCTCGTCCAGCACCGCGATCCGGTCGGCCAGGGCGAGGGTGGAGCGCCGGTGCGCGATGACGAGCGTGGTGCGCTCGGCGGTGACCGCGCGCAGCGTCTCGCCGATCGCGGCCTCGGTGGTGGCGTCGACGGCGCTGGTCGCGTCGTCGAGGACGAGCAGCCGCGGGTCGTAGAGCAGCGCCCGCGCGAGCGCGACGCGCTGGCGCTGCCCGCCGGACAGGGTCAGCCCGCGCTCGCCGACCCGGGTGTCGTAGCCCTCGGGCAGGGCGGACACGAACTCGTCGGCCTGGGCGGCGCGGGCGGCCGCGCGGACCTGCTCGTCGGTCGCGTCGGGGCAGCCGTAGGCGATGTTGGCGCGCACGGTGTCGGAGAAGAGGAAGGCCTCCTCGAAGACCACCCCGACCGTGCGGCGCAGCGAGGTGAGCGAGAGCTCCCGCACGTCACGGCCCGCGACCCGCACCGCCCCGTCCTGCACGTCGTAGAAGCGGGGGATGAGCAGGGCGATCGTGGACTTGCCCGACCCCGCCGTCCCGATCACCGCGAGCGTCTCGCCGGGCCGCACCGTCAGCGAGAGCCCGTCGAGGACCGGCTCGCTGCGCGCGTAGCCGAAGCGGACGCCGTCGAGCTCGAGGGTGACCGGCCCGTCGGGGACCGGCGGGGTGCCCGGGGGGTCGACGATGTCGGGCTGGGAGTCGATGAGCTCGTAGACCCGCTCCACCCCGGCGCGCGCCAGCTGCCCCGTCACCACGACGGCGGCGACCATGCGGGCCGGGCCGATCAGGGCCGCGATGTAGGTGGTGAAGGCCAGGAACACCCCGATGGTGATCTGCCCGCCCAGCGCGAGCCCGCCGCCCAGCGCGAACACCACGAGCTGGCCGACCGTGGGCAGCGCGGACAGCGTGGGCGTGAGCCGCGCGGTGAGGCGGGCCGCCCGCAGCCGCTCGCCGTAGAGCCGGGAGGCCAGGCCGGCGAGCTTGCCGGTCTCGCGCTCCTCCTGGCCGAAGCCCTTGACCACGCGGACCCCGGTGACGGCCTCCTCCACCGACTGCGCCACCTCGGCCGCCCGCTGCTGCGCCGCCCAGGTCGCCGGGAAGAGCCGCCGGCGCATCACGGTGGTGAAGGCCAGCGCCACCGGCAGCGTGATCAGGGCGACGACGGTGAGCAGCGGCGACAGGAACGCCATGATCGTCACCGAGACGACGACCTGGGCGAGCGTGCCCACCGAGTACGGCACCATCCCGAGCAGGCCCTGGACCTGCTGCAGGTCCGAGTTCGCCCGCGAGACGACCTGCCCGGTGCGCAGCGCGTCCTGCCGCGGGCCGTCGAGCCGCGAGATCGAGCCGAACACCCGGCGGCGCAGGTCGTGCTGCACCGACAGCGAGAGCCGCCCGCCGAGGTAGCGCCGCAGGAACGCCATCGCGAACTTCACCAGCGCGAGCCCGACGACCGCGGCCACGATCAGGCCGAGCCCGTCGGTGGACCCGCGCACCGCGCGGTCGACCGCGACCGCCGTCAGCAGCGGCCCGACCGACTCCAGGCTCACGCCCAGCACCGAGGCGCCGACCGACGAGGCGGTCAGGGCGCGGTGGCGCCAGCAGTCGCGGGCGAGCCGGCGGACCCAGCCCTGGGGCCGGTCGGGGGGAGCATCGGGCACGGAGTCCAGGCTAGGTCGGGGGTCCGACACCCTGCCCGACGGAGGAACTGGTATGAATCTCACGTGCTGCTCCGCGTCCGCATCGACCCGTTCTGGGTGAGCCGTCGCGGGCACCTGTTCGACCAGCACTGTCGCTAACGATTCCTTCCGTTCCCTGCGCGGCGCCGAGCCCCGGGGAGCGTCGTCCGCGGCCGGCACCCGGCCGCGCGTCACCGCGAGGCATCGTCATGACCGCAGTCCTGTCCCCCTCCTTCCTGCCCCGTTCGCTGCACGGCGACCGCCGCCGCTGGCACGACGGCCCCACCCCGGTGAGCCTCGCCGACCTCACCGCCCTGACGCGCCAGGTGGCCGCCGAGGTCGTCGCCGGCCTGCACCCCGTCGAGGTCGACGAGTCGCACCGCTGGTCGCGGCGCCTGCACGCCGACCCGCACCTCGATGTCTGGCTGATCAGCTGGGCTACCGAGCAGGCCGCCGAGCTGCACGACCACGGCGGCTCGATCGGCGCCCTCACCGTCGTGCGCGGCGAGCTGACCGAGTGGCGCTGGACCGCCGGGCAGGACGACGACCACCTCGCGAGCCCCGAGGAGCTCGCCGCCCGCGGGCCCGGCCTGCGGCGACGGACCCTGACGGCGGGGTCCGGCGCGGCCTTCCCGCTGGGCCACGTCCACGACGTGTCCAACCGCCGCACCGAGGCCGCCGTGAGCGTGCACGCCTACTCGCCGCCGCTCTCGGCGATGTCCTACTACGGGGTCGAGCGCGGCACGCTGACCCGGACGCGCTCCGAGCTCGTCGAGCCGGGAGCATCGCCGGAGTGACGACGATCGCAGACCTGCTCGCCGCGGCGCGCGCCCGGCTGACCCGCCTCGAGCCGGCCGAGGCGGTCCGGGCCCTGGACGACGGCGGGCGGCTGGTCGACATCCGGCCCGGCTGGCAGCGCGAGCGCGAGGGCGAGGTCCCCGGCGCCGTCGTGATCGAGCGCAACCACCTCGAGTGGCGGCTCGACCCGACGTCGGAGGCCCGTATCCCCGAGGCGACCGACCACGACGTCGCCTGGGTGGTGCTGTGCTCCGAGGGCTACACGTCCTCGCTCGCCGCGGCCGCGCTGCAGGACCTGGGCATCCACCGCGCCACGGACGTCGTCGGGGGCTTCGCCGCCTGGCGGGCGGCGGGCCTCCCCACGGAGCCGGGTTCGGGGGAACCCCCGGAGTACGCCCGTTCCTGACGCCAGGTCGGAGCTCGGTTCACTCGTGCTGGTTGCTCGAATTCCCGTTCACAGGTCCTGGGCGGCCCGGAGAGCGATCCCGACCTCCTGGAGCTCGTCGTCCGCCGCATGCCCGACGACCTCGCCGAGGCGGGAACGGAGGACGGCCTCGAGGCTGAGGGCCGAGACCCAGCCGTGGTCGCCGATGCGAACGGAGAACAGGCCGCCGCGGTCGGAAGGGGTGACCGGCAGGCCGAGGACGACGGCGAGGTCGGCGTCGTTCACGGCGTCGGAGCTGACGATGAGACGGAGTCGGGAGACGCCTGGTCGGGTCGCGAGAACCGGCTCGTAGGCGATCAGATCTCCGCGGCGCACGACACGGGAGTGTGTCAGTCCGCGAGTCGTGCGGCCTCGACTTCCGCGAGTTCCGCCTCGAGGACACCGGGATTGTCGCGGTGCCACGCCGCGTGCTCCCGCGCCGAGTGCTCGGCCGCGAGCCGGAGGACCCACCGCTCGACCGGGACGCCGGCGCGCGCGGCCTGCTCACGCACGACGGCCTCGGCCCGCCCCAGGTCGATGCTCACGGGCATCACTGTGCCACAGCGGCCGTCGGCCGAGGTGCTCCTCACAGGCGCACAGCGCATCTCACGATCGCGTCCGCGTCGATGTCGTGCAGCGCGTGCGCCGAGGCCAGGTCCGAGGAGCGGCCGAAGTCGGTCACGCCCAGGTGCTCGGCGCGCACCCCGTGCACGCCCGCCAGGAACGCCAGGGTGTGCGGGTGCCCGTCGAGCACCGTGACCAGGGGCGCCGCACGGTCGACCGGGAAGCAGGCGTCGAGGATCCACGACGGGTCGCCGGTGTCGGAGCGCCGCGCGCGCACGGCGCGGAACAGCCGGTCGGCGCTCGTCACGACGACGACGTCGGCCGGCACGCCGAGAGCGCCCAACCGGTCCGCCGCCGCCAGCGCGTTCGGCACCGTCGCGCCCATGGCCGCGATCGTCACGCGGGGCGCCTCCGACGAGCGCCGCAGCACGTACCCACCGGCGACGACCTGGCGCCGCCGCTCCTCGCGGGCGGCCGGATCGTCCGGGACCGCGGCCAGCGACTGGTCCACCGGCGCGGTGGACAGCCGCAGGTACGAGGACGACCCGTCGGGGCGGCCGAGCCGGCCCAGCCCGTCGAGCAGGCACCACGTCACCTCGATCGCGAACGCCGGCTCGAAGGCGACGCAGCCCGGCTGCTCCAGCCCGATCGACGGCGTGGTGATCGACTGGTGCGCGCCGCCCTCCGGGGCCAGCGACACCCCCGACGGCGTCCCCACCAGGATCGACTGCCCGCCCGCGTACATCCCGAACGCCCACGGCTCGAGCGCGCGGGCGACGAACGGGTCGTAGAGCACGCCGATGGGCAGCAGGGGCTCACCCCACCGCGACCAGGTCGCGCCCAGCTCGCCGAGCAGCCCGACGAGGTTGGTCTCCGCGATGCCCAGCTCGATGTGCTGGCCGGTCGGCCGCTCGCGCCAGTGCAGGATCGTCTCGGCGTCGTCGTCGAACCAGTCGCGGCGCTCCGAGACCGCCCACGAGCCGACCTTGTTCAGCCAGCCGCCGAGGTTCGTGGACGAGGCGACGTCGGGGGAGCAGGTCACGACGCGGCGCGCCGCCTCCGGCGCGGAGCGGGTCAGGTCGAGCAGGGCGCGGCCGAGGGCCTGCTGGGTGTTGCCCGTTCCCGACGGCGGGCGGCCCAGGTCGGTCGGGACGCTCACGGGGGCCGCCGCGGCGACGTCCGGCCGCTCGAGGCGTGCCGCCGCGTCCGCGCACAGGCGGGCCGCGGGGGAGTCGGCCGGCAGCGGGCGCCACGGCTCGTCCAGGTCGGCGCCCACCCAGGCGGCGAGCTCGCGCATCTGCGCCTCAGACAGCAGCGAGGAGTGGTTCTGCGGGTGGCCCTGCGTTGCGAGGCCGTAGCCCTTGACGGTGTAGGCGAAGACCACCGTGGGGCGGGTGTCGTCGATGCGGGCGTACGCGTCGAGCAGGGCGCCGAGGTCGTGGCCGCCGAGGTTGCGGATCGCGGCGTACACGGTGTCGTCGTCGATGGACGCGAGCAGCTCGGCCACCCGGGCCCCGTCGTCGGGAAGGCCCTGGGGGAGCCGGTCGCGCAGCTGCTCCGGGGTGCAGCGCAGCAGGCGCTGGTACTCCGGGTTGGTCATGGTGTCGATGCGCCGGCGCAGCGCGTCGCCGCCCTCGCGGGCGAACAGCTCGCCGAGCACCCGGCCGTACTTGACCGTGATCACCTGCCACCCCGCGGCCTCGAACAGGCCCTGCAGGCGGGTGGCCGAGATGTCCGGGACGACGCGGTCGAGGGACTGCCGGTTGAAGTCGACGATCCAGGTGACCTCGCCCATCTCGCGGACCATCGGGTCGAGCACGGCCTCCCAGACCGCGCCCTCGTCGAGCTCCGCGTCCCCGACCAGCGAGAACTGGCGGCCGGTGCCGGCCCGCGCACCGACCCCGTCGGCGTAGCGGCGGGCGATCGCCCCCCAGATCGGGGCGGTCGCGCCGATGCCGACCGACCCGGTGGAGTAGTCGACGGGGTCGGGGTCCTTGGACCGCGACGGGTAGGACTGCAGGCCGCCGGACTCGCGCAGTGTCGTGAGGTAGCGGGCGTCCAGGTCACCGAGCAGGTGGTTGATCGCGTGCAGCACCGGCGAGGCGTGCGGCTTGACCGACACCCGGTCCTCGGCGCGCAGGGCACCGAACCACAGCGCCGTCATGATCGAGACGATCGAGGCCGACGACGCCTGGTGGCCGCCCACCTTCAGCCCGCCCGGATTGGGGCGCACGCGGTTGGCGTGGTCGACGATCGCGGTGGCGAGCCACAGCACCCGCCGTTCGACCTCGACGAGGGCATCGAGGGTGGGCGTGGAGGCAGGAGTGCCGGTCGTCGGCTCGGTGACGCGGGCGGTCATCGGATGCTCCGGGAGGCGCGGGAGGTCAGGGATCACGCAGACGGTGGGGGCGCAGGGGTGACCTCGCCGCGACTCCGCGACGACGCCCCGCTCCGGTGGGAGGGGCGCGTCGAACGGAACCATGGAACCGACTCCGCGCACAGGGGACAAGCGCTACGACGACGACGCGCAAGACTCGACGCGAATCGGGCCGGACAGCGAGGATTCGTTGCGTGACCGCTCCACGAGCTGCCGACGTCGACGACACCGACCACCGCCTGCTGGCGCTGCTACGTGAGGACGGACGGCGCACGTTCTCGGACATGGGCCCACGCCTCGGGCTCTCGGTCGCGGCGGTGAAGCGGCGCGTGGACCGGCTGCGCGAGATCGGGGTGATCACCGGGTTCACGGTGCAGGTCGACCCGACCCGCCTCGGGTGGGGCGTCGAGGCGTTCACCGAGGTCCGCTACGCGGGCAGCACCCCGGTCGACGACATCGTCTCCACGGCGTCCACCGTCCCGGAGGTCCAGGCGGTCTACACGATCGCCGGCGACCCGGACGCCCTCGTCCAGGTCCGCGCCCGCGACCTGGCCGACCTGCAGCGGGTCATCGACCGGCTGCGCCGCGCGGGCACGATCACGGGGACGAAGACGCTCATGGTGCTGAGCCGGTGGGCGCGGGCATGATGCGGTCCGTGCCGCCCACCACGTGGATCACCGAGCTGACGCCGTTGTCGTTCCTGCAGCGCTCGGCGGGGGTGTACCCGGACAAGACGGCGATCGTCCACGGCGCGTCCCGCTGGACCTACGCGGAGTTCGCCCGCGACGCGCAGCGCCTGGCGCGGGGCCTGCGGGCCTCCGGCGTCGGACCGGGCGACCGGGTGGCGTGCCTGCTGCCGAACGTCCCGGCGATGCTGCACGCGCACTTCGGGGTGCCCCTCGCGGGCGCGGTGCTGGTCGCGGTGAACACGCGCCTGTCGGCCGAGGAGGTCCGCTACATCCTCGACCACTCCGGCGCGACGGTGCTGATCGTCGACTCGGCGCTGCTGGCGGCGGTCGAGCCGATCCGGGAGTCGCTGGAGACGGTCCGGGAGATCGTCGTGCACGTCGACCCGGAGGGCCCGGACGCCGGCTCGGCCGACGACGGCTACGCGGCGCTGCTGGCCCGCGGCGACGACGGTGACGACCTGCCGTGGGCGGTCGACGACGAGCGGTCGACCATCACGATCAACTACACCTCGGGCACCACCGGCAAGCCCAAGGGCGTGCAGTACCACCACCGCGGGGCGTACCTGAACTCCTTCGGCGAGATCGTGCACAGCTACCACGACCCGTCGAGCGTGTACCTGTGGACGCTGCCGATGTTCCACTGCAACGGCTGGTGCACGCCGTGGGCGCTGACCGCGATCGGAGGCACGCACGTGTGCCTGCGCGAGGTCCGCGGGGACGTCATCTGGGGCCTGATCGGCGAGCACCGCGTCACCCATCTCAACGGCGCCCCGACGGTCGTCACGACGATCATGAACGCGGCCGAGGCGCGCACGCTCGACTACGCCCTGGTGGTGACGACGGCGGGTGCCCCGCCGGCTCCGACCACGATCCTGGAGATGGAGCGCCTCGGGTTCCGGGTGGTGCACGTCTACGGGCTCACCGAGGTCTACGGGCCCTACACCGTGTGCCAGTGGCAGGACTCGTGGGCGTCGCTGGACGCCACGGAACGGGCGAAGCTGCAGGCCCGCCAGGGCGTGGCGATGGTGCAGGCGGATCCGGTGCGGGTGGTGGAGACCATGCCCGACGACGTGACCGACTGGGCCGCGGTGCAGCTCGTCGACGTCCCCGCCGACGGGGAGACGATGGGCGAGATCGTCATGCACGGCAACAACGTGATGAGCGGCTACTACCGCGACGACGAGGCGACCGCGAAGGCGTTCGCCGGCGGCTGGTACCACTCCGGCGACCTCGGGGTGATGCACCCCGACGGCTACGTCGAGCTCCGCGACCGGGCGAAGGACATCATCATCTCCGGCGGGGAGAACATCTCGACCGTCGAGGTGGAGCAGGCCGTGCTCTCGCACCCCGCGGTGCTCGAGGCCGCCGTCGTGGGCGTTCCGGACGAGCGCTGGGGCGAGCGGCCGAAGGCGTTCATCACCCTGCGGCAGGGGCAGACCGTGGAGCCCGAGGACGTCGTCGAGCACGTCAAGACGCAGATCGCCCGGTACAAGGCCCCCCGCGACGTCGAGGTCGTCGAGGAGCTGCCGAAGACGTCCACCGGCAAGATCCAGAAGTTCGAGCTGCGCGCGAAGGCGGCCGAGGTCACGAACCGGTAACGTCCCCGGCCACTGCGCCGATAGGACGAACGATGAGCCTCCCCACTGACCCGTTCGCTGCGCCCTCCACCGGGCCGCAGGCGGTGGTGCTGCGTCGTGCCGGCGAGGACGAGATCGCGGGCTGGGATCCCGACGCCCAGCAGGTCCGGCAGGTCGGGGGTCGACGGCCGGCCCTGGTCGCCGCCGGCGCGGCCGGGGTGCTGGCGGTGGGCGCGTCCGTCGTCGGGGTCGCGCTGACCTCCGGCGGCCCGGCCCCGGTGGCACCGTCGTCGCTGGCCCCGGCCGCGGGCGCGGCCGCCACGTTGACCCCACCCGCCGTCGGGAACCCGATCGTGCCGCCCGAGGTGACCCCGCCCGCCGTCACCACCCGGGAGCGGCCGGTCGCGGAGACGACGCGGTCCTCCGCGCCGCGCCGCACGCGCACCGCGCCACCGGAGGTCAGGGAGGCGCGCGAGGTCGCGGTGGTCGTCCAGAAGCGGATCCTCCGGCAGATCGAACGGGCCCGGGAGCGTGCCGACGCACACCGGCACGGCGGACGCCACCGCTGAGTGCACGCATGGGGCGACCCGCTGCGGGGAACGCTGGGTCGACCGTGCACCATGCACTCGAGCAGACCGGGGAGCGAGAACCACCGTGAGCGAGCAGTTCGCCGAGCAGGCCGAGGCGATCGTGGACAACGACACGAGCGCCCTGGACTCCGAGCCCGCCCTCGTCATGGACGAGGACCGGATGGGCGCCGACCCGCTCGAGGACGGGATGGACACCGCCGAGGACTACAGCCGGGACGTCAAGCTCGGCGGCACCCTCGAGGCGGAGGAGCAGGACACGATCGCCTACCGGCTCCCGCAGGAGGAGCCCGACGTCGTGGCCGAGGAGCCGCCGGGCCGGCCGATCGCGGCCACGCCCGCGATGGACCTGGACGAGTCCGTCGACGACCCGGAGAACGCGGTCGACGGGGTGGGCGACGTCGGGACGACGGGCGCGCCGGTCGCCGACCCGCTCGACCCCGACGGTGCCGTCGAGGCGCAGGTCGACGGCGAGGTCCAGGTGGCGGCCGGGGTCGACGAGGAGACCGGGATGCCGGCCGACGACGCCGCCGGCGAGGCCTCCGCCGTCGAGAACGAGTGGCCGACCGAGGGCGCCGAGCAGCAGGCGCTGCACGTGGACCAGGAGAGCTGAGACCGCTGGAGCTCCCCGCCGCCCTCCGCGACCGCCGCACCCTGACGGGGGTGGCGGCGGTCGTGCTGGTGCTGGTGGTGTTCGCCGCCGGGGCGCTGGTGGGCGGGTGGCGGCCGTTCTCCTCCGAGCCGGCCGTCTACACGTTCGGCCCGGGCGGCGACCTGCCCGCGTTCACGCTGTTCGACGGGCAGTGCGCCAGCGGCCGGATGGGCGCCGGCGCCAGCTACACGGACGCGAGCAACGCGCCGTGCGGCGACGCGCACGACATCGAGGTGGTCGGGACCGGGACGCCGCTGAACTCCAGCCGCGAGGTCTCCTACCCCGGCGAGGCCGCGCTCGCGGAGTACGGCCGGGCGTTCTGCGCCGTGGTGGTGGCCTCGGGACAGGTGGCGCCCTCGTCGAGCGGGGTCGACAAGTCCGCGCTCGAGGTGACCGCGGTGATCCCGGGCCAGGCGGTGTTCGACGAGCCGAACGGGACCGCGTCCGGGTCGTCCGGCGGCCGTCTGGTCTCCTGCGTGATCAGCCGGTCGGACGGCGAGCAGCTGACGGACCGCTTCTCGGTGATCTGATCGTTCCGCTCGGTGACGTGAGGCGTTGCCACGTGTGGGTGTGACGCGCACCATGCTCTGCCATGGCCGATGCTGCAGCAGCCCAGCTGAACGATCCTGCCTCCCGACGGCGTCTCAAACGGCGGGCCGTGGTCGCGAGCACCGTCGGGACCACCATCGAGTGGTACGACTTCTTCCTCTACAACACCGCGGCCGCCCTCGTCTTCGGCCCGCTGTTCTTCAACGACTCCGCGTCCGGCGGTGTCCTGCTCGCCTTCTCGACGCAGTTCGTCGGGTTCGCCGCCCGCCCCCTCGGCGCGGCGATCTTCGGCCACTACGGCGACCGGATCGGCCGCAAGTACTCCCTGGTCGCCACCCTGCTGATCATGGGTGGGGCGACCGTGATCATCGGCCTGCTGCCCACCTACGACTCGATCGGCGTCTGGGCCCCGATCCTGCTGACGATCCTGCGCATCCTGCAGGGCATCGGCGTCGGCGGTGAGTGGGGCGGCTCCGTGCTGATGGCGATGGAGTGGGGCCACCGGCGCCAGCGCGGGCTGATGGCGGCGTGGCCGCAGGCCGGCGTCCCGATCGGGCTCGCCCTCGGCACGTTCGTCGTCTGGTACTTCGCGGGCCCGGACTTCCTGGACGGCGGGTGGCGCTGGCCGTTCATCGCGTCGGTCGTGCTGATCGGGATCGGGCTGTTCGTGCGGCTGACGGTGCTCGAGTCGCCCGCGTTCGCGGCCGTCCGCTCGCAGGGCGCGGTGGCGAAGCTGCCGCTGGTCGACACGTTCCGCCACCAGTGGCGCGACGTGCTCAAGGCGCTGTTCGTGCGCACCGCCGAGCAGGCGCCGTTCTACCTGTTCACCTCGTTCGTGCTGGTCTACGGCACGCAGCAGCTGGACCTCGAGCGGTCCGACCTGCTGCTCTACCTGATCGTCGCGGCCCTGATCGGCATCGTCAGCGTGCCGTTCTTCGGGTGGCTCTCCGACGTCCTCGGGCGTCGCCTGGTCTACGGCGCCGGGGTGGTGCTGACCGGGCTGTACGCGTTCCCGTACTTCGCGCTGCTGGACACGCGGGCGGGCGGCCTGGTGATCCTCGGGATGGTCCTCGGCCTGGTCTTCCACGACATGATGTACGGCCCGCAGGCGGCGCTGATCTCGGAGTCGTTCGGCACCGGCGTGCGCTACACCGGGGCCGGCCTGGGCTACCAGCTGGCGTCGATCACGGCGGGCGGGCCGGCCCCGCTGATCGCGACGGCCGTCCTCGCGTCGACCGGGGGCACGTTCTGGATCTCGATCTACATCATCGGCTGTGCGGTGGTCTCGCTGATCGCCCTGGCGACCATGCACCCGCGGCCGCCGGACGAGTACGACCAGCACTCCGAGGACGGCTCGTCCGTCCCGGTGGTCGAGGGGGAGTCGGCGAGGACCTGAGGCGGCGCCCGGGCGTCAGCCATGGCCCGTTGCTGACGCCCGACGTCAGGATGGCGCCACTCGCACATCGGGCATGCTGGCGGCGATGACGATCGCCCCCCTCAGCCCGGACGCCCTGCTCGACCGGCTCACCGAGACGGTGCACGGACTGCGGCGTCCCGACGGCGGGTCGGTGCGGGTGCTGCTCGACGGGGCGGCGGCCGCCCGGCCCGACCGCTGGGCCGACGGGCTGGTGGACCGGCTGCAGCGGCTGTCGCGGCCGGTCCTGCGGGTGTCGGCGTGGGACTTCCTCAAGCCGGCGTCGGTACGCCTCGAGCGGGGGCGCACCGACCCGGACGCCTTCTACGACGACTGGCTCGACGCCGGCACCCTCGTCCGCGAGGTCCTGGCGCCGGCCGCCGTCGGGAAGCCGGTCCTGCCGACGTTCTGGGACGTGGCGACGGACCGGGCCACGCGGGCGGCCCGGGTCGACCTCCCGCCGGGCGGCGTGCTGCTCGTCGACGGCCCGCTGCTGCTCGGGCGCGGCCTGCCGGCGGAGCTCGAGGTGCACGTGGCGCTCTCGGCGGGGGCGCTGCGCCGGCAGACCCCGGACGACGAGGCGTGGACGCTGCCGGCCTACGCGCGCTACGTCGACGAGGTCGACCCCGAGTCGCTGGCGGAGATCGTCGTGCTGGCCGACCACCCGGACCGCCCGGCCCTCAAGGTGGCTGACGCCTCGTGAGTACTTGCGGCGGTCATAGCCACCGGAAGTACTCACGAGGCGGAGCCACCTAGGGCCGACGGATCTCCAGGTCGACGTACTTCGTCTGGAGCGCCCGCATCCGCATCGTCTCGAGCAGGGCGGCGTTCAGCTCCGTCGTCGGGGCGTCGAGGGTGCCGGCCATGGACCGTGGCCACAGCGCCGGGATGACCGTGGTCGGGGCGTCGAGGGCGTCGTCGACCTCGCGGGCGGCCGCGCCGTCGGCCCGGTCCGCGTGGTCGGCCTCCATGCGGTCGAGGCTCTGCGGGCGCAGGGCACCGATGAGCGCGTTCCGCAGGGCCGGGGGGATCGCGCCCATGAGCAGCGCCCCGCCGAGGTAGGCGACGCCGCCCAGCACCAGCGGCACGATCAGCGGCAGCGAGGACGTGAGCTCGATCGCCCCGAGCGCCAGCGCCGCGGCGGGCAGCAGGCGGGCGATGTAGCCGAGCGGGATCGCGTGCACGCCCCAGCGCCGCAGCCGCCACTGCGAGGCCGCCACCCCGATCGTCTCGGTGACGATCAGCATGATCGCGCAGGCCACGGCACCCAGGTGCGGCACCAGGATGATGTTCCCGACGATGTTGATGCCCAGGTTGATCGTCGACATCGTCGTCAGGTAGCGCCCCTCGTCGGCGGCGATCAGGCCGTCGGAGACGATCGCGGACAGGAACGTCATCGCGACCGCGACGAAGAACAGGGCCAGCACCGGACCGGTCGTCGGGACGAAGTCCTCGTTGCCGACCAGGGCGACGATCCGGTCCGACAGCGCCCAGCCGAGGGCGGCGACCGGCAGCCCGATGAGGATCAGGAACCGGTAGCCGCGGTCGATGGCCTCGGCGAAGCGCTCGCGGTTCTCGGCGAAGGCCTCGTTGACCGTGGACAGCACCGACCGCTCGAAGACCTTGGAGATCTGCGAGAGCGTGAAGGCGATCCGCAGCGCCAGGTAGTAGGCGCCGATCTCGCCGGGCCCGCCGAGGGCGGTCAGGACCAGGCCGTCCGCGCGCCAGTAGGCGACGCCGATGATGCTGATGATCGTGATCGGCAGGGCCTCGCGCAGCAGGCCCAGTGAGCCCGAGAACGACGGCTTCCACGAGATGCGGATCAGCCGCGACGCCCCCCACCACTGGATGCCCAGGCGCAGGCACTGCGGGAGGATCTGCACGACGCACATCGCGAGCAGGCCCAGGTCGAAGTGCGCGATCCCGAGCGCCGCCCCCAGCGTGATCACGTAGGACAGGAACTCCGCGGACGCGGCCGAGGAGTAGCGCACCCGCACGTCGAAGACCGGCTCGAAGGTGTTGGAGACGGTGGTCGCGGCGAGCCCGGCGGCGATGATCGCGGTGGCGGCCTGGGCGACCGGGTCGCCGGAGTAGATGACGAACCCGGCGCCCGCGACCAGGGCCGCCAGCGGGAGCGCGTAGATCGTCGAGAACCCGATGTTCATCGCGACCAGGGACTCGAGGTCCTCGCCGCGCCCGGCGACGCGGCGGACCACGATCGTGCCGATCCCGAGCTCGGTCAGCGCCTCGAACGCGCCCGCGAACACCACCGCCGCCGCGAGGACGTCGTAGCCGCCCTGCCCCAGGTAGTTCGTGACCACCGACAGCGTGATGATCGAGAGGGGCAGCCCGGAGAACTTGGCCGCGACCTGGAACACCACGCCGCGGGCGACCGCCGTCGAGCGCATGCCCACGGACGGCCACGCTACCGGCGCCGCCGATCGGGTCCGGGCGTCGGGGCCCTCGTCAGGACACGGAGCACCCCGGGTTCAGCAGGCCGTGCGGGTCCAACGCCGCCCGGACCCGGCGCACGACCTCCAGCGCCCCCGGGTCGCCGAGCTCGGCCAGCGCGGCGGCCTTGGCCCGCCCGACGCCGTGCTCGCCGGACACCGCGCCGCCGAGCGCGACCCCGGCGGCGAGCACGTCGTGCAGGGTGGCGTGCAGGGCGTCCGGGTCGGGCTGGAAGACCGCGAGGTGCGCGTTGCCGTCGCCGATGTGCCCGCAGCCCAGGACGGTCGACCCGTACCGGGAGCCGGCCGCGCGGGCCGCCGTCAGGAAGTCCGCCATCACGGAGCGCGGCACCACGACGTCGACGATCTCGTCGGCGCCGCGGGCCTTGATCGTCCAGAACGTCTGCTCGCGCGCCTCGACCAGCCGGCGCGCCGAGCCCTCGGGCAGGACGTAGACGTCGGGGGCGCCGGCCGCGGTGAGGAGCTCGCCGAGCTCGGCGAGGTCCTCCTCGACACGGTCCGCGCGGCGGCCGACGAGCTCGACGACGAGGTAGGCGTCGGCCCGCGCGCGGACCTCGTCCGGGACGCCGAGCGAGAGGTCGGCCGCGGCGCAGATCGCGTCCATCGTCGGGTCGTCCAGGTACTCGCACAGCGCGGGTGCGAGCCCGCTCCCGACGACGCGGGCGACGGCGGCGGTGGTCGTGGCGAGGTCGGCGAACGGGGCCAGGACGGTGCGGCGGACCGGCAGGTGGGGCTGCAGGCGCACCGTGACCTCGGTGATCAGCGCCAGTGTGCCCTCGGAGCCGGTGAGCAGCTGCACCACGTCGTAGCCGGCCGAGACCTTGGCGAGCCGCCCGCCGGCTCGCACCACGGTGCCGTCCGCGAGCACGGCCTCGAGCCCGACGACGTGCGCCCGCGTCACCCCGTACCGCACCGCGTGCATCCCGCCGGCGTTCGTGGCGACGGTGCCGCCGAGCGACGCGCTCTGCTCGCCCGGGCGCACCGGGTAGGTCAGCCCGTGGGCGCGGGCGGCGGCGTCGAGCTGTTCCAGGGTGACGCCGGGCCCGACGACGGCGACGTGGTCGAGGTCGTCGATGACCACGTCGGTCAGCCGGTCGAACGCGACGACGACCGCGCCGTCCGGGGCGTTCGCACCCCCGGACAGCCCCGTGCCCGAGCCCCGCGCGACGACGGGCGTCCCGGTGGCCCGGGCGGCGTCGAGGATCGCGACGACGTCGGCGGTGCTGCCGGGGCGCACGACGAACGCAGGGGTGCCGTGGCCGACCGCGAGCGCTTCGTCGTGGGCGAGGTCGCGGGCGGCGTCGGAGGTGCCGTCGAGGACGTTCGCCGCGCCGAGGGCGGCGGTCAGCGTGTCACCGAGGTCGCTCATGTCCCGCGCTCTCCTTCCTGTCAGCACTGCGGCCATGCTGACACCGGACGTCATGGAAGGCGCATTCTCGAGCGGTGCACGCCGCCGACCTCGCCCTGCGGGACCTCTGGACCCACCTCGACGCGGCGGTACCACCGCCCGTGCCGGAGTGGGTCGGCCCGTCCACCGGCCTCGCGTGCCCGCTGCCGGTCGAGGCGCTCGCACTCGGCGCGGTGGCGTGTGCGGCGGGAGCGGCCGGGGACCGGGCACCCCGGATCGACCTCGCCCGCGTCGGGAGCTCGTTCCGGGCCGACCAGCTGCTCCGTGTCGACGGCGTCGCCCCGGGCGGGTTCGCCCCACTGTCCGGGTTCTGGCCCGCTGCCGACGGCTGGGTGCGCACCCACGCGAACTACCCGCACCACCGCGCGCGCCTGCTGGCCGCCCTCGCCGTCCCCGACGGCGAGGCGGCCGAGGACGGGGTGGCCGACGCGATCGCCGCCCGTCCCGCGCTCGAGACCGAGGAGCTCGTCGTCGGGAGCGGGGGGATCGCGGTGGCCGTGCGCGACCGGGACGCGTGGTCGCCGTCCGCGCCGGGACGGGCCGTGGCGGGCGAGCCGCTGGTGGCGATCCGGCGCACCGAGCGGCCCGCGGTCGTCGTCGACCGGCCCCCGCGGGTCCTCGACCTCACGCGCGTCATCGCGGGCCCGGTGGCCACCCGCACCCTCGCGCTGACCGGTGCCGACGTGCTGCGCGTCGACCCGCCGACGATGCCCGAGCTCCCCGCCCAGCACCTCGACACCGGTCTCGGGAAGCGCACGACGATCCTCGACGCCGCCGACCCGCGGCTGCGCGAGCTGATCGACACCGCCGACGTCGTCGTGACCGGGTACCGGCCGGGCGCCCTCGACGCGTTCGGGCTGGAGCCGGAGGCGCTGCTCGCGCGCCGTCCGGGGCTCGTCGTCGTGCGCCTCGATGCGTGGGGCTGGACCGGGCCGTGGGCGGGACGCCGCGGGTTCGACTCGATCGTCCAGGCCGCGTCGGGCATCGCGGTCGCCTGCGGCTCCGACGAGCGCCCGGGCGCCCTGCCGGCCCAGGCGCTCGACCACGCGACCGGCTACCTGACCGCGGCGTCCGCCCTGCTCGGGCTGGCGGAGCGGGCCACGCGCGGCGGGTCGGTCCGCGAGCTCTCGCTGGCCCGCACCGCCGAGTGGCTGTGGGCGCACCCGGAGCTGGTCACGACGGCGGATGCGGTCGAGCCGGTGCGTCAGTCCCTGGGCCGCGTGGAGGTGCCGCCGCCCGTCTTCGGCGGAATCTGGGCGGCGCCGGCGCACGAGCTGGGTGCGGACGACCCGTCCTGGGCACGGGGGTGACGCCCGGTGTCAGCATGGCCGCATGGTCGTGCGCAACGCTCCCGTGATCTCCCAGCAGGCCCACGACGACGTCGAGCCGGTGCGGGTCGAGGTCGTCGGCGTCGCGGACGTCACCCCGCGGATGCGCCGCGTCCGCCTGGCCGGCGAGGTCGACGCGCTGCCGGTCTCCGGCCCCACCGACCACGCCAAGCTCTTCTTCCCGACGTCGGGTCCGGAGCCCGACCGCCCGGAGATCGGCCCGCGCGGCCTCGTCGCCCCGGCTCCCGGACGGCCGCGGGCCTACCGGGAGTACACGCTGCGGTCGGTGGCCGACGGCGTCGTCGAGGTCGACTTCGTGCGGCACGGCCACGGGCTCGCCGGCTCGTGGGTGGAGGACCCGTCGGGGGCGCTGTGGTTGTGGGGACCGCGCTCCTCGGTGGTGCACGACCCCCGCGACTGGTACCTCCTCGGCGGCGACGAGACGGCGCTGCCCGCCCTCGGCCGTTGGCTGCGGGGTCTTCCCGACGACGCCGTGGGCACGGTGTTCATCGAGGTCGCCGATGCAGGGGAGGAGCAGTCGCTGCCGGGCCCGGCCGGTATCGAGGTGACGTGGCTGCACCGCGACGGCGCCGAGCCGGGCACGACCTCGCTGCTCGGTGACGCGGTCGCGGCGTGGGAACGCCCCGAGGGGGAGGGCCTCGTGTGGATGGGCGCCGAGGCGTCGGCCCTGCGCCCGGTCCGCCGCCGGCTCCGCGACCTGCTGCCCACCGAGTGGATCGACCTCGACGGCTACTGGCGTCGCGGCGTGGAGGGCACCGGGCTGGGCTGAGCTCGGCCCCGAGTGCGACATGGGGCAGGTTCGGCGGCGTCGGATCCTGCCTGGTGCAGCACTCGCTCAGGGGCGGTCGGCGCGCCGACGGCCCGAGTGCGACATCCCGCAGGTTCCCGGGCCCGCGGACCTGCGCCATGTCGCACTCGCCATGCCCGTCAGGACTCCAGGACCTCCCGCAGCCGCACCGCGAACGCCTTCGCCTGCCCGGGCCACGGGCCTTCCTCGGCGCCGAAGCCTCCGTGGCCGCCGGGGAAGACGACCACGTCCTGTCCCAGCCGCTGCGCGAGCGCCCGCGTGGTGCGGCCGGTGAAGGTGTCGCCGGTCTCCTCGCCGACCGCGAGGAGCACCCGGGTGGGGGCGGCCTGCAGCGCGTCGGCGTCCGGGCGGTACCGGACGACCGCGAGCGAGCGGTCGCTGAGCAGCGGGTCGTCGCGGGACCCGTCGTCCTCGGTCGGCATCCCGAACATCGCCGGGTCGGGCGCGGGCTGCGCGAAGTAGTCCTCGGTGTACTCGCCGGACCAGGAGGTGTACGCGATGAACGCCGCCATCCCGGCGCCCCACCCGCGCTCGGCGTACGCCCGACGGAACCCGTCGTAGCCCCGTTCCGCCGCCTCGGCGTCGGGCAGCTCACCGATCAGCGGCGGCTCGTGGGCCACGAGCGTCGCGATGTCGTCCGGGTACGCCGTCACCCACGCCAGCGCCGTGATCGCGCCGCCGCTGGAGGCGAGCACGTCCACCGGCCCGGCGTCGATCGACCCCACCAGCGCGTGCAGGTCCTCCGCCTGGACCTCGGGCACGCTGGTGTCGATCCCGTCGGTCCGCACCGACCGACCGAGCCCGCGCGGGTCGTACAGCACGACGCGCCGCTCCGGCAGCTGCTCGGCGAGGGCGTGGAAGCCCTCGGCGGACATGGGCTGGCCGATCATCACCAGGGGCCGCCCCTCGGAGGCGCCGAGGAGGTCGTAGACGAGGTCGACGCCGGGGAGGGACAGCGTGTGCGTGGTCACACGAGTACGGTATCAGGACCGATCGGTAGATCGGAACAACCAGAGCAGTCCCAGGATCGGCAGGATCAGCGGGAAGAACCCGTAGCCGACGCCGAAGTCGCTCCAGACGGTCTCGTCCGCGAAGTCCTGCGGCACGAGCAGCGTGAACAGCCCGACGCCGAGCACGCCGACCAGTTCGATCCAGACCGCGACCAGCGCGAGCCGCCGCCACCGCCGTCCGATCGCCACCGCCGCCACGACGTAGACCGCGGCCGAGAACGCGGACAGCAGGTACGCCAGCGGCGCGACGGAGAACTGCGTCGCGAGCTGGTAGACCGACCGCGCCCCGGCCGAGATCGCGAACAGGACGTAGACCGCGAGCAGCACCTTGCCCGGGCCGCTGTTCAACCGCCGCTCAGGAGACACCGGTGGCCTCCCACACCTGCGTCGTCCGCAGCACGAGCACCGCGAACGTGAACCCCGCGATCGCCAGCACCACCGAGCCGTACCGGGTGCGCTCGCCGTAGGCCAGGGCCGCCCCGATCGGCAGCACGACGACCAGCGCGATCAGGTACCCGACGATCTCCGCGACCGCCCCGCCCGACCGCCCCGGCGACACCACCAGGAGCACCACCGCGACCACCGCCTGGACCAGCCCCAGCACCTCGAGGCCCACCAGCGCGAGCCGGTGGTGGTAGGTCGGGGCCTGGTCCACCACGGCCGACACCGCGCACCAGGCCGCCCAGCCCAGGGCGGCCAGGCCGAGCACCCAGGCGAGCACGACGATCACGGTCCCCAGTATGTCCGCCACGGCCGCTGGGCACTCTGCCGCCCATGGCCCGTCGTGATCTCGCCCAGACCCTCCGCGACCTCGACGGGCAGAGCTACGGACGCTACAAGTCCCTCGCCGGCGCCTGGGACCTGCCGGACCGGGGCGAGCGCAGCGACGGGGGAGAACGCGGGTCCCTCGAGATCGTCCGCGCCCAGGCCGACCCGTTCGCCCCGCCGTCGCGGGTCCGCGTCACGCTGCCCGGTGCCGCGCCCGAGGAGCTGACCCGCACCCCCGACCGCCGCCGCGCCCACGCCACGTTCCTGCTGCGCCGTCTACGCGGCGCACTGCGCGGCTCCCCGCTGCAGGTCGACGCCGGCGGGCAGCAGGTGCTCGCGCGCACCGCCGGGCAGGTCCGCGAGGACGGCACCGTCGTGATCGAGCTGGGCGCGCCGCTGCCCGGGCCGAAGCGCCGGATATTGGGCCGGGAGGCCGCGACGCTGCTGGGGGAGACGCTGCCGGCGGCCGTCGCCACTCTGCGCTGGACCGACCTTCCCGACGACGAGCGTGCTGCGGCGGTCCGCTTCGCCGAGACCGTCGAGGACGCGGTCGCCCTGCGCGACGCCCTCGCCGACCGTCGGCTCGTCGCGTTCGTGGCGACCGGGGCGGTGCTGCCGCGCCGCTCCGGGATCGACGACCGCCCGCTCGAGCGGGCGACCGCCTTCACCGCGCCGGAGAGCCTCGAGGTCACCCTGGACACGCCGAACGCCGGACCCGTCGTCGGGATGGGGGTACCGGAGGGCGTGACGCTGATCGTGGGCGGGGGCTACCACGGCAAGTCGACGCTGCTCCGCGCGATCGAGGCGGGCGTGCACGATCACGGGCCGGGCGACGGGCGCGAGCAGGTCGTCGCGCGGGCGGACGCGGTCAAGGTGCGCGCCGAGGACGGGCGCAGCGTGGTGCGCAGCGACGTGTCCGCGTTCGTCTCGCACCTGCCGTCGGGTGAACCGACCGACGACTTCTCGACGACGAACGCGTCCGGCTCGACCAGCCAGGCCGCGTCGATGGTGGAGGCGATCGAGGCCGGCGCGGGCGTCCTGCTGGTGGACGAGGACACGTCGGCGACCAACATGATGATCCGCGACGCCCGCATGCAGCAGCTCATCGCCACGGAGCCGCTGGTGCCGTTCGTGGAGCGCATCCGCCCGCTGCACGCGGAGCGCGGGGTGTCCTCGGTGCTGGTCATGGGCGGGTCCGGGGACTACCTGGGCGTCGCCGACACCGTGATCATGATGTCGTCCTACGTGGCGAGCGAGGTCACGGAGCAGGCGCACGACATCGCCGCGTCGACCCCGGGCCGGACCCAGGAGCACTCCGGGTTCCCGGCGGTCACCGCGCGCGTGGTCGACCCGGGCTCGCTCGACCCGTCCGGTCGGCAGGGCAAGCGGCGGATCACCGCCCGCGGGGTGGACACCCTGACCTTCGGCGAGGACGACGTCGACCTCGCCGCGGTGGAGCAGGTCGTCGACCGCTCGCAGGTGACCGGGATCGGGCGGGCGATGGCGCTGCTCGGCGACCACGTCCTCGACGGCACGATCACCCTCGCCGAGGGCCTCGACCTGCTGGACGCCCAGGTCGCGCGGGAGGGCGTCGACGCCCTGCGCGACGGCCCGCGGGACCCGGCCGACCTCGCCCTGCCGCGGCGTCACGAGGTGGCGGCGGCGGTGAACCGGCTCCGGTCGCTGCGGGTGCGATCGTTGCGGGGGTGAACGCTCAGTACCCGGAGTGTGTGGCGAACGGGTGATGACCCACCGGTAGGGCGCACCACCGTGGAACTCTGCGCGACGGGCCGGGGGACGAACGGAGCGCTCGAGGGGGCTGAACGTGAGTACGACGCCGCTGGACGTGCCGGTGGACATGAGCCAGGACATGACCCAGGACATGACCCAGGACGAGGTGCGCTGGGCGTTCTACCGCGCCGCCCTCGCCGCGTGGGCGGACGCCGCCGGTCGCGCCCCGGTCCCGGCGCCCCGCGTGTCGCCCGACGACGCGCTCCGCCGCTCCCCGCGGTAGGCCCTCAGCCGACCCGCAGCGCCCGCTCCACCGGCCGGACCGCGGCGCCGGCGCCCATCGCGGTCGGTCCGGCGGTCAGCGACCGGCGGATCCGGGCGGCCACGGCCGTGAGCAGTGCGGGCAGCCCGCCGGGCCCGGCCTCGTCGTCGCGCACCACCAGGCTCAGCGCCGCGGTGACCTCCCCCGTCCGGTCGCGGACCGGCACCGCGACCGCCATCGCGTCGTCGGTGATCTGGCCGCGCAGCACCGCGACCCCGTCCCGGCGCACCCGCGCCAGGTGCCGGCGCAGGGCCTCCGGGTCGGTGCTGGTCCGGGCGGTGTAGCGGGCGAGCGGCCGGGCGAGGACGTCGTCGACGTCGCCCGGGTCCGCGTGCGCCAGCAGCACCAGGCCGGTGCCGGTCGCGTGCAGCGGCCACCGGTCGCCGACCCGGCTGGACACCTGCGCGGTGCCCCGCGACCGGAGCGCCTCCACGTAGACCACCTCGTGGCCGTCGCGGACGCCGAGGTGGACGTTGCCGCCGGTGGCGCGGTGGAGGTCGTCCAGGTGCGGGAACGCGACCTCGCGCAGCCCGAGACCCCGCGGGGCCAGCGCGGAGAGCTCCAGCAGCCGCAGGCCGACCGAGAAGCGCCCGTCCGCGCCGCGCTCGAGTCCGCCCCACGACAGCAGCTCGCCGACGAGGCGGTGCGTGGTGGACAGCGACAGCTCGGCCCGTCGGGCGATCTCGGAGAGCGACAGGGCGCGGTGGTCGGGGCCGAAGGCGCCCAGCACGTCCAGGACACGACTCGCTGCGGTGCGTCGGGTCATCCGGCCGATTGTGTCCTTCCGGAGAGCTGGATCACAAGGTTCCTTGATGGTGCTCCTCGGGATCCGGTTTCCGCCTGGCGGTGACCTGCTTGTCCGGTTCACCCCGGGCGGAGCAGCGTCGCGCAGCATGCCCGGAGTCGAACCGCCGTGCGTCGACGCGCCCGCGCTCACCCTCGACCCGTTCGCGCTCGAGGTCCTCGCCGACCCGCTGCCCGCCGACACCGCGATCCGCGAGACGGCGCCCGCGGTGTTCCTCCCCGCGCACGGCCTGTACGCGACCGGCCGGCACGCCCACGTGGCGGCCGCCTTCCGCGACGCCGCGACGTTCTCCTCGGCCGCCGGGACCGGCCTCGCCGACATCCGCCGCGGCCAGGGGTGGCGCCCGCCGAGCATCCTGCTCGACACCGACCCGCCCGAGCACGACGCCGCCCGCCGGGTGATGAACCGGGTCCTCTCCCCGCGGGCCCTGGCCGGACTGGAGGAACGGTTTGCCGCGGTCGCGGCGGAGCTGGTCGACGAGGCCTGCGCCCGGGGGGAGCTCGACGCGGCCGGGATCGCGGAGCGGTTCCCGTTGACCGTGCTGCCGGACGCGGTCGGGATGGCGCCGGAGGGCCGCGACCACCTGCTGCCCTACGCGGCGCTGAACTTCGAGTCCATGGGCCCGCCGGGCGCGCTGCGCGACGCCGCGGAGCGGGGTGCGGCCCTCGGCGCGGGGGAGTGGGCGACCGCCCGCGAGTACGTCACGTGGCAGATGCGCCGCGAGGCCCTCTCCGACGACGGGATCGGTGCCGCGATCTACGCGCACGCCGACCGCGGCGACATCACGGAGGCCGACGCCGGGCTGCTGGTGCGCTCGTTCCTGTCCGCCGGCATCGACACGACGGTGCTCGCCCTCGCCTCGGTGATCCACGAGCTCGCCCGCCGCCCCGAGGTCTGGGCGCTGCTGCGCGCCGATCCCTCCCGCCTCCGCGCGGTGTTCGAGGAGGGCATGCGGCTGCACACCCCGAGCCCCGTCATCGGCCGCACCACCACGCGCGCCGTCGCGCTCGACGGCGTGACGCTGCCCGCCGACGCCCGCGTCCTGCTCTGCCTCGGGGCCGCCAACCGCGACCCGCGCCGCTTCGACGGGCCCGACGCCTTCGACGCCTTCCGGACGGCCGGGGCGGTCACCTTCGGCGCCGGGGTTCACAACTGCGTCGGACAGGCGATCGCCCGGATGGAGGCGGCCGCGCTGCTCGGCGAGCTCGTGCGCCGCGTCGAGCGGATCGAGCCCGCCGGCGAGTCCGTCCCCCGTCTCTCCAACTGGCTGCGCGGCTTCGCGTCCGTCCCCGTCCGACTCCAGGAGGCCCGATGACGACGTCCCCGAGGAAGGTCGCGCTCGCGAGCCTCGTCGGCACCAGCATCGAGTGGTACGACTTCTACATCTACGGGCTCGCGGCCGTGACCGTGTTCGCCCCGCAGTTCTTCCCCGGCTCCTCGCCGCTCGCCGGCAGCCTCGCCGCGTTCGGCACGTTCGCGGTCGGGTTCATCGCCCGCCCGATCGGCGGCGTGCTGTTCGGTCACCTCGGCGACCGGGTGGGGCGGCGGAACACGCTGGTCATCACGCTCGTGACGATGGGCGTGGCCACCTTCCTGATCGGCCTGCTGCCCTCCTACGCCACGATCGGCGTCGCCGCCCCGGTGCTGCTGGTGGTGCTGCGCCTCGTGCAGGGCTTCGCGGTGGGCGGCGAGTGGGGCGGCGCGGTGCTGCTGTCCACCGAGCACGCGCCCGGCGGGAAGCGCTCGTTCTACGGCAGCTTCCCGCAGCTCGGCGTCCCGATCGGGCTGATCGCCTCGAACGCGGTCTTCCTCGTCCTCACGGCGGGTCTGTCCCCCGAGGCCTTCGCCTCGTGGGGCTGGCGCGTGCCGTTCCTGGCGTCCGCGCTGCTCGTCGCCGTGGGCCTGTGGGTGCGGCTGCAGGTGGCCGAGTCGGAGGAGTTCTCGGCGGTGCGCTCGCGCGGCGACTCCATGGTCCTGCCGATCGCGGGCGTGCTGCGCCACCACCTGCCCCAGGTGCTGTGCGGGATCGCGCTGTTCACCGGCATCACCGGCGTCGGCTACATGGCGGCGACGTTCTCCATCCAGTACGGCGCCAGCGCCTACGGGATGCCGCGGACCGGGCTGATCGCGATCGTGCTGGTCGTCGCCGTGCTCGAGGTGCCGATCATCCTGTGGTTCTCCGCGGCGGCGGACCGGTGGGGGCTCTCGCGCACGATCCTGGGCGGGGCCGTCGCGACCGCCGTCGTCATGGCCGTCTTCCTCCCGCTCCTCGCGTCCGCCTCGCTGGTGCTCACCGCGCTCGCCGTCGCCGGGGCGCGGTGGGCGTCCGCGCCGATGTGGGGCCCGTCCGGGGCGCTGGCCGCGCAGGCCTACCCGGCGGAGGTCCGCTACAGCGGCGCGTCCGTCGGCTACCAGCTCGGCTCGATCACCGGCGGGGCCCTCGCCCCGATCCTGACGACGCTGCTGCTCGCGTCGCCGCTCGGCATGGCCGGCGCGTCCGCCTACCTCGTCGCGATCGTGGTCCTCTCCGGTGTGGGCGCGGTCCTCGCGGCGCGGCTCATTCAGAAGCGGTCGATCTCGGCGTCGGTGTAGCCGAGCTCGCGCAGCACCTCGGCCGTGTGCTGTCCGAAGGTGGGCGGCGGGGACTGCGGCGCCGGCGGGGTCGCGGCCTCGCCGGAGGCGTGCACCGGGAAGTCGGTGCCGCGGTAGGTGCCGACCCCGGGGTGGTCCAGGGTCACGTGGTGGCCGCGCTCGTGCGACCACGGGTCGGCGTAGAGGTCGTCGAGGGTGTTGATCGGGCCGCACGGCACCCCGGCCGCCTCGAACTCCGCCGCCCAGTGCGCCACGGGGCGCGTCGTCATGACCTCCTCGACGAGCGCCATCAGCTCGTCGCGCCGGGCCGAGCGCTCACCCGTCGTCGCGAACCGGGGGTCGTCGGCGAGGTGGTCCAGGCCGAGCACGGTGCAGAACCGCCGCCACAGCCGCTCGCTCCCGACCGCGACGACGAGCGTGCCGTCCGCGCAGGCCATCGGCTGGTAGGGGACGACCGTCGGGTGCGCCGCGCCCATCCGCCGGGCCCGCGGGGCGTCGTGGAAGACGTGCTGCGCGGCCCAGGTGTGCCAGACGGTCTGCGCGTCGAGCAGCGAGACGTCGAGGTACTGGCCGCGGCCCGTGGTGTGGCGGGCCTGGAGGGCCATGAGCACGCCGATGATCGCCCAGGTGCCCGCGTTCAGGTCCGCGACGGGCAGCCCGATCTTCGTCGGCGGGCCGTCCGGCTCGCCGGTGAGGCTCATGATGCCGCCCATGGCCTGGCCGAGGACGTCGTAGCCGGGCTTGTCGCGGTACGGGCCGGTCTGCCCGAAGCCGGAGATGGCGACGTGGATGAGCCGGGGGTTGCGGGCGGCGAGCGTGGTGAAGTCCAGGCCCCACCGCTCGAGCGTGCCGGGGCGGAAGTTCTCGACGAGGACGTCCGCCCGGTCGGCGAGGCGGCGGGCGGCCTCCTGGCCCTGCTCGGACGCGAGGTCCAGGACGATCCCGCGCTTGTTGCGGTTCGTGGACAGGAAGTAGAGCGACTCCTCGCCCAGGTACGGCGGACCCCAGCCGCGGGTGTCGTCGCCGTTCGGCGGCTCGACCTTGACCACGTCGGCGCCCATCTCACCGAGCCACTGCGTCGCGAAGGGGCCGGCGAGCACCCGCGACAGGTCCAGGACACGGATGCCTTCCAGGGGGAGCACGATCACCGACCCTATGCTCGGTGACCGTGACAGTGCGGACCGTGCCGGTGGTGCTCGTCGCGGGCCATCTCGGCGTCGGGAAGTCATCGCTGGTCAACCACCTGCTGCGGCACGCGGACGGGGTGCGGATCGGGGTCGTGGTGAACGACTTCGGCGCGCTCGGGATCGACGCGATGCTGGTCGCGGGGCAGGCCTCGTCGGTGACGTCGCTGGCGAACGGGTGCCTGTGCTGCGTCACCGACGCCGACGGGCTGTCGGGGGTGCTCGCCGACCTCGTGTCGCCCGCGGCGGGTCTGGACCTCGTCGTCGTGGAGGCCAGCGGTCTCGCCGAGCCCCGCGAGCTGGTGCGGCTGCTGCTCGCGTCGCACGACCCGCACGCGGTGTACGGCGGGCTGGTCGCGGTGCTGGACGCGTGCGCGCCGGACCTCGAGCACGCCCGCCTGGCCGACCTCGCCGTCGTGAACGGGCTGGACCGGTGCGGTGCGGTGGCGCTCGACGAGGTGCGGGCGGCGGCGCCCGGCGCCGTCGTCGGGACCTCGCACGGGGCGCTGGACCCGGCGCTGCTGGTCGACCCGGTCCGCCGTCCGCAGCCGTCGCAGCTGACCCTGGACGCGCTGCTCCGCGAGGCCGACGGCGAGCACCCGCACGTGGCGGCCTCCAGCGTGTCGTTCACCTCGGAGCGTCCGCTGGACGCCGGCCGGCTCGCCGCGTTCCTGGAGTCCGGGCCGCGCGGCGTGGTGCGGATCAAGGGCATCGTGCGGATCCCCGACACCGGGGGCGAGGGCTTCGACGAGACCCCCGACGTCTGGGAGGTGCAGACGGTCGGCACCGCCATCCGGGTGCGCCCCGCGCCGGGGCGCCGCGACACCCGGGGCGCGCGGCTGGTACTGATCGGGCACGACCTCGACGAACCGGCCCTGCGCGCGGCCCTCGCCGCGTGCGTGGTGGCGGACGACGCGCCGCCGCCCTCGGCGCACGCGGCCCTGGCGCTCACCCGCTACCGGATCGACCTGACCACGGCTTGACCCGGTCCGTCCTCCCCGCCACGGTTCCTCGGGTGGCGAGCGAACCGGACGAGACGCGCGACGGCGTCGGGCTGACCCACCTCGACCAGCCGCTGCTCGCCGGTGACCCGGTGACGAAGCGGCAGCTCGTGGACCACCTCGACGCGGTCGCGGAGCGGATGCTCCCGCTGCTCGCCGACCGGCCGCTGTCGGTGGTGCGCGCCCGCGGCGACCAGCGGTTCATGCAGAAGAACCTGCCCAAGGGCGCGCCGGACTGGATCCGCTCGGTCACGTTCTGGTCCGAGAGCTCCCAGCGCGACGTCCACTACGCCCTCGCCGCCGACCGCGCGACGCTGCTGTGGTTCGGCAACCAGCGCGCGATCGAGTACCACGTCCCGCTCGCCACCGCGGACGAGCCGTGGACCGCGACCCACCTGGTCCTCGACCTCGACCCGCCCGAGGGCGCCGACCTCACGCCCGTGGTGACCGCGGCCCGCGCGGTGCGCCGGGTGCTGCAGGAGGCCGGGTTCGAGCCCGCGGTGAAGACGTCGGGAGCGAAGGGACTGCACGTCGTCACGCCGATCGGGCCCGCCGAGATGGCCGACGTGCACGCCGCGACCCGGGCGGTCGCCGCGCGCGCCGAACGCCACGAGCCGGACACCACGACGACGGCGTTCATCAAGGCCGACCGCGGCGGCAAGGTGTTCCTCGACGCCACCCGGGCCGGTGGCGCCACCGTCGTCGCGGCCTACAGCCCCCGCGTGCGGCCGGGCCTGCCCGTGAGCTGCCCGCTCGACTGGGACGAGCTGGACGACGTCGTGCCCGGCGAGATCACGGTCGCCACGCCCGACCGGTTCCTCACCGGCCCGACCTGGACCGAACGCCTCGGTGCGGCCCGACCGATCCCGGCCGACCTGATCGAGGAGGGCCACACGATCCCGGTCGCGCGGGTCGCGGCGATGCACGAGGGCAAGCGACGGAAGCGGGCGGCGGACCGCGGGGAAGCGTGAACCCGAGGTATCAGGTACCGTCGGTACCGACAACATCGTCGCACCGAGGAGGAACCGTGCTCGGAGACATCGCGGGGATCGCCCCCGTCAAGGACGCCCTGATCGTCACCAACGCCCTGCTGGAGCGCGTGCTGGCCGAACTGAAGGTCACCAACGTGACCCAGCTCGACGCCGTCGTCACCGAGCTGCGCGCCGTGCGGGAGTCGGTGGACCGGCTCGTCGTCGCGCAGGAGGCGACCGCACAGGCCGGGTAGTCGGCGGGGGCGTCGGGCACCCGCGCGCATGGCAGACACGCGCAACGGTCCCGAGCTGCACCCGATGACCACCGAGCTGGCGTCCGGGGTGAACTACGCGTCGGTCTCGACCATGCTGCCGAGCGGGCTGATCCAGACGCAGATCCTGTGGGTCGGCCTCAAGGACGGCCGGCTCGTCCTGAACACCGAGACGCATCGCAAGCGCTACCAGAACCTGCAGCGCGACCCGCGGATCACCGTGCTCATCCGCGACGAGGCCGATCCGCACCGCTACGCGGAGGTGCGCGGCGAGGTCACCGAGTTCACCACCGGCGACGAGGCCCGCACGCACATCGACGAGGTCTCGCGGAAGTACTTCGGCAAGGACTACCCGCCGGAGGCGATCAAGTCCGAGCGCGTGATCCTCTGGGTCACCCCGCACCGGCAGACGATCGTCGACCAGAACGTCGACATGAGCGACTGATCACCGCGCGAGACCGGTCAGGATCCGGTCGATCGCGCCCCACGTCGCCCCGAGGTCCGGGGAGTCGGACTCCGCGAGCCGCAGCGCCGCCTCGTTCAGCGCGCCCGAGAGGACGTGGGCGAGCGGCTCCACCGGGCCCGGGGCGAGGCGGTCGGCCGCGACCGCCGCACGCAGCGCACCGACGAGCAGGCGCCCCGAGGCGTCGTCGTCGAGCGCCCGCCACCGGCTCCAGCCGAGGACGGCCGGCCCGTCCACGAGCATGATGCGAGCCGTCCCCGGGGCCGTGCTCGCGACGAGGAACTCGCGGCAGCCCGCGCGGAGCTGCTCCCACGGGTCGTCCTCCGCATCCGCTGCGACCTCGACGGCCGCGGCCACCTCGGACTGCACCAGGGCGAGCACGGCCTCGAACAGCTCGGCCTTCCCGTCGAAGTGATGGTAGAGCGCGCCCTTCGTGACGCCGGCCGTGGCCACCAGGGCGCTGAGGCCGACGGCGGCGTAGCCGTGCTCGGCGAAGAGCTGGCGACCCGCCGTCACCAGGGCCTCGCGGGTCCGCTCCTTCTGGTCCGCGCGCACTCCCATCCGGCCTCCTTGACGTACCACCGGTATGCGAATAGGTTTCGCGTACCGATGGTACGTCAACGGAGGTCCGCATGTCGCTCACCAGCCTCTACCCCGTGCTCTGCTGCTCCGACGTGGCGGCTGCTCGGGACTTCTACGTCACGTGGTTCGGCTTCGACGTGACGTTCGAGGCCGACTGGTACGTCTCCCTGCGCCGTACGAGCTGGGAGCTCGCCCTCGTCGACGCCACGCACCCGACGGTGCCCGACGCCTACCGCGGGCGCCCTGCGGGCGGACTGCTGCTGAACCTGGAGGTCGACGACGTCGACGCCGAGTGGGAGCGGCTCGTCGTGCGCGGCGGCCTTCCCGCCGCGCTCGACCTACGCTCCGAGGGCTTCGGGCAGCGCCACTTCATCGTCACCGCCCCCGACGCGGTGCTCGTCGACGTGATCACGCCCATCGAGCCCTCGGCCGAGTACGCCGCGATGTTCGCCGAACTCACCGGGTAGGACGAGTGCGCCTGGGCGGTCCGGCGCCTGCATCCTCCGATGCAACCCGCGTGGTGCGTTCCTCCGGCGCTCGTGGCCGGGCCCCTCGGATTCCTAGCGTCGCGGTCATGACGATCCTCCGCCGACGTCCGCTGACCAGCTTCTTCGTCCTCGCCTGCACCCTGAGCTGGGTGGCCTGGACGCCGTACGTCCTCTCGGAGAACGGGCTCGGCCTCTGGGCGTACCGCTTCCCCGAGGTGCTCGGGACGAGCCAGATCCTCGGGGTCCTGCCGGGCGCCTACCTCGGGCCGATCGCGTCGGCCTTCCTGGTGACCGCCCTGGTCGACGGCCGCCCCGGGCTGCGGCGGTGGATCGGTCGGATGGGGCGCTGGCGGGTCGGCGGGCGGTGGTACGCGATCGCGCTGCTCGGGGTGCCCGCGGTGCTGCTCGTCGCGGGGACCGCCCAGGCGGGCGGCGCGATCGTGGCGCCCTCGCTGACGGCGCTCGCGATGTACGTCCCGGGGCTGGTCCTCCAGGTCGTGACGACGGGTCTGGCCGAGGAGCCGGGCTGGCGGGACTTCGCCCTGCCCCGGCTCCAGGGCCGGCTCGGCGCGCTCCGGGCCTCGTTCGTGCTCGGGCCGGTGTGGGCGCTCTGGCACGCGCCGCTGTTCCTCACCGAGTGGGGCGGGCGGGACACCACCTGGATCAGCCCGCTCAACTTCCTGATCTTCACCGTCGCGTTCACCGTCGTCGTCACCTGGCTGTTCAACCGCAGCGGCGAGAGCCTCCCGGTCGCCGTGCTCGCCCACGTGAGCGTCAACAACACCGCGTCGGTCCTGTGGGGCGAGATGTTCCCGACGATCGACGGCGACGGCTCGATGCAGGCGATGGCCGCCGCGGCGACGGTGGCGGCCGCCCTCGTCGTGATCGGGACGCGGGGGCGGCTGGGGCTGCCCGACCGCGCCGAGGACCGTCAGGACCTGTCGTCGGACACGGTGACGACGTGATTCTGGTAGGCCCAGACCACCGCCTGGAGCCGGGACCGGACGCCGAGCTTGGGCAGCATGCGGGCGAGGTGCGACTTCACCGTGGACACCTCGACGACGAGCGACCCCGCGATCTCCTCGTTCGACATGCCCTGCGCGAGGAGCGCCAGGATCTCCCGTTCGCGGGGCGTGAGCACGGTGTCGCCCCGACCGGCGGAGACCGGGTGGAGCCGCCGACGGTCGACGAACTCGCGCAGGATGCGGCGGGTCAGGGTGTGGTCGACGGTTCCGTGCCCGGCCGCGACCTGCCGGACGGCCGCCACGATCGTCGCCGGGTCGGAGTCCTTGAGCAGGAAGCCTGCCGCGCCGGCCTCGAGGGCTCCGAAGACGTAGTCGTCCAGGTCGAACGTCGTCAGGATCAGCACCGGGACCGGGGTCCCGGCCGTGAGCTCGCGGGTCACCTCGATGCCGGTGCGCCCGGGCATGCGGATGTCGAGGCAGACGACGTCCGGGGCCAGCTCGTGCGCCATCGCGAGCGCCTCGTCGCCGTCGGCCGCGGCCCCCACCACCTCCAGGTCCGGTTCCGCGGCGAGGAGGGTCGTCAGCCCCGTCCGGACGAGGGCCTGGTCGTCGGCCACGAGCACGCGGATCACGCGGGGTCCTCCTCGACGGGGACGGTCAGCCGGACCTCCCAGCCGCCCGACGGGATCGGACCGTACGCGAGCGTCCCGCCCACGAGCCGGGCCCGCTCGGCCATCCCGACGAGCCCGAAGCCGCCGCCGGACGCCCGACCGACGTCGTCCGACGGGTCGTTCGTGACCGTGACTGACAGTCGGTCCCCGTGGCGTGCCACCGTGACCGAGCACGGGGCCCCGGGCGCGTGCGAGGCGGCGTTCGCCAGGGACTCCTGCACCATCCGGTAGACGACGAGCTGGGCCAGGGGGCCCGGGACCGCGCCGTCGTCGGACCGCACGAGGTCGACGTCCGCGCCGGCCTCCCGGCGCGCTGCCACCAGGCCCGCGACGGCGCCGACGGTCTCGGTGGGGCGGTCCGCGTCCGGTCCGTCGCGCAGCAGGCCGACGACCCGCCGGAGGTCGTCGAGCACGGCGCGGCTCTGGTCGCGCAGGAGCGCCGCCGACCGCTTCGCGGCGTCCGGGTCGGTCTCGACGAGGCGGCCGAGCGCGGCGGCCATGACGGCGATCCCGGACATGTGGTGGGCGGCGATGTCGTGCAGCTCCCGCGACATCGCCGTCCGTTCCCGCGCCGCGACGGCCGCGGCGAGGGCCTCCTGCTCGCGGCGCAGGGCGAGCACCTCCTGACGACGGGCCTCCCGCGCCTCCCGCTGCGTGGCCACCACCAGGGCGGGCAGGACGGGCAGGCCGACCACGACGAGCGCCTGGAGCAGGGCGGCGACGGGCGCCGCCCCGCCGTCGTTCACCGCCTGGCCCAGACCGACCAGCAGGACGGCCGCCGCGAGGACGAGCGCGGCCCGGCTCAGCGGACGGAGGTGCAGGACGACGAGGAAGGTCCCGACGAGGACCCCGACCGCCGTCACGCTGAAGCCCGCGGAGGGCGCGGCCACCGCGGGGAGCAGGGGCACCGCGGCGACCACGAGCAGCAGCTCCGGTCTGCGCTGCGACCCCACCACGGCGGCCGACTGCACCAGCACCGTGGCGAGCAGGAACCACCACGCCCGCTCCTCGATGCCCGGGACCGGCTCGCCGTCCGCCACGAGCGGCAGGAGCGCCAGCAGCCCGACGGCGACGACCGCGCACCCGAGGCCGGGGACCAGGCCCCGCCGGGTCGTCGTCACGAGGACCCGTGTCTAGCCGGCGACGGTCAGGCGGTCGACCTCCGCGAGCAGGTCCGAGACCTGGCGGACGACGCTGAAGTGGTCGCGCGCGTAGGCCGCCGCGCCGGGGCCCTTGGAGTGCTTCCAGTCCTCGTCGAGGGCGCGGTCGACCGCGGCGACCAGTGAGTCCGCCAGGGCCTGCCGGTCGTCGGTCTCGGGGACCAGCACGCCGACCTCGGGCGTGACGAAGTCGCGCGGTCCGCCGGAATCGGCACCGATCACCGGGGTGCCGCACGCCATGCACTCGAGGAACACGAGTCCGAACGGCTCGCGGTAGGACGGGAACACCCCGACGTGCGCGGCCGCGAACATCGTCGCGAGGTCCTCCTGTTGACGCGGGCCGAGGAAGACGGCGCGACGCAGACCGAGCTCGGTGACGAGGTCGGCGATCGCGCGCTTCTGCTCGTCGGGCCCGCCGCCGGCCACGACGGTGAGGATCCGGCGGTCCTCCTGCTCGTAGGTCGCGGCCGCCCGGAGCAGGGCGTCGAGCCGCTTCCAGTCCGCGAACTTGCCGCAGAACGCGACGACCGCGTCGAACCCGTCGTCGGGGAGGTCGTCGGTGAGCGTGGCGAGGGCCGCGGCGGGCTCGGCGTCGGACTCGCGGAAGACGCGGTCGTTGTAACCGTTGTGCGAGAGGACGACGCGTTCGCGGGGGAAATCCGGGAAGACGTGCGAGAACGCCTCGATCTGTTCCGAGGAGATCGACGCGACCACGTCCACGCCCACCCACGGGGTCGAGCTCCGCTCCGCTTCGTCTCCCGCCGGGAAGATCTGCTCGCGCTGCATGAACGGCAGGAACCGCAGCGGGAACTCCTCCGGCTCGTTCCCGGCCTGCTCCTTGGCGAACATCTTCAGTTCGGTGCCGTGCACGAAGCACACCAGCGGGATGCGCGGCTTGCCGGCCTCGACGCGGGCGCGGATGACGTCGCGCATGACGACCGGGTTCATGAAGGCGTGGTGGGCGATGACCAGCCCGAACTCGTCGCCGGTGCTCGCCTCGACCTCGTCCATGAACGCCGTGACCTCGCGCGTGAGCCGGGCCCGGTAGGCCGCGACCTCGTCCTCGCCCATGGCGTGCCAGCGGTAGCTGGAGACGGGTGAGACCGATTCGCAGATCGGGATGTCGTGCTCGAGCTCGAAGACCCGCACGTCCTCCTCCCGGAACCGCTGCACGCGGGAGGGGTACATGGAGTACGCGCGGATGCCGTCGATCTCGTTGTACGCGCGGTGGTGTGCCTCGTGCAGGATCCCCGACCCGGGCGCGAACTCACCGCCCCGCTGCCAGTTGTTGGTGCCGAGCTGGAAGATCAACCGTGGCCGGCCGGGGGAGCCCATGGGCGAGATCGTAGAGATACACCACCGCCGTCACGTCACCGCAGGCGAATCTCGTAGTCGTTCTGCGAGACGTTCCCGCTGCCGTACCGGCCGTCGGCGCGGAACCGGTCCGAGGGGCGGCCGAAGAAGTCCATCGGGCCGTACTGGCTCGCCACGGCGGCACCGCTGTTCGACCCGACGAACGGGTTGTTCCACTTCACGAACACCCGCTCCAACGGCGCGTCCACCCCGTCGACGACGTAGAAGATGTGCCCCTCCACGCCGGTCAGGAAGCCCTTGTCCCGGACCGAGAACACGCTCGCGGACTCCGGCGGGATGACCTGGTCGGCCGGGTCGGCCCAGCCGCCGTGGTCGAAGCCGGCTCCCCAGGAGTGCAGTTCGTACGGCGTGTGGTTGTAGACGGTGACCGCCACACCCCGGTCGGTGTCGAGCACGCCGTAGATGTCCTGCAGGGCCTTGGCCGTCTCCGCGGCCGCCTTCACGGCTGCTGCGATCGCGATGATGCTCATGGTGCTTCCTCCCGGGTCCGGTGGCCCCGTCCCGCCCCGTCGGGGGCTTCGTGGGCGACACGGACACGGTCCCGTGGGGACCGGGCCGGGATCGTCGATCCGGAGGTGGCACCTGCGCGTCCACCCTGGGGTGGAGGACCGCGTGAGGAATGGGTGCCCCCGGCAGGATTCGAACCTGCGCTCCCGCCTCCGGAGGGCGGTGCTCTATCCCCTGAGCTACGGGGGCGGTACCGGCGACGACTCTACTGCATGGGCACGGATGATCACGCGCCCGGGGCTGGTCGAGCGCGGCGCCCTGCTGACGTCCGGTGGCAGCCGTGTGCCACCGCTGACATCACGGGGCGCCGACGGCTCAGTTCATCGGCAGGGGTGCCGCGCCGCGGACGGCGAGCAGCTGCGTCATGGTCTGCGACTCGGCGGTCTGGGTGGTGACCATCGAGGTCGCGAGCGTCCGCACCGCGGGGACGGACGCCTGGGCGGACGCCATCTCCATCATGTGCAGCCCGCCCTCGTGGTGGCGCAGCATGAGCTGCAGGAACTCCACGTCGAGCCCCTGCCCGGTGGCGGCCCGGAACCGCTGCAGGTCGGTCTCCGTGGCCATGCCCGGCATCGAGGGCATCGGCATGCCCATCCACGCCATGTACTGCCCGGGGGCGGTTTCCCCACGCTGCTCCGAGAGCTGGAGCCAGCCCTGCATCATCCCCAGCTGCTGGGTCTGCGACGACTCGATGTCGAAGGCGAGCTGCCGCAGCGCCGGGTCGGTGGTGTTCGAGCGCTCCCACACCGCCATTTGGATCGCCTGGCGGTGGTGGACGCTCATGTCCTGCAGGAACCCGACGTCCACCGAGCCGGCCGCGGGGGCGTACGTCGGCGCGGTCCGCTGCCCGATGAGGGCGCCGACCAGGCCACCGACCAGCAGCAGGATCAGGACCGCGCCGATCGCGACGACGGCCTTGGCCCAGCCGGGCGAGGCCCCCCACCAGCCTCCGCCGCCCTCGTCGTCGTGATCGTCGACCTCGGGTGGTTCGGGAGGTGAGCTCACCGAGGAGGCCGTCATCCCGCACCGCCCATGCCGCCGGCGCCGGAGGTGCCCTGGTAGTCCATCGGCAGGGCGTCCCGCGGGTAGGGCTGCCCCTGGAACGGGGGCGGGTTCGCCGGGTCGAAGGCGCCCGGGCCGAGGGCGTCGCAGCTGGCGCCGACCTCGGGGAACACGCCGTTCGGGTTGCCCCGCAGCGAGCTGACGAACTGGTCGATCCGCGGGTCGGCCGCGTCCGGGACCGCGAGCTGGTGGCCCCACGACTGCAGCGAGATCGGCTGCTCGAGGCCCGGGTAGGGCGACATCATCATCTGGTTCTGACCCTGCACCTTGGCGGTGAGCGTCTCGAGCGCGGCACCCTGGACCCGGGCGGGGTCGTACGCGATCCACACGGCGCCGTGCTCCAGCGAGTGCACCATGTTCTCGTTGCGGACCGGCTGCGTGTAGACCTGCCCGTTGCACGCGGCCCAGTAGCCGTCGTGCGGGCCGCCGAACGGCGGCGTCCGGTCGTAGGCCACGCGCTGCTCGGGCGTGACGTGGTGCTGGCCCTCGTACGCCTGCAGGACGATGCCCGGGATCGCCAGCGACGGATCCGGGTTGTCCTGGCTGGGGCGCCACGGGCTGATCTGCGACGACCGGTCGAACAGGAAGTACCCGATCCCGCCGATCAGGGCCAGCACGACGACGATCGCGCCGATCAGCAGCCAGGGCACCTGGCGGTTCTTCGGCGCGGAGCGACCCGCCGAGGAGGTCCGCTTCCGCGCGCCGGCCACGGGATTCTTGCCGCGCTGCGGCGGACGGCCACCCTTGCCGCGCTGCGGGGTCCCGGTGGAACGTCCACTCGCCATGCCTCCGGATTCTAGGGATGAGCTGTGTGTGAGTTGCTCCTACCCTCGGTGATCGCCAGCCGCTGGACCGGGGGACCGGTCGGCCTCCCTAGACTCGGTGGACGTGACCCCCGCTGCGCTCGCCGATCTCCTGCACGCCGTCGCCGTCGACGTGCTGACCGAGCGCGGCCTCGACACCGCCGCGCTGCCCGACGAGGTCACCGTCGAACGGCCCCGCAACCCCGAGCACGGCGACTACGCCACCAACCTCGCCCTGCGCAGCGCCAAGAAGGCGGGCGTGAAGCCCGCCGACCTGGCGGGCTGGCTCGCGGAGCGCCTGGAGACCACCGACGGGGTGGCCGCCGCCGAGGTCGCCGGCCCCGGCTTCCTCAACCTGCGCCTGGCCGCGGACGCCCAGGCGGGCATCGTCGCGGAGATCCTCGCGCAGGGCGCCGCGTACGGGCACGGCGACGCGTTCACCGGCCAGGCGGTGAACCTCGAGTTCGTCTCCGCGAACCCGACCGGTCCGATCCACCTCGGCGGCACCCGCTGGGCCGCCGTCGGCGACGCGCTGGGCCGGGTGCTCGAGGCGCAGGGCGCGGCGGTGACGCGGGAGTACTACGTCAACGACGCGGGCGCGCAGATCGACCGGTTCGCCGAGTCGCTCATCGCGGCGGCCCGGGGCGAGCCGGTGCCGGAGAACGGCTACGGCGGCGCGTACGTGGCGGAGGTGGCCGCGAAGGTCGTCGAGACCGAGCCCGGCGTCCTGGACCAGCCCGCGGACCAGGTGCTGCACGCCTTCAAGCGGCTGGGCGTCGCGGTGATGCTCGACGAGATGCGGGCGTCGCTGGAGTCGTTCGGCACGCACTTCGACGTCTGGTCCTCCGAGCTGGCGCTGCACGCGTCGGGCGCGGTCGAGGACTCGGTGCAGAAGCTCAAGGACGACGGCGCCCTCTACTACGCGGACAACGCCTGGTGGCTGCGCTCGACCGACCACGGCGACGACAAGGACCGCGTCGTCATCAAGTCCGACCGCCGCCCCGCCTACATCGCCGGCGACATCGCCTACTACCGGGACAAGCGGGCCCGCGGCGCCGACCTGGCGATCTACATGCTCGGCGCCGACCACCACGGCTACATCCACCGCCTCAAGGCGGTCGCCGCCGCGTTCGGGGACGACCCGGCCCGCGTCGAGGTGCTCATCGGCCAGCTGGTGAACCTGCTGCGCGACGGCGAGCCGGTGAAGATGTCCAAGCGCGCCGGCACGATCATCACGCTCGAGGACCTCGTCGACGCGGTCGGCGTGGACGCCGCCCGCTACACGCTGACCCGCTCGAGCGTGGACCAGGTGCTCGACATCGACCTGGACCTGATCAGCCGGCGCACCAACGAGAACCCCGTGTTCTACGTGCAGTACGCCCACGCCCGGCTCTCCGCGCTGGCCCGCAACGCCGCGGACCTGGGCGTCAGCGCCGCGGACCCCGATCTCGCCCTGCTCGTCGAGCCGCGCGAGGGCGACCTCATCCGCACGCTCGGCGAGTTCCCCCGCGTGCTCGCCTCGGCCGGCCAGCTGCGCGAGCCGCACCGCGTCGCCCGCTTCCTCGAGGAGCTCGCCGGCGCCTACCACCGCTTCTACGACACCTGCCGGGTGCTGCCCCAGGGCGACGAGTCGCCGGCGGCCCTCCACACCGCCCGCCTCGCCCTGTGCGACGCGACCCGCACCGTCCTCGCCTCGGGCCTGCAGCTGCTCGGTGTCTCCGCCCCGGAACGGATGTAGACCATGACCCGCGCCCACCCCGCCGGGCCCCGGCACGCCGACGTCCTGCCCGCCCACGACACCCCCGGCCCGATCCCGCGCGACGGCGCCGCCCTCGACGCCCTGCCGCCCGCGGTCTGGCCGCGGAACGCCCGCCGTCACGACGACGACGGCGTGGTCCGGCTCGCGGGCACCGACGTCCGCGAGCTCGCCGAGCGGCACGGCACGCCGCTGTTCGTGGTCGACGAGGACGACTTCCGGTCCCGCTGCCGCGACCACGCGCAGGCCTACGGCGACCCCGCGCTGGTGCACTACGCCGCCAAGGCGTTCCTGTGCACCGAGGTCGCGCGGTGGGTGGCCGACGAGGGCCTCGGCCTGGACGTGTGCAGCGCCGGGGAGCTCGCGACGGCGCTGCGCGCCGACTTCCCCCCGGCCCGGATCACGATGCACGGCAACAACAAGTCCCTCGCGGAGCTCGACGCGGCGCTCGAGGCCGGGGTCGGGCGGGTGGTGGTCGACTCGTTCGCCGAGATCGCGCGCCTGGACGACCTCGCCCGCCGTCGGGACCGCACCGCCGACGTCATGGTGCGCGTGACCGTCGGGGTCGAGGCCCACACCCACGAATTCATCGCGACCGCGCACGAGGACCAGAAGTTCGGGTTCTCGCTGGCCGGCGGGGACGCCGCCGAGGCGGTGCGGCGGGTGCTCAAGTCGCGCGGGCTGCGGCTGGTCGGACTGCACTCGCACATCGGCTCGCAGATTTTCGACGCCGGCGGGTTCGAGCTGGCCGCGCGCCGCGTGGTCGGGCTGCTCGCCGAGATCCGCGCCGAGCACGGCGACCTCGCCGAGGACGCGAGCGCACTGGTCGACCTCGGCGGCGGGATGGGCATCGCCTACACGACGGCGGACCAGCCCCGGACGGCGTCGTGGCTGGCCGGGGAGCTGCACGCGATCGTCGAGCGGGAGTGCTCGCGGGCCGGGATCCCCCTGCCGCGGATCGCCGTCGAGCCGGGCCGGGCGATCGCCGGGCCGGGCACGGTCACGCTCTACACGGTCGGCACGATCAAGGACGTCGAGCTGGGCGGGGGCACGCGCCGCCGCTACGTCTCGGTCGACGGCGGGATGAGCGACAACATCCGCACCGCCCTCTACGACGCCGCCTACGACTGCCGGCTGGTGTCCCGGTCCGCCTCCGCGGGCGCGGCGAACCCGGGCGGCGACGCGCCGACGCTGTGCCGGGTGGTCGGCAAGCACTGCGAATCCGGCGACGTCGTCGTCCGCGACTGCTGGCTGCCCGCGGACCTCGCCCCGGGCGACCTGCTCGCGGTCGGGGCCACCGGCGCCTACTGCTACGCCATGGCGAGCGCGTACAACAAGGTGCCGCGGCCGGCGGTGGTCGCCGTCCGCGACGGCGCGGACCGGACGATGCTGCGCCGCGAGACCCTCGACGACCTGGCGCGCCTGGAGGTGCTGTGAACGCGGTGGGCAAGGACGTCGTCAAGGTGGCCCTGCTCGGCTGCGGGGTCGTCGGGTCGCAGGTGGTCCGCCTGCTCGACGAGCAGGCCGACGAGCTCGCCGCCCGCGTCGGGGCACCCGTCGAGCTGGCCGGCATCGCGGTCCGGCGCCCGCAGCGCCACCCGGAGCTGCCCGCCGACCTCGTGACCACCGACCCGGCCCAGCTCGTCGCCCGACCCGACGTCGACGTCGTCGTCGAGCTGATGGGCGGCATCGAGCCCGCGCGGGACCTGCTGCTCGACGCCCTCAAGAACGGCCGCTCCGTGGTCAGCGCGAACAAGGCGCTGCTGGCCGAGGAGGGCGAGGCGCTCGCCACGGCGGCCCGGGAGTCCGGGGCGGACCTCTACTACGAGGCGTCCGTGGCCGGGGCGATCCCGCTGCTGCGCCCCATCCAGCAGTCGCTGGCCGGCGACCGCATCCGCCGCGTGGCCGGCATCGTCAACGGCACCACGAACTTCATCCTCTCGGCGATGGAGTCCACCGGCGCCGGGTACGCGGACGCGCTCGAGGAGGCCGGCCGGCTGGGCTACGCCGAGGCCGACCCCACCGCGGACGTCGACGGCTACGACGCCGCGTCCAAGGCGGCGATCCTCGCGAGCCTGGCCTTCCACACCCGGGTCACGGCCGCGGACGTGCACCGCGAGGGCATCCGCGACGTCACGGCCACCGACATCGCCTCGGCCCGGGCGCTCGGCTGCAGCGTGAAGCTGCTGGCGATCTGCGAGCAGGTCGACACCGCCGCCGGGCCGGCCGTGTCGGCGCGCGTGTACCCGGCGATGATCCCGCGGTCGCACCCGCTCGCCTCGGTCTCGGGGGCGTTCAACGCGGTGTTCGTCGAGGCCGACGCCGCCGGGCCGCTGATGTTCTACGGCCAGGGCGCGGGCGGGCCGCAGACCGCGAGCGCGGTGCTCGGCGACCTGGTCGCCGCGGCGCGCAACAAGGTGATCGGCGGCCGCGGCCCCCGCGACACCGCCTACGCGCACCTGCCGATCCAGCCGATGGGCGACGTGCGCACCCGCTACCACGTCAACGTCGACGTCCACGACCGCGCGGGCGTGCTGGCCGCCGTGGCCTCGGTGTTCGCCGAGCACGAGGTCTCGATCGCGACGGTGAAGCAGGAGGGCGGGAAGGACGGGGATGACCGGGGTCATGGTGACGACGGGCCCACGCCCGCCACACTGGTCGTCGTGACCCACGAGGCCTCGGACGCGGCGCTGCGGGCCACCGTCGAGGCGCTGTCGGGCCTGGAGTCCGTCCGCGGGGTGGCCAGCGTCCTGCGCGTCGAGGACCTCGGTCGTCCCGCGAGTGCTCTCGGAGGAGCCCAGTGAGCCTGCTCGGTACCCGCGTCGAGTGGCCCGGCATCATCCAGGCGTACCGGGACCGGATGCCGCACGTGCAGGACGGCTGGGACGTCGTGACCCTGCGCGAGGGCGGCACGCCGCTGCTGCCTGCCCCGCACCTGTCGTCGTTGACCGGCTGCGACGTCCACCTCAAGATCGAGGGCGCCAACCCGACGGGGTCGTTCAAGGACCGCGGCATGACGGTCGCGATGACCGAGGCGGCCGCGGGCGGCGCGAAGGCCGTGATCTGCGCGTCGACCGGCAACACCTCGGCGTCGGCGGCGGCCTACGCGGCGCGCACCGACATGACCTGCGCGGTGCTGGTGCCGCAGGGCAAGATCGCGCTCGGCAAGCTCGCCCAGGCCACCGCGCACGGCGCCCGCATCCTGCAGCTCGAGGGCAACTTCGACGCGTGCCTGGAGCTCGCCCGCAAGGCCGCCGAGGAGCACCCGATCGCGCTGGTGAACTCGGTCAATCCCGCGCGGATCGAGGGCCAGAAGACGGCGTCGTTCGAGATCTGCGACCAGCTCGGCCGGGCGCCCGACCTGCACGTGCTGCCGGTCGGCAACGCCGGCAACATCACCGCCTACTGGCGCGGCTACACCGAGTACCACCGCGACGGCGTCGTCGGGAGCACCCCGGAGATGCACGGCGTGCAGGCCGAGGGCGCGTCGCCGCTGGTCTCCGGCGCCCCGGTGAGCCAGCCGGAGACGATCGCGACGGCCATCCGCATCGGGTCGCCCGCGTCGTGGCACGGCGCGATCGCCGCCCGCGACGAGTCCGGGGGGCGCATCACGGCCGTCGACGACGACGCGATCCTCGCCGCCTACCGGCTGCTCGCGGCGCGTGAGGGCGTCTTCGTCGAGCCCGCGTCGGCGGCGTCGGTGGCGGGCCTGCTCGCGCGCTCCGCCGCCGGTGAGCTCACGGCCGGTCGACTGGTGGTCTGCACCGTCACCGGGCACGGGCTCAAGGACCCGGGCACGGCCCTCGCGGACGTGCCCGAACCCGTCGTCGTCCCGGAGCGGGTGGACGCGGTCGCCGATGCGCTCGGGCTCGGCTGAGGTGGTCGAGAGCGGTCAGCGCGTCCGCGTCCGGGTGCCCGCCACCTCGGCGAACCTCGGGCCGGGGTTCGACTCCCTGGGGCTCGCGCTCGCCCTGCACGACGAGATCGAGCTGGCCGAGCTCGACGGCGGCCCCAGCGTGGTCGAGGTGCACGGCGAGGGAGCCGGGCGGGTGCCGCGCGACGAGCGGCACCTCGTGCTCAAGGCGGCGTGCGCGACCTACGAGCTCGCCGGCGTCGACCGTCCGCCCCTGCACCTGACCTGCCACAACACGATCCCGCACAGCCGCGGCCTCGGGTCGTCGGCGTCCGCGGCGGTGGCCGGGATCGTGGCCGCGTGCGCGCTGCTCGGGCCGGGGAAGGCCCCGGACGACGAGGCGGTGCTCGACCTCGCGGCCCGCTTCGACGGCCACGCGGACAACGCCGCCGCCTGTCTGTACGGCGGGCTGGTGGTGACGTGGTGTTCCGGGGGCTCCTACCGGGCCGCGCACCTCGAGCCGCACCCCGACGTGGTGCCGGTCGTGTTCGTCTCCGAGCACTCCAGCTCGACCGAGGCGACGCGCGGGCTGCTGCCCGACCGCGTGCCGCACGGCGACGCGGCCTTCACCGCCGCGCGCTCGGCGCTGGTCGTGCACGCCCTCACCCGGGCACCGGACCTGCTCCTGCCCGCGACCGAGGACCGGCTGCACCAGCCGTACCGCCGACCGGCCTACCCCGCGACCGCCGCGCTGGTCGACGCGCTGCGTACCGCGGGGCTCGCGGCCGTGGTCTCCGGGGCCGGCCCCACGGTGCTCGCGCTGACGACCGGCGAGGGGCTGCCGGACGACCTGCCGACCAGCGGTTTCGAGACCCTGCACCTGCCGATCGACACCGCGGGCGCGACGGTCACCGCCTGAGCGTTCCCGACACGACTCCGACGCACCCGGTTGTTGCCCAGGTGTGCCGGTGGGGCTATCTTGGGCACCGACAGCGACCAGCGTGATCCACGCCGGTGCCACGCCCCGGGGATCCCGGGACGGTCTTCCCCGCTCCGGTCCTCCGAGGGTTCCTGCCCGGTCGTTGCCTCATGTGATTGTTTCCGCAACGTGCCCTGCTCGCGGGACGCCGATCCATCCACATCTGCTCCCGCGACGCGACGTTGCAGTGGATCCGCGTGCCCGGAACGCACGCGACACGTCCGCTGGCCCGGGAGCGGAATCCCCGGCCGGTCAGGAAGGACCTGCGTGACCGAAACCGACGTCATCACCCCCGACGCCGCTCCCTCCGGCTCCGAACGCCGTCGCCGCGGAGGTGTGTCCGGGATGGTGCTCGCCGAGCTGCGCGAGCTCGCCGGGACGCTCGGCATCGCCGACACCACCGGCATGCGCCGGGGCGACCTCATCGCCGAGATCAAGAAGCGGCAGGCCGGCGCCGCGCAGCTGCCCCTCGGCGAGGGCCCGGCTGAGGAGGCCGCCGCGGAGGAGGCCGCTCCGGCCGCCGAGGAGAAGCCCGCCCGCCGCCGTGCGAGCCGGCGCAAGGCCGGTGCTCCCGACACCGCCGACGCCGGGTCGCCCGGGTCCGCGCCGGCCGAGCCGGACACCGCCGCCGCCGTGACCGCGGCGACGGACGCCCCGGCCGCCGACGCCGACGCCGTGACGCCTCCCGTGCAGGTCACCGAGCAGCCGACCGAGCAGCCGACCGAGCAGCCGACCGAGGACGCCCCGGAGCGGCCCGCTCGCCGTCGGCGCAGCGCCCGGCGCGACGCCGGCCCCGCGGCCGGGGACGCCTCCGACCCGACCCCGCCGGCCGACTCCACCGACTCCGCCGACTCCGCCGACACCACCGAGGTCCCGGCCGCGGCGGACACCGCCCCCGCGGAGGCCCCGACCGAGTCGCCCCGCGAGGACGGCGGCCGTCGGGAGCGCCAGCGCCAGGACTCCGGGAGCCAGGACCGCCAGGACCGGCAGGGCCGTTCCGACGCCGACACCGAGTCCGACGCGGACTCCGACCGCGGCCCGGACGGCGACCGGGGCGGCCGCCGCCGCAACAACGGTCAGGGCCAGCGCGACCGCAACCAGCAGCAGAACCAGCAGGGCGGCCAGCAGCAGAGCCAACAGCAGCGTCCGGACGACGACGAGGACGACGAGGAGGGCGGCGGCCGCCGGCGCGGACGTCGCTTCCGCGACCGTCGGCGCAACCGCAACGAGCGCGGCGGCGGCCAGGGCGCGGGCCAGGACACCCGCGAGCCCGAGGTCCGCGACGACGACGTCCTGATCCCGGTCGCCGGCATCCTCGACGTGCTGGACAACTACGCGTTCGTCCGCACCTCGGGCTACATGGCGGGGCCGAACGACGTCTACGTCTCGCTCTCGCTGGTGCGCAAGCACGGCCTGCGCCGCGGTGACGCCGTCACCGGTCAGGTCCGCCAGCAGCGCGAGAACGAGCAGAACCGGCAGAAGTTCAACCCGCTGGTGCGCGTCGACTCGATCAACGGGCTCGACCCGGAGCAGGCCCGCCGCCGCCCCGAGTTCACCAAGCTCACGCCGCTCTACCCCAACGAGCGGCTGCGTCTCGAGACCGAGCCGCACCTGCTGTCGACGCGCGTGATCGACCTGGTCATGCCGGTCGGCAAGGGGCAGCGCGCCCTCATCGTGTCGCCGCCGAAGGCCGGCAAGACGATGGTGCTGCAGGCGATCGCCAACGCGATCACCACGAACAACCCCGAGGTCCACCTCATGGTCGTGCTCGTCGACGAGCGCCCGGAGGAGGTCACCGACATGCAGCGCACGGTGAAGGGCGAGGTCATCGCCTCGACCTTCGACCGGCCGCCGTCGGACCACACCTCGGTCGCGGAGCTGTCGATCGAGCGTGCGAAGCGCCTGGTCGAGCAGGGCCACGACGTCGTCGTGCTGCTCGACTCGATCACCCGTCTCGGCCGGGCGTACAACCTGGCCGCGCCGGCGTCGGGCCGCATCCTCTCCGGTGGCGTCGACTCGACCGCGCTCTACCCGCCGAAGCGCTTCCTCGGCGCCGCGCGCAACATCGAGGACGGCGGGTCGCTGACGATCTTCGCGACGGCGCTGGTCGAGACCGGCTCGACGATGGACACGGTGATCTTCGAGGAGTTCAAGGGCACCGGGAACGCCGAGCTCAAGCTCGACCGCAAGCTCGCCGACAAGCGCATCTTCCCGGCGATCGACCCGGACGCCTCGTCGACGCGCAAGGAGGAGCTGCTCCTCTCGCCGGACGAGCGCGCCGTCACGCACAAGCTGCGTCGGGTGCTCGCCGCGCTGGACTCCCAGCAGGCGATCGAGCTGATCCTCGACCGGCTCCGCAAGACGCGGACCAACATCGAGTTCCTGATGTCGGTCGCGAAGACGATGCCGACGAAGGACGACGAGTAGTCGACCCTCCGTCGGAACCGTACGAGCGGGTCGTTCGTCACCTTCTTGCGTGACGAACGGCCCGTTCGTCCGTTTCCGGGGACCGGCTCAGCGGACCCGCAGCCACGCCACGACGTCGTCGGCGCCCGCCTGCCCCGCGGCCTCCAGCGCTGTCGCGGGCTCCCACGGCATGCGCGCCCGCGGGTCCGCGCCCCGCGCGGCGAGCCCCTGCGCCGTCACGAGCTGCCCGCCGTGGCACGCGTACCAGAGCGCGACGTCGAGGTCCTCGCGGTCCGCGGACCCGGCCAACCGAGCCACGTCGTCGTCGCGACCCAGGGCCGCCGCCTGCTCCAGGGTCACGGCCGCGCCGCGCTCCACGAGCCGGGCGGCCGCGTGCCACTGGGCGAACCCGCAGGCGTCCGCCAGCGGGGAGCCGCCCCCGAGCACCGCGCCGGGCGCGTCGATCCATGCCCCCGCGTCCAGCAGCGCGTCGATCGTGCCCACGTCGTCGTTGCTCGCGGCCCAGTGCAGCGGGGTCTCGACGTGCGGCCCGGAGAAGCGGGCGTCCACGTCCGCGCCCGCCCCGACGAGCACCCGCACGGTCTCGGCGGCGCGGGGCCGGTGACCGGGGTGGTCGGCGAGGACGTGCAGCAGCGTGCGCGGCCCCTCGACGCGGGCGGTGACGAGGTCCGGGTGCTCGGCGAGCAGGCCCGCGAGCTCCTCCACGTCGCCCGCCCGGACCGCTCGCACCGCCGCCGCGACCTCGTCCACGTGACCGAGCGAACCACAGCCGCCGTCGGGAATGTGCGCAGGGCAGGGCCGGTTACAGGACCCAGCGGGCGTTCCTGAGAGAATGCCCGGTGGCACAGCTGCCTCCGGTTCACCCCGATGCACGAGACGGGGACCCGGCGGCCATCGATGAGAGGACCAGCCACATGAAGACGGGCATCCACCCCGAGTACGTCGAGACCCAGGTGCTCTGCAGCTGCGGCAACTCGTTCACCACGCGCAGCACCAAGGCGAGCGGGAACATCACCGTCGAGACCTGCTCGGCGTGCCACCCGTTCTACACCGGCAAGCAGCGCATCCTGGACACCGGCGGCCGCGTGGCCCGCTTCGAGGCCCGCTACGGCAAGCGCGCCGGCCGCAAGTAGCTCTCCCGACGCCCGCCGTCGTCCGCCCGCCGCGGACGACGGCGGGCGTTCGTGCGTCCGGGGCATCATGGGGAGCAGGAGGACACGATGACATCGGTGGCCGATCATTCGGTGCGGGCACTGGTCGAGGAGCACAGCGGGCTCGAGGCGCGCCTCGCCGACCCGGACGTGCACGCCGACCAGGCCCTCGCCCGTCGGCTCGGGCGGCGCTACGCCGAGCTGGCGCCGATCGTGGCGACCGCCGGGGAGCTGCAGCGCGCCGAGGCCGACCTGACCGACGCCCGCGAGCTCGCCGACGAGGACCCGGCTTTCGCGGCGGAGGCCGAGACGCTCGCCGCCTCCGTCGCCTCCCTGCGCGAGCGGCTCGGCGAGCTGCTGGTGCCGCGCGACCCCGCGGACTCGCACGACGTCGTCGTCGAGGTGAAGTCCGGCGAGGGCGGCGAGGAGTCGGCGCTGTTCGCGGGCGACCTGCTGCGCATGTACTCGCGCTACGCCGAGCGGCGCGGCTGGAAGGTCGCCGTGCTCGCCGCGACGGAGTCGGACCTGGGCGGGTTCAAGGACGTCACCGTCACCGTGACCGCCCCCGGCAACGACGCGGACGGGGTGTGGGCGTGGCTGAAGTACGAGGGCGGCGTGCACCGGGTGCAGCGCGTTCCGGTCACCGAGTCCCAGGGTCGCATCCACACGTCCGCGGCCGGGGTGCTCGTGTACCCCGAGGCCGACGAGGCCCCCGACGTCGAGATCGACGAGAAGGACCTGCGCATCGACGTCTTCCGCTCCTCGGGCAAGGGCGGGCAGGGCGTCAACACCACGGACTCGGCCGTCCGCATCACGCACCTGCCCACCGGCGTCGTCGTGAGCTGCCAGAACGAGCGCTCCCAGCTGCAGAACAAGGCCCGCGCGATGGAGGTGCTGCGCTCGCGGCTGCAGGCCATCGCGGACGAGAGCGCCGCCCAGCAGGCCTCCGACGACCGGCGCAGCCAGGTCCGCACGGTCGACCGCTCCGAGCGGGTGCGCACCTACAACTTCCCGGAGAACCGCATCTCGGACCACCGCATCGGCTACAAGTCCCACGACCTCGACCGGGTGCTCGACGGCGAGCTTGGTGGCGTGCTGGACGCCCTGCGCGCGGCCGACCGGGCCGAGCGGCTGGCGACGGCGGCGCAGGACGAGGTGCGGTCGTGACCGCGATGGGGACCACCCGTGTGACCCGCACGCGCGTGGCGGCCGCGGCGGTGACGCTGGCCGAGGCCGGCGTCGGGAGCCCGCGGGTGGACGCCGAACTGCTCGCCGCGTACGTCCTCGGCGTTCCGCGGACGCGGCTGGTGCTGGCGCCGGACCTCGACGACGAGGCGTCCCGCCGGCTCGACGAGCTGGTGCGGCGTCGCGCCGCCCGCGAGCCGCTGCAGCACCTGGTGGGGACCGCGGTCCTCGGGCCGGTGTCGGTGGCGGTCGGACCGGGCGTGTTCGTGCCGCGGCCGGAGACCGAGCTGCTGCTCACCGAGGCCGTCGCCGCCCTGCGGGCGATCCCGGAACCCCGCGTCGTCGACCTGTGCACCGGCTCCGGGGCCCTCGCCCTCGCGGTGGAGACGGCGCGGCCGGACGCCGAGGTGCACGCGGTGGAGGCCGACCCCGCCGCCCTGGCGTGGGCGCGGCGGAACCTGGCGGACGCCCGGGTGCGCCTCGTCGCCGCGGACGTGACCGCGCCGGACACGCTGGCCGCGATGGACCGGACCGTCGACCTCGTCGTCGCGAACCCGCCCTACGTCCCCGTGGGCACCCCGGTGGACGAGGAGGTCGACCGGGACCCGGTGGGCGCCGTTTTCGCGGGCCCCGACGGGCTGGACGTGATCCGCCCGCTCGCCGTCACCGCGGCGCGTCTCCTGCGGCCGGGCGGCCGGGTGGCGGTGGAGCACGACGAGTCGCACGCCGACGAGGTGCTGACGCTGCTCCGGGACGCCGGGTTCACCGATGTCGCCACCCGGGCGGACCTGACCGGGCGGCCGCGGGTAGCGGCGGGCACCCGGGCGCTACCGTCGGCCCCGTGACCACGTTCGACTGCCGCGTCCCGGACACCCGCTCGGCGGGGCTCGCGGCCGCGGCCTCCGCGGTGCGCGGCGGTCGGCTCGTCGTCGTCCCCACGGACACGTCCTACGGCGTCGGGGCGGACGCGTTCGACCAGGCGGCGGTCGCGGACCTGCTGCGGGCGAAGCGGCGCGGCCCGGAGACGCCGGTGCCGGTGCTGGTGGGGAGCTGGTCGACGATCGACGGCCTGGTGACGGCGGTGCCGAGCAGCGCGCGCGACCTCGTCGAGGCGTTCTGGCCCGGCGGGCTGAGCCTCGTCCTGCCGCACGCCCCGTCGCTGGCGTGGGATCTCGGGCGCACCCGCGGCACGGTCGTGCTGCGGATGCCGCTGCACCCGGTCGCCCTGGAGCTCCTGCGCGAGTGCGGGCCGATGGCGATCACGGGCGCGAACGCCGCCGGGGGAGCGGTCCCGCACACCTGCGCGGACGCGTACTCCCAGCTCGGCGACCTCGTGTCGGTCTACCTCGACGGCGGGGAGCTGACCGCGGACGCCGGGTCGACGATCGTCGACCTCACCGGCTCCGAACCGGTCGTCCGCCGCGAGGGCACCGTGACGACCGCGCAGATCGCCGAGGTGCTGGGGCGTCAGCCCGCAGTCGCCTGAGCGAGGTGTTCGCGCTGCAGGATCCCCATCCGCAGCGCGTCGTGGTAACGCCCGTCGGCGAAGAACTCCTCGCGCAGCGTCCCCTCCTCGACGAACCCGGCGCGGCGGTAGATGCGGATCGCGGCGGCGTTCTCCACGTCCACCACCAGGTGCACCTTGTGCAGGTTCAGCACGCGGAACGCGTAGTCCAGGGCGAGGACGGTCGCGGCCGACGCGTGCCCGTGCCCCTGGTGCTCGGGCGCGACGATGATCTGGAACTCGGTGGTGCGGTGCACCGCGTCGATGCCGATCAGCTCGACGATGCCCACGGACTCGACGTCGTCGGTGATGACGAAGCGCCGCTCGGTGAGGTCGTGGACGTGCCGGTCGTAGATGTCGCGCAGCTCCACGAGTGCCTCGAACGGCTCGGAGAACCAGTAGGTCATGATCTTCGAGTCGTTCGTCAGCCGGTGGACCAGCGGCAGGTCGTCGCGTTCGAGGGCACGCAGTCGGACGGTCATCCCGGGCTCCTATCATGGAATCGCGATGAACGAGCAGGTGACGGTCTCCAGCAGCGGTCCGGACGACACGGCGCGCCTCGCGCGCGACCTGGCCCCCCACCTGCGCGCGGGGGACGCCCTGCTGCTCACCGGCGACCTCGCCGCCGGCAAGACGACGTTCACGAGCGCGCTGGTCGCCGCGCTGGGCTCCGACGCCTCGGTGACCAGCCCGACCTTCTCGCTCGCGAACTTCTACGACACCCCCGGTCCGCGGGTGCTGCACGTGGACACCTACCGCCTGGCCGACCTCGCCGAGTTCCGCGACCTCGGGCTCGACGAGTACCTCGACGAGGTGGTCGCGGTGATCGAGTGGGCCGGGCTGGTCGACTCGGAGTTCGCCGAGCCGCTGCGGCTGACGTTCGCGAAGGACGGCGACACGACCCGCACGATCACGCTGGCCGGCACCGGCCGGTGGGCCCCGGTGCTCGAGCGGCTGGCGGTGCGCGCATGACGCTGACCCTCGCCGTCGAGACCTCCTCCCGCACCTACGGCGTCGCCCTGCTCGACGGCGACACCGTGCTCGCGCAGGCCACCGCTGACCGCTCCGACCCCGGGTTCGTCGACGTCGGGGTCCTCGCGGGCTCGGTGATCGCGGAGGCCGGGCGCACCGTCGCCGACCTGGACCGCCTCGCCGTCGACGTCGGTCCCGGCAACCTCGCGTCGGTCCGCGCCGGCATCGCCTACGTCAACGCGGTCGCCTTCGCCCGGGGGATCCCGGTCGTCGGGCTCGACGCGCTGGCGCTGCTCTCCGACGGCCCGACGCTGGCGCTGCGCCTCGCCGGTGGGTCCGCCGTGTACGCGGCGCTGACCCGCGCGGACGGGACGGTCGCGACCCGCCACGGCGACCTCGCCGTCGTCGTCAAGGACCTCTTCCCGACGCCGGACGGGGGTACGAACGGGCCGTTCGTCACGGAAGAAGGTGTCGAACGGCCCGTTCGTACGGTTCCGGGGGCCCCGCTCCGCGTCGCCGGCGCCAGACGACCGCAGGCGCTCGCCCTGCTGGCCGAGCTCGGCGTCGACGCGACCGACACGGGGATCGACGCGCCGTGCGTGGACGACCTGGTCGGGGCCCTGCGCCGCGGCGAGCACGACGCTCCGGTGGTCAGCGCCGCCCCGCTGACCGAGGCGAGCGTGCGGTTCCGGGGCGACGCGTGGGCGGCCGCGCGCGAGGCCCTGCTCGCCGGCGGGGTGGCCCTGCTGCCGACCGACACCGTGTACGGCCTGGCCGTGCACCCCGCGCGGCGGGACGCGATCGACGCCCTGTTCGCGCTCAAGGACCGGCCGCGCACCCGCGAGCTACCGATCATGGTGGCCACGCCGGACGAGCTGCCGAGCCTGGGCGTCCAGGTCCCCGACACCGCCCGCCGCCTGCTCGGGGCCTTCTCCCCGGGGCCGATCACGGTGGCGCTCGGCATTGACGCCACCGCACCGCCGTGGCTCGCGGGCCGCGAGGAGGTGGGCGTGCGCGTGCCGTCCGACCCCGACCTGCGGGCCCTGCTCTCCGACGTCGGCGCCCTGCTCGTGACCAGCGCGAACGCGCACGGCGAGGTCACGCAGCAGGCCCCGGAGCCCATCCTCGCCCAGCTCGCCGGCCGGCCCGACGCGGTCGTCGACGGGGGCACCCGCTCCGGGATCCCGTCCACCGTCGTCAACTGCCACCTGGACACCCCGCGCATCGAGCGCGAGGGCGCGATCCCGGCGGCCGAGATCGAGAGGGTGCTCCGTGGCTGACCTGATGCTGGGCATCGAGACCTCGTGCGACGACACCGGCGTCGCGATCGTCCGTCCCGACGGTTCGGTCGTCGCGTCCGCGGTCGCGAGCCAGGTCGAGCTGCACGACCGCTACGGCGGGGTCTATCCGGAGATGGCCAGCCGGGCGCACGTCGACGCGATCCTGCCGACGGTGCGCCAGGTCCTCGACGACGCCGGGCTCACCCCCGCCGATCTCACCGCCATCGGCGTGACCCGCGGGCCGGGCCTGATCGGCAGCCTCGTCGTCGGGACCAACTCCGCGGTCGGCCTGGGCGACGGCTGGGGCCTCCCGGTGTACGGGGTGAACCACCTGCGCGGGCACCTGCGCTCGGCCGACCTCGACGAGCAGCGGGTGACGTACCCGGCGATGGTGCTGCTGGTCTCGGGTGGGCACACGCTGCTGGCCCACGTCCAGGAGGACGGCGACGTGACCCTCGTCGGGTCGACCCGCGACGACTCGGTGGGGGAGGCCTACGACAAGGTCGCCCGCATGCTCGGCCTCGGCTACCCCGGTGGCCCGGCGATCGACCGGCTCGCACCGACCGGCACCCCCGACGTCGACCTCCCGCGTCCGGCCAGGGACCTCGGGCTCGACTTCTCGTTCTCCGGACTGAAGTCGGCGGTGTCCCGGTTCCTGGCGGCACATCCCGACCACCCGCCGGAGAACGTGGCCGCGAGCTTCGTCGAGGCGTGCCTGGACGTGCTCGTGTCGAAGTGCCGCAAGGCCCTCGCGCAGCACCCGAGCCGCTGCCTGGTCGTCGTCGGCGGGGTGGCCGCGAGCCCCCAGCTGCGCGAGCGTGCGGCGGCGCTGTGCACGGAGGCCGGCGTCGAGCTGTGCCTGCCGCCGCTACGCTGGTCCACCGACAACGGGGCGATGATCGGCCTCGCCGCGTGGGACTACCACGCCCGTGGCCTGCAGGAACGCCCGAGACCGGACACCTCGTTGACGATCGCGGACTGGTGACCGGCCACACAAAGACCCCGGCCCGGCCGTCGACCGGCGGGTAACGTCGGCCGACGTCCGACTCCACCGACCTACAGCGAGGTATGAGCACCGTGGCGAGCACCGACCACTTCTGGGGCCCGGACTACCAGGCCCTGTCCGCCGTCGACCCCGAGATCGCGCAGGTCCTCGACGACGAGCTCGGTCGGCTCCGCGGCGGACTCCAGCTCATCGCGAGCGAGAACCTGACCAGCCCCGCCGTCCTGGCCGCGCTGGGCTCGACGCTGTCGAACAAGTACGCCGAGGGCTACCCCGGCCGCCGGTACTACGGCGGCTGCGAGGTCGTCGACCGCGCCGAGGAGATCGGCATCGAGCGGGCCAAGGCCCTGTTCGGCGCCGAGCACGCGAACCTGCAGCCGCACTCCGGCGCGAACGCGAACCTCGCGGTCTACGCGGCGTTCTGCCGGCCGGGCGACAAGGTGCTCGCGATGTCGCTGCCGCACGGCGGCCACCTCACGCACGGCGCCAAGGTCAGCTTCTCGGGCAAGTGGTTCGAGCCGGTGCCCTACACGGTGCGCGAGGACGACCACCTCATCGACTACGACCAGGTGCGCGACCTCGCCCTGGAGCACCGCCCGAAGATGATCGTCGCGGGCGCCACCGCCTACCCGCGCCTGATCGACTTCGAGAAGTTCCGGGCCATCGCCGACGAGGTCGGCGCGATCCTCTGGGTCGACGCCGCACACTTCATCGGCCTCGTCGCCGGCCAGGCCATCCCCAGCCCGGTGCACTACGCCGACGTCGTCACCTTCACCACGCACAAGGTCCTGCGCGGGCCGCGCGGCGGCATGCTGGTCTCGAAGGCCGAGCACGCGAAGGCGCTGGACAAGGCCGTCTTCCCGTTCCTGCAGGGCGGGCCGCTGATGCACGCGGTCGCCGGCAAGGCCGTGGCGCTCGCCGAGGCCGCCACCCCGGGGTACCAGCAGTACGCGCGCACCGTCATCGACAACGCGCAGGCCCTCACCTCGAGCCTGGTCGAGCACGGCGTGCGCGCCATCTCCGGCGGCACGGACACCCACCTCTCGCTGCTCGACCTGCAGCCGCTCGGCGTCACCGGCAAGGAGGCCGAGGCCCGCAGCGGCCTGGCCGGGATCACGCTGAACAAGAACGCGATCCCGTACGACCCGCAGCCGCCGATGGTCGCGTCCGGCATCCGCGTCGGCTCCCCGTCGATCACCACGCAGGGGATGACGCCGGCCGAGATGCCGGAGGTGGCCCGCCTCATCGCGGCCGCGGTGACCGCGGACGAGACCACCGAGGACGGCAAGCGCACGCTCGCCGACACCCGCGACGCGGTGTCCTCGCTGGTGGGGCGCTTCCCGGCCTACCCGCGCGACTGACCTAGTCTGGCGGCGTGGACCCGTCGCCACCGTTCGCCCCGCAGGGGCTGCCGATCCGGGAGTACCTCCTGGTGGCGCTCTGCGCGGCGGTCGTGACGTTCCTGATCACCGGCGTCGTCCGCCGGCTCGCCATCCGCGCCGGGGCCATCGCGGTCCCGCGCGGCCGCGACGTCCACACCGTGCCCGTACCGCGCCTCGGCGGGGTCGCCATGTACATCGGCGTCCTCGCCGGGGTGTTCGTGGCCTCGCAGCTCCCGGTGCTGCGGCGCGCCTTCGACTACTCCTCCGAGACCCGGGCGGTCATCGTCGCGGGCGGGCTGATCTGCCTCGTGGGCGCGCTGGACGACCGCTTCGGCGTCGACGCGCTCACCAAGCTCGCCGGGCAGGCGACCTCGGCCGGGGTGATGGTCCTGCTCGGCGTGCAGTGGCTCATCCTCCCCGTTCCCGACGGCGGGTCGGGCACGTTGCTCATCCTCGGCCCGGACCAGGGCGTGATCCTCACGGTGTTCCTCACCGTGGTGCTGGTGAACGCGATCAACTTCGTGGACGGCCTGGACGGGCTGGCGGCCGGGATCGGCCTGATCGCGTCCGTGGCCGTCCTCGCCTACTCGCTGGGCCTGCTCGACCAGCGCGGCGGCGACGTCACCGCGTACCCGCCGGCGCTGATCGCCGCCGTCCTGGCCGGGGCGTGCGCTGGCTTCCTGCCGCACAACTTCCAGCCGGCGCGCATCTTCATGGGCGACTCCGGCTCGATGCTGATCGGGCTGATGCTGGCCGCGGCCACCACCACCGCGTCGGGCCGGATCACCTACTCCGACTCCGCGCCGCGCAACGCGGTCGCCCTGCTCGCGCCGATCGTCGTCGTCGCGGCGGTCGTCCTGGTGCCCCTGGTCGACCTGCTGCTCGCGGTCGTCCGCCGCACCCGGGCCGGACGCAGCCCGTTCGCACCGGACAAGATGCACCTGCACCACCGGCTGCTCGAGATCGGGCACTCGCAGCGCCGCGCGGTCCTGCTGATCTACCTGTGGGCCGGGGTGTTCGCGTTCGGCGCGGTCGCCCTGGCCCTCATCACCGACGTCCTCCTCGTCGTCTGGCTGGTCGCCCTCGGGCTGCTGGTCGCGGTGCTCGCCTCGGCGGTCCCGCGGCTGCGCCGGGCGCGGCGGGCCGCCTGACCCGCACACCCCGCACCCCCCTGGAGTCACGCATGGACGAATCCCCTCCTGCCGCCACCCCGGACGAGGACCGCCTCGCCGAGGCCGTCGGCGCCCAGGTGCACGAGGTGAGCACCGCGATGCTGCGCGGGGGCCTGATCCCGGGCGCGGTCGTCGCCGTCGTCGTGGTGGTCATCGGAGCCCTCGTCGCCGGGGGTGCCGGGGCCGGCACGACGCTGCTCGGTGCCGCGGTCGCCCTGGCGGTCTGCGCGCTCGGCCCGCTGGTGATGCGCTGGACCGCCCGGACCGCCCCGCTCGTCGTCATGGGGGTCGCGATGATCAGCCTGGTGACCAAGCTGGCCGTGCTGGCCGTCCTGCTGATCGTCCTCGACCGTCTCGAGCTGGTGGACACGCGGCTGTTCGCACTGGCCCTGGGGCCGGTCGCGCTGGCGTTCGTCGTCGGCGAGACGGTGGCGTTCGCGCGGGCCCGGATCCCGACGATCGCCTCCTGAGATTCGTCCGGTTCCGCCCCCGATCGTGCGCCCTGTGACCTCCGACAGTCCGTAGTGGACGCCCGTGATCGTGCTGATACAGTGCGCGCGATGGCGCAGGACAGCCTCCGCGGTGATGCGGGTCGCACCTCCCCGGGTGGCCCCGCGCACCCACCGGTGGCCGAGGGCTGGACCGTCCTGTCACACCTCCTCGCCGGTTTCCTCCTCCTCGGGGGGATCGGATGGGGGATCGATCTGCTGTTGGGCACACGCTGGGTGCTCCTCGTCGGGCTCCTGCTCGGCGGGGCAGCGTCCTTCGCCTTGATCTACATCCGCTACCTTTACGTCCCGCCGGACCCCCGTCCGGCCCAATCCCTCCCTCGTTCCGGTGAAACGACCGGGCAACAGGACCGGAAGGAGCCCGGGTGATCTCGTCGTTGCCGACGTGGCTGTCGCAGGCCCCTGAGCCGCCGGCCCCCGGCTTCAAGGCCCCGAGCGGCGAGGACTTCAACATCCCCCCGATGTTCGAGGGGGTGCCGGTCCTCGAGTACGTCGACAAGCCCGTCATCCAGCTGATCTTCAGCGTGGTCCTGATCCTGGCCTTCTTCGCGATCGCGACGCGGTCCGCGCAGTTGTTGCCGGGCCGCACGCAATGGCTGGCCGAGAAGTTCCACGTGATGGTCCGCGACTCGATCGCCCGCGACAACATCGGGCCCGAGTTCCGCAAGTACGTGCCGTACCTGGTCGCGCTGTTCGCCTTCCTCCTGGTGAACAACCTGTTCGGCATCATCCCGCTGATCCAGTTCCCGACGCTGTCGCACCCGGGGATGGCCTACGCGCTCGCCATCCTCACGTGGCTGATCTACAACATCGTGGGCATCCGCAAGCAGGGGTTCGGCGGCTACGTCCAGCTCATGGTCTGGCCCCCCGGCGTCCCCGGCTGGGTCCGCATCATCCTGACCCCGATCGAGTTCCTCTCGAACATCATCCTGCGTCCGGTGACGCTCGCGTTCCGGTTGTTCGGCAACATGTTCGCGGGTCACCTGCTGCTGCTGGTGTTCATCTTCGGCGCCGAGTACATGCTGCTCATCGCCGACTCGATCACGCTGAAGGTGCTCTCCCCGTTCGCCGCGATCATGGCGATCGTCTTCACCGGTTTCGAGGCCTTCGTGCAGCTGATCCAGGCCTACATCTTCACGATCCTCACGGCGTCCTACATCGGCGCCTCCCTGGCCGACGAGCACTAGCCCGCCCCGGCCACACCGCCACACCACCGAACCTCCTTCCACCCCGCGAAAGGACGCTGGAATGCTCTCCGGAAACCTCAACGTCGTCGGATACGGTCTCTCGGCCATCGGCCCGGGTATCGGCGTCGGCATCGTCTTCGCCGCCTTCATCAACGGCGTCGCCCGCCAGCCCGAGGCCCGCGGCCAGCTGCAGTCGATCGCCTTCATCGGCTTCGCCCTCTCCGAGGCGCTCGCCATCCTGGGCCTGGTCCTCGCCTTCGCCCTCCAGTGAGCCGACCCCCGCGCACCGCGGGCTGACTCCCGGACAGGCGGAGGAAGCACATGAACGTCATCGAGGTGGTGGCGCAGGAGGCCGGGGAACCGGGCGCCGCGCTGCCGCACCTGGCCGAGATCCTCGTCGGCCTCGTCGCGTTCTCCGTGCTCGTGTTCATCGTCGGCAAGTACCTGTGGCCGAATCTCGTCCGGTCCCACGACCAGGACGTGACCCGGCTCCGCGACGGGATGGACCGGGCGAGCAGCGAGTACGACGACGCGCAGGCCCAGCTCGAGCGCTCGCGCGCCCGGCTGGCCGAGGTCGACAACGAGGCCGCACGGATCCGGGACGACGCCCGGGCCGACGCGGAACGCATCAAGTCCGACCTCGCGGACAACGCGTCCGAGGAGGCCGAGCGCATCAAGGCCCAGGGCCGGCAGAGCGTGGACGCCTCGCGCTCGCGCACAGTCTCCGAGCTGCGCTCCGAGGTCGGGGCGGGCTCGGTCGAGCTCGCGCGGCAGATCGTGGCCGCGTCGCTGTCCGACGACACCGCGAAGGCGCGGTCGGTGGACTCGTTCCTGGACAACCTGGAGTCGATGGCCGGTCGGTCCAACGGCTCCGTCCCGAACTCTCCGAACGGGGTGGGGTCGTGACCGCGGCGGGTACGGCCGGCGTGATCGCCGACTTCCGCGCCACCAGCCGGGAGTCCCTGCAGAGCGTGCGCCGCGCGTTCGACCAGGCGACCGGCGGGGCGTCCTCCGGCGACCTGGTGACCACCGGCGAGCAGCTCGACGCGGTGGCCGACCTCCTCGACCGCGAGGCCGTGCTGCGGCGCACGCTGGCGGACTCCTCGACCGAGCCGGACTCGCGGTCCGGTCTCGCCGGCCGGGTGTTCGACAACCAGGTCGGCCGCCCGGTGGCCGACGTCGTCAAGGCGGCGGCCGCGGCGTCGTGGTCGAAGCCGGCGGACCTGGTCCAGGCGCTGCGGGTCGTGGCCCGCGAGGCGCTGCTCGCCTCCGCGGAGGCCGACGGCCGGCTCGACGCCGTCGAGGACGAGCTCTTCCGCCTCGGGCGCATCGTCGGCGGGCAGCCCGACCTCGAGCGCCTGCTGGGCAGCCCGACGGCGGACGCCGCGGGCAAGCAGAAGGTGCTCGACGACCTCCTCGCGGACAAGGCGGAGCCGATCACGCGCCGGCTCGCGGCGCAGCTGGTCGCGCACCCCCTCGCCCACCACGTGTCCTCGGGGCTGGAGCGGCTGGCCGAGCTGGCCGCCGACCGGCGCCAGCGGTCCGTCGCGACGGTGCGCTCGGCGGTGGAGCTGTCCGCCGAGCAGCAGGAGCGGCTGGCCGGGGTGCTCGCGCGCATCTACGGGCGCGAGATCACCGTGCACCTGGAGGTCGACCCGGAGATCCTCGGCGGCCTGCTGATCCAGGTGGGCGACGAGGTCATCGACGGCAGCGCCGCGGGGCACCTCGACGACCTGGACCGACGGCTCGGCTGAGCCGACCGTCGGACCCCTCCTGTAGACATCATTACGTAGGACATCAAGCGAGAGCGGGAACCATGGCCGAGTTGACCATCTCCTCCGACGAGGTCCGCAGCGCGATCGAGGACTACGTGTCCTCCTACTCCGCGGACGCCTCCCGTCAGGAGGTCGGCATCGTCACCTCGACGGGTGACGGCATCGCGTACGTCGAGGGCCTGCCCTCGACCATGACCAACGAGCTGCTCGAGTTCCCCGGGGGCGTGCTGGGCCTGGCCCAGAACCTCGAGGAGCGCGAGATCGGCGTCGTCATCCTGGGCGACTACGAGACCATCGAGGAGGGCCAGCAGGTCACGCGCACCGGCCGCGTCCTCTCGGTGCCGGTGGGCGACGGCTTCCTCGGCCGGGTGGTGAACCCGCTCGGCCAGCCCCTCGACGGCCTCGGCGAGATCGAGGCCGAGGAGAACCGGGTAATGGAGCTGCAGGCCGCCACGGTCGTGCAGCGCAAGGAGGTCAAGCAGCCGCTGCAGACCGGCATCAAGGCGATCGACGCCATGACGCCGATCGGCCGCGGCCAGCGCCAGCTGATCATCGGCGACCGCAAGACCGGCAAGACCGCGGTCTGCACCGACACGATCATCAACCAGCGCGAGGCGTGGGAGACCGGCGACCCGCAGCAGCAGGTGCGCTGCGTCTACGTCGCCGTCGGCCAGAAGGGCACCACGATCGCCGGTGTGCGCCAGGCCCTCGAAGAGGCCGGCGCGCTGGAGTACACGACGATCGTCGCCGCCCCGGCGTCCGACCCGGCGGGCTTCAAGTACATCGCCCCGTACGCCGGCTCGGCCATCGCCCAGCACTGGATGTACCAGGGCAAGCACTGCCTGATCATCTTCGACGACCTGTCGAAGCAGGCCGAGGCCTACCGCGCGATCTCCCTGCTGCTGCGCCGCCCGCCGGGCCGCGAGGCCTACCCGGGCGACGTCTTCTACCTGCACTCGCGGCTGCTCGAGCGTTGCGCGAAGCTCTCCGACGACCTCGGGGGCGGCTCGCTGACCGGCCTGCCGATCGTGGAGACCAAGGGCAACGACATCGCGGCCTACATCCCCACGAACGTCATCTCGATCACCGACGGGCAGTGCTTCCTCGAGTCCGACCTGTTCAACCAGGGCCAGCGGCCCGCGCTGAACGTCGGGAACTCGGTGTCGCGCGTCGGTGGTTCCGCTCAGATCAAGGCCATGCGCTCGGTCGCCGGCCGCCTGCGCGTGGAGCTGGCGCAGTACCGCGAGCTGGAGTCGTTCGCGGCCTTCGGGTCCGACCTCGACGCCACCTCGCAGGCCCAGCTCGACCGCGGCGCGCGCCTGATGGAGCTGCTGAAGCAGGGCAACGGTGAGCCGTACCCGGTCGAGGAGGAGGTCGTCGGCATCTTCCTCGGCACCCGCGGTCACCTCGACTCGGTCCCGGTCGAGGACGTCGCGCGCTTCGAGTCGGAGTTCCTCGAGCACGTGCGCCGCGACGGCGGGGTGCTCGCGGAGATCCGCGACACCGGCCAGCTCTCGGACGAGAACGAGGACCGCCTGAACAAGTCGGTCTCCGAGTTCAAGAACCAGTTCGAGACCAAGGACGGCGACAACCCGACCGACGACGGCGGCTCGGGCGAGCTCGCGAGCGCCGAGGACAAGGACACGTCGGAGTCGAACTCCTCGGACTCGTCTGACTCCGGCTCGGACTCGTCGGGCTCCTCGGCGTCCTCGGACTCCTCCTCCGACGAGTCCTCCGACTCGAAGAGCTAGGGCAGGCGCATGGCAGCCAACCTCCGCGTCCTGAGGCGACGCATCAGGTCGACCAAGAACATCGCCCAGATCACCAAGGCGATGGAGATGGTCGCGGCGTCGCGCATCTCGAAGGCGCAGGCCCGGGTCTCCGCGTCGCGGCCCTACGCCGACGAGTTCACCCACGTCCTGCAGACCGCCGCGCGCGCCGGCGCCAGCGACCACCCGCTGCTCACGCCGCGGGAGGAGCCGAAGCGCGTCGCCATCGTCGTCGTGACCTCCGACCGGGGTCTGTGCGGCGGCTACAACGCGAACGTCCTGCGCGAGACCGAGCGACTCATCCGCTCCCTGTCGGACGAGGGCAAGGACCCGGTGCTCTTCGTCATCGGCGGCAAGGGCACCGCGTACTTCCGGTTCCGCAACCGCGAGATGGCCGGCCAGTTCACCGGCTTCTCCGAGGTGCCGGACTACGCGAACGCCGCCCACGCGGCCGACCACCTCACCGCGGCCTTCCTGGCCGGCGGCGAGGAGGACGTCTCCGTCGACTGGGACGACGACGAGCACGCCGACTCGGGCACCGACCGGAAGTCAATGTTCCGGGCCCCGAAGGAGGCCGAGGGCATCCCGGGGGTCGACGAGATCCACATCGTCTTCACCCAGTTCCGCTCGATGATGACCCAGAGTGCGATCTCCCTGCAGGTCGCGCCGCTGGAGCTGGACACCGAGGACTCCGACGAGGAGTCGTCCGGATCGGGCTCGTCGTCCTCGGACGACGGCGAGGGAGAGGGTCGGGGCGCGGAGTACTCCTTCGAGCCCGAGCCCGAGGTGCTCTTCGACAGCCTCCTGCCGAAGTACGTCCGGGCGCGGGTGTTCGCCGCGCTGCTCGACGCCGCAGCTTCCGAATCGGCGGCGCGGCAGCGGGCGATGAAGGCCGCGACCGACAACGCCAACGATCTCGTCGACAACCTCGTCCGCGAGTCCAACCAGGCACGGCAGGCCCAGATCACGCAGGAGATCAGCGAGATCGTCGGTGGCTCGAACGCGCTCGCCCAGTGAGCGAGCAGACGCAGCAGATTCCCCGGGAGTGACCATGACCCAGTCCACCGCCACGGCCGAGTCCGGCCGCGACGAGCAGCAGTCCGGTGCCACCGGCCGGATCACCCGCATCCTCGGCCCCGTCGTCGACGTGGAGTTCCCGCGTGGCGAGGTGCCGGACCTCTTCAACGCCCTCAAGCTCCCGGTGGAGCTGAACGGCGAGGAGAAGACCCTCACCCTCGAGGTCGCGCAGCACCTGGGCGACAACCAGGTCCGCACGATCTCCATGCAGCCCACCGACGGCGTCGTCCGCGGCTCCGAGGTGCACGACACCGGCAAGCCGATCTCGGTGCCGGTCGGCGACGTCGTCAAGGGCCACCTGTTCAACGCCCTCGGCGACTGCATGGACGACCCGGGCTACGCCGAGGACGCCGAGCACTGGGGCATCCACCGGCCGCCGCCCCCGTTCGAGCAGCTCGAGGGCAAGACCTCGGTGCTCTGGACCGGCCTCAAGGTCGTCGACCTGCTGACCCCCTACGTCGAGGGCGGCAAGATCGGCCTGTTCGGCGGCGCGGGCGTCGGCAAGACCGTGCTGATCCAGGAGATGATCCAGCGCATCGCCCGCAACTTCGGTGGCACCTCGGTGTTCGCCGGCGTCGGGGAGCGCACCCGTGAGGGCAACGACCTCTGGGTCGAGCTCGACGAGGCGAACGTCCTCAAGGACACCGCCCTGGTCTTCGGGCAGATGGACGAGCCGCCGGGCACGCGCATGCGCGTCGCCCTGTCGGCGCTGACGATGGCGGAGTACTTCCGCGACGTGCAGGAGCAGGACGTCCTGCTGTTCATCGACAACATCTTCCGGTTCACCCAGGCGGGTCAGGAGGTCTCCACGCTGCTGGGCCGCATGCCCTCGGCCGTGGGCTACCAGCCGACCCTGGCCGACGAGATGGGCGAGCTGCAGGAGCGGATCACCTCGACCCGCGGCCGCTCGATCACCTCGATGCAGGCGATCTACGTGCCCGCCGACGACTACACCGACCCGGCGCCGGCCACCACGTTCGCGCACCTCGACGCCACCACGGAGCTCTCCCGTGGCGTGTTCGCCAAGGGCATCTTCCCCGCGGTGGACCCGCTGACGTCGACGTCGACGATCCTCGACGCGCAGTACATCGGCGAGGAGCACTACCGCGTGGCCCGCGAGGTCATCCGCATCCTGCAGCGGTACAACGACCTCCAGGACATCATCGCCATCCTCGGTATCGACGAGCTCTCCGAGGAGGACCGGCTCACCGTCGGTCGCGCCCGTCGCATCGAGCGTTTCCTCGGCCAGAACATGTACGCCGCCGAGCAGTTCACCGGTGAGCCCGGCTCCACGGTGGACGTCAAGGACACCGTCGAGGCGTTCGACAAGATCGCCAAGGGCGAGTACGACAACGCCCCGGAGCAGGCCTTCCAGATGTGCGGTGGCCTCGACGACGTCGAGGCGAACATCAAGAAGTACTCGGAGTAGTCGTGGCCGAGATGCAGGTCGACGTCGTCGGCGTGGAGAAGAAGATCTGGTCCGGTGAGGCCAGCTTCGTCTCCGCCCGCACGGTCGAGGGGTCGATCGGGATCCTGCCCGGCCACGAGCCGCTGATCGCGCAGCTGCGCGAGAGCGGCGTGGTCCGGGTGGACCCGACCGACGGCGAGTCGTTCCACGTGGCGGCGTTCGGCGGGTTCCTGTCGGTCACCGCGGAGTCGGTCACCGTCCTCGCCGAGCTCGCGGAACTGGCCTCGGAGATCGACGTGGCGCAGGCCAAGGACGACCTCCGGGAGGCCGAGAACGCCATCGGCGACTCCGACGACCAGGAGTGGCGCCTCGCGCGCGACCGGGCCCGGGCCCGGCTCCAGGCCGCGGGCGAGTCGGTCGAGCAGTAGGAACACGCACCGGGTGCAGGGCCTCACCGCCGCCGTGGGACGAGCATGACGACCGTCGGGATGTGGGTCGAGCTCGTGCTCATCGTGGTGGCGGGGGTCCTGCTCCTGGTGGCGCTCGTCGCGCTCCGGCGGCTGCAGTCGCTGCGCCGCGGCGGCGTGGACGTCGCGGTCCGGCGCGCGCTGCCGGCCGACGCGGTCTCGGCCGCGGACGACCAGCGCGGCTGGCACTCCGGGATCGCCCGCTACCGCGGGGACCAGTTCCGCTGGTACCGCGTCAGCGGGCTGCGCTCGGGCCCGAACGTCGTCCTCGACCGCTTCGACGTCGAGATCACCGACCGTCGCCCGCCCCGCCCCACCGAGCTGCACGCGCCCGGCTCGACCGTGCTGCGGTGCCGCACGACCGACGGCACCTTCGAGCTCGCGATGGGCGCCGACGTGCTCACCGGGTTCTCCTCCTGGCTGGAGTCCACCCCGCCCGGCCGGTCGACGGGGTACCGCCAGGCGAGCTAGGGCTCCTGCGCCTCCGGCCCGCCCGGCTGCCACAGCACGTCCCCGCCCGGGTTCGCGACGCGGCCGAGGATGAACAGCAGGTCGGAGAGCCGGTTCAGGTAGCGGGCCGGGACCGGGCTGGTGCGCTCCGGGTCGGCCTCGAGCACCGCCCAGGTGCTCCGCTCCGCCCGCCGGCACACCACCCGCGCCACGTGCAGGTACGCCGCGCCCGGGGTGCCGCCGGGCAGGATGAACGAGTTCAGCTTCTCCAGCTCGCCGTTGAACTCGTCGCACCAGCCCTCGAGCCGCTCGACCTGCGCCTCGGTCACGCGCAGCGGCGGGTACTCCGGGTCCTCGGTCACGGGGGTGGCGAGGTCGGCCCCGACGTCGAACAGGTCGTTCTGGATCTGGCGCAGCGGCCCGGCGACCCGTTCCGGCAGGTCCCCGACGGCGAGCGCGACCCCGATGGCGGCGTTGGCCTCCTCGGAGTCGGCGTAGGCACCGAGGCGCGGGTGCGTCTTGGGCACACGGGAGAAGTCGGACAGGCCGGTGGTCCCGTCGTCGCCGGTGCGCGTGTAGATGCGGGTCAGGTGCACGGCCATGGGGGCAGCATAGGTCGGCGCCCTGGGCGTCGAGCGCCACAGCCCGGCCGGTAGCGTCGCGGAGCGTGAACGAGCACTTCGTCGTGCGACCGGCCGGTTCCCTGCAGGGCACCGTCGACGTGGTCGGCGCCAAGAACAGCGTGCTCAAGCTGATGGCCGCGGCGCTGCTCGCCGAGGGCCGGACGACGATCACGAACTGTCCGCAGATCCTCGACGTGCCGCTGATGGGCGACGTGCTGCGCAGCCTGGGCTGTGCGGTCTCGGTCGACGGCGACACGGTGGTCATCGACGTGCCGGCCGAGCTGAACCCGGAGGCGGACTACCGCTCGGTGTCCCGGCTGCGGGCGTCGGTGTGCGTGCTGGGCCCCCTGGTGGCGCGCTGCCGCCGCGCGGTGGTGCCTCTGCCGGGCGGGGACGCGATCGGCTCGCGGCCCCTGGACATGCACCAGGCCGGCCTGCGGCTGCTCGGCGCCCGCTCGGAGATCTCGCACGGCAGCGTGGTGGCCGAGGCGGGCGACGAGGGGCTGCGCGGGGCGCAGATCTGGCTGGACTTCCCGTCCGTCGGGGCCACCGAGAACATCCTCATGGCGGCCGTCTTCGCCGAGGGCACGACCGTCATCGACAATGCCGCCCGCGAGCCGGAGATCGTCGACCTCGTCCGGATGCTGCAGGAGATGGGCGCGAAGATCTCCGGCGGCGGCACGTCCACCCTCACGGTCCAGGGCGGCGCCGAGCTGACCCCGACCACGCACCGGGTGATCGGGGACCGCATCGTCGGCGCCACCTGGGCCTTCGCCGCCGTGATGACCGGTGGCGACGTGACCGTGCGCGGCGTCGACCCGCACCACCTCGACCTCGTCCTGGACAAGCTCAGCCAGGCCGGAGCGACCACCGAGATCGTGTCGGAGGGCTTCCGGGTGTCGGGGCACGGCCGCCGGCCGCAGTCGGTGGACTGGGTGACGCTGCCCTACCCGGGCTTCGCGACCGACCTGCAGCCCATGGCGATCGCCCTGTCCGCGGTGTCCGAGGGCACCTCGATGATCACCGAGAACATCTTCGAGGGGCGCTTCCGCTTCGTGGAGGAGATGGTCCGGCTCGGGGCGGACGCCCGGACCGACGGCCACCACGCGGTGGTGCGGGGGGTCGCCCGCCTGTCCAGCGCGCCGGTGTGGGCCTCGGACATCCGGGCCGGCGCCGGGCTGGTGCTCGCCGGGCTCGTGGCCGACGGCGACACCGAGGTGTGGGACGTCGCCCACATCGACCGCGGCTACCCGCTGTTCGTCGAGAACCTCCGCGCGCTCGGCGGGGACGTGGAGCGGGTGAACGCACCGCCGCAGCGGTGAGCCCCGGTCACATCCGCAGGACGACCTTGGCGTCGTCGACGTCGCCGGGGAAGACCAGCAGGTCCCAGCCGTCGGTGCCGTGGGCGATCGTGGCCCGCACCTTCTCCCGGGCGAGCCGGCCGGCGAGGACCTCCGCGGCCTCGCGGGTCGGGACCGTCGCGACCGTCTCCAGCAACCCGACGTCGCCACCCTCGCTGGGCATCGCGCCCGTCGGGCCCGATCCGAAGGTGTAGCGCAGGAACCCCGCGAGCAGGATGACGACGGCGATGGCCGTGAGGATCTCGCCGATCGAACCCACCATGTGATGCCTCCCGGCTCCATCGTGACCGATCCTGTGAAAAGCAGCATGTGCAGCGTCGCCGCGACCCGCCGGTAACCTCCACGGGTCCGGTCCCTGCTCGGAGGTTCCCTGATGCCGTACCCGACCGACGACTCGCGCGACCGCCCCTGGGTCATGCGGACCTACGCCGGGCACTCGTCCGCGAAGGCGTCCAACGAGCTCTACCGGCGGAACCTCTCCAAGGGGCAGACGGGTCTCTCGGTCGCGTTCGACCTGCCGACGCAGACCGGGTACGACCCCGACGACGAGCTCGCCCGCGGCGAGGTGGGCAAGGTCGGCGTGCCGGTGTCGCACATCGGGGACATGCGGGCGCTGTTCGACCGGATCCCGCTGCACGAGGCCAACACCTCGATGACGATCAACGCGACCGCGATGTGGCTGCTCGCGCTCTACGTCTCCGTGGCCGACGAGCAGGCCGAGGCCGACGGGCGGGACCCGCAGGCCGAGCGCAGCAAGCTCGCGGGGACCACCCAGAACGACATCGTCAAGGAGTACCTCTCGCGCGGGACCTACGCGTTCCCGCCGGCTCCGAGCGTCCGGCTGATCACCGACATGATCGCGTGGACCGTCTCGAACGTGCCGAAGTGGAACCCGATCAACATCTGCAGCTACCACCTGCAGGAGGCCGGGGCCACGCCGACGCAGGAGGTCGCCTACACGATCTCCACCGCGATCGCGGTGCTCGACGCGGTCCGCGACTCCGGGCAGGTCCCCGAGTCCGACTTCGGCAAGGTCGTCGGCCGCATCTCGTTCTTCGTCAACGCCGGGCTGCACATCATCGAGGAGATCTGCAAGCTGCGGGCCTTCGCCCAGCTCTGGGACGAGCTCTGTCAGGAGCGCTACGGCGTCACCGACGAGAAGATGCGCCGCTTCCGCTACGGCGTGCAGGTCAACTCGCTCGGGCTGACCGAGGCGCAGCCGGAGAACAACGTCCAGCGGATCGTCCTGGAGATGCTCGCCGTCACGCTCTCCAAGGACGCCCGCGCCCGCGCCGTGCAGCTCCCGGCGTGGAACGAGGCGCTCGGTCTGCCGCGCCCGTGGGACCAGCAGTGGGCGCTGCGCATGCAGCAGGTGCTCGCCTACGAGACCGACCTGCTCGACTACGACGACGTGTTCGCCGGCTCGCACGTGATCGAGACCAAGACGGCGTCGATCGTCGAGGGCGCCCGCGCGGAGATCGCGAAGGTCGCCGAGATGGGCGGCGCGGTCGCCGCGGTCGACTCCGGCTACATGAAGTCGCAGCTGGTCAGCTCGCTCGCCGCGCGGCGGATGCGCCTGGAGTCCGGCGAGGACACGGTCGTCGGGGTCAACAAGTTCACCTCCACCGAGCCCAGCCCGCTGCAGGCCGAGGGCGCCGACGCGATCTTCGTCGTCGACAAGGAGGTCGAGGAGCAGGCCCGCGAGGCGGTGCGCGCCTGGCGGGCCGATCGTGACGACGAGGCGGTGACGGCGGCGCTCGACCACCTCACCGAGGCCGCCGGCGGCTCCGAGAACCTCATGGCGGCCACGCTCGCGTGCGCGAAGGCGGGCGTGACGACGGGGGAGTGGGCCGGGGCGCTGCGCGGCGTGTACGGCTCCTACCGCGCTCCCACCGGGGTGACGGCGGCCTCGTCGTCGGGATCGAGCGCGCCCGGGTCGGAGGCCGCGGACGGCGAGCCGACCGAGCTCGAGCAGGTGCGCGAGCGGGTCCGCCGGACCGCGGCGGACCTGGGGGTGTCCGCGCTGCGGATGCTGGTCGGCAAGCCGGGGCTGGACGGACACTCCAACGGCGCCGAGCAGATCGCGGTCCGCGCGCGCGACGCCGGCTTCGAGGTCATCTACCAGGGCATCCGGCTCACCCCGGCCGAGATCGTGGCGGCCGCGGTGCAGGAGGGCGTGCACGTCGTCGGGCTCTCGATCCTGTCCGGGTCGCACCTCGAGGTGATCCCGGCCGTCCTCGACGGGCTCGCCCGCGCCGATGCCGCCGACATCCCGGTGGTGGCGGGCGGGATCATCCCGCCGGCCGACGCGGAGCAGCTGCAGCGGCTCGGGGTGCACCGCGTGGTGACGCCGAAGAGCTACTCGCTGACCGGGATCATGGGCGAGTTCGTCGACGTGATCCGCGAGGTGCACGGGCTGGACGCCGACCGGGAGGCGGCCGCGCAGGCGTAGCGGCCCGCGTCGTCGGTCGAGACCGCGGGCCGGGACGGCGCGGCCTCCGGGGCCGTCGCGGGCACGTCGGTGGAGCGGGACGGCACCCCGAGCGGGGCGTGCGAGGCTTCCCGCCGACGAGAGGGCCCTCATCGGGCCGGACGGGCTGCTCGGAGCCCGATGAGGGACCTCTCGGGACTCGCCGGCGGCGCCGGAGCGGGTCAGTCCCCCTGCTCGAGGTCGTCGTCCTTGGACTCGCCGCGGCGCTTGAGGAACGAGAACCCCGGGATGCCGTCGATGGCGTTGCGCAGGTCCTTGGTGACGTCGAGGAGCTCGTGCAGGTCCGGACCGACCCGGTCGAGGGTCTCGAGGATCGGGAGGATGTCGGTCGACATGTGGTGGGCCAGGGCCGGGAGCTCGTCGACGAGCCGGATCGCCGCGTCGATCTCCTCCGGCGCGAGGTCGTCGACGAAGCGTTGGGACAGCGGGGCGGCCTTCTCCAGCATGGGGCGGTAGAGGTCCAGCAGTTCCTGGGCGCTGCGGCTCGTGCTGCCGGCGGAGGTCATGACCTCGTCGGCGCCCTTCGTGATCGTCCGCGCCGAGTCCACGACCTCGCTCGCCCCGGACGTGATCGTCCGCGCGGAGTCCACGACCTCGCTCGCGCCGCCGGTGATCTCGCGGGCCTGGGTGACGACGTCGTTGGCGCCGCCGGTGATCTGGCGGGCCTGGGTGACGACCTCGTTTGCGCCGCCGGTGATCTGCCGGGCCTGGGTGACGACCTCGTTTGCGCCGCCGGTGATCTCGCGGGCCTGCGTGACGACGTCGTTGGCGCCGCCGGTGATCTCGCGGGCGGAGCCGACGACCTCGTTGGCCCCGCGGGTGATCGTGCGGGCCTCGTCGACGACCTCGTTCGCCCCGGTCGTAATCGTCCGTGCTTGGGTGACGACCTCGTTCGCCCCGCCGGTGATCGTCCGCGCCTCTCCGATGACGCCCTCGATCTCGACGACGATGCCCTCCGCCCGGTCGACGAGGCCGTCGACGCGTCGGGCGATGCCGTCGAGCGTCGCGAGCAGCCGGGTCACCTCGCCGAGCAGCGACTCGACCTGGCCGGGCAGTCGCGCACCGACGCCCGCCACCTCCGCCGTCCAGGACAGGACCTCCGACGGTGTCGGGAGAGCCAGCGGACCGAGGCGCACCAGGGGCATGACCTCAGTGTTCCCCGTTCCAGCAGGGACCTGCGGTACCGATCCGAGGTTGCTCCGAACGGCTCCGGATCTTCTCGACCCCGCGCACACCCCCCGACACAACCGCCCCTGGACGATCGAGGCAGCGTGACGAACGTGGGTCAGCGTCCGGAGAGCAGGAGGAGCGCGTACGCGGCGATCGACTGGGCGTCGGTGATCTCGCCCGCGCGGACCCGGTCCTCGAACTCCGCGCGCGTCACCCAGGCGGCGCGCATGTCCGCCTCGGTCTCCTCGCGGTCGGGGTCGCCGGCGACGAGGTCGGTGGCGAGGAAGGCGCGGCCGCGCTGCGAGGACAGGCCGGGTGCGACGTCGAGCAGGCCGAGCGGGTGCCACGACCGCGCGGTCAACCCGGTCTCCTCGCGCAGTTCCCGGGCGGCGAGCTCGGCCGGGTCCATGACGGCGCGGTCGGGCGCGGTGCCCTGCGGGAACTCCCAGCGACGCAGTCCGAGGGGGTAGCGGAATTGCTCGACCAGCATCATCCGGTCGCGCTCCGACGGTCCGGCTCCGCTGCGCTGCGCGTCCCCGTCCAGGGCGATGACCAGCGCGTAGTGCGGCTTGTCGACGACGCCGTAGAGGCCCTCGCCGCCGTCGGGCCGGACGAAGGTGTCCTCCCGGATCGTCATCCACGGGTTGGCGTAGATCTCGCGCGAACTGGTGGTCTCCACGCCCCCCGATGATCCACGACCGGGGGTCTCTACCCTCGGGGCCGTGCGCCTCGTCATCGCCCGCTGCACGGTCGACTACGCGGGACGGCTCACCGCGCACCTGCCGAGCGCCGTGCGCCTGCTGCTGGTGAAAGCGGACGGGTCGGTGAGCGTCCACGCCGACGACCGCGCCTACAAGCCGCTGAACTGGATGAGTCCACCGTGCTGGCTGACCGAGGACGACGGGTCGTGGGTCGTCCGGAACAAGGCCGACGAGACGCTGACGATCACCCTGGAGGAGATCCAGCACGACTCGTCGCACGAGCTCGGGCTCGATCCCGGCCTGGTCAAGGACGGCGTCGAGGCCCACCTGCAGGAGCTCCTGGCCGAGCACGTGCACACCCTCGGGGACGGCTGGACGCTCGTCCGCCGCGAGTACCCGACGGCGATCGGCCCGGTCGACCTGCTCTGCCGCGACCACGACGGCGGGTCGGTGGCGGTGGAGATCAAGCGGCGCGGCGAGATCGACGGCGTGGAGCAACTGACCCGCTACCTCGAGCTGCTCAACCGCGACCCGCTGCTCGCCCCGGTCCAGGGCATCTTCGCCGCGCAGCAGATCAAGCCGCAGGCCCGGGTGCTCGCCACCGACCGCGGCATCCGCTGCGTGACGCTGGACTACGACGCCCTGCGCGGCATCGAGTCCGACGAGTTCCGCCTGTTCTGAGCATGACCTGATGCGCCTGCCCCCGATCCGCCGCACCCCGAGGCGACAGGTGCTGCCGGCCGAGGTGGGCGGGGAGTGCGTCTTCTGCGCGATCGTCGCCGGGCGGGCGGAGAGCAGCATCATCCACGACGACGGGTCGGGGCCGGTCGCGTTCCTCGACCTGCAGCCCGCGGTCGCCGGTCACACGCTCGTCGTCCCGCGCCGCCACGTCCCCGATCTCGCCGGCCTCCGCACCGACGAGGGCGCCGCGCTGTGGGAGGTCGGGACACGGGTGGCCGCCGCGGCCCGGGCGGCCGGCCTCGCCGACGGGGTCAACGTCTTCCTCGCCGACGGTGCGACGGCGGGGCAGGAGGTCTGGCACGTCCACCTGCACGTCCTGCCGCGCACCGCCGGCGACGGCCTGAGGCTCGACGGCGCGTTCCGGCTCGCGGAGCGGACCGAGCTGGACGCGACCGCGACCCGCCTGCGGGGAGCACTCGCCAGATAGGTGTACCCGCCGGTAACGTCCGGCCCCATGACCAGCACGGCAGCGCGGCCCTCGAACGACGCCGGAGCAGCATCGACGTCCGGGAAGACCTTCGACTCGCTCGACCCGCGGGACGGCTCCGTCATCGCGACGCACCCGGTGCAGGGGCCGGACGAGGTGCGCGCCGTGGTGGACCGCGCGCGGCGTGCGGGGCAGTGGTGGGCGGACCTGGGCTTCGACGGACGGCGGGACCGCCTCGGGGCGTGGCGCCGGCTGCTGATCGACCGCACCGACGAGCTGGCCGCCCTGGTGAGCCGCGAGACCGGCAAGCCGCTGGACGACGCGCGGCTCGAGGTCGTCCTCGTCATCGACCACCTGCACTGGGCGGGCAAGCACGCGAAGGCGGCGCTGGGCCGCAAGCGGTTCGAGGCCGGCGCGCTGATGGTGAACCACCGCGCGACGATCGAGTACCGGCCGCTCGGCGTCATCGGCGTGCTCGGGCCGTGGAACTACCCGGTGTTCACGCCGATGGGCTCGATCGCCTATGCGCTCGCGGCGGGGAACGCGGTCGTGTTCAAGCCCAGCGAGCTGACCCCGACCGTGGGGAAGTGGCTGGTCGACTCGTTCGCCGAGGTCCTGCACCGCACCGACGGCTACGGCGAGGGCCTGTTCGCGCTGGTCACCGGCGAGGGCGAGACCGGGGCCGCGCTGTGCCGCTCCGGGGTGGACAAGGTCGCCTTCACCGGGTCGACGGCCACGGCCAAGAAGGTCATGGCCACGTGCGCGGAGAGCCTGACCCCGATCCTCGCCGAGTGCGGCGGCAAGGACGCGCTGCTGGTCGACCACGACGCCGACCTCGACGACGCGGCCGCCGCCGCGGTGTGGGGCGCGATGTCCAACGCCGGCCAGACGTGCATCGGCGTGGAGCGGGTCTACGTGGTCGACGCGGTCGCGGAGGCGTTCCTGGACAAGGTGGCCCAGCGCGCGGCGACGCTGCAGCCGGGCGGCGAGCCGCGCTCGGTGTACGGGCCGATCACGATGCCCAGCCAGCTCGGGATCATCTCCGGCCAGATCGACGACGCGCTCTCCAAGGGGGGACGCGCCGTCGTCGGGGGCCGGGAGTCGGTCCGGGCGCCCTACGTCAACCCGGTCGTGCTGGCCGACGTGCCCGAGGACTCGACCGCGGTCACGGACGAGACCTTCGGCCCCACCGTCGTGGTCAACCGCGTCCGTGACATCGACGAGGCCGTGGAGCGCGCGAACGCGTCGCGCTACGGCCTCGGCGGGTCGGTCTTCGCGAAGAAGCGGGGCTACGAGGTGGCGCGCAGGCTGCGCTGCGGCATGGTCTCGGTCAACGGCGTCATCGCGTTCGCGGCGATGCCGTCGCTGCCGTTCGGCGGGGTCGGCGACTCCGGCTTCGGGCGCATCCACGGCCGAGACGGGCTGCGGGAGTTCACGCGGGCGCTCGCGGTCTCCGAGCGGCGGTTCAAGAGCATCAACGTCATGACGTTCGACCGGCCCGGGTGGGTCGTGAAGGTGCTGTCCGTGCTCGCCTCGGTCATCTACCGACGGAACCGGTAAAGCCACCGGAGGGGTACGTCACGCGCCGGTGTCCCGGCGCGGCGACGTGCCACGATCGGCGGGATCCAGCAGCAGACGACGGAGGGATCAGCAGTGGCGCGCGAGTTCGCCCGGGTGGGTGTGGTCGGTCTCGGCACGATGGGGGCCGGCATCGTCGAGGTGTTCGCCAAGGGCGGCATCGAGGTGGTCGCGGTCGAGGTGACCGAGGCCGCCGCCGCGCACGGCAGGGAGCAGATCGAGTCCTCCACCGCGCGTGCCGTGTCCCGCGGGAAGCTCGCCGAAGAGGACCGGGCGGCCCTGCTCGAGCGCGTGCGCGTCACCACGGACATGTCCGAGCTCGGCGACGTCGCGCTCGTCGTGGAGGCCGTGCCCGAGCGGCTCGAGCTCAAGAGCGAGGTGTTCGCGGAGCTGGACAAGGTCTGCGCCGCGGACACGATCTTCGCCTCGAACACCTCGTCGCTGTCGATCACCGAGCTGTCGGTGCGCACCCAGCGCCCCAGCAAGGTCGTCGGGATGCACTTCTTCAACCCGGCGCCGGTGCAGCCGCTGGTGGAGCTCGTGCGCACCGTCGTCACCGAGCCCGACGTCGTCGACGACGTCCGCGCGCTGGCCGAGCGCCTGGGCAAGTCGCCGGTGGTCTGCGGCGACCGCGCCGGCTTCATCGCCAACCAGCTGCTGTTCACGTACCTGAACCAGGCCGTGGGCATGTTCGAGTCGCACTACGCGGGCCGCGAGGACCTCGACGCCGCGATGAAGTTCGGGTGCGGCTACCCGATGGGCCCGCTGGCGCTGATGGACCTCATCGGCCTCGACACCGCCTACGAGATCCTCGAGGAGATGTACCGGCAGTCGCGCAACCAGCGGCACGCGCCGGCGCCGATCCTCAAGCAGATGATCACGGCGGGCCTGCTCGGCCGGAAGACCGGGCGCGGCTTCTACACCTACGCCGAGCCGGGCTCGTCCCAGGTCGTGGCGGACGCGCTGACCCCGCCGCCGCCCGGGTCGGACGACGCGACGCTGCGCCCGATCTCGCGGGTCGGCGTGGTCGGCACCGGGACGATGGCCACCGGCATCGCCGAGGTCTTCGCGAAGGCCGGCTACGACGTCGTCGTGCGCGGCCGGTCGGAGTCCAAGGGCGAGGGCGCCGTCGCGGCGGTGCGCAAGTCGCTGGAGAAGGCCGTGGTCAAGGGCAAGCTGACCGAGGACGCGCGCGACGAGACGCTCGCGCGCATCACGACCACGGTGGACTTCTCCGGGCTCGCCGAGTGCGACATCGTCGTCGAGGCGATCGCCGAGGACCTCGAGGTCAAGCAGGCCGCGTTCTCCGCGCTCGACGAGGTCTGCAAGCCCGGGACGATCCTCGCGACGACGACCTCGTCGCTGCCGGTCGTGGAGTGCGCCGCGGCGACCTCGCGCCCGGCCGACGTCGTCGGCATGCACTTCTTCAACCCGGCCGCCGTCATGAAGCTGGTGGAGATCGTCTCGCCGATCACCACCGCGCCGGACGTCACCGCGACCGTCCGCGACCTCTGCGCGAGGATCAAGAAGGCGCCGGTGCTCTGCGGGGACCGCGCGGGCTTCATCGTCAACGCGCTGCTCTTCCCGTACCTGAACGACTCGGTGGCGATGCTCGACGCGCACTACGCGACCGTCGACGACATCGACTCGGCCATGAAGAACGGCTGTGGCCTGCCGATGGGCCCGTTCGCGCTGCTCGACGTGGTGGGCCTGGACGTCTCGCTCGCCATCGAGCGGTCGCTCTACCAGGAGTTCCGCGTGCCCGGGTTCGCCCCGACGCCGCTGCTGGAGCACCTGGTGACGGCGGGCCGGCTCGGCCGCAAGACCGGGCACGGGTTCCGGGACTACCGGTGAGCCCCTGGGCGTAGCGCCCATGTCGCGCAAGAACCGCCGAATGGCGGGCGGGGAGGCCCGTCCGCTGTTCGGTGGCGCCCTGTCCTACGTCGAGCGCGGCGGGCGGCGTTGGGCGGTGCGGGCGATCAGCGGGTCGTCCGCGACGAAGACCTACCGCTGCCCGGGGTGCAACCAGGAGATCCGCCCCGGCACGGCGCACGTCGTCGCGTGGCCGGTCGACGAGGTCGGCGGCGGTGACGAGCGCCGGCACTGGCACTCGGGGTGCTGGCGGCGATGAGCGGGTCGGCCGAGTCCCTGCCGCGGCGGCTCGCACGGTGGCTGCTCGGAGCGTTCCTGACGACGGCCGGGGTCACCCCCCTCGGACCGTTCCAGGTGCAGTTCCGCGGGCAGGTGCCGTCGTGGTTCCCGGTCGACGCGGACCTCGTCGTACTGGTCTCGGGGGTCGTCGAGATCGTCCTCGGGCTCGCGCTGCTCCTCCTGGCTTCCCGACGACGGGTCGTGGGGGTCGTCGTCGCGCTGTTCTTCGTCGCGATCTTCCCGGGCAACCTGTGGCAGTACCTCGACGGCGTGTCCGCGTTCGGCCTGGACGACGACCGTGCGCGCCTCACCCGGCTGTTCTTCCAGCCGCTGCTGGTCGGATGGGCGCTGTGGATCGCGGAGGTGTTCACGCGAACCAGCCGGCGGGAGCGGTCCCGCTCAGCCGCCGGGTGAGCGCGCGGGCCGCCGACCGGGTCGCCGCGGCGATCTCCTCCTCCCCGGTCGTGGCCCGGTCGCCGCGACCCGTCACGCTGAACGCCGCCACGGGTGTGCCGTGGTGGTCGAACGCGCACGCGCCGACCGACCGCATCCCCGCAGTGATCATCCCGTCCTCCCGGGCCCACCCGCGGGCGCGTTCGACGGCGAGCAGTTCGCGGAGCTCGGGCAGGGACGTCGGACCGGACTCCGTCCGGGTCACCAGGGGAGCCGCGAACAGCGCCCGCAGCTGCGCCGGGGCCAGGTGCGCCAGCATCGACCGCCCGTTGGCCGTGAGCGACGCGGGGAGCCGGACCCCCACGTCGGTGACCAGCGAGACCGGGAACGACTGCCGCGGCGGGCGCTCCTTGACCAGGTAGAGCGTGTCCGCGCCGTGCAGGATGCCGAGGTGTGCGGTCTCGCCGGTGCGGGCGGCGAGGCGCCGGGCGAGCGGACGGCCGAGCTGCTCCAGCGGCGCGTGCCGCAGGTACGCGCTGCCGATCTCGAAGGCCGCCACGCCCAGCCCGTACGCGCGCTCCTCGGGGTAGTGCAGGACGAAGCCGCGCTCGGTGAGCACCGCGAGCAGGTGGTACGCCGACGAGCGCGGCATCCCGAGCTCCCGGATCAGCGTGGCGCCGGGCACCGGGCCGGAGCGCCCCGCGAGGTGGAGCAGGACGTCCAGCGCCTTCCCGACGGCGGGAGAGGTGCTGCTGCCCACGGGTGCCTCCTCGGACGTCTCGGATTCGAGACGACCGTAGCCCGCTGGGCCTGGGGCGGGAGACGGCGATCCGGTGCACTCGGAGCACGCCCCCGACCCCTGACGTGAGGACCGTCCCGTGACCTCGTCACCCACCCGCCCCGCGGTGCGGGCCCCGCGCGGCACCGAGCTCTCCTGCCGCGGTTGGCAGCAGGAGGCCGTGCTGCGGATGCTGTGCAACAACCTCGACCCGGAGGTCGCCGAACACCCCGAGGACCTCGTGGTCTACGGCGGCACGGGCCGCGCCGCTCGCAGCTGGGAGGCCTTCGACGCGATCGTCGCGTGCCTGCGCGACCTCGCCGACGACGAGACGCTGCTCGTGCAGTCCGGCAAGCCGGTCGGCGTGCTGCGCACCCACACCTGGGCGCCGCGGGTGCTGATCGCGAACGCCAACCTCGTCGGCGACTGGGCGGACTGGACCCAGTTCCGCCGCCTCGAGGCCGCCGGGCTGACGATGTACGGGCAGATGACCGCGGGCTCGTGGATCTACATCGGCACCCAGGGGATCCTGCAGGGCACCTTCGAGACGTTCGCCGCCGTGGCCCGCCGGCGCTTCGGTGGCACCCTCGCCGGCACCATCACGCTGACGGCGGGCCTGGGCGGCATGGGTGGCGCGCAGCCGCTCGCCGTCACGATGAACGACGGCGTCGCGCTGTGCGTGGAGGCCGACCCGACCCGCGTCGAGCGCCGCATCGCCCACCGGTACCTGGACGTCCGCGCCGACGACCTGGACCACGCCCTGCGGCTCGCCGTCGAGGCGCGGGATGCGCGGCGGCCGCTGTCGATCGGGGTGGTCGGCAACGCGGCCGAGGTCGTGCCGGAGCTGCTGCGTCGCGAGGCCCCGATCGACGTCGTGACGGACCAGACCTCGGCCCACGACCCGCTGGCCTACCTCCCGGTCGGGATGGCGGTCGACGACCTCCGTGCGGCCGCCCAGGCCGACCCCGAGGGCGTCACGGAGCGGGCCCGGGCGGCGATGGCCACGCACATCGAGGCCATGGTCGGGTTCGCGGACCGCGGCGCCGAGGTCTTCGACTACGGCAACTCGCTGCGCGACGAGGCCCGGCGCGGCGGGTACGAGCGGGCGTTCGCCTTCCCGGGCTTCGTCCCGGCCTACATCCGCCCGCAGTTCGAGGAGGGTCGCGGCCCGTTCCGGTGGGCGGCGCTGTCCGGCGACCCGGCCGACATCGCCGCGACCGACCGCGCGGTCCTCGACCTCTTCCCGCACGACGACGCCCTGCGCCGCTGGATCACGATGGCGGGCGAGCGGGTCGCCTTCGAGGGCCTGCCCGCCCGGATCTGCTGGCTCGGGTACGGCGAGCGGCACCGGGCCGGTCTGCGGTTCAACGAGATGGTCGCATCCGGCGAGCTGAGCGCACCGGTCGTCATCGGCCGCGACCACCTGGACGCCGGGTCGGTGGCCTCGCCCTACCGCGAGACCGAGGCGATGCTCGACGGCTCGGACGCGATCGCCGACTGGCCACTGCTGAACGCCCTGGTCAGCACGGCGTCCGGAGCCACGTGGGTGTCGTTGCACCACGGTGGCGGGGTCGGGATCGGCCGCTCGCAGCACGCGGGCCAGGTCTGCGTCGCCGACGGCACGGCGCTCGCGGCGGCCAAGCTGGAGCGGGTGCTGACGAACGACCCGGCGACCGGAGTGCTGCGCCACGCCGACGCGGGCTACCCGCACGCGCGCGCCGTCGCCGCCGAGCGCGGGCTCCGCGTGCCGATGGAGGACCGGTGACCACCTTCGACGGCCTGTGGGCCGAGATCGCCGACGTCGGCCGGCACCGCGGCACCGGCGGTTACCGCCGGTACGCCTGGGACGACGCCGACCTGACCCTGCGGGAGTGGTTCACCGGTGCGGCCGGGGCACGCGGTCTCGACGTGGAGCGCGACCGCAACGGCAACCTGTGGGCGTGGTGGCTCCCGGCGGGCTGGTCCGGGGACCCGGAGGGCGCCGTCGTCACCGGCTCGCACCTGGACTCCGTGCCCGACGGCGGCGCCTTCGACGGCCCGCTCGGGGTGGTCTCGTCGTTCGCGGCGGTCGACGCGCTGCGCGCCGAGGGGTTCGTGCCGCACCGACCGATCGGCGTCGTCTGCTTCGGCGACGAGGAGGGCGCGCGGTTCGGCGTCGCGTGCGTCGGGTCGCAGCTGTCGACCGGCGCCCTGGACCCGGACCGCGCGCGGGCGCTACACGGTGCGGACGGGCGCACGCTGGCCGAGGTGCTCGGCCGCGCCGGGGTCGACCCGGCGGGGCTGGGTCGTGACGACGGGCTGGGCTCCCGCGTCGGCACGTTCGTCGAGCTGCACGTGGAGCAGGGGCGGGCGCTGGACCGGCTCGACCGGCCGGTGGCGGTCGCGTCCTCGATCTGGCCGCACGGCCGGTGGCGGCTGCGCTTCACCGGCGAGGCCAACCACGCCGGGGCCACCCTGCTCGCCGACCGGCACGACCCGATGCTGCCGTGTGCGGCCACGATCGGCGCCGCCCGCGCCCGCGCGACGCAGCACGGGGCGGTGGCCACGGTCGGGAAGCTCGCGGTGACCCCGAACGGCGCGAACGCGATCGCCTCCGAGGTCGTCGCCGTCCTGGATGCCCGGGCCCCGTCGGAGGCCGTGCTCGGGGCGCTCACCGCGGACCTGTTCGCCGACGCCGCCGCGCACGCCCGGGCCGAGGGCACCGAGGTGGAGGTCGTGGCCGAGTCGCTGTCGCCGGTCGTCGCGTTCCCCGACGGCCCGCGGGAGCGCCTCCGGGCCGTCCTCGGCGACGTGCCCGTGCTGCCGACCGCCGCCGGCCACGACGCCGGTGTCCTGGCCACCGAGGTCCCGACGGCGATGCTGTTCGTCCGCAACCCGACCGGGGTCTCGCACTCGCCGGCCGAGCACGCCGAGCGGGACGACTGCCTGGCCGGGGTCGAGGCGCTGACCGCGGTCCTGCGCGACGGGGCCTCGTCGTGAGCGCGTGGTGGTGCGAGCACGTGTGGACCGGCGCCGGCCCGGTGCAGCGCGACGTGCTCGTCACCGTCGCCGGCGGCCGGATCACGGCGGTCTTGGGCGGCGTGCCCCGGCCCCCGGGCACGCCGGTGCTGCGCGGTCTCGTCGTCCCCGGCCTCGCGAACGCGCACTCGCACGCCTTCCACCGGCTGCTCCGGGCGCGCACGCAGCAGGGCCGCGGGTCGTTCTGGACGTGGCGCGAGCTGATGTACCGGGCCGCCGACCGCCTCACCCCGGACCTCTACCGGGAGGTCGCCACCGCCGTGTTCGCGGAGATGGCGCTGGCCGGGGTCACGGGGGTTGGGGAGTTCCACTACCTGCACCACGCGCCCGGCGGCCGGCGCTACGCCGACCCGAACGCGATGGGGCTCGCCCTCGCCGACGCCGCCCGGACCGCCGGGCTCCGGCTGACCCTGCTCGACACGTGCTATCTGACCGCGGACGTGAGCGGCGCACCCGTCGTCGGGACCCAGGAGCGGTTCTCCGACGGGTCGTCGGACGCCTGGGCCGCGCGGGTCGACGACCTGCACGCCGCCCTGTCCGGGGTCGACGGCGTCGTCGTGGGTGCCGCCGTTCACTCGGTCCGGGCCGTCCCGCCGTCGCAGTTGCCCGCGGTCGTGGAGTGGGCAACAGCCCGGGGAGCGCCGCTGCACGCCCACGTCGCCGAGCAGACCGCCGAGGTCGACGCCTGCCGCGCGGTGCACGGCGCGACCCCGGTCGAGCTGCTCGCCGAGCACGGGGTCCTCGGGCCCCGGACCACCGCCGTGCACGCCACCCACCTCACCGCGTCCGACGTCGAGGCGCTGCGCTCGTCGGGCACCGGCGTGTGCTTCTGCCCGACCACCGAGCGCGACCTCGGCGACGGGATCGGCCCCGCGCCCGCCCTGCTCGCGGAGCCGGCCGTCCCGCTGTCCCTCGGCTCGGACAGCCACGCCGTGATCGACCTGCTGGAGGAGGCCCGCGCGGTGGAGCTCGACGAGCGGCTGGCCCGCCGAGAGCGCGGTGTCCTGGACGCGGAGACCCTGCTGGCGTGCGCGACCCGCCACGGGCACCGGTCCCTCGGCTCCGACGCCGGGACGATCGCCCCGGGCGCGCGGGCGGACCTGGTCGCGTTGGACCTGGCGTCGGTGCGCACCGCGGGCGGGGGCGCGACCGTCGAGACCGCGGTGTTCGCGGCGGGGGCCGCCGACGTCACGGACGTGGTCGTCGACGGCCGCATCGTCGTCGCGGACCGTCGGCACACCACCGTCCCGGACGTCGCCGGCCGGCTGGCCGCCGTCACGTCCTCGGTGCTCGACGGCGGGTCGGGGCGTGCGGCGTGACCGTGGTGCACACCGGGATCGGCGAGCTGGTCACGAACGACCCCGCCGTCGGCGACGGGTCGCCGCTCGGGCTGCTGCACGACGCCGCGCTGGTGGTCGACGGCGACCGGGTCGCCTGGGTCGGACCGGTGGCGCGCGCCCCGGCCGCCGACCACCGCGTGGACCACGGAGGGGACGCCGTCGTCCCCGGCTTCGTCGACAGCCACGCGCACCTCGTGTTCGCGGGGGAGCGCTCGGCGGAGTTCGCCGCCCGCGCGAGCGGCCGCCGGTACACCGCGGGCGGCATCCGCACCACGGTCGCCGCCACCCGTGCCGCTTCCGACGAGACCCTCACCGCCGGCGTCGCGGGCCTGGCCCGGGAACTGCTCGCGGCCGGCGTCACGACCTTCGAGACCAAGAGCGGCTACGGGCTCACCGTCGACGACGAGCGCCGGGCGCTGGAGATCGCCGGCCGGTTCACCCCGGAGATCACGTACCTCGGCGCGCACGTCGTCCCCGCCGAGTACGCCGACCGCCGCGCGGACTACGTCGACCTGGTCCGCGGGCCGATGCTGGACGCGTGCGCCCCGCACGCCCGCTGGGTCGACGTGTTCTGCGAGGCCGGGGCGTTCGACGTGGACGAGGCCCGCGCCGTGCTGGAGGCCGGCCGCGACCGGGGCCTCGGGATGAGGGTGCACGCGGGCCAGCTCGGGCAGGGTGAGGGGGTGCGACTCGCGGTGGACCTCGGAGCGGCCGCGGTCGACCACTGCACGTACCTGTCCGACGACGACGTCGAGGCCCTCGCCGCGGGACCCACGGTCGCGACGCTGCTGCCCGGGGTCGAGTTCAGCACCCGCACGGCGTGGGCGGACGGCCGGCGGCTGCTCGACGCCGGGGCCACGGTCGCGCTCGCCACCGACTGCAACCCGGGGAGCTCCTACACGTCGAACATCGCCTTCTGCCTCGCGCTCGCCGTGCGGCACCAGGGGCTGACCCCGGGCGAGGCGCTGCACGCGGCGACGGCGGGGGGTGCGGCGGCGCTCCGGCGTCCCGACGTCGGGTCGCTCGTCCCCGGTGCCCGCGCGGACCTGGTGCGGCTCGCGGCTCCGTCGTTCGTCCACCTCGCCTACCGGCCGGGAGTGCCGCTCGTGCGGGAGGTCTGGCGTGGGGGCGTCCCGAGCGAGGGGGAGAGATGACCGACCCGGACGCCTTCGTCGTCGACGGGAGCACGCTGGCCTGCGACGACGTGGTGCGCGTCGCGAGCGGCGACGTGCCCGTCGCGGTCGCACCGGAGGCGATGAAGGCCGTCCACCTCGCGTGGGAGACCGCGTGCGCGGCCAGCTCGACCCGGCCCGTGTACGGGCGGACCACCGGGGTCGGCGCGAACCGGGACGCCGTCGTCGGGAGCGGCACCGCGGAGCACGACCTGCGGCTGCTGCGCAGCCACGCCGCCGGGGTCGGCGACCTGCTCGAACCCGCCGTCGTCCGGGCCGCCATGCTCATCCGGCTCAATCAGCTCGCGGCCGCGGGCAGCGGCATCCACCCCCGGTTCGTCTCCGCGCTGGAGTCCGCGCTGCGGACCGGCGCCGTCCCGACGGTCCACGACGGCGGGTCCATCGGCACGGGCGACCTCGCCACCCTCGCCGAGATCGGGCTCGCGCTGACCGGGCACGTCCCGTGGGCGCGCGGGGCCGTGCGGGCGGTCGCGCTCGAGCCGGGCGACGCGCTGGCGTTCATGTCCTCGAACGCCGTCACGCTGGCCCGGGCCGTGCTCGCGACCGACGAGCTGAGCCGGCTGCTCGCCTCCGCGCACACCGTCACGGCGCTGTCCTACTGCGCGCTCGCGGGGTCGCCGGAGGCGTTCGCCGAGCAGGTCCACGCCCGCCGTCCGCACCCCGGCTCGGTGCGCGCCGCCGCCCGGATGCGGGAGCTGCTGTGGCACGAGGGCGACCTCAGCCCGGGCCGCCGCATCCAGGACCCGTTCGGGCTGCGGGCGTTCCCGCAGGTGCACGGCCCGGCGCTGGACGCGGTCGACCGGCTGCGGGCCACGTGCGAGATCGAGGTGAACGCGGCCGCGGAGAACCCGCTGATCGACGTCGCCGGCGGCGGGGTGTTCCACCACGGCCTGTTCTCGACGGCGTACGTCGCGCTGGCGCTGGACCAGGTCCGCGCCGCCGTGCACCACGCCGCGGAGCTCTCGGCCGCCCGGCTCGGCGACCTGATGGAGCCGGAGTTCACGGGCCTGGCCCCGTTCCTCGCCGCCGGGCCCGAGGGCAGCTCCGGCCTGATGATCCTCGAGTACCTCACGCACGACGCGCTCGGCCGGCTGCGCCACTCCGCGGGCCCGGTCACCGTCGGCACGTCGGTGATCTCGCGGGGTGTGGAGGACCACGCGAGCTTCACCCCGCACGCCGCCCGCAGCACGGCCGCCTCCGCGGAGAGCTACCGCACGGTGCTGGCGTGCGAGCTCGTCGCGGCGGTCCGGGTGCTGCGGCTCACCGGGACCGCGCCCCGCGGACGCCTGCTCGCGGCGCGCTTCGCGGACCTGGACGCGACCCTGCCCGACGTCCGGGAGGACCACCGGGTCGGCGACGACGTCCACGCGGCGAGCGTGGCGATCGATCGCTGGGGTCGGACCCCTCAGCCGGGTGTGTCCCCGTAGGCGACCACCGACAGGAAGCGGATCGGCAGCTCCAGGAGCTCGCGCGGCCCGTGCGCGCCCTCGCCGTCGAGCTGCAGCGCGTCGCCGGGGCGCATCTCGTAGGAGCCGTCGCCGTGGCCGTAGACCATCGCGCCCTCCAGCATGAACAGCAGCTCCGTGCCGGGGTGCTGGAACAGCGGGAACTCCTCGCTGCGCTCGGTGAGCGTGACGAGGTGGGCCTCCATGCGCTTGTGCGGGCCGCGCAGTGCGCCGAGCAAGGTGTAGTCGTGCCCGACCCGGGTGCCGCGCGCGACGGTCCGGGCCCCGCCGCCGGCCGGGGTGAACACCGCCTCGCGCGGGGTGTCGGCATCGCGGAACAGCGCCGTCACCGGCACCTCCAGGGCCGACGCCAGCCGCGCGAGCGTGGTGAGCGAGCAGGAGATCTGCGCGTTCTCGATCTTCGAGAGCATCGCCTTGGAGATCCCGGTGCGGGCGGCCATCTCGGCGAGGGTCTGCCCGGAGTCGTGCCGGATCCGGCGCACCTGGGCGCCGATCGCGCGTTCGAGCCGGCCCTCACCGTCGTCGGGACCCTCGACCTCACGCGCGGCCGGGCCGTGGTCGACCTCCATGTCCGTCACGCTAGTGCCCCTACCGCATCTGGCCGGCCCCGACGTACGGGTGCGGGCTGGTGAGCAGATCCCCCTCGGCGAAGCGCGAGAGCCGGAAGTCCGACGCCGGCGTCTCCGGCACCGAGCTCTCCCCGTCGACGACGAGGTCGGCCACGAGCCGCCCCACCTCGGGCGAGATCTTGTACCCGTGCCCGGAGAACCCCGCGGCGACGACGAGGCCGTCGAGGCCGTCCACCCGCGAGATGGCCGGGTTGAAGTCGGGCGTCACGTCGTAGCAGCCGGCGTACGTGGACGCGATCGAGGCGTCGACGAGGCCGGGGAAGCGGGTCCCGACCTTGTCCACCACCAGGTCCACCGTCTCCGGCCGCGCCTGGTTGGAGTACCGGTCCGGGTCGGCCGGGTGCAGGACCGCGAGGTCGGAGTTGCCGAACAACAGCTCCCCGGAGCCCTCCGGGCGGATGTACTGCAGCGAGACCAGGTCCGAGAACACCGGGACGTCCCCGAGCGCCTGGCCCGGGTCGATCAGCACGATCTCCTCGCGGTGCACCGTGATCGGGAGGTCCACCCCGTGCGCCGCGAGCAGCGGCACCGACCACGGGCCCGCCGCTAGGACGACCGCGTCCGCCCCGAGCGTCGACCCGTCGGCCAGGTGCACGCCCGTCACGCGCCCGTTCGTGACGGCGAGTGCGGTCACCTCCGTGCCCTGGCGCAGGGTCGCGCCCGCGCGCCGCGCGGCCGCGGAGAACGCCTGGGCGGTCTGGTAGGCGTCGCCGTAGCCGCCGCGCTCCTCCCACGCGAACGCGCCGAACGGCTCCAGGTCGGCGACCGGCCAGAGCTTCGCGACCTCGGTGCGGTCGATGTCCTCGGTGCGGACCCCGACGGCGCGCTGGTCGGCCATGGAGGCGTGCAGCGCGTCCACGTTCTGCTCGCCGACCCCGACGACGTAGCCGGTGCGGTGGAAGCCGGACTCCTCCCCGAGGACGTCGACGGCGTGCTCCAGGGTGTCCAGGCTGCGGGTCGCCATGGCCGCGAGCGACGAGACGCCGTAGTGGCAGCGGACGACGCCGGAGGACTTCCCGGTCCCGCCGGAGCCGACGGTGTGGCGCTCGAGGACGGTCACGTCCGTGATTCCCCGCTGCGTGAGCGCCCAGGCGGTGGCGCAGCCCTCCAGGCCGCCGCCGACGACCAGCACCTCAGGCATGGCTGTTGCCTCCCCGGGTCGAGCTCCGCTGCGCTCCGTCTCCCGCCCCCGGAATCCACGTCGTCCCCGCCAGCGGCACCCGCGCCATCGCCGCCGACTCGACGGTCAGCGCCACCAGGTCCTCCGGCTCGAGGTGGCGCACGTGGGCCTTGCCGCAGGCGCGGGCGATGGTCTGCGCCTCCATCGTCAGGACCCGCAGGTAGTTCGCGAGGCGCCGACCGCCCTCGACCGGGTCGAGCCGGGCGGAGAGCACCTCGTCCTGGGTCGTGATGCCGGCCGGGTCGCAGCCGTCCTGGAAGTCGTCGTAGAAGCCGGCCGCGGACCCGAGCGCCTCGTACTCCGCGGCGTACCGCGGGTCGTTGTCGCCCAGCGCGATCAGCGCCGCGGTCCCGATCGCGACGGCGTCGGCACCCAGGGCCATCGCCTTCGCGACGTCGGCCCCGCTGCGGATGCCCCCGGAGACGATCAGCTGGACGCCGTGGCGGTGCACCCCGAGCTCCTGCAGGGCCTGCGTGGCCTGCGGGATCGCGGCGAGGGTGGGGATGCCGACGTGCTCGATGAACACGTCCTGCGTCGCGGCCGTCCCGCCCTGCATCCCGTCCACGACGACGACGTCCGCGCCGGCCGCGACCGCGAGCTTGACGTCGTAGTAGGTGCGGGTGGCGCCGACCTTGACGTAGACCGGCTTCTCCCAGTCCGTGATCTCGCGCAGCTCGAGGATCTTGATCGCGAGGTCGTCGGGCCCGGTCCAGTCCGGGTGGCGGCAGGCGCTGCGCTGGTCGATCCCCGGGGGGAGCGTCCGCATCCCGGCGACGCGGTCGGAGATCTTCTGGCCGAGCAGCATCCCGCCGCCGCCGGGCTTCGCGCCCTGCCCCAGGACGACCTCGATGGCGTCGGCCTGGCGCAGATTCGCCGGGTTCATGCCGTATCGCGACGGCAGGTACTGGTAGACGAGGTGCTTGGACTGGCCGCGCTCCTCGGTCGTCATGCCGCCGTCACCCGTCGTCGTACTCGTCCCGACCTCGGAGGCGCCGCGTCCCAGCGCCTCCTTGGCCTGGGCCGACAGGGCCCCGAAGCTCATCCCGGCGATCGTCACCGGCGTCTGCAGGTGGAGCGGGAACCGCGCGTTGCGGTCGCCCAGGACGACGTCGGTGTCGCAGCGTTCCCGGTACCCCTCGAGGGGGTAGCGCGACATCGAGGCGCCGAGGAAGAGCAGGTCGTCGAAGTGCGGCACCGCGCGCTTGGCGCCCCAGCCGCGGATGTCGTACACGCCGGTCTCGGCCGCCCGCTGGATGTCGGCGATGACGCCCCGGCCGAAGGTCGCGGACTCGCGCAGGGCCATCAGTAACTCCCCGAGTGCTCGCTGGTGAAGTGGTAGAGGCGCCGGGCGGAGCCGTACCGCCGGAACTCCGCCGGGTCGTGCTCGAGCCCCGCCGCGGCGAGCAGCTCGGCCAGCTCGGCCCGGTGCTCGTCGCGCATCTCCTTCTCGACGCAGTCCGCGCCCAACTCGCCGACCCGGCCGCGGACGTAGAGGCGGGCCTCGTAGATCGAGTCGCCGAGCCCGTCCCCGGCGTCGCCGCAGACGACCATCCGGCCGGCCTGGGCCATGAAGGCGCTCATCGGTCCCACGGACCCGCCGACGACGATGTCCACGCCCTTCATCGAGATACCGCAGCGCATGGACGCGGAGCCCTCGACGACGAGCAGGCCGCCGTGCGCGGTGGCACCCGCGGACTGGGAGGCGTCGCCGGTGATGCGGACGGTCCCGGACATCATGTTCTCGGCCAGCCCGGTGGCGGCGTTGCCGTGCACGGTGACCGTCCCGCCGTCGTTCATGCCGGCGCAGTAGTAGCCGACGTGCCCGTGCACGTCGACCGCGATGCCGGTGTCGATGCCGGCGGCCACGGCGTGCGCGCCCTCGGGGTGGAGCACCTCGTAGCTCTTGACCGACGGGTCGTGCAGCTCGGCGTTCAGCGCGCGGACCGTCGTGTCCGCCAGGTCGAACGTCAACGACTCCATGCGTAGACCCTCCCGGGCTCGGGCTCGTAGAGGCGGGCGTGCTCGATGCCGGGCAGCGGTGCGAGCGCGCGGAACTCCGACGCCATCGCCACCCAGGCGTCGGTCTCGGCGATCACCGCGGGCTTGCAGGCGATCGGGTCGCGGACCACGGCGAAGCCGTCCGCGCTGGTCACGAGCAGGGTGTAGAAGCCGTCGAAGGTCTCGCGCAGGGCCAGGAGGGCCTTCTCCAGGTCCTCGCCCTGCGCCAGGCGGGACGCGACGAACCGGGCGCCGACCTCGGAGTCGTTCGCCGAGTCGAACGCGACGCCCTCGCGGGCCAGTTCGCGCCGGATCGACGCGTGGTTGGAGAACGAGCCGTTGTGCACCAGGCACTGGTCCGGCCCGACGGAGAACGGGTGGCAGCCCTCGGGGACGACCGCGGACTCGGTGGCCATCCGGGTGTGCGCGAGGCCCTGCCAACCCTGGGCGTCGACCAGACCGTAGGTCGCCGCGAGCTCGCGGGGGTGCCCGACGCCCTTGTAGACCGTCAGGTCGTGCCCCGTCCCGACCACGACCGCCGTCGGGAAGGACTCCTTCACCCGGGCCACGAGGGTCTCGAGCGGCACGGGCGCCGCGACGATCGTGGTGTCACCCGCCGTCGTGACGAGCGCGTCCAGGTCGGTGGTGTCCGCGTCCGGCGGCAGCAGGACGGAGACGGCCGCGTGGCCCTCGGGCACCCGGCGGTGGTCTCCGTAGACCGCGACCCCCGCGGAGTCCGGGCCGCGCTCGACGACCCCGCACAGCATCGACTCCAGCAGGCGCCCGAGCTGCGGGTACAGCTCCTCCTCGCGCAGGTGGAGTCCGACGATTCCGCACATCTTCTCTCCTAGAAGGCCGTGAGGTAGCGGTCGTGCTCCCAGGAGCCGACGGTGCCGTGCCAGTCGAGGAACTCCTCGCGCTTGAGCCCGGCGAAGTACTCGGCGACGCCGGGGCCGGCGGCGTCGAGCCCGGCCGTGACGACGGCGTCGGCGCGCAGGGCGTCGACGGCGTGCAGCAGCGTCGGGGGGAGCTCGGGGCGCTCGTGGGTGACGTCGGGCTCGAGCTCGCGGTCGATGCCGTCCAGGCCCGCGGCCAGGGCGACGGCGAGCGCCAGGTAGGGGTTGGCCGCGCCGTCGCCGCCGCGCAGCTCCACGCGGTGGCCGTCCGGGACGCGGACGAGGTGGGTGCGGTCGTTGCCGCCCCAGGTCGCGCGGCGCGGCGACCACGTGGCGCCCGAGCGGGTCGAGGTGGCGCCGGTGCGCTTGTAGGAGTTCACCGTCGGGGCGAGGACCGCCTGCATGCCGGGTGCGTGCTCGAGCAGGCCGGCGAGGAAGCGGTAGGCCAGCTCGGAGAGCCCGTGGCCGCGGCCGTCCGCGTCGTCGGGGAACCGGGAGGAGCCGTCGGACCAGAGCGACAGGTGCAGGTGCATGCCCGACCCGGTGCGGTCGGCGAACGGCTTGGGCATGAACGTCGCCGTCATGCCGCGCTGCTCGGCGAGCATGGTGATGAGGTACCGGGCGGTGATGACGCGGTCGGCGGTGGTCAGCGCGTCGGCGTAGGCGAAGTTCTGCTCGAACTGGCCGTTGGCGTCCTCGTGGTCGTTCGCGTAGTTGCCCCAGCCGAGGGCGTTCATGGCGGTGGAGACCGCGGTGAGGTGGTCGTACATCCGCGTCAGACCGCGGGCGTCGTAGCAGGGGCGGATCCCGTCGTCGAGGGCGTCGGCGGGGCGGAGGGTGCCGTCCTCGTCCTTCGCGACCAGGAAGTACTCCACCTCGGCGCCCGCCATCAGCTCGAGTCCGGCCGCCTTCGCCAGCATCGCCTTGAGCAGGACCCGCGGCGCGTACGGCCAGGGCCGGCCCTCGACGTGCGGGTCGCAGTGCACGAGGGCCAGTCCCTCACGGACCCACGGCAGCGGGGTGTAGCTGCTCACGTCCGGGATCGCGATGAGGTCCGGGTCGCACGGCTGCTGCCCGATGGCGCCGACCGCGTAGCCGGCGAAACCCACGCCCTCGTGCTCGAGCTCGTCCGCGCTCTCGACCGGCACGAGCTTCGCGCACGGCTTGCCGGTGAGGTCGACGAACAGGGCGAGCAGGAAGCGGACACCGTCGGCGCGGGCGCGGGCGGCGAGACTCATGGGGCTCGCGAGGCCGGTCGGGGACCCGTCGGCCCGGGGGTCGATCACGGTCATGGGGGCTCCTCGGCGACTCGGTGATCTCTCGACGGGAAACAGCGTCTCGCAAGAGGAGATCACGGAGGTTGCCGTGATGTAAAGAGCCGACCGGACGGGTTTCACTGCCGCGTCGGGCCGCGCCAGGCCCACCTCGTCGCGGTGTTCCGTGGGGCGGCGGCGGTCTCGTCGCGGGGATTCACAGCGATAAGGCGGACCGTGGCCTCCGGGAACCCACGACGAGGTGCAGCCGCCCGGACGGCACGCGATGCCCGGTGCCCCGGAGGTGCGCTACGACGACGTGGTCTCGTAGTCCCGGCGGGTGCCGTGCGACTCGGCGGCGACGGACGGTGCGGGGACCGGGGCCGTGGCGTCGTCGGGCATCTCGTCCGGGAACGCGTCCAGACGCGGCAGGTCGGCCAGCGACTCGCGCAGCGTCGCGAGCTGGTTGGAGACGCGAGCGCGCAGGCGCCGGACCTCGGCGACCTCGGAGTCGGCCTCGCGCAGCCGGCGGCGGGCCTCCTCGGAGGCGTCCCGCAGTTGCTTCTCGGCCCGCGAGCGGGCGTCGGCCTCGCTGCGGGCGAGCACCCGCATCGACTCGGTGCGCCGGGAGGCCATCGCGATCTCGAAGTCCTCCTCGACCTGCGCCCGGCGCGCCCGGGACTCCTCGTCGAGCCGGCGACGCTCGTTCTCGGCCTCGGTGCGGATGCGGGCGGCGTCGGCGCGCGCGGAGTCCATCAGCGCGCGGTGCTCGTCCTCCATCTCGGCGCGGCGGCGCTCGTTGTCCGCGAGCCCGGCGTCGTAGCGGGTGCGGGTCTCCTGCGCGGCGGCCTCGGCGGTGTCGTGGGTCGCCTGGGCCTGACGGCGGGCCTCGTCGGAGGTGCCCTGCGCGTACTCGTCGGCCTCGGCGATCGTACGGGCGGCCTGCTGGTCGGCCTCGGCGATGGTGCGGGAGGCGCGCTCGTCGGCCTCCTCGCGGGTGCGGCGGGCCGCCTGCTCGGCCGAGGAGCGCATCTCGCGGGCCTCGTCCTGGGCCAGGCGCAGCATCCGCTGCAGCCGCTCCGAGAGGCCCTCCATCGAGTCCGGCGGCGCGGCCAGCCGGTCGATCTGGGCGCGCAGCTCCTCGACGTGGGCCCGGGTGCGGTCCAACGCGCGGGCGAGCTCGGAGGCCTGGGCCACCGCCGCGTCGCGGTCGGCGGTGAGGATGCGCAGGTCGGCCTCGACCCGGTCGAGGTGCTCCTCCACCTGGCCCCGGTCGTAGCCCCGACGGACCACGTCGAAGCCGGTGCCCAGAGGCAGCAGATCACGGTCACCGGACGGCATCTCCCCAGGTTACTAGGGCTGTGTGCGACACGGCCACGGTCGGGTGGCGGACACGCCGCGCCCGCCGGGATCGGCACCGGTCACACGGCCGCGTGAGTCCCGTCACCGGCACCGCCCCGCCGTCGGGAAGGCCCCGGGAAACGGACGAACGGGCCGTCCGTCACGGAAGATCGTGACGAACGGCCCGCTCGTGCGGAACCGGGGACTACTCGCCGCGGAAGCGGTTGATGCCCTCGAGGTGCTGCTCGCGCAGCTCCGGGTTCGTCACGCCCAGACCCTCCTCGGGCGCGAGGCAGAGGACGCCGACCTTGCCCTGGTGGGAGTTGTGGTGGACGTCGTTGGCCGCCTCCCCGGTCTCCTCGAGCGCGTAGGTCTTGGAGACGGTCGGGTGGATCTTGCCCTGGGCCACCAGCCGGTTGGCGAGGTAGGCCTCCTTGTAGTTCGCGAAGTGCGAGCCGATGATCCGCTTGAGGTTCATCCACAGGTAGCGGTTGTCGTACTGGTGCATGAAGCCCGAGGTCGACGCGCAGGTGACGATCGTGCCGCCGCGCTTGGCGACGTAGACCGACGCGCCGAAGGTCTCGCGGCCCGGGTGCTCGAAGACGATGTCCGGGTCGTCGCCGCCGGTGAGCTCGCGGATCTTGGAGCCGAACCGCTTCCACTCGCGCGGGTCCTGGGTCTCCGGGTCGGACCAGAACTTGTAGCCCTCGGCCGACCGGTCGATGATCAGCTCCGCGCCCATCTTGCGGCACAGCTCGGCCTTGGCCGGCGAGGACACCACGCACACCGGGGTGGCGCCGCCGTTGAGGGCGAACTGCGTGGCGTAGGAGCCCAGACCGCCCGAGGCGCCCCAGATCAGGACGACGTCGCCCTGGGTCATGTTCGCGCCGTGCGGGCTGACCAGCTGCCGGTAGGCCGTGGAGTTGACCAGGCCCGGGGACGCGGCCTCCTCCCAGGTGAGGTGGTCCGGCTTGGGCATCAGCTGGTTGGTCTTGACCAGGGCCATGTCGGCCAGGCCGCCGAAGTTGGTCTCGAAGCCCCAGATGCGCTGCTCGGGGTCCATCATCGTGTCGTCGTGGCCCGCGGGGCTCTCCAGCTCCACCGACAGGCAGTGCGCGACGACCTTGTCGCCGGGCTTCCACATCTGGACGCCCGCGCCGACCTTCAGCACGACGCCGGCGAGGTCGGAGCCCACCACGTGGTAGGGCAGGTCGTGGCGCTTGGCCAGGTCGGAGATCCGGCCGTAGCGCTTGAGGAAGCCGAAGGTGGACACCGGCTCGAAGATCGAGGTCCACACGGTGTTGTAGTTGATCGCCGAGGCCATGACGGCGACCAGCGCCTCACCGGGGGCGACCTCCGGCGTCGGCACCTCGTCGAGGTGCAGCGACTTGCGCGGGTCCTTCTCCTGGGCGGGCATCCCGGCGAACATCTCGGCCTCGTCGGCGTGCACCGTGATGCCCCGGTAGGACTCGGGGACGCTCATGGAGCCGATGCCGGCCAGCTCGTCGGCGAGGATGGCTTCGCGGATGTCGTGCACGGTCAAGAGCCTCCGGGGTGTCGGGTGGCGGTGAGGCTACCGACGGGTAGCTACGACGAGAAGGGTGACGTCGGTCAGTGCTCGGCCGCGGGCTGGACCAGCTCGACGAGGACGCCACCGGCGTCCTTGGGGTGGACGAAGTTCACGCGCGAGTCGGCGGTGCCGCGGCGGGCCTGTTCGTAGAGCAGCCGCACACCCTTCTCGCGCAGCTTCGCGGCGGTGTCCTCGACGTCGCGGACCCGGTAGGCGACCTGCTGCAGGCCGGGGCCGTTGCGGTCGATGAACTTCGCGATCGTGGACTTCTCGGTCAACGGCGCGAGCAGCTGGACGGCCGTGCCCGACGGGTCGCCGGGGGCGTGCAGCATCGCCTCGCGGACACCCTGTTCCTCGTTCGTCTCGGTGTGGGTGGCCTCGAGGCCGAGCGTGCGGGCGTACCAGGCGATGGCCTCGTCGAGATCCGGGACGGCGATGCCGACGTGGTCCACGGCCACGATGCCGACCGCTGCGTCGAGCTGTGCAGTCATGCTCGGGACAGTAAGCGACTGAATCGAGACGCCAAGCAGGTGACGGCCGCCACCCCGACCTCGGACGGGTGACCCTCTCCGGGCGGGCAGGCGGTGTCAGGATGCCGGGCGTGCCGGACCTGCCCGATCTCGTCGACCGTGCCCGCGAGGGCTCCCCGCGCGCCGTCGCCCAGCTCGTCTCGATGGTGGAGGACGGTGGTCCGGCGGTCCGCGACCTCGCCGCCGCCCTCGCCCCCCACGCGGGGCACGCGCTGGTCGTCGGGCTGACCGGCTCGCCCGGAGTGGGCAAGTCGACGACGACGTCCGCGCTGGTGAGCGAGATCCGGCGGTCCGGACGCCGGGTCGGGGTCCTGGCCGTCGACCCCAGCTCGCCGTTCTCGGGCGGGGCGCTGCTGGGTGACCGGGTGCGGATGAGCGACCACGCGACCGACCCCGGCGTGTTCATCCGGTCGATGGCCACCCGCGGGCATCTCGGGGGTCTCTCCGCGGCCGCCCCGCAGGCGCTGCGGGTGCTGGACGCCGCGGGATGCGACGTGGTGCTGGTCGAGACCGTGGGCGTCGGCCAGTCGGAGGTCGAGGTGGTCGCCCTCGCGGACACCACCGTGGTGCTGCTCGCGCCCGGGATGGGCGACGGCATCCAGGCCACGAAGGCCGGGATCCTGGAGATCGCGGACGTGTTCTGCGTGAACAAGGCCGACCGCGAGGGGGCCGACACGACGGTCCGCGAGATCGAGAACGCCATGGCGATGGGGCGGCGGGGGACCGGGCCGCAGTGGCGCGCCCCCGTCGTCCGGACCGTCGCCTCGGCCGGGCGCGGGATCGACGACCTGCTCGCCGCCGTCGACGCCCACCGCGCGTGGATGGACTCCCACGGCCGGGGCGACGAGGGGCGACGGCGCCGGGCGCGGGCGGAGATCGAGGCGATCGCCCTGGCCGACCTTCGGGCACAGCTGCGGGCGGTCTCCGGGTCGGCGGCGCTGGACGCCCTGGCGGGGGAGGTCGCCGAGGGTGGTCTCGACCCCTTCGCGGCGGCCGACCGGCTGCGCGCGGCCGCCGGGTCCGGCGAGGCTGACGGGGGTTGACGCTACCGTCCGTCCCCAGGTGAGAGGGGACGGCGATGGGGTGCTGGTGGGTGGTCGCGGTGATGGCGCTGCTGCAGGGCGCCGACTACGCGGGGCGGTGGCGGCGGTGCCGCCGCGGGCGGCGGTGCCGGGGCGCGCACCGCGGCCGCCGGGGGGCGATGCGGGTCTGGCCGGGGGAGCGGCCGGAGCCGTGAGGGCTCAGCGGACGCCGACGGTCGGGAGGGCGTCGGTCAGCCAGGGGATGACGATGGTGACGGTCGGGACCACGACGAGGGCCACGGCGGCGAGGTAGGTCCCGGCGGCGAGGGCGCGCCCGCCCTGCACGCGGGTGCGGATGCGCTCCAGCCGCTCGACCACGTCGGGGCCGTAGCCCGCGCGGCCGGAGGCGAAGGCGTCCAGCGCGCCCGCCATGGCGGCGTCGCCGTGCCGGCGGCGCCCGGCGTCGTCGGCGAGCATCTCGAGCAGCAGGGCGACCGCGTCGCGGGCCTCGCGGCTGCGCACGATCACCGGGAAGGCCTTGTGCAGGGCGGTGAAGCCCTCGCGCACGAGGTCGTGGCGGGCGTCGAGGTGGGCCTGCTCGTGGGCGATGACCGCGCGCAGCTCCTCGGGGCACAGCGTCTCCAGCGCACCCCCGGTGACCACCACGCGGCCCTCGCGGCCGACCCGGCCGGGCACGCAGTACGCGAAGGGCACCGCACCGTCGAGGACCCGGAGCACCGAGCCCGCGCGCAGCGACCCGACCGCGTCGCCCTGCTCGGCGCGCGCGAGCAGGTCGACCATGTCGCGGTGCCGCGCGCGGCGGACGCGGGTGCGCACCGCGAGCAGCACCAGCACGCCCACGAGGCGCACGACGATCAGCCCCGCGAGCAGGGCCGCGGCCCCGACCGCGATGACCAGCGGGGTACCGGTCCGGTCCTGGGGGTGCGTCAGCACCCGCAGCATCGCCTCCGGGGCGGCGAGGGCGCTGCCCACCGCCGCGAGGACGGCGGCCGCGGCGACCGCCTGCCAGAGCACGATGGCGGCGCGGGGCACGGCGCGGGTCCACCGGGCGCGTGCCAGGAGCGCGGGCACGGGCCCGGCGAGCACGAGGGCGAGCCCCGCCAGCCACACCGACGCCATGGCACGTCAGTGTGGCGCGTGGGTGGCGGTTCTCACGACTCGGGTGATCCGTCCGCGGGCCAGGGCGTGCCGTGCGGCGGCGTGTCGAGGGCGCGGCGCAGCGCGTCGGCCTCCTCGGGGCCGACCCGGTCGACGAAGGCGACCAGCGCGGCGGTGCGGTCCTCGCCGACGTCGCCGAGCGCGTCCAGCATCAGCGACGCGGCCATCTGCTCGCGGCTGGAGGCGGCGGCGTAGCGGTAGGCCTTGCCGTCCCGCTCCTGCCTGACCAGCCCTTTCTTGGCCAGTCGGCCCAGGACGGTCATCACGGTCGTGTAGGCGAGCTCGCGCTCCAGCCGATCGTGGACGTCCCGCACCGTGAGCGGCTCGGCGGCCGACCACAGCTGTGCCATGACCGCGCGTTCGAGCTCTCCCAAGGCCACGCGGAGGAGTGTACCCAGCGACACGATGTGTCAACGACCTGCGTCGTACTACCCTCGGTCGTAGGTACTACGAGTCGTCGTAGGTACGAGGAGGTCGAGGTCGTGACCGCACTGGAGCTCTCACGCCTGCAGTTCGCCGTCGTCACCGTCTACCACTACCTGTTCGTGCCGCTGTCGATCTCGCTGTCGGCCCTGACGGCGGGGCTGCAGACGGCGTGGTGGCGGACCGGCCAGGAGCGCTACGGACGGGCCACGATGCTCGTCGGGAAGCTGCTGATGGCCACCTTCGCCGTGGGGGTGGTGACCGGCCTGGTCCAGGAGTTCCAGTTCGGTCTCTCGTGGTCGGCCTTCGCGCAGTACTACGGCGACGTGTTCGGCCCGACGCTCGCGATCGAGGGGATGCTGGCGTTCTTCCTCGAGGCCACGTTCCTGGGCCTGTGGTGGTTCGGCCGCGACCGGCTGCGGCCCGGGCTGCACCTCGCGACGATCTGGGTGGTCGCGGTGGGCACCCTGATCTCGGCCTACGTGATCCTCGCGGCCAACGCCTTCATGCAGCACCCGGTCGGCGCGGCGATCGACCCGGAGACCGGGCGGGCCGTGCTCGGCAGCTTCACCGCCCTGCTGACCAACCCCGTCGTGGTCGCGTCGTTCCCGCACACCATCGCGGGCGCCTTCATGGCCGGCGGCGCGCTGCTGCTGGCGATCGGCCTGTGGCGGTGGCGCGACGGCGCGGACCACGGGCCGACGTTCCGGCTGCTCGCCCGCGCCGGGGCCTGGACGACCCTGGTCGGCGGCGTCGCGGTCAGCCTGACCGGCGACGTGCTGGGCAAGGTGATGACCGCGGTCCAGCCGATGAAGATGGCCGCGGCCGAGGCGCTCTACGAGACCACGTCGCACGCCCCGTTCAGCCTGTTCGCGGTGCAGCTGCCCGGCTGGGACGAGCCGTGGTCGCTCGACGTCCCGTGGCTGCTGAGCTTCCTCGCCACCGGCGACCCGACCGCGACCGTCCAGGGCATCGAGGACCTGCAGGCGCAGTACGTCGCGCAGTTCGGCCCCGGGGACTACACGCCGTGGATCCCGGTCGCCTACTGGACCTTCCGGCTGATGATCGGCCTGGGCGTGCTCGCGGCCGCGGTCGCCGCGTACGTCCTCTGGCGGACCCGCCGGGGCCGGGACTTCGAACCCGCGTGGTTCGCCGACCGCTGGCTGCTGCGCTTCCTCTGGGTCCTCCCCGTGCTGCCGGCCGCCGCCGCGACCTTCGGATGGCTCTTCACCGAGACCGCCCGCCAGCCGTGGCTGGTGTTCGGGCTGTTCCAGACCCGCGACGGCGTCTCGCCCACCCTCACCCCGGTGGAGCTGGTCGCCTCGCTCGCCGGGTTCGCGCTGTTCTACGGCGTGCTCGCGGTGGTGTGGGTGCGGCTGGTCCTGCACGTCTCGCGCCGGGACCCCGACCCGCTGCTGCCCGAGCCCCGCGCCGACGAGGTCGACGAGGTCGACGAGCGCGCCCTCGAGCCCACCTACTAGGAGCGTGGAGTCATGGAGATCGCGTGGTTCGGCCTGGTCGTCCTGTGCTGGGTGCTCTTCTCCGCCCTCGAGGGGTTCGACTTCGGCGTCGGCATGCTCGCCCCGGTCCTCGGCCGGGACGACCACGAGCGCGGTGCGGCGATCCGCACCGTCGGCCCGGTCTGGGACGGCAACGAGGTGTGGCTGGTCGCGGCGATCGGCGTCACCTTCGCGGCCTTCCCGGACTGGTACGCCGCGCTCCTGTCCGGGCTCTACGTCCCGATGGTGCTGGTGCTGCTCGCCCTCGCCGCGCGCGGGGTGGCGATCGAGTTCCGCGGCAAGGTCGACACCCCGGCCTGGCGGCGGCGCTGCGAGGTGACGCTCGCGGTCTCCTCCTTCCTGACGGCGGGTCTGTTCGGGGCCGTCCTCGGCCTCGCGACGACCGGCCTGGCGCTCGACCCGGCCGGCGCCGTCGTCGGGACCGGGCTGGAGCGCACGCTCGCGCCGCTGGTCTCGGGCCCCGCCCTCGCCGGGGCCGCGCTCGGGGTCCTGGCCGCGCTGGTGCAGGGCGCGACGTTCCTCGGGCTGCGGACGACGGGCCCGGTGCGGGAGCGGGCGCGGCGGGCCGCGGTGGCCTCGGCCGTGGCGGCGGGGGTCGTGGCGGCCGGCGTGGGTGTCGCGGCCGGCGGGACCGCGCTGCGGTCCGCCGTGGTGGTCGTCCTGCTGGCGGTGGCCGCCGCCGTGGCCGCCGCGTGGCGGTCGGAGGGCGCCGCGTTCGCGGCGGCGACGCTCGGGGTGGTGGGCGCCGTGGTCGCGGCGTTCACCGCGCACGTCCCCGTCGTCCTGCCCTCGACCCTCGACCCGGCGTCGTCGCTGACCATCTCCGGCGCGGCGGCCTCGCCCTACGCGCTGACGGTGATCACGATCGGCGCGGTGCTGATCCTGCCCGGCGTCGTGGCCTACCAGGCGTTCTCGTACTGGGTGTTCCGGCGCCGGGTCGCCAGCGAGCGGGTGGCCTGATGGCCGGCACGAGGGGGCCGGTCGACCCGCGGCTGCTGCGCCTCGCGCGGCCGGCGCTGCCCGGGGTGGCGGCGCAGGTCGTGCTCGGGGTCCTCGGGGCGGTGGCGGACGCCGTCGTCCTGGTCGCGGCGGGTCTGCTGGTGGCCTCACTCGTCGGGGGCGGGCGGCCTACGACCGAGATCGCGTGGCTGGTCGGAGCCGTCGTGGTCCGGGCCGCCGTCGCGACCCTGGCCCCCCGGGCGGCCGCCGGGACCGCGACCCGCGTGGTGGAGCCGCAGCGGGAGCGGCTCCTCGACGCCCGCGACCCGGACGCCGAGCGGCGCGACCCGGGCGCGGCCCGTCGTCGGGAACTGGCCGCCGGCGGCATCGACGACCTCCGCGCGTGGTTCACCTCCTACCTGCCCGCCCTGGTGCTCGCGGTGGTCCTGCCGCCGCTGGTGCTCGTCGGGCTGTTCGTCGCCGACCGCCCGTCGGCGCTGATCGTGCTGCTCACCCTGCCCCTGCTGCCGGTGTTCGCGGCGCTGATCGGGTGGGTGACCCAGCGCCGGGCGTCCGCGCAGTGGGCGGCCGGGGAGCGCCTGGTGGGCCACGTCCTCGACGTCGTCTCGGGGCTGGCCACGCTCCGGCTGTTCGGGCGGGCCCGGCGCCAGGTCGACGAGGTCGCCCGGACCGGGGAGGAGCACCGGCGGGCGACGTCGTCGGTGCTGCGGGTGGCTTTCCTGTCGACGACCGCGCTGGACCTGGTGGCGACCGTGTCGGTCGGCCTCGTCGCGGTCTCGGCCGGTCTGCGGGTGGTCGACGGATCGCTCGGACTGGCCCCGGCGCTCGTCGCGATCCTGCTGGCCCCGGAGGCGTACCGCCCGATCCGCGAGGTGGGCGCGCGGTTCCACGACGTGGCGCGGGCCTCGGAGGTGGCCTCCGGCCTCGTGAGTACTTCCGGTGGCGATAGCCGCCGCAAGTACTCACAGGGCGTAGCCACCTCCTCGGTGGTCGTCCGCTATCCGCACCGGCGGACCGACGCGCTGCGGCTGGACGCCCTGACGGTGGCGCCGGGCGAGGTCGTGGCGCTGGCGGGGGAGTCGGGGGCCGGGAAGACGACCCTGCTGCGCGTGCTGGCGGGGGCGATCCGGGCGGACGAGGGGACGGTCGAGGTGGGCCGGCCCGTGCAGTACCTGCCGCAGCGCCCGACGCTCCCGCACGCCCGCACGGTCGGCGAGGCGATCGGGACGACCGATCCCTCGGTGCTCGCGACGCTGGACCTGCCGTTCGGGGTGGACGCGCCGCTCGCCGAGGAGGCGGGGTCGGTGTCGGCCGGGCAGCGGGAGCGACTCGCCCTGGCCCGGGTGCTGGTCGCGCTGGAGGGCCGGCCGCGCCAGACGGTGCTGCTCGACGAGCCGACCGCGCACCTCGACCCGGACGCCGAGGTGCGGGTGCTGGCGCTGCTGCGGGCCGCGGCGCGTCGGGGCGCGGCGGTGCTGCTGGTCGCGCACCGGCCGGCGGCGCTCGCGGCGGCCGACCGGGTGGTGACGCTGGCGCGCCCGGCGGCGGCTCCCGATGCGAGCGAAGGGCCCCTTCGGTCGGCTAGATCGAGCGAAGGGACCCCTCGCTCGGAGCCCGGCGGTTCGCGTCGCGGGTTCTCGACGGCGGGTGGGGTGCTGCTCGGCGTCGGGTCGGTGCTGGCCGGGCTCGTGCTGACGGCCGCGTCGACGTGGCTGATCGTGCGGGCGGACGCGCGGCCGCCGGTGCTGACGCTGTCGGTGGCGGTCGTGATCGTGCGGGCCACCGCCATCCTGCGGCCCGTGCTGCGTTACCTGGAGCGGCTGGTCACCCACGACGCCGCGCTGTCCCGGGTCGCGGGCTGGCGCCGGGGTCTGGTCGCGGTGCTCGTCGACCGGGTGCCCGGCGCGGTCGCCGGGCGGCGCGGGGAGCTGCTGGCCCGCGCCGTCGGCGACGTGGACACCCGGCTCGACGGCCTGGTCCGCGGTCGGCAGCCGCTGGTCGTGGCGGCCGTCGTCGTGCCGGTCGTGCTGCTGGTCGCCTGGGCGGCGGTGCCGACCATTCTGCCCGCGCTGCTCGTCGGGCTCGGGGTGGCGGCGCTCGCGGTCCCGGTGCTGGCCGCCCTGGCAGCGCGGCGTGACGGGGCGGCGCTGGACGGGGCGGGCGACCGGCTCCGGTCCGCCGTGGTGGAGACCCTGGCCGCCCGCGAGGAGCTCGCGGTCCGCGACCGGGACGACGTCCTCGCCGTGCCGCGGGACCGCGCGGCCGCCCTCGACCGGGCCCGCCGTAGCGCCGCGGTGCACGAGGGGCTGCTCGACGGGGCCGCGCACCTGGGGCTGGGCGTCGCCACGGTCGGTACCGCCCTCGCCGCGGTGTCGCTCGACGCGCCGCCCGAGCTCGTCGGCATCGTCGTCCTGCTCCCGACCGCCCTCGCCGCGACCGTCCTCGCCCTGCCCGGGGCCGCCCGCGCCCTCGTCCGCGGCGCCCAGGCGCGGGCGCGGCTCGACGCGCTGGCCGCGGTGCGCCCGCCGGCGACGGAGCCGCAGCCGGGCGTCGCCGGTGTCAGCGGTGGCACACGGCTGCCGTCGAGTGTCAGCAGGTCGCCACGCTCGGAGCGCGCCGCCGCCACGGCCGGTGGCAGCCGTGTGCCACCGCTGACACCCGACGTCAGCCGTGTGCCACCGCTGACGTCAGGGGCTGGGCCGCACGTCCGGGTCCGCGACCTCACCGCCGGCTGGGACCCCGCCGCGCCCGCGCTGCGCGGCGTCGACCTCGACCTCCCGCCCAGGGCCCGCGTGGCCGTCACGGGGGCGTCCGGCTCCGGGAAGTCGACCCTGGCGGCCGTCCTGCTGAAGTTCCTCGACCCGACGTCGGGAAGTGCGACGGTGGACGGCGTCGACCTCCGCGACCTGCCGGGCGACGACGTCCGCCGGCGGGTCGGGCTGCTCGGCGACCACGACCACGTCTTCACCGCGTCCCTGCGCGCCAACCTCCTGCTCGCCGCCCCCAGCGCCGGCGACGACGCGCTGCGGGCCGCGCTGGAGCGGGTGCACCTGGACGGCTGGGTCGGGTCGCTGGCCGAGGGCCTGGACACCGTGATCGGCCCGGCGAGCATCTCGGGCGGGGAGCGCCGACGGCTCGCGGCCGCGCGGCTCGTGCTGGCCGACCCCGCGGTGTGGATCCTCGACGAGCCGACCGAGGGTCTCGACCACGACACGGCGCAGGCCCTCATGGCGGACCTGCTCGCCGGGCCGCACACGGTCCTGCTCCTCTCGCACCGCACCGAGGGCCTGGACCGGATGGACACCGTCCTCGAGCTGGCCGACGGCCGGCTGCACCGGACGGCAGCCCTCGTGGGGTGACCGCGTCAGGCGAAGTCGCCGGCGGCCCGGCGGACCTTGGCCAGCAGGTCGGTCAACCGCGTCACGTCGTCGGCGGCGAGCCCGACCAGGCCGAACTCGACCTCGGTGACGGCGGCCGTGGCCTCGCGGCACCGGTCGCGGCCGGCGTCGGTGATCTCCACCAGGGTGGTGCGCTTGTCGCTCGGGTGCGGCGTGCGGCGGACCAGGGCCGCGCCCTCGAGGCGGTCGACGATGTTGGTGATCGACGTCGGGTGCAGCTGCAGCCGCTGGCCCATCAGGCTCATCGGCAGCGCACCCGACCGGGAGAACGAGAGCAGCACGAGCGCCTCGTAGCGGGCGAACGTCAGCTCGTGCGGGCGCAGCGCGGCGTCGACCGCCTGCTGGAGGATCTGCTGCACCCGGAACACGCTCGTGGTGGCGGCCATCGTGGACGCGTCGCCGATCCGGCCGGACCAGATGTCCGCGGCCCGCGCGATCGGGTCGAACGGCAGCGGCTCGGGCATCGGCGGGAATCTAGCAGGATGATGGGGCGGTGATCGTCGCCTTCAGCGTGGCCCCGTCCGGCGGGGAGTCCGACTCCGTGAGCGAGGCCGTCGCGGCCGCGGTGCGGGTGGTCCGGGAGTCCGGGCTGCCCCACGAGACCTCGTCGATGTTCACGTCCCTCGAGGGTGAGTGGGACGAGGTGATGGACGTGGTCAAGCGGGCGACCGAGGCGGCCGGGCGCTACGGCAGCCGCGTCTCGCTCGTGCTCAAGGCCGACATCCGCCCCGGGTGGACCGGGCAGATGGACGCGAAGGTGGCACGGGTCGAGGAGCATCTGTCGAGCTGGCAGGATTGATCCCGTGGCACGCCCCGATCCCCGTCAGGCCGCCCAGGCGGCTGCCCTCTCCTCGGCGATGGCCGGGGCCGTCGACCTGTCCGGTCTGAAGGCCCGCGCCGAGCAGCGCAGCGCCCCGCAGCGCCCCGCCTCCTCCGGCGACGGCGCGCCCGCCGGCCCCGGCGGCTCCGGTGGCTCCGTCGCCGTCGAGGTGACCGAGGCGAACCTGCAGGCGGAGGTCCTCGACCGGTCGATGACGCTGCCGGTGGTCGTCGAGCTGACCGCCAGCGGCGACCCGGCCTGCGCGGAGCTGTCCGCGACGCTGGAGAAGCTCGCCGTCGAGGGCCGGGGCGGCTGGGTGCTCGCCCGCGTCGACCTGCGCGCGAACCAGCGGATCGCGCAGATGTTCCAGGTGCAGGAGATCCCGACGGTGCACGTCGTGGTCGCCCAGCGCCCGGTGCAGTCGTTCTCCGGGATCTACCCCGAGGACCAGCTGCGGCCGTTCTTCACCCAGCTGCTCGAGCAGCTCGGCGAGCAGATGCCCGGGATCGCCGAGGCGCAGGCCCGCTTCGGTGGCGGCGGCGACGACGCCGAGCCGGCCGAGGAGCCCGAGGACCCGCGCTTCACCGCCGCCGAGGAGGCCCTCGAGCGCGGCGACTACGACGGCGCGGTGGCCGCCTACGAGCAGATCCTCGCCGCCGAGCCCGCCAACGCCGAGGCGCAGGCCGCGCTGTCGCAGGTGCGGTTCATGGCGCGCGCCGAGTCCGCCGACCCGTCCGCGATCGCCGCCGCCGACGCCGCCCCCGACGACGTCGCGGCGCAGAAGGCCGCCGCGGACGCCGAGCTGGCGGGCGGGCAGGTCGAGGCCGCGTTCGACCGGCTCGTCAAGACCGTGCAGCGGACCGCCGGCGACGACCGTGACGCCGCCCGCGAGCACCTGGTCTCGCTGTTCGAGCTGTTCGCGCCGGACGACCCGCGGGTCACCACCGCGCGCCGCGCGTTGGCCCGGGCGCTCTACTAGGGGATCAGCGCAGCGCCAGGCAGGGCTGCGGCCCGCCGTCGACACCCTCCCGGAAGTCCGCGATGCGGGCGTAGGCGGTGGCGTCGGCGACCGTCCCGTCCGTGCCGGAGGCCGCGTCGTCGTCGCGGCGCAGCAGGTTGACGGCCTCGTCCAGGTCGCCCGGGGAGAGGCTGAAGTCCGAGCCGGGCGCCCCGACGTCGGCCGTGTACGCCCCGGCCAGGCACAGTGCGCTGCGGCCGGCCGCCGGACCCGTCGTCGGGCGGTCGAGGGCGGCCAGGGCGGCCAGCGCGTAGCGCGAGGCGAGCAGGGTGCCGCTGGCGTAGTCGCCGATCGAGTCGTGGATGCGGTCCAGGTCGCCCCCGTCCGTGCGGACCACCCCGTCGCACAGGCCCACCGCGCCCTGCCCGCAGCCGTCGCCGCCGGGCCGGATGGCCGGGGCGGTCCACGTGCCGCCCTGGGCGCGGACGAGGCCGCCGAAGAAGCGGTCGAGGTCGGTGCCCATCGCGCGCAGCAGGTCGGGCAGCGGCAGGTTGCCGCCGCTCTCGGCGTCCGAGAGCGTCGCGAACGCCTGCTGGGTGAACGCCCGGTTGTCCAGCGTCATCTGCGCGCACGTCGCGACGCCGCCGTCGAAGCCGTCCTGGAACGAGGCGACCCGGTCGAACGCGTTGCCGTGGGCGCGATCGTCCGCGGCGTCGGTGCCCACCGGGTCGCGGAAGGTGATCAGCGCGCTCATCGCGGCGTCGATCCCGCCGTCGCCGGTGCGCAGGTCGGGCGTCTGCCCGTCCCGCACCGCGCGCAGGAAGGAGCCCGCGTAGCAGTCGGCCTGCCCCTCGGACAGGATCGTGGGCGCGCCGGAACCCAGGCTCGCGCTCGTCGTCACGACGTCGGAGAGCCGCTGCTGGATCGCGTGGCCGAACTCGTGCGCGAGCACGACCACCACCGCCGAGTCGCCGAACTCCTCGCGCAGCACGGGGATCAGGGCTGCACGGTCGTAGGCGATGACGTCGGCGCGCGGACAGTAGAAAGCGTTGCCCTCGACCTCGTCGGTCGACTGCGTGCACGGCGGCGGGGGGCCGGGACGCGACGAGTCGACCGAGAAGTAGCCCCGCGGCGGCACGAACGCCTGCCCGTCCGCGATCCGCGGGTACTGCCCGCCCCACCAGCCCTCGAGGTCGCGCAGCACGGCCGCGGCCAACCGGTCGTCGTCGGAGCCGTCGTTGTCCCGGACGAACACCGGGTCGAGGCCCGCGCTGACCTGCGGCCCGGCGAAGGCGCGCCCGTCGACCGCCGACGCGCACCCCGCCGTGAGCAGCACCGCCAGCACCGCGAGCACGACCCGGATCCGCACACCGTCCAGTGTGGGGCACCCGGGTCACGCGCGGGGGCCGAATCGGACGATCCGGGTCAGGGCTCCTCGTGCACCAGCCAGAGCACCCCGGACGCCGGCAGGGTCATCTCCGCCGACGCGGGCCGGCCGTGCTGGGCCACCGACGCGGCGAACACCGACCCGAAGTTGCCGGCCCCGTCGCCGCCGTAGAGGTCCGCGTCGGTGTTGACGATCTCGCGCCAGCGGCCCGGCTGCGGCATCCCGATGCGGTAGCGGTCGTGCACGATGCCGGAGAAGTTGGCCACGCACACCACGTCCGGGCCGCCCGTCGGGTCGTGCCGGACGAACGAGAACACGTTGCCCACCGCGTCGTTCGCGTCGATCCAGGAGAAGCCGGCCGGGTCGGTGTCGGCCGTGAACAGGGCGGGCTGCTCCCGGTAGACCGCGTTGAGGTCGGCCACGAGGCGCCCGATGCCGCGGTGGAGCGGGTCGTCGAGCAGCTCCCAGTCCAGCGAGCGCTCCTCGGACCACTCCCGGACCTGGCCGAACTCCTGGCCCATGAACAGCAGCTGCTTGCCGGGGTGGGCCCACATGTAGGCCAGCAGGGCGCGCAGCCCGGCGGCCTTCCCGGCCTCGCCGCGGCCCATGTCGGGCATCCGGGTCCAGAGCGAGCCCTTGCCGTGCACGACCTCGTCGTGGCTGAACGGCAGGACGTAGTTCTCCGACCAGGCGTAGGTCAGCGAGAACGTCATCTGGTTGTGGTGGTAACCGCGGTGCACGGGGTCACGCATGACGTAGTCGAGCGTGTCGTGCATCCAGCCCATGTTCCACTTCATCCCGAAGCCGAGGCCGCCGAGGTGGGTGGGACGGGTGACGCCGGGCCACGCGGTGGACTCCTCGGCGATCGTGACGACGCCCGGGTGGTGCTTGTAGACGGTGGCGTTGACCTCCTGCAGGAACGACACCGCCTCGAGGTTCTCCCGCCCGCCGTAGCGGTTGGGCACCCACTCGGTGCGCGAGTAGTCCAGGTAGAGCATCGAGGCGACCGCGTCCACGCGCAGCCCGTCGACGTGGAACTCCTCGAGCCAGTACAGGGCGTTCGCGACGAGGAAGTTGCGGACCTGGGAGCGCCCGAAGTCGAACACGAGCGTGCCCCAGTCGAGCTGCTCGCCCCGGCGCGGGTCGCCGTGCTCGTAGCAGGGCGTGCCGTCGAAGCGGGCCAGCGCCCACTCGTCCCGCGGGAAGTGCGCCGGCACCCAGTCCACGATCACGCCGATGCCGGCGGCGTGGAGGGTGTCGACGAACGCGCGGAAGTCGTCCGGCGTGCCGAACCGGCTGGACGGCGCGTAGTACGAGCTGACCTGGTAGCCCCACGACCCGCCGAACGGGTGCTCGGCGACCGGCAGCAGCTCGACGTGGGTGAAGCCCTGCTCGGTCAGGTAGCCGACGAGCTGCTCGCCGAGCTCGGCGTAGGTCAGGCCCTGCCGCCACGAGCCCGCGTGGAGCTCGTAGACGCTCATCGGCTCGGCGTGCGCCCGCGATTCCCGACGGCGGGTCATCCAGGCCTGGTCGGTCCAGGTGTGCGTCGAGGTGGTCACCACGGACGCCGGCGTCGGCGGCAGGTCGGCCGCGAACGCCATCGGGTCGGCCTTGTCCAGCCAGGTGTTCTGCTGGGTGAGGATGCGGAACCCGTAGCGGGCGCCGACGCCGACCCCGGGCAGGAAGATCTCCCACACCCCGGAGCCCAGCGCGCGCATCGGCGTGGCCACGCCGTCCCAGCTGCCCTGCTCCGGCGCCCAGTCGCCGACCACGCGGACCCCGCGCGCGTTCGGCGCCCACACCGTGAACGACGTGCCCTCGACCGGGCCGGAGGGGGTCGGCCACCGCCGGAAGTGGGCGCCGAGCGCCTCCCAGAGCCGCTCGTGACGACCCTCGCCGATGAGGTGCAGGTCCACCGAGCCGATGACGGGGGAGAAGCGGTAGGGGTCGTCGACGACGGTCTCGGTCGTCTCCCCGTGCGCGTCGCCGCCGCTCTCGTCGGTGCGGCGCACCGCCAGCCGGTAGTGCGGCAGCGGGCCGGGCACCGCTCCGGCGAACAGCCCGGAGGTGTTGACCGCGCCCAGCGGGTAGCGCCCGGCCGTCGGCCCCTCGGGGACCACGACGTCGACCTCGTCGGCCCCCGGCTGCAGGGTCCGGACGACGACGGTGCCCGGGTTCTGCGGGCGGCGGTGCGGGCCCAGCACGCTGTGCGGGTCGCGGTGGGCGCCCTCCATCAGCAGGTGGACGTCGAGCTCGCCCGGGGCGACGGGCAGCGGGTCGGGCGCGGTGGGGCGGGTCATCGGCTTCCGGGGGCTCCAGGGTCGGGACGGCTCGTGGGCGGCGGGTCCGGTACTCCTACCCGGCGCGCGGGGTCGGGGAACCGGGGCGCTACGCGCCCGCGGTGTCGCCCACCAGGCGGGCCATCGACCGCAGCGGGATGGCCAGCCAGTTCGGCCGGTTGCGGGTCTCGTAGAGCACCTCGTAGACGGCCTTGTCCAGCTCGTAGGCCCGCAGCACGTCGAGCTGGTCGCGCGGGTCGGCGCCCGCGATCTCGGCGTAGCCGTCGCAGAATGCGGAGCGGTTGCGGTCGGCCCACTCCTGCGCACGGCGCTGCAGGTAGGCGGGCGCCTCCGCGCCGGTCTCCCACTCCGCGAGCTGGTGAAACGCGGCGTAGTCGAACGAGCGCAGCATCGCGGCCACGTCGCGCAGCGGCGAGTCCGGCCGGACCCGGTCGTGCAGCGGGCGGGAGGGCTCGCCCTCGAAGTCGATCGCGAGCCACCCGCGCGGGGTGCGCAGGGTCTGGCCGAGGTGCAGGTCGCCGTGCACGCGCTGGACGAGCAGGCCGTCGGCGGCGCGCACACCCTGCAGCACCCGCGCGATCTCGTCGCGCTGGGCGGCCACCACCTCGACCGCCGCCGCGGCCAGGTCGAGGCGGTCCAGCATCCAGTCCGCCACCGCCGCGACGCCGTCGGACCCGAGCCGGTCGCTGCCGAGGCCGCGGGCGAGCTCGATGTGCACGCTCGCGATGGTCTTCCCGAGGCGCTGCGCCTCGCCGGCGAAGTCGCCGCCCACCTCGTCGGGACGCAGGTCGCCCTCGGCGAGCAGGTCCCGCACGCTGGTCAGGGCCATCGACCAGCCGTCGGCGGAGTTCGCCGCGTAGCTCTGCAGCATCGCCACCGTCATCGGCAGCGGGCCCCTATCGGCGTGCTCCCCTTCCTCCGCGGGCAGCACGCCCTCGATCGCCCCGAGCAGTGGCGCCACCTCGCCGGAGCGCTCACGACCGAGCGCGCGGTGCAGCTCCAGGTCGGGGTTGAGCCCGGGCGTCGCGCGCCGGAACAGCTTCATGATGGCGCGCTCGCCGTAGATCACCGACGAGTTCGACTGCTCGCCGAGCAGCGGGCGGCCGGGACCGACGACGGGGGCCTCGACCCCCGGCTCCGGCACGAACCGCAGGGTGCCCACCGTGGTGTCGGAGACGATCATCGACAGCAGCAGGCGGCTCACCTCGCCGTCGGCCAGGCCGTCGTAGACCATCCGGTCGCCGACCGCGCCGATCACGGCGTGCTCGAGGTCGCCCGACACCCGCGGCCGCGTCGCGAGCAGCATCTGGAAGGTCTCCTCCGGCCCGCCGTCGGTGAACGACACCGCGATGACGGCGTGCTCGACGGCGGGGACGGCGTCGGCCGGGGTGATCTCCTGGTGGCCGACGAAGCGCACGGCCGCGACCGTGCGGTCCTTGGCGGCGAACCAGCGCTGCTCGGGCAGCCACTCGGTCAGGGCGGGCAGCAGGGCGTCCAGTAGGAGAGGAGTGGTCATCACCGCTCCTGCGCCGGCTGGATCGAGAACCAGTAGAAGCCGTGCCCCGGCAGCGTCAGCAGGTACGGCAGCTCACCGATGGCGGGGAAGGGAACGCCTCCGGTCAGCTCGGTCGGCGTCCAGTCCTTCCACGCGATCAAATCGAGCTCCACGGGTTGGGGGAATCGGGACATGTTGTTCACGCACAGCACCACGTCCCGGTGCCCGTCGGCGTCGACGGCCTCGCGGACGTAGCTCAGCACCGAGGAGTTGGACCCCCCGAGCTCGTGGAAGTCGCCGAGGCCGAACGCGGCGTGCTGGCGCCGGATCTCGATCATGCGGCGGTTCCAGTGCAGCAGGCTCGCGCTGGAGTTCGACTGCGCCTCGACGTTGACCGCCTGGTACCCGTACACGGGGTCCATGACGATCGGCAGGTTGAGCCGGCCCGGGTCGCACGAGGAGAAGCCCGCGTTGCGGTCGGGCGTCCACTGCATGGGACTGCGCACGCCGTCGCGGTCGCCCAGCCAGATGTTGTCACCCATCCCGATCTCGTCGCCGTAGTAGATCACCGGGCTACCCGGCAGCGAGAGCAGCAACGCGGTGAACAGCTCGAGCTGGTTGCGGTCGTTGTCGAGCAGCGGGGCCAGCCGGCGGCGGATGCCGATGTTGGCCTTCATCCGCGGGTCCTTGGCGTACTCCGCGTACATGTAGTCGCGCTCGTCGTCGGTGACCATCTCGAGGGTCAGCTCGTCGTGGTTGCGCAGGAAGATGCCCCACTGCGCGCTCTCGGGGATCTCCGGGGTCTGCGCCAGGATCTCCGAGATCGGGAACCGCGACTCGCGGCGGACCGCCATGAAGATGCGCGGCATCAGCGGGAAGTGGAACGCCATGTGGCACTCGTCGCCGCCGGCCTCGGGGTCGCCGTAGTACTCCACGACGTCCGCCGGCCACTGGTTCGCCTCGGCGAGCAGGATCCGGCCCGGGTACTCGTCGTCGATGACCTTGCGGCAGCGCTTGAGGAACTGGTGGGTCTCCGGCAGGTTCTCGCCGTTGGTGCCCTCGCGCTCGAAGAGGTAGGGCACCGCGTCCAGCCGGAAGCCGTCGATCCCGAGGTCGAGCCAGAAGCGCAGGGCGTCGATCATCGCCTCGCACACGGCGGGGTTGTCGAAGTTCAGGTCGGGCTGGTGGCTGAAGAAGCGGTGCCAGAAGAACTGGCCGCGCACCGAGTCCCAGGTCCAGTTCGACGTCTCGGTGTCGACGAAGATGATCCGCGCGTCCGCGTACTCCGACCCGTCGTCGGACCACACGTAGAAGTCGCCGTAGGGGCCGTCGGGGTCGCGCCGGGACTCCTGGAACCACACGTGCTGGTCCGAGGTGTGGTTCATGACGAGGTCGGTGATGACCCGGATGCCCCGGGCGTGCGCCTGGTCGACGAACTCGACGAAGTCCTCGACGGTGCCGAACTCCGGCAGCACCTTGCGGTAGTCGCGGATGTCGTAGCCGCCGTCGCGCAGCGGGGAGTCGTAGAACGGCGGGAGCCACAGGCAGTCGACGCCGAGCCACGCGAGGTAGTCCAGCTTGTCGGTGAGGCCGCGCAGGTCGCCGAAGCCGTCGCGGTCGGAGTCGGCGAAGGCGCGGACGAGCACCTCGTAGAAGACCGCGCGCTTGTACCAGCCCTCCTCCACGGGGAGCTGGCGCGCGCTGCGGAAGTCGTCGGCGCTCGGTTGCACCACCTCGTGGCCCGGTTCGACGACCGTGGTGCCGGGAGGCGTGTCGGAGGTCCCGTCGTTCATCGCGCGCCACGCTAGTGGGCGGACCCGCCCCCGCGCCGCACCGGCCCGTGTCGGGTCCGACCTCAGCGGTCGCGCTCCGGGTCGGCCGGGGCGCCCTCGATGACCATCGGCGACCCGCCGTCGTCCGGCTCCCGACGGCCGGCCGGTGCCGGTCCGCCGATCACGACGACCGACGGCGTCATCCGGGCACTGCCCGCCCGCACCGCGCGGGACGCCGCCCGCCGCGCGAGCGCCCGGCGCACCGGCGGCACCAGCAGGACCAGGGCCGCGACCGTGGAGAGCATGCCCGGCACCACCAGCAGCACCCCGGCGAGCGCGACGTACATCCCGTCGGCCACCTGCGCCTCGGCCGGACGCCGGTTCTGCACGGCCCGGCCGAGCTCGGTCAGCGAGCGTCGGCCCTCGTGCTTCAGGGCCCAGGCGCCGACCACCGCGGAGAGGATCAGCAGGCCGAGCAGCCCCAGGAACCCGACGGCCTGACCCACCAGGACCAGGACCCAGACCTCCAGGGCCACGTAGGCCAGGAACGCGAGCAGGAGCAGCACGGGGACCTCCAAGGTGTTCTCAGGGGGTCAACGCACGGCGCCCCGGAAAAGTGCCCGGCGGGCACGCGACCGTGCGGCCAGCGCTGCCGTCCCCCCGAGCACCAGGACGGCGGCGAGCACGGCCGCCGTGGGCAGCAGCCAGAGCGCCATGACCCACCCGGTGAGGCTCGGCCCGGAGAACAGGGCCCAGATCGTGGGCAGGAGGGCGATCCCCACGGCCACGGCGAGCAGCGGCGACGAGACCGGGCGGCGCCGCCCGCGCAGGCCGGCCGCGCGCCGCGGCGCGCGGGCCACGGCCACCGCCAGCGCCACCGCCGCGCCGACGGTGAGCCCCGCGAGCACCCGGTCGAGGACGAGCTTCGGCTCCGAGGGCCACGGCCCCACCGCGCCGCCGCCGGCGAGCGTCGTCAGGCGGCGCGCCAGGGTGCCGGGCGAGCCCGTGACGTCGCCGGTGTCGGTGAGGACGACGGCGCCCGCCTCGCCGGGCGAGAACTCGATCGCACTCGTGTACGTGCTGACGAGTCCGCCGTGCAGGACCCGCGGACCGTCCTCGCCGGACCGGAGCGACCAGCCGAGCCCGTAGCGCCCTGCCGTACCCGGGGACGCGGTGTGGGAGGCCCGCAGCGTGTCGGGGCGCAGCAGCGGGGCGCCGTCCCCGAGCTGGAACCGCAGCCAGCGGGTCATGTCGGCCGCCGTCGTGACGAGCCCGGCGTCACCGAGACAGAACGCCGGGATCTCCGGGACCGCCACCTGGACGCCCAGCGCGCCCACGTGTCCGTGCGCCAGGCCCGGGACGGCGTCGTCGCAGCGGGCGGTGACGACCGTCGAGGTCATCCCGAGGGGCAGGAGGACGGCGTTCCGCAGGTGGTCGGGGAACGGCCGCCCGCTGAGGACCTCGACGAGGCGGGCCGCCACGGTGTAGTGGGCGTTGAGGTACTCGTGTGCGACGCCCGGCTCCCGCGCCGGGGGGACCCCCGCCAGCCCGTCGACGACCTCCTGCGCCGACCCGGGTGGCGGGAGCGCGAACTCGTCGACGTCGGCCGCGGCCAGGCCGGAGGTGTGGGCGAGCAGGTCGCGCACCGTGATCGGACGCCCCCGGGGCGCGGCGGTCGAGAACCCGGGCAGGAGCTCGGAGACCGGCTGGTCCAGCCGCAGGCGGCCCTCGTCGGCCAGCCGCAGGACGGCGACCGCGGTGAACGCCTTGCTCATCGACGCGATCCGGAACCGGGTGTCCGGGGTGGTCGGCAGCCCGTCGGAGGTCCGCCCGTGCAGGACCGTCGCGACGGTGCCGTCCGGGCGCACGACGACGGCGGCCGTCGCCGGGACCGCGAACCGCGCCGCGTGGTCGCGCACCTCGTCCTCGGCGGTCCGCGCCGGCTCGTCCGCGTGCGCGGTCGGGGCGGCCGCCAGGGCCAGGAGACCGATCAGCAGCAGGATCCACGGGCGCACGCCCCCGAGCGTGACCCGCCGCGCCGGGCAACGGATGGGGGAGATCCCCGACGCCGTCCCGGGGGCGTCCCCGAGGTGGTCCCGGGAACGGACGAGCGGGCCGTTCGTCACGGGAGAAGGTGACGAACGGCCCGCTCGTACGGCTCGGACGGCTCGGCCTACCGCTTCTGCACCGACACCAGGTGCGCCACGTCGCGCCAGGGCTCGAGGCGCACGAAGTTGGCCTGGCCCCAGTCGAACACCTGCCCGCTGACCTCGTCGAACGCCCCGAAGCGGGCGAACGGGTCGAGGCCGAGCGCCGCCATGTCGAGGTGCAGCGTGCCCTCCTCGGCGCCGAAGGGGTTGAGGTTGACCACGCCGACCACCGTGTCGCCGGTGATCGGGTCGGTCTTCGACCAGGCGAGCAGCGCGTCGTTGTCGGTGTCGTGGAACCGCAGCGTCCGCAGCTGGCGCACGGCCGGGTGGGCGCGGCGGATCTCGTTGAGCCGCGTGATCCACGGCTGCAGGCTGCGGCCCTCGGCGAGCGCGCGGTCGAAGTCGCGCGGCCGCAGCTGGTACTTCTCCGAGTCCAGGTACTCCTCGCTGCCCGCCTTCGCCGGCTGCCACTCGAACAGCTCGAATCCGGCGTAGACCCCCCACGACGGCGACAGCATCGAGGCCAGCGTGGCCCGGATCGCGAACATGCCGGGCCCGCCGGTCTGCAGCGACTCGTGGAGGATGTCCGGGGTGTTGACGAAGCAGTTCGGGCGGCACTCGTCGACGCGGTCGCGGTGCATCTCGAAGAACTCGCGGATCTCGTCGCGGCCGGTCCGCCACGTGAAGTACGAGTAGGACTGGCTGAACCCGGCCTTGGCCAGGCCGAAGAGCCGGGCGGGCCGCGTGAACGCCTCGGCCAGGAACACCACGCCCGGGTCGACCACGTGGACCTTGGCGATCAGCCACGACCAGAAGTCGGCCGGCTTGGTGTGCGGGTTGTCCACGCGGAACACGCGGACCCCGTGGGCGAGCCAGTGCAGGACGACCCGCAGCGACTCGGCGTAGATGCCCTCCGGGTCGGTGTCGAAGTTGACCGGGTAGATGTCCTGGTACTTCTTCGGCGGGTTCTCCGCGTACGCGATCGTCCCGTCGGGACGCACCGTGAACCACTCCGGGTGCGTCGCGGCCCACGGGTGGTCCGGCGCGCACTGCAGCGCGAAGTCGAGCGCGACCTCCAGGCCCAGCTCGTGGGCGCGGGCGACGAAGGCGTCGAAGTCGTCGATGGTGCCCAGCTGCGGGTGGACCGCGTCGTGCCCGCCCTCGGCGGACCCGATCGCCCAGGGGGACCCGACGTCGTCCGGACCCGGTGTCAGGGTGTTGTTCGGGCCCTTGCGGTTGACCGTGCCGATCGGGTGGATCGGCGGGAGGTACACCACGTCGAAACCCATCGCGGCCGCGCGCTCGAGCTCGGAGTGCGAGGTGGCGAACGTGCCGTGGACCGGCCGGCCCTCGTCGTCCCACCCGCCGGTGGAGCGCGGGAAGAACTCGTACCAGGCGCCGTCCAGGGCCCGCGGGCGCTCGACGAGGACGTGGTGGTCGGCGCCGCGGGTGACCAGGTCGCGCACGGGGCGCTCGGTCATCGTGTGCTGCACCGGCTCCGAGAGGGCCTTCGCGAGCCGTTCGACCAGCGGCCGGTCGGTCTCGCGCAGCGACGCGGCGGCCGCGCGGAGCTCCGCGGCGAACGTGACCGAGGGCGGCATCTCCAGCGGGGTGGTGGCCTCGGTGGCCGGCTGGTGGCCGACCTCGTCGGCCGTCGTGCGCTCCTCGATCTGCGCGGCACCGCGGTCGAGCAGGCGCGCGCCGGACTCCAGGTCGTTGGCGAGCTCGCCCGCCCCCTGACCGGCGGCCACCTTCACCTCGACGGCGTGCCGCCAGGTGGCCCACGGGTCGCTCCAGGCGTCCACGCGGAACCGCCACAGGCCCTCGGCGTCCGCGACGAGGCTGCCCGCGGCGCGGTCGGTGTCCTTGCCGAGGCTCACCATCCGCGCGGACCGCTCGTCCCCGACGACGGGGGCGGTCGCGACCGCCTCGGCGTCGGCGTGGTCGACGTCCGCGCAGCGCTGCCAGACCAGGGTCGCGGCGATCGCGTCGTGGCCCTCCCGCCAGACCGACGCCGTCACCGGCACGACCTCGCCGACGACCGCCTTCGACGGGAACCGGCCCCCCGACACCTCCGGGGTCACCTCGTCGATGCCGAGCCGGCCCTGCGCGAGGCGGGCGCGCTCGGCGGCGAGGTCGCCGGTGGTCGGGGTCCGTGTGGGCGCCGGCGCGGGGACCGGGTCGGTCTGCGCGAGCGCCGGGGCGACCGTCTCGGCCGGGACCTCGTCGGGCGCGGGCTCCGGGTCGGTCTCGGCGGTGGTCGGGGTGACGACCTCGGGCTCCTCGACGGCGGGGGTGTCGTCGGCGGGGGTGTCGGTGGGGGGCTCGTCGAGTGCGACGTCCGGCAGGCCGGCGGGGTCCGGGACCTGCGTGGTGTCGCTCTCGGCGGTGACCGGCGCCCATTCGGCGTCAGCGACGGGCTCGTCGTCCCGGCCGACCGCCGCGGCGGTCCCGGCGGCCGCACCGGCCGCGACCGCGCCGAGGGCGAGGCCGGAGCCGTCGGCGGCCGGAGAGGTCACGGGCTCGTCGGCGGCGCGGCTGTCGTCGGGGGTGTCGTCGAGTGCGACGTCAGACAGGTCGGCGGGGTCCGGGACCTGCGTGGTGTCGCTCTCGGCGGTGACCGGCGCCCACTCGGGGTCGGCGGGCAGGTCCAGGGGCTCGCCGGCCGGGCCGTCGAGGGGCTCGCCGTCGGCGCCGCGCCGCCCGAGGTCGAACCCGGAGCCGTCGGCGGTGGGGGAGGTGACGGGCTCGTCGAGCGGCTCGTCGGCGGGGCCGCGGCGACCGAGGTCGATGCCGCTGCCGTCCGCGGCCGGGGTGGTGACGGGATCGTCGTCGACCGGCCCCCCGGGGGCGGCGGCGGGCGGGACGTCGGTGCGGGCGTGGCGGCCCGGGACGCCGAAGGGCGGGGCCCCGTGCTCGGTGGTCGGCCGATCGGCGGACGACGAACTCATGCCCGTCGCCCTACCCGAACCGACCGGTTTCGATGCGCTCGCCGCGGCGGGCCGGGGGGTGAGCGCGGTGGGTGACTCGTCCGCGTCGCCGGCGGGGTCGGGGCCGCCCTGCGGGACGACCGGGCGACGCCACGGCGGCACGACCGCCCGGAAGCCGCCGGTCTGGGTGGAGCGCGACCACGCGGGCGCGGCCGGGGCGGGCGGGACCGGCGTGGAGGGGACGGTCGGCCCGCCGGCGATCGAGGCCTCGAGCGACCCGCCGTCGTGACCGCGCCGGACGCGGTCCGACCGGCCGGGTACCGGGATCGGGCCGGACGGGGTGCCGGGGTTGACCGCGGCATCCGGGGGCGGCGGCGGGCCGAGCTCCACCTCCCCGGCCGAGCCCCACGGGCGTCGTCGGGTGGGTGCCGGGTGCTCGCGCGGGTCGTAACGCGGGGGCAGGTCCTCCGCGGCGGCCGCGCCGTCGGAGCCGGTGGCCGGCTCGGCCGGCTCGGGCTGCGGCGCCCCCGACGGGCCCGACCCGCCGTCGGGAACGGGGAACTCGCCCGTCCGACGGCCGGTGACGATCGCCCGGAACCGGCCGCTCCACGGCTCGCTGCGCCGGGGTGGCGCCGCCTCGGACGCCTCCGTCCCGGCCTCGTCGTTCTCGCCCTCGGGACGTCGTCCGGACGCCCACCATCTCCCCAGCACGCTCACGCGACGCAGGGTAGCCAGCGAATCGATCCAGCCGCGATGGGCGATGACGGCGCGTCCGAAGCGTTTGCCTAGGCTTCCCCCCGTGAGAGCACTACGTCGTTTCTCCGTCCGTGCCCAGTTGCCGGCCGCGCTCGCGCCCCTCCAGGACCTCGCGACGAACCTGCGCTGGACCTGGCACGGTCCGACGCAGGACCTCTTCGCCTCGGTCGACGAGGCGGCCTGGCGGTCCACCGGCGGCGACCCCGTCCGGCTGCTCGGGGAGGTGGGCCCGGCCCGGCTCGCCGAGCTCGCCGCCGACGAGCGGTTCGTCGCACGGGTGGGGGAGGTCGCCGAGGATCTCCGCGCCTACCTGAGCGAGCCGCGCTGGTACCAGGGCAAGCAGGAGCTGCCCGCCGGGATCGGCTACTTCTCGATGGAGTTCGGCGTCTCGGAGGTGCTGCCGAACTACTCGGGCGGCCTGGGCATCCTCGCCGGCGACCACCTCAAGGCGGCCTCCGACCTCGGGGTGCCCCTGATCGCGGTCGGGCTGCTCTACCGGTCCGGCTACTTCCGGCAGTCGCTGTCGCTGGACGGCTGGCAGCAGGAGCAGTACCCGGCGCTCGACCCGCAGGGCCTGCCGCTGCACCTGCTCACCGGCTCCGACGGCGCCCCGCTGCTCGTGCACGTGGCCGTGCCCGAGGGCCGGGTGCTGCGGGCGCGGATCTGGGTCGCGTCGGTCGGGCGCGTGCCGCTGCTGCTGCTCGACGCCGACATCGAGGACAACGACGCCGACCTGCGCCACATCACCGACCGGCTCTACGGCGGCGACTCCGAGCACCGCATCCGCCAGGAGATCCTCGTCGGGATCGGCGGGGTGCGGGCCGTCCGCGCCTACTGCGGCGCCACCGGCCACGCGGCGCCCGAGGTCTTCCACACCAACGAGGGCCACGCCGGCTTCCTGGGCCTGGAGCGGATGCGCGAGCTGGTGACCGGCTCCGGGCTCGACGTCGACCAGGCCCTGGCCGCGGTCCGCGCCGGCACCGTGTTCACCACGCACACCCCGGTGCCCGCGGGCATCGACCGGTTCCCGATCGGGCTCGTCGAGCACTACTTCTCCGGCGACCTGCTGCCGGGCATCCCCACCGAGCGGGTGCTCGCGCTGGGCCGGGAGTCCGACCCGGAGATGTTCAACATGGCGCACATGGGCCTGCGCCTGGCCCAGCGCTCCAACGGCGTCTCGCAGCTGCACGGCGAGGTCTCCCGCGGGATGTTCTCCTCGCTGTGGGGCGGGTTCGACGCGCCCGAGGTGCCGATCGGCTCGGTGACCAACGGCGTGCACGGCCCCACCTGGACCGCCCGCGAGATGGTCGGCCTGACGGCGGGTGCGGCGGCCGCGGGCTCCGGACCGGAGCTGTTCGGGGTGTCGGACTCCCTGCTCTGGGAGGTCCGCGGCACGCTGCGGGCGCGCCTGGTGTCCGAGGTGCGACGGCGGGTGAAGGCGTCCTGGCTCGACCGCGGCGCCTCCGAGCCGGAGCTGGGCTGGACCGAGCGCGTGTTCGACCCGAACGTCCTCACGATCGGCTTCGCCCGCCGCGTGCCGACCTACAAGCGGCTCACCCTGATGCTGCGCGACCAGGAGCGGCTGCGGTCGATGCTGCTCGACCCGGAGCGCCCGGTGCAGCTGGTGATCGCCGGCAAGTCGCACCCGGCCGACGACTCCGGCAAGCGGCTCATCCAGGAGATGGTCCGGTTCGCCGACGACCCGGCCATCCGGCACCGCATCGTGTTCCTCCCGGACTACGACATGTCGATGGCCCGCTACCTCTACTGGGGCTGCGACGTCTGGCTCAACAACCCGCTGCGCCCGCTCGAGGCGTGCGGGACCTCCGGCATGAAGTCCGCGCTCAACGGCGGGCTGAACCTGTCGGTGCGCGACGGCTGGTGGGACGAGCTCTACGACGGCCGCAACGGCTGGTCGATCCCCACCGCCGACGGCGTCGACGACCCCGACCGCCGCGACGACATCGAGGCCGCCGCCCTCTACGACCTGATGTCCACGCAGGTCGCGCCGCTGTTCTACGACCGCGGCGCCGACGGCGTCCCGGACCGCTGGACCGCGCTCGTCCGCCACACCCTCGCGACCCTGTCGCCGAAGGTGCAGGCCTCGCGGATGGTCACCGACTACGTCACCGACTGGTACGCCCCCGCGGCACGCGCCGCCCGGCGCGTCGCCACCGACGGGTACGCCGGGGCCAAGGAGCTCGCCGAGTTCCGCGCCCGCCTGGACGCGTCGTGGCCGTCGGTGCGGGTGGCGGAGGTCGACGTCTCCGGTGCCGCGGACACCCCGGTGCTCGGCGCGCCCATGACTGTCCGCGCGACGGTGGACCTCGGCGGCCTGGACGCCTCCGACGTGCTGGTCCAGGCCGTCGTCGGGCGGGCGGACGAGTCCGACGAGATCTCCGGGGCGGTCGTGGCGCCGATGGCGACGGTCGGCTCGGCGGGGGACACGCAGACCTTCGAGGCGACCGTGGCCCTCCCGCACGCGGGCGTGCTGGGCTACACCGTCCGCGTCCTCCCGGCGCACGAACTGCTCGCGTCCCCGGTGGAGCTGGGCAAGGTCGTCCTCCCGGCGTAGATCCCCTTCCCGACGACGGGTCCCGGGGTGCCCGGGCCCGTCGTCGGGGCGAGATCGCTCGAAGCGGCCCGCAGGCGCGGCGAAGTCAGTGGCACGATGCAGCCGCAGGTGGGCGCGGTGCCACTGACTTCGGTCGCCCGGCCAGGAACCGGGAGCCGATGCGGGCCGGGGTGCGTCGGTACCCGTGTGAGGACCAGTCAGACCGGCGCCGCGCGGCTGCGGGCGCAGATGCGGGACCAGGACGGCGTGGCGACCGTCGAGCAGGCGAAGCGGGCGGGCTACACGCGGGCGGCGATCGCCGGGAAAATCCGCCGCGGCGAGTGGGAGCGCCCCGCACACGGGGTGCTGCGCGCGACCGACCACCCGTTGACGCCCCGGGCACGCATCCGGATCGCGATGCTGTCCCTCGGCGCGGACGCCACGCTCGTCGGCCGGTCCGCCGCCTACTGGTGGCGCATGGTGGACGTGGCTCCGACCGAGGTGGAGATCGCCGTCGCCCAGCGGAACCAACCGCGTCCACGACCCGGGGTGACGGTGCTCCGGCGAGCCGTGCCTCCCGGGGATCGCGTGGCCGTCGACGGACTGTTCGTCACCAAGCGTGCCGCCACCGTCCTCGCCGCCGTGGCCGCCCTGGGGCTGATCGCCGGGGCGAAGCTCATGGACCGGGTCCTGCAGAAGGGCCTGGTGACTCTCGACGCGCTCCAGGAGGTGCACGGTCGCAGCCGGCGTCGGTACGGGGCCGCCGTCTGCACCGCGCTGCTCGCCCTGGCCGCGGGAGGCGCACGGTCGGAGGCCGAACGGTTGGCCCATGGAGCACTGCGGCGCGCCGGCATCACGGGGTGGGTCGCCGACCACCGCGTCGTGCTCCCACGGCACGGACCCGCCCTGCTCGACCTCGCCTTCGTCGACCGACGGATCCTCGTCGAGGTCGACGGGTGGGCCTACCACCGCGATCTGCGCGCCTTCCTGCACGACTCCGAGCGGCAGAACGCGCTCGTGCTCGCCGGCTGGGTGGTGATCCGCACGAACTGGCACGAGCTCAAGGAACGCCCCGAGCAGTTCGTGCGCACGGTCCGCGAAGCGCTGGCCGAGCGCGCCGGACTCTGACGTCAGTGGCACCGCGCGCACCTGCCGCTGCACGGCGCCACTGACCCGGACCGAGAGGCCTACACCGAGCGGAACACCAGGAACGTGTGCGGCGGGACGGTCACCGAGGCGCCGGCCTCCGATGACTCCACCGACGACGGGGTGCCGTCCGGGGTGCCGGAGGTGAGCTCGGGGGCCCACGTGGTGTCGCCGAGCCACCCGGGCAGTTCGATGTCGACGTCGCCCGCCCCGGCGTGCAGCACCAGCAGCACCGGGGAGGTCGACCCGATCCGGACGACCAGCGTCTCCCGGTGGTGGCCCCAGTCCTCGGCGCCGAGCTCGCGGGAGGTCTCGGAGAGCCACACGATGTCCGGGACCTCGCCGTCGGGCAGGTCGGAGTGGCCGTAGAAGAAGTCGTCGCGACGGAGCTCGGGGACAGCACGCCGCAGCGCGAACACCCGGGCCACGAAGGCCGACAGGTCCCCGATCCCGGACCAGTCCCGCCACGACGTCTCGTCGTCGAGGCAGTAGGCGTTGTTGTTCCCGTGCTGGGTGTGCCCCAGCTCGTCGCCGCCCAGCAACATCGGGGTGCCGGCGGAGAGCCCGAGGGTGGCGAGCAGGTTCCGCACCTGGCGGGCGCGCAGCTCCAGCACGTCCGGGTCGTCGGACGGTCCCTCGGCGCCGCAGTTCCAGGAGCGGTTGTCGTCGGTGCCGTCGCGGTTGTCCTCGCCGTTGGCCTCGTTGTGCTTGTGGTCGTACGAGACCAGGTCGGCCAGGGTGAACCCGTCGTGCGCCGTCACGAGGTTGACCGACGAGGCAGGGCCCCGGCGCGGCCAGTAGATGTCCGACGAGCCCGCGAGGCGCGTCACGATCTCCGAGACCGGGCCGTGCCCGCGCCAGAAGTCGCGCACGCCGTCGCGGTAGCGGCCGTTCCACTCCGCCCACTCCCGGCCGAAGCCGCCGACCTGGTAGCCCTCGCCGGTCGCGTCCCACGGCTCCGCGACCAGCTTCACCCCGGAGAGCACGTCGTCGGCCGCCATCGCGGCGAGCAGCGGCGCGTCGCGCGAGAAGCCCGACCCGCCCGGCCGGCCCAGCGTGGACGCCAGGTCGAAGCGGAAGCCGTCGACGCCCATCTCGGTGACCCAGTAGCGCAGGCAGTCCAGGACCAGGTCGGAGACCAGCGGGGACCCGGCGTCGAACGTGTTGCCGCAGCCGGTGAAGTCGATGTCGCGGCCCTCGGGACCGAGCTGGTACCACGACGGCGCGTCCAGCCCCCGCCACGACAGCGACGGCCCGTCCACCCCGCCCTCGCAGGAGTGGTTGAACACCACGTCCAGCATCAGCTCCAGCCCCGCGGCGTGCAGGGCGTCCACCATCGCCCGGAACTCGGCGATCTCCTGGCCCCGGACGGCGGCGTAGCGCGGCTCCGGCGCGAGGTAGGCCAGCGTCGAGTAGCCCCAGTGGTTGCTCGCGCCCCGGGCCATCAGCGACGGCTCCGCGGCGTTCGCGAACACCGGCAGCAGCTCCACGGTCGTCACCCCGAGGCCGATCAGGTGCTCGACCACGGCCGGGTGCGCCACCCCGCCGTAGGTGCCGCGCAGCTCGGCGGGGACCTCGGGGTGGCGCATCGTGAGGTCGCGCACGTGGGTCTCGTAGATCACCGTGTCCGCCCACGGGACGCGGGAGAACTCCTTCCCGACGGCAGGTGCGGACTCCGGCACCAGCGCGTAGGGCACGGAGCCGGCCGAGTCGGTGGTGGACGCGGACGCGGAGAAGGCGTCCCCGTCGGCGTACGGCAGGGCGGCCCCGAGCGAGGTGAACCGGCCGTCGACCCGGCGGGCCCAGGGGTCGACGAGCAGCTTCGCGGGGTTCGTGCGCAGGCCCTTCGCGGGTGACCACGGACCGTGGACCCGCAGGCCGTACCCGGTGCCGGGGGCGACGTCCGGGACCTGCCCGCGCCACCAGCCCCCGTCGTCGGGAACGAGCTCGACCCGTCGACCGGACTCCCAGGTGCCCTCGAGCAGGCACACCTCGACGGCCTCGGCGGTGGTGGTGGCGGGAACGGCGACCGACAGGACCCCGTCGTCACCGAGCTGCACGCCCCGCTCTGCTGTGGTGCGCATGGGGGTGATGGTGCCCGATGCGGACCCGTCCCCATCCGTCCTCGCGCCGACCCGATCGGAGAGGATGGCCACTGTGAGCGCTGACCCGGTTCCCGCCACCGACGACCGCCCGCACGCCGACGAGATCGTGCGCCTGCGCGGGGTCGGGGTCCGTCGCGGCGGGAACACGCTGGTGACGGGGATCGACTGGACCGTCGAGGTCGACGAGCGCTGGGTGGTCATCGGCCCGAACGGCGCCGGGAAGACCACGCTGCTGCGGCTGGCGGCCGCCGAGATGCACCCGACGGTGGGGACGGTCGACCTGCTCGGCGAGCGGATGGGCCGGGTGAACGTGTTCGAGCTGCGGGAACGGATCGGGCTCGCGTCGGCGGCGCTGTCGGGTCGGGTGCCCGGCGACGAGGTGGTGCGCGACGTGGTGCGCAGCGCCGGGTACGGCGTGCTCGGGACGTGGCGGGAGACCTACGACGCGGTCGACGACGGGCGTGCGGAGGCGATGCTCGAGGTGCTCGGCGCCCTGCCGCTGGCCGACCGGACCTTCGGGACGCTGTCGTCGGGCGAGCGCCAGCGCACGCTGCTCGCGCGGGCGCTCATGACCGACCCGGAGCTGCTGCTGCTCGACGAGCCGGCCTCCGGGCTCGACCTCGGCGGCCGCGAGGACCTGGTGGCCGGCCTGACCGCGCTGGCCGCGGACCCGGACGGCCCGACGATGGTGATGGTCACCCACCACGTCGAGGAGATCCCGCCGGGGTTCACGCACGGCATGCTGCTGCGCGAGGGCGGGATCGTCGCGCAGGGCCTGCTCGACGACGTGATGACCTCGGAGAACCTGTCGGCCGCGTTCGACCAGCCGCTGGAGCTGCTGAGCCGGCGCGGCCGGTTCACGGCGTACCGGCGATAGTCTCCGGCCCGACTCGAATCGAAGGAGCTGTGACGTGACGGAGTTCGTGCGCCTCGAGGTCGAGGGCGGCATCGGCACCATCCGCCTGGACCGCCCGCCGATGAACGCGGTGAACCGGCAGGTCAACATCGAGCTGGCGCAGATCGCCTCCGAGGCGGCGCAGCGCGAGGACGTGCGCGCGGTGATCGTCTATGGCGGCGAGAAGGTCCTCGCGGCCGGCGCGGACGTCAAGGAGATGGCCGACCTCACGTACGCCCAGATGGCGGCCCGCTCCCGCGAGCTCTCCCACGGCTTCGGCGCGGTCTCCGAGATCCCGAAGCCCACGGTGTGCGCGCTGACCGGCTACGCGCTCGGCGGCGGGTTCGAGATCGCGCTCTCGTGCGACCGGCGGATCGCGGGCGACAACGCCACGGTCGGCCTGCCGGAGATCCTGCTCGGCATCATCCCGGGCGGCGGCGGGACGCAGCGGCTCGCGCGCCTGATCGGCCCGGCGAAGGCCAAGGACCTGATCTTCTCCGGGCGCTTCGTCAAGATGCCCGAGGCGCTGGAGCTGGGGATCGTCGACGAGGTCGTGGCGCCGGACGAGGTCTACACCCGTGCCCGGGCGTGGGCCGAGCAGTTCGCCAACGGCCCGACGCGCGCGCTCGCCGCGGCCAAGAACGCGATCGACCGCGGGCTCGGCATGGACCTGCGCGACGGCCTGGACTTCGAGTCCGAGGTCTTCGCCGCGCTCTTCGGCACCGAGGACCAGGTCATCGGCATGCGCAGCTTCGTCGAGAACGGGCCCGGCAAGGCCCAGTTCCTGGGTCGCTGATGGCCGCCCCGAACGCCCACCCGACCCAGGCCGAGGTCGACGCCGCGCGGAACGACCCCAAGCTCGCCAACGTCCTCTACCACGACTGGGAGGCGGGCACGTACGACGAGAAGTGGTCGATCTCGTACGACGAGCGCTGCATCTCCTTCGCCGTCGGGCGCTTCCGTGCGGTCTCCCCGGGCGACGAGACCTACGAGCACGCCCTCGAGATCGGCAGCGGCACCGGGTTCTTCCTGCTCAACCTCATGCAGGGCGGGATCGCTCGGAAGGGCACCGTCACCGACCTGTCCCCGGGCATGGTCGAGGTGGCCGTGCGCAACGCGGAGGGCCTCGGGCTCGACGTGGACGGCAAGGTCGCCGATGCCGAGACGATCCCGATGCCGGACGCGTCGGTCGACCTCGTCGTCGGGCACGCCGTGCTGCACCACATCCCGGATCTCGACCAGGCGTTCCGCGAGATCCTCCGCGTGCTCAGGCCCGGTGGGCGGTTCGTGTTCGCGGGGGAGCCGACCACGATCGGCGACCTGTACGCCCGCAAGCTCGGTCAGGCGACCTGGTGGGCCACGACCACCCTGACGAAGCTGGGCCCGCTGCAGGGCTGGCGGCGGCCGCAGGCGGAGCTGGACGAGTCGTCGCGGGCGGCGGCGCTGGAGGCGGTCGTCGACCAGCACACGTTCGACCCGGCCCGGCTGGAGCGGTTCGCGATCGCGGCCGGGGCGGTCGACGTGCGGTGCGTGACCGAGGAGTTCGCCGCGGCCCTGTTCGGCTGGCCGGTGCGGACCTTCGAGGCGGCCGTCCCGCCGGAGAAGCTCGGGTTCCCGTGGGCGATGTTCGCCTACCGGTCCTGGCAGCGGTTGTCGTGGCTCGACGAGCACGTGCTCTCGCGGGTCGTCCCGCGCGGGCTGTTCTACAACGCGCTGGTCACCGGAGTGAAGCCGGCGCCGGCCGTCGCGCTCTGACGTGCCGTTCGCGTTCTCCGTCCCCGACGTCGGGTTCCTGACGTCGGGTGCGGGGCGCGCGGCGCTGGCGGCGTTCGTCCCCGGCGGGGACCCGCTGCGCGACGTGGCGGCGGCACGCCGTCTCGTGGGGGAGGAGCGCGCGGCGGCCCTGCTGGAGACGGCGCTGCTGCGTTCTCGCGCGTCCGGGCGTCTGCCGGACGACTGGCTGTGGACGGCGGACGCGCTGGAGCAGGCGACCGCACTGCCGGTCGCCGAGCACCGGGCGCGACGGCTCGCGGCGGTGGTGGCCGACGGGCGCGTGGTGCACGACGTGACGTGCTCGGTCGGCGTCGAGGTGGCCGCGCTCTCCGGAGTGCTCGACCGCGTCGTCGGCTCCGACCTCGACCCGGTGCGCCTGGCGATGGCACGGGCCAACGTGCCGGGCGCGTGGCTGGTGCGGGCGGACGCGCGGGCTCCGGTCACGCGCCACGCCGTGGTGGTCGCGGACCCGGCCCGGCGGACCGCGTCGGGCCGCCGCGTCCGGCGCCCCGACGAGATGACCCCGCCGCCGGCCTCGCTGCCGGGTCCCGACCTCGTCGTCTCGACCGCCCCGGGCCTGGACTTCGCGCTGGTGCCGTGGGCGCGGGAGGTCGAGCTGGTGTCGCTCGACGGCGGCGTGCGCGAGGCGGCGCTGTGGTCGGCCGGGCTCGTGCCCGGCGGCGGGCCACGGCGGCGGGCCACGGTGCTGCGGTCGTCGGGCGGCGGCTACGAGGTGACCGATCTCGACGACGACACCTGCCCCGTGACCGACGTCGACCAGTGGCTGGTCGACCCCGACGGCGCCGTCGTCCGCGCCGGACTGGTGCGCCACTACGCCGCCCGGCACGGCCTCGCCCAGCTCGACCCGCACCTGGCCTACCTCACCGGACCACGCCCGCCGTCGGGAACGAGGGCCTTCCGCGTGCTCGAGCACGGGCCGTTCAGCGAGAAGACCCTGCGGCAGACGCTGCGCCGGCGGGAGGTGGGGCGGGTCGAGATCCTGGTGCGAGGCGTGGACGTCGAGCCGGACCGCCTCCGACCGAAGCTCAAGCTCGCCGGGCCGTGCGCGGCGGCCGTCGTGCTCGCCCGGGTGGGTCGGGGCGCGCGGGCCTTCGTGTGCGAGACCGTGACAACTCCAGGTTCACAGCGCTAGGCTCCTGCATGTGAACCAGAAGTTGTCAGTCGCCGACCCCGGTCCGAAGCCGGACGACCGCGGGAACGAGCAGCGCCGCCGGCACGAGGCCCTCGCCGCGGTCCACGCGGCGCTGGAGGACGAGGCGGCCGTGCGGGCACGGGCCGCCGCCCGGACGGTCGCCGCCGCCGAGACCGCGGCGTGGCTCGGGGCGAGCCTCGCCGACCTGGCGACGGTGACCGGGCACTCCCGGCAGGCCGCTCGCAAGCGGTGGCCGAGCCTCGGGCCGATCGCGCGGCGCCGCCGCTGGGTGGGCTACCACGTCGAGGACGTCCTCTGGGCCGCCGACCTGGCCGCCCGCGCGTTCCCGACGACGGGGGTGGCCGAGCAGGCGGCCGTGGTCCGGCGGGCCCTCGACGCCGGTGACGAGGAGGAGCCCACCGCGCGGTGGCGGGCCCTCGACACGCTCGTCGACCGGGACCTGCGGGCCGTGGCCGCGGTCGACCCGGCCGGCCTGGACGACGAGGCCGAGTTCGCCCGCCACGGCTGCACGGGCGTCGTCGGCTACTACGACGTGAGCACCGGGGAGCAGTGACCGTCAGGCGATCAGCCGCCGGCGCAGCTCCGCCCGGATGAAGGTCGCGTCCGCGTCCAGCGCCACGTCGACCGGGCGTCCCAGCTCCACGGCCTCCGACCCGCGCATGTCGCCGATCGTCGCGCCGCGGCCGGGACCGGACGAGGTGTCGACGTCCACCGGCATCGGCATCGTCCGCAGCGTGCCCGGGACGATCGCCTCCAGGACCGCGACCGCGTCGTGCACCGGGATCGCCGGCGTTCCGAACCGGGCCGCGTACACCGCGAGATAGGCGTCCCGGGTCGACGACAGCGCGGCACCGAGCGGCGAGGCCTGCGCGAGGTCGTCCAGCCAGGCGTCGGAGAGCGTGACGCGCATCGTCAGGTCGAGGGGCACGAGCGTCGTCGGGACCCGCGAGCCGGCCAGGACACGCCGTGCTGCCTCGGGATCGCCCCACACGTTGAACTCGGCGGCCGCGGTGACGTTCCCGCCGTAGGCGATCGACCCGCCCATCAGCACGAACCGGCCGATCCTCGACTCCAGGTCCGGCCGCGCGGAGAGCAGGGTCGCGAGGTTCGTGTACGGCCCGATGGCGGCGATCGTCACCGGCTCCGTCGCCGCCTCGAGGGCGGAGATCATCAGCTCCACCGCCCGCCGCGGCGACTCCTCCACCGGCGGGCCGAAGTCGAGCGACTTCCCGCCCAGCCCGTCGTCGCCGTGGACGTCGTCGGCGCGCCGGTCGAGCAGGTGGACCAGCGGCCGGTCCGCGCCGCGACCGACCGGCACGTCCGGCCGCTCGAAGGTGCCGAGCAGCCGGCGCGCGTTCTCGGTGGTCTGCTCGACGCCGACGTTGCCGTGCACGGTCGTGACGGCGAGCAGGTCGACCTCCGGCGCCCGGCACGCGACGGCCAGCGCGAAGGCGTCGTCGACGCCGGGGTCGGTGTCGACGATCAGCGGGGTCATGCGTGGTCCTCCAGGAAGGCGTCGAGGTCGGATGCGGTCGGCAGGGCGGGCTGGGCACCGACGCGGGTGGTGGTGAGGGCCCCGACGGCGCAGGCCCGCGCCAGCGCCTCGTCGTCGGGAAGGCCCTCGACCAGCGCCAGGGCGAGCGCGGCCGTGAACGCGTCGCCGGCGGCCGTGCCGTCGACCGCCTCCACCGGCGGCGGCTCGGCGGTCGCGGTCTCGACCCCGTGGCGGTACAGCGACGCCCCCTGCGCGCCGCGCGTGACGGCGACGGCGGGGAGCGCGTCGAGGTCCGCGGTCCGCGAGAGCAGGGCGTGCTCGTCGGCGTTGACGCTCAGGAGGTCCACCGTGCGCAGGACCTCCTCGGGCACGTCCCGGGCCGGGGCGGCGTTCAGGACGGTGAAGCCGGGCGCGGCCATCGCGGCGGCGACGGCGTCGTCGGGGACCTCGAGGACGGTCATGACGACGTCCGTGCCCCGGCTGTCGGAGAACGACACGAGGCCGTTCGCGCCGGCGTCGATGACGATCGTGGTCTCGCCGTCGTCGTCGACCTGGATCATCGCCGTCCCGGTGGGGGCGTCGACCTCCGTCACCGCCGAGAGCTCCACCCCCTCGGCGCGCAGCAGCGCCAGCGCCTCGTCGGCCAGCGGATCCGCACCCACCGCGCCGACCAGCCGCACCGTCGCGCCCAGCCGCCGGCACGCGAGCGCCTGGTTGGCGCCCTTCCCGCCGGGATGGCGGGTGACGCCGTGGGCCGTCAACGTCTCGCCGGGGGAGGGCAGGCGTGCCACGCGGGCGACGAGATCCAGGTTCACGCTGCCGACGACGGTCACCGTCAGATGGTCGAGCTCCGCTTCGCTGCGTCTCCCGGGCGAAATCACCGCCACATCCTCCCCAGTACCCTCCACCGGTGGGCAGTTGGGCGACCCGGGACGACCCGGAACAGGCGCGCCTCGTCTCCCTGGCGACGCTGCGCTGGATCGTGCGCCACCGCGCGTGGACCCCCTGGTACCTGGTGCGCTACTGGCGGATCCTCAAGGTGCGGCTGCGCGCGCCGCACATCGTGCTGCGCGGCATGGTGTTCCTCGGCAAGGACGTCTCGCTGGAGTGCCGGCCGGGCCTGGGCCGCCTCGAGATCGGCCGGTTCACGCACATCGGCGACCGGACGAAGATCCGGTGCCACGAGGGGTCGCTGCGCATCGGCGACAAGGCCGTGTTCGGCGCCGACAACACGATCAACTGCTATCTCGACGTCGAGTTCGGCGACGCCACCCTGCTCGCGGACTGGATCTACGTCACCGACTTCGACCACCGCTACGAGGACATCCACGTGCCCATCAAGGACCAGGGCATCGTCAAGTCCCCGGTGCGGATCGGCCCGGAGACGTGGATCGGGACGAAGGTGTCGGTGCTGCGCGGGGCGACGGTGGGGAAGGGCTGCGTCCTGGGCGCCCACGCGGTGGTCAAGGGCATCGTCCCGGACTACGCGGTCGCCGTCGGGGCCCCGGCCCGGGTCGTCCGCGACCGGGTCGCCGACTACGAGGCCGCGGCGGCGGAGCGCGCTGCCCTGGCCGACATCGCCCGCAAGACGGCGCGGGCTGCCGCGGAGGCCGCCCGGGAGTGACGAGCGGACCCCCATCGGGCCCGACCACCCGGTCGCGGCCCGATGAGGGCCCTCTCGCCGACTCAGGTCCGCCCGAACACGTTCCCGCCCGGGATCTTCGGGCGGCCCGGCTCGGCGGAGTCCCGACGCCGGGTCGCGCGGTAGAGCGCGACCGTGTCCGCGGCGATCGTCGGCCAGGCGAAGTCGGTGTCCAACCGCGCGCGGGCCGCGTCGGCCCGCCGTCGGGAAGCGGCGGGGTCGTCGAGCGCGGCGATCACGGCCGTCGCGCAGCCGGCGACGTCGCCCGGGTCGAACGAGAGCCCGGTGACCCCGTCGAGGACGACCTCGCCGAGCCCGCCGGCCCGCGACGCCACGAGGGGCGCGCCCGCTGCCGCGGCCTCCAGCGCGACGATGCCGAACGGCTCGTAGCGCGACGGCAGGACGACCGCCGACGCCGAACCCAGGAGCCGGGTGAGCGACGCGTCGTCGACGTGGCCCAGCATGACGACGGCCCGCCGCACCCGGGCCTCGCGCGCCCGGGCCGCGAGCCAGCCCGCGTGCGAGCCGGACCCGGCGATCATCAGCCGCGTGCCGGGGTGGGCCCGCCGGATCGCCGGTAGGGCCGCGATCACGTCCTGGATGCCCTTCTCCCACTCCAGCCGGCCGAACGTGACCAGCGTCGGCGCTCCCGCGGTGGGTGCCGTGACCCCGGACCAGCCGCGCGCGTCGATCCCGTTGTGCAGCACGGTGATCCCGGCCGGGTCGATCTCGAACAGGTCGGCGACCTCGGTCCGCATCGCCTGCGAGCACGTGATGACGGCGTCCGCGGCGTTCGCGAGCCACCATTCCGCGGAGTGCACCTGCTGGTTCAGCGTCTGCGAGAGCCAGCCGCCGTGCCGGCCGGCCTCGGTGGCGTGGATCGTCGCGACCAGCGGCACCTCCGCCAGCTCGCGCAGGGTGATCGCGGCGTGCGCGACGAGCCAGTCGTGGGCGTGGACCACCTCGGGGTGCCAGTCGCGCAGCAGGCCGGTCGCGGCGCGGACCAGGGCGTGGTTCATGGCGAGGGTCCAGGCGACGAGGTCCCGGACGAACTCCAGGTGCGGCGGGTCCTCGGCGACCCGCAGGACCCGGACGCCCTCGAGAACCGTGTCCGTGGTCGGGTGGGTCGAGGCGTCCGTGCCGGTGGGCTGACGGGTCAGGACGACGACGTCGTGCCCCTGCGCGGCGAGCTGCGTCGCCAGCGCCCCGACGTGCCGCCCCAGCCCCCCGACGACCACCGGCGGGTACTCCCACGAGACGAGCAGGATCCTCATGCCCGCACCAGCTCGCGGCTCCGGGCGCCGATCAGCCCGCGGGCGTCGAGGTGGCCGAACAGGTCGTCCTGGGCGGCGAACGCCGCAGCCCGCCGCGCCGCCTCCGCGTGCCGTCCCGCGGGCAGCAGGTCGGTCAGCTCGCGGACCCGGTCGCGGTGCTCGGCGGCGCGGCGGCGGGCGTAGTGCGCGGCGGAGTCCTTGGTGACCATGAACGCCCAGTCGCTCGACAGCGCCAGCGCCGCCTGCACCGCGAGGGCGTCGAGGGTCGCGTCGCGCCCGGTCGGCCGGGGCACTCCGTCGACGGCCGCGAGCAGGCGCGTCGCGACGTCGGTGTTGTCGGCGACCATGTCGGCCACCGCCGCTCCGTCCCAGACCCGCCAGTCCTTGCCCGACCCCCACGACGACGGCGGGAGCACCACCGGCTCCTCCACGTGGCCGGCCTCGACCGCGCCGCGCAACGTCGTCACGTGCACCCCGGCCTCGGGCAGCGCGGTCAGCACGGCCTCCAGGAACGCCGGCCCCTCGTGCCACCAGTGGCCGTAGAGCTCGGTGTCGTACGCGGCGACGACGAGCCCGGGCCGGCCGCGCCGCTGCCGCACCTGCCGCAGGCGCGCGACGACCGTCTCGACGAAGTCGGCCGCGTCCTTCGCGACGGCGGCCGCGGCCCGGTCGGGCTCGTAGGGTGCCTTCTCGGCGACCCGCTTCCCGGTGACCCGGAACGGCTTGAAGCCGGAGGCGTGGTCGAAGGTGTGGAAGTCGCGGTAGTCGGGTCCGCCGGGGTAGCCGGCCCGCGGTGACCACACGCGGTAGGTGACCTCGAGGTCGCGGCCGAACGCGACGACGTCCGACCCGTCGACCGGGTGCGCCGCGGCAGTGTCGCCGTGCAGGGCCGGACCGTCCACCAGGAACCGCCGCACACCCGCCGCGGCGTACTCGCGCTCCATGCCCGGCGCGTAGCCGCACTCCGGGGCCCAGATGCCCTCGGGTCGGCGGCCGAGCCGGCGGGTGGTGTCGCGCATCCCGCCGTCGAGCAGGAACCGCCGCACCCGGCCGGGCAGCAGCGGGCCGAAGGGGTGGGTGGCCGGGCCGCCGAGTAGCTCGACGACGCCGTCGTCGGACAGCGAGCGGAACACCGGCGACGCGCCGTGGCGCCAGGTGCGCTCGAACGTCGCCAGGGCCGCGGTCGCCGCCCGGTGCTCGCGGACGGCGACGTCGGGCAGGGCCCGGTGGGCGGTGTGCGCCCGCAGCTGCCAGTCGGCGAGCCAGGCGTGCATCGCGCGCAGCGTGTACGGGTGGTCGAGCTGGGCGGCGAGCACGGGGGTGACGCCGAGGGTCAGGACGTCGCGGTGGCCCCGGTCGGCGAGGCGGTGCAGCACGTCCACGACGGGCAGGTAGGAGTGCGCCCACGCCTGGTAGAGCCAGTCCTCGCCGACCGGCCACGACCCGTGGCGGGCCAGCCAGGGCAGGTGGGAGTGCAGGACGAGGCAGAACGTGCCCTCCATCGGCCTCCTTCCCGGCGGTCCGCGCACGTTACCGCCGGGTAGTCGATCTCAACGCAGCGGTTCCTCGCTACCGTCGGGCGCACCCCGGGGAAAGGGACGCGTGATGAAGAAGATCGCCGAACTGCTCGTGTGCTTCCTGCACCCGATCGCCGTCATCCTGGTCTGGCTGAACCTGATCGTCCGCCCCGAGCTCAGCGGCACCGCGAAGATCGTCTGGGGCGTCCTCGCGCTCGTCCCGGTGGTGCCGTTCGTCTACGTGCTCACCGGCGGCGAGCTGTGGGAGGGGAAGCCGAAGCCGGCACTGCCGCGCTGACCAGCAGGTCGAGTGCGGCGTCGACGTGGTCGGTGCGCAGGTCGAACTCGTCGACCGTGACCGCGGCGACGTCCTCGGCCAGGGCGTCGGGCCACGGGTCGCCCGACAGAGCGAGCGCGATCTGCGCGTCCACGATCGACCCGCCGTGGCGCCGGTCCCGCTCGAGCAGCCGTGCCCCGTGGTGCAGCCCGCGCATCGTCACGGCCTCGAACCCGGCCCGCCGGACCAGCTCGTCCAGGTCCGACGCCGCCAGCTCGCGGGTGTGGAACGGGTTGAGCGGTCGGTCGTCGAGCCCGTTGCCGGGGGAGAACGTCAGCCGGTTCGGGGTCGAGCAGTGCAGCCGCCCGCCGGGCCGCAGCACCCGCGCGCACTCCCGCAGGAAGCCGGGCTGGTCCCAGAGGTGCTCGACGACCTGCAGGGTCACGACGACGTCGACCGACGCGTCGGGCAGCGGGAGGCGCTGCAGGTCCGCGCGGACGACGTCGAGCCCGTAGCGGCGGTGGACGTGACCCGCGGTCGCGGCCTCGAGCTCCAGCCCGACGACCCGCGCCGCCGTCCCGGCGAGCAGCGCGGCGCCGTACCCCTCGCCGACCCCGGCCTCCAGCACGACGGCGTCCCGGCAGTCGTCCCGCAGGGCCAGGTACACGGCCTCGTGGCGACGGAACCAGTAATTCTCCGCCGGGACGCCGGGGACGGTGCGCTCGCCGGTCAGCGGCAGGGTCTCGCTCACGGAGGACATCCTCCGGTGCGCCCGCGAGGAGGGCGTCGGTTAGGTTCGGCTCACCTCAGCAGGAGCAGGCGAGAAGGAGGACGACACGGTGACCACGGTGGCCGCACCGCCGAGCGCGCCGCGTCTCCCACGCACCCGCCGCCCCGTGCTCGTCGTCGGGATCGCGGTGATCGCGCTGCTCGTCGCGGCCGTGCTCTCGGTGGCGGTGGGCGCGGCCCTGCTCAGCCCCGCGCAGGTGTGGGCGGGGCTGACCGGAAGCGGCACCGACCAGTCGGTCGCGATCGTGCGCGACCTCCGGATCCCACGCACGCTGCTCGGCGCCCTGGTGGGGGTCGCGCTCGGGGTCGCGGGCGCGCTCATGCAGGGCCACACCCGCAACCCGCTGGCCGACCCGGGGCTGCTCGGGGTCAGCGCCGGGGCCGGGTTCCTGCTGGTCATCGCGATCCAGTTCGTGGGCATCACGAGCCTGTACGGCACGGTGTGGTTCGCCTTCGCCGGCGCGGCCCTCGCGAGCTGCCTGGTGTTCGCGCTGGCCTCGCTCGGGGGCAGCCGCTCGGGTGGCCCGACCCCGGTCACCCTCGCCCTGGCCGGTGTCGCCGTCAGCGAGCTGCTCATCGCCACCACCGCGGCGCTGGTGCTGCGCGACACCTCCTCGCTCGACGCCTACCGCTTCTGGTCGGCGGGCGCCCTCGACGACCGCGGCTCCGCCGCGGCGCTGCGGATCGCCCTGTTCGTCCTGGCAGGCCTCGTGCTCGCGGCGGCGAACGCGCCCGCGCTGAACGTGCTCGCGCTCGGGGAGGACACCGCCCGGGGCCTCGGGCGCCACGTGGGCCGGGCCCGCGCGGTCGGGATCGCTGCGATCACGCTGCTCGCCGGGTCCGCCGTCGCGGTCACCGGCCCGATCTCCTTCGTCGGCCTGGTCGCGCCGCACGTCGCCCGGTACTTCACCGGCCCCGACCACCGCTGGCTGCTGCCCGTCGCGGGCCTCGGCGGTGGCGTCCTCGTGCTGGTCGCGGACGTCGTCGGCCGGCTGGTGGTCCGGCCCGGGGAACTGCAGGTCGGCATCGTCCTGGCGGTCGTCGGGGCGCCGTTCTTCATCGCGCTCGTCCGGCGCCGGAAGCCGGCGCGGCTGTGAGCGGGGTCGTGACGACGGCGCGGCGCGGCGTGCGGGTCGGCCCGTTCGCGGCGGTGTGGCGCCGGCGCCCGGCAGCGGTGGCGGTCGTCGCCCTGGTGGCCCTGGTCGTCCTGGCCGCGGTGAACCTCGGCCGCGGCGACTTCCCGATCCCCGTGTCGGAGGTCGTCCGCATCCTGCTCGGCGGCGGCGACTCCGCGGACGCCTACATCGTCACCGAGCTGCGCCTGCCGCGGACGCTCACCGGGATCTTCGTCGGGGCCGCGCTGGGGCTCGCGGGGGCACTGACGCAGGCCGTCGTCCGGAACCCCCTGGCCAGCCCGGACATCCTGGGTGTGACCGACGGGGCCAGCCTGTTCGCGGTCGCCTCCGTGGTGCTCACCGGCGGCGCGGGGGTGGCCGGGCTCGCCGTCTCGCCGATCGGGACGCCCCTGGCCGCGCTCTCCGGCGGGCTGGTCGCCGCCGCCCTGGTCTACGCCCTCGCCTACCGCAAGGGCCTGGACGGGTTCCGGCTGCTCCTGGTCGGGATCGGGGTCAGCTCGGCGTCGGTGTCACTGACGACCTACCTGCTGGTCTCGGCGAACGTGCTGCAGGCCGGGCAGGTGCTCACCTGGCTGCGCGGGTCCCTCGCCAGCCGCTCGTGGGAGAACGTGGTCCCGGCGGGCCTCGTCGTCGTGATCGGGCTCCCGGTCGCGATCGTGCTCGCCTTCCGCCTCGCCGCGCTCGAGCTCGGCGACGAGGCCGCGCGGGGCCTCGGGGTCCGGGTGGACCGGGCCCGCGCCGGCGTCGTCGGGGTCGCCGTGGTGCTGGCCGCCGTGGCGACCGCCTGCGCGGGGCCGATCCGCTTCGTCGCCCTGGTCGTCCCGCAGATCATGCTGCGCCTGAGCGGGGGCTCGCGGCCGCCGCTGGTGGGCTCCGCGCTGGGCGGTGCCGTGCTCGTGGTGGCCGCCGACCTGGTCGCGCGCACCGTGCTCGGCGAGGCCGTGCCCGTCGGGGTCGTGACGGTCGTCGTCGGCGCCCCGTACCTGCTCTACCTGCTCGTCCGACGGACGCGACGGAGGACCGTGTGACCAGCGACGCGACCCGGGTCCGGCTGCGCGCCGACGGCCTGCAGGTGGGGTACGGCGAGGAGCTCGTCGTCGGGGCCGGCAGCTCGGACGGAGGGGAACCGGGACTCGACCTGGACGTCGTCGAGAACACCGTGACGGCCGTGATCGGCCCGAACGGCTGCGGCAAGTCGACGCTGCTGCGGGCGATGGCCCGGCTGCTCGCCCCGCGTCACGGGCACGTCCTGCTCGACGGCGAGCGCATCGACCGGATCCCGTCGAAGCAGGTCGCGACGGTGCTCGGCGTCCTGCCGCAGGACCCGGTCGCGCCGGAGGGGCTCGTCGTCGCCGACCTGGTCGCGCGCGGGCGGCACCCGCACCAGCGGTGGTTCCGGCAGTGGAGTCCCGACGACGAGGCGGTGGTCGCCGAGGCGCTGGAGTGGACCGGCACGAGCGCGTTCGCCGACCGCCCGCTCGAGACGCTGTCCGGCGGCCAGCGGCAGCGCGTGTGGATCTCGATGGCACTCGCGCAGGGCACGGACGTCCTCCTGCTCGACGAGCCCACGACGTTCCTCGACCTCGCCCACCAGGTCGACGTCCTCGACCTGGTCGACCGCCTGCACCGCGAACGCGGGCGGACGGTGGTGATGGTGCTGCACGACCTGAACCTCGCGGCTCGCTACGCCGACCGGCTCGTGGCCATGCGCGAGGGGCGGATCGTGGTGTCCGGCACGCCCGCCGAGGTGCTCACCGAGTCGACGATGCGGGAGGTGTTCGGGCTCGAGGCGAAGGTCGTCCCGGACGCCGTGACCGGGACGCCGCTCGTCCTGCCGATCGGACGCCGCGAGCGCCGTGCCGGTGACCGTGACGTTACGGACAGTTGACCTTCGTCTCTTCTTAGGTGAGCCTGCCCTGCATGCGTGCCCGCCGTCTGCGTCCCGTCGCAGCACTCGTCCTCGGCCTCGTCGCCGCCCTCGTGCTCTCGGCCTGCGGAGGCGGGTCGTCGGAGCCGGCCCCGGCGGCCGCCCCGGCACCGGGCTTCCCGGTGACGATCACCCACAAGTTCGGTCAGACCGTCATCCCGACCAAGCCCGTCCGGGTGGTCACGGTCGGCTACAACGACGTCGACTTCGCCCTGGCGCTCGGCGTGGTGCCGGTCGGCCAGCGCGAGAACCTCGGGTCGTTCGACGCCGCCAACCGGCCGTGGGCGCAGCAGGCGCTGGGCGGCGCGCGGCCGGAGCTCGTCGGGTCGAACCAGCTCGACGTCGAGAAGATCGCCTCGCTGCGGCCGGACCTGATCCTGGGCGTCTACTCCTACATGGAGCGCTCGGACTACGACGCCCTCTCGCGGATCGCGCCGACCGTCGCCGACCCGCAGGACGGCGTGGCGGTGCCGTGGCAGGAGCAGACCCGGATCACCGGGCAGGCCCTCGGGGAGTCGGGGCGGGCCGAACAGGCGATCGCGGGCGTCGAGCAGAAGTTCGCGGACGCGAAGGCCGCCAACCCGCAGTTCGCCGGGAAGACGATCGCGGTCGACCTGACCGCGGCGGGGGAGACCAACTCCCTGGGCGCCGACGACCTCCGCACCCAGGTCTTCGCCGGCCTCGGCTTCGCCGTGCCGCCGACCACGGCGTCGCTGTCCACCGAGCAGCTCGGCGAGCTGAACAAGGACGTCCTGGCGGTCTTCGGCGCCGACGAGGCCACGACGCGGGCGATCCCGACGTTCAACTCGCTGCCGGTGGTCGCCCAGAACCGCGTGGCGTTCCTGGGCACCGAGACCTCGCTGTTCGCGGGCGCCGTCGGCTTCTCCAGCCCGCTGTCGCTGCCGACCGCGATCGACCAGATGGTCCCGCCGCTGGCCCAGGCGGCGCGGTAGGTCGCGGCCGGGGGGGTGTGCCGGGGTGTCAGCAGTGCGGCCATGCTGACGCTGGACGTCACAAAGGCCACAACGTCGGGTCGGCGGGCGCACCGGCCCGGTGCCGGCAGTGCGTCACTGCCGGCAGTGAGCGCCAGGAACGCCGCACTGCCGGGTCGCGGGACGCCCTGGTCGCGCCGAGTGCTCCATCAGGCAGCTTCCGGGGCCCGCTGACCTGCCGTGTGTCGCACTCGGCATGCGGGCCGTCGGCGAGGCGACCAAGTTCACCCGCACGGGCGGCACGCTCGATCCGTCGTGTCGCCCTTCGTGCCCGCAGAATGGGACCCATGACCACCGATGCGCGCCGAACGGCAACCGACGCGCGATCGGCGGTCAGAGATCGGCCGGCCGGCGCATGGGGCTCCTGGCCGCCGCCGGTCCCCGGTGACCGTCCGCTGTCGATGACGTCGCGCGCCGACCGCTCGGAGCACGCGGTCATGGCCACCGAGCTCGAGCACGCCAACCGCACCGGGCAGCCCCCGATGGCGCTGTGCAGCGTGACGGTCGACCCCGCCCCGCTCGGCGCGGTCGCCGCGCACGTGTGCCGTCCGTGCCGGGAGGCCGTCACCCGGCGTCGCCGGGAGTCCCGCCCGCCGCAGCCGTCGCCCTGGGCACTGCTGGTGCAGTGGTACGAGGCGCTCGTCCGGCTGCTCCGCACCGGGGTCTCGGCGCCGGCGCCGAAGGCGATCGCCCCGGCCCGCGCCCCGCTGGCGCTGCCGTCCGCGCCGTCCGCGCCGACGCGCGTGCCGCACCCGGTCCGCGACGCGGGCGGGCGCCACCGCCGGGGGGACTGACGGCGGCGCCCGGTCGTCGGGGTCAGGGCTGCTTCTTGCCGCCCCCGCCGAAGCGCTTGAACATCTCCTGGGCCTTGGCGCGGTTCTTCGGGTCCGAGGCGTAGCGCTTGGCCTGGTCGGTGTACTTGCGGCCCTGCGGGCTCTTGAGGAACTCCGAGACCTTGCTGAACAGACCGGGCACGGCGATCTCCTAGGCAGATCCGATATGTCCCCCTCACCGTATCGCCCCCAAGTTACCCGCCAGTAGCTCCCTACTACCTACTCGCGGGTAACATGAGAGGGGTACGCCACGTCGCCGCGGGGGCCACGACGTGGGACAGTCGGGTCAGTGGCGTTGTTACCCGTCGGTAAGTTACTGGGCGGGCAAGCGTCAGCCGCAGCGCACAGGAGGTCACAGCGGACCCATGAACATCGTCGTACTGATCAAGCAGGTGCCGGACACCTGGTCGGAGCGCACGCTCTCCGACGGCGACAAGACCCTCGACCGCGCGTCGTCGGACGCGGTGCTGGACGAGATCAACGAGCGCGCCGTCGAGGAGGCGCTCAAGATCAAGGAGGCCGGCGGCGACGCCGAGGTCACCATCCTCACCGCCGGGCCCGACCGCGCGACCGACGCCATCCGCAAGGCGCTGTCGATGGGCGCGGACAAGGCCGTGCACGTCAACGACGAGGCGATCCACGGCTCGGACGCCGTGGCCACCGCCAAGGTCCTGGCCAAGGCCATCGGCACCGTCGGCGACGTCGACCTGGTCCTGGCCGGCAACGAGGCCACCGACGGCCGCAGCGGCGCCATGGCCGGCATGCTCGGCGAGCTGCTCGGCTGGCCGTCGCTCACCCACGCCAACGAGCTCACGGTCGCCGACGGCAACGCCACGGTGAAGCGCGAGACCGACGAGGGCACCTGCGACGTCACCGCGTCGCTGCCCGCCGTCGTCAGCGTCGGCGAGAAGATCAACGAGCCGCGCTACCCCTCGTTCAAGGGGATCATGGCGGCCAAGAAGAAGCCGGTGAACACGATCGGCATCTCCGACCTGGGCCTCGACGCCTCCGAGGTCGGGCTCGCCGGCTCGCTCGTGCAGGTCGACTCCTTCGCCCCGCGCCCGCCGAAGTCGGGCGGTCAGAAGGTCGAGGACGAGGGCGACGGCGGCGCGAAGATCGCCGAGTTCCTCGTCGGCCAGAAGCTCATCTGAGCACCCGTCCACGAGCGACACAGGAGAGAATCCCGATGGCTGAGGTACTCGTCCTCGTCGACCACGTCGACGGCGAGATCAAGAAGAACACCTACGAGATGCTGACCGCAGCCCGCCGCATCGGCGAGCCGTCCGCGGTCGTCGTCGGCACCCCGGGCACCGCGGCGAAGCTCGCCGAGGGCCTCGCCGCCCACGGCGCCGAGAAGGTCTACGTCGCCGAGTCCGACGACGCGGTCAACTACCTCTCGACCCCGCAGGTCGACGCGCTCGCGACACTGGTCGAGCGCGTGTCGCCCCCCGCGGTGCTCATCCCCGCGGGCGCCGACGGCCGCGAGGTCGCGGGCCGCCTCGCGGTGCGCACCAACTCGGGCTGGCTGAACGACCTGGTCGACGTCGACGGCGAGCGCGCGGGCACCCACTCGATCTTCGGTGGGGCCTTCACCGTGCAGTCGCACGTCACCACGGACACCGCGGTCATCTCGTGGCGCTCCGGCTCGATCGAGGTCGAGGAGAACGCGGGCGCCGGGACCCAGGAGACCGTGGACCTGCCGGCGATCGACGGCTCGCGGGCCGCGAAGGTGTCCAACCGGGCCCCGATCGTCGGTGGCGACCGCCCCGAGCTCACCGAGGCGACCGTCGTCGTCGCCGGTGGCCGTGGCGTCGGTTCGGCCGACAACTTCAACGTCGTCGAGGGTCTCGCCGACTCGCTGCACGCCGCCGTCGGTGCCTCGCGCGCCGCGGTCGACTCCGGCTACTACCCGAACCAGTTCCAGGTCGGGCAGACCGGCAAGACCGTGTCGCCGCAGCTCTACATCGCGCTGGGCATCTCCGGGGCGATCCAGCACCGCGCCGGCATGCAGACCTCGAAGACGATCGTCGCGGTCAACAAGGACCCCGAGGCCCCGATCTTCGAGATCGCCGACTTCGGCATCGTGGGTGACCTGTTCTCGGTCACCCCGCAGCTGACCGAGGAGGTCGGCAAGCGGGCCTGACGTCCGTTCCGTCCGCGTGAGGGGAACCCTCGGCCGCTCGTGCGGCCCGGGGGTTCCCCTCACGCATGTCCGGGACCGCCACGCCCGGACCGTGGCTCGTCGGACATCGGCGGGTGCGCACGCCACGATGGGGATTACGCTCGTCGGACGATGACGTACCTCGACCACGCGGCCACCACGCCGATGCTGCCCGTGGCCGTCGCCGCCTACACCGAGGCGCTCGGCCGCGTCGGCAACCCCTCGTCGCTGCACACGGCGGGCCGTCGCGCGCGGCGTGACGTCGAGGAGGCCCGCGAGACGATCGCCGGGGCCGTCGGTGCGCTGCCCACCGAGGTCGTCCTGTCGACCGGGGGCACCGAGGGCGACAACCTCGCCGTCAAGGGCCTCTACTGGGCGCGCCGGGCCGCCGACGCGCGGTGCACGCGCGTGGTCGTCTCCGCCGTCGAGCACCACGCCGTCCTGGACGCCGCGGAGTGGCTGGCCTCGCACGAGGGCGCCACGCTGGTCGTGCTGCCGGTGGACGCGGTCGGCCGGGTGACCCCCGAGGTCCTGCGGACCGAGCTCGCGGCCCACGGCGACCGGACCGCGCTGGTCAGCGTGATGTGGGCGAACAACGAGGTCGGGACGGTCAACGACGTCCGCGCCCTCGCCGAGGTGGCCCACGAGTTCGGGGTGCCGCTGCACACCGACGCCGTGCAGGCCGTCGGCTCCCTGCCCGTCGACTTCGCCGCCTCCGGCGCGGACGCGCTGTCGCTGACCGGGCACAAGCTCGGCGGGCCGGTCGGGGTCGGGGCGCTGCTGCTGCGCCGGGACGCGGTCTGCGTGCCCCTGCTGCACGGCGGCGGGCAGGAGCGCGACGTGCGGTCCGGGACGCTCGACGTGGCCGGGACGGTGGCCCTGGCGTCGGCGGTCGAGGCCGCCGTGGACGCGGTGCCGCGGCGCACCGTCGAGCTCGCGGCGTTGCGCGACGACCTGGTGGCCCGGCTGATCGAGGTCGTCCAGGACGCCACGCTGAACGGGGTGGCGCTGGACGCGCCGGCGGTGAACGGCGGCCCGGCGCGGCTGGCGGGCAACGCGCACCTGTCGTTCCCCGGCTGCGAGGGCGACAGCCTGCTCATGCTGCTCGACGCGCACGAGATCGAGTGCTCGACCGGCTCGGCGTGCACGGCCGGCGTCGCCCGGCCGTCGCACGTGCTGATCGCGATGGGGGTCGACGAGGCCGCGGCCCGCGGCTCGCTGCGGTTCTCCCTGGGGCACTCGTCGACCCCGGCCGACGTCGACGCCGCCGTCGCCGCCATCGGTCCCGTGGTGGAGCGGGCCCGGGGAGCGATGGCCCGGTCATGAGGGTGCTCGCGGCCATGAGCGGCGGCGTCGACTCGGCGGTCGCGGCCGCACGGGCGAAGGACGCCGGCCACGACGTCGTCGGGGTGCACCTCGCGCTCTCGGCGAAGCCCGCGACGATGCGCGAGGGCGCCCGCGGGTGCTGCTCGGTGGAGGACTCCCGCGATGCGCGGCGCTGCGCCGACGTCCTCGACATCCCGTTCTACGTCTGGGACATGGCCGAGCGGTTCCGCGAGGACGTCGTCGAGCCGTTCGTCGCCGAGTACGCCGCCGGACGCACCCCGAACCCGTGCCTGCGGTGCAACGAGAAGATCAAGTTCACGGCGGTGCTGGACCGGGCGACCGCGCTGGGCTTCGACGCGGTCGCGACGGGGCACTACGCGCGCCTGACCGACGGGGTGCTGCGGCGGGCGGCGGATCCGGAGAAGGACCAGTCGTACGTGCTGGGCGTGCTCACGGCGGACCAGCTCGCGCACGCGATGTTCCCGCTCGGCGACTCGCCCAAGTCCGAGGTCCGCGCGGAGGCCGCCCGCCGGGGGCTCGTCGTCGCGGAGAAGCCGGACAGCCACGACATCTGCTTCATCCCGTCCGGCGACACCCGGGGGTTCCTGTCCTCCCGGATCGACGAGGCGCCGGGGGACCTCGTCGACGCGGTCTCCGGAGCGGTCCTGGGGTCGCACGGCGGGGTGCAGAACTTCACCGTCGGGCAGCGGCACGGGCTCGGCCTCGACCGCCCCGCCCCCGACGGCCGGCCGCGGTACGTGCTGGGGATCGAGCCGGTGTCGCGGCAGGTGCAGGTGGGCCCGGTCGAGTCGCTGGACGTGGTGGCGCTGTCGACCGAGGCGCCGGTGTGGCACGGCCCGCGCGGGTCGGTGAGCGACGTGACGGTGCAGGTGCGCGCGCACGGCGGGGTCGCGCCGGCCTCGGTCGAGATTCGTGACGACGGGCTGTCGGTCACGTTGGGCGCGCCCCTGCGCGGGGTGGCGCCCGGGCAGGCGGTGGTCGTCTACGAAGGTGACCGCGTCCTCGGCTCGGCGACGATCTCCGCGACGTCCTGACGGCGGGTCCCGCCGATCTTCAGTGGCACGAGGTGCCCTCAGGGTGCCCCGGCGCCACTGAAGTCCGAGCCGCCGGAGCCGCGGTCGACCTCCCCGGCCGCGCCGACCCGCCGTCGGGAAGCAGTCACCCTATGATCGGCGCCCATGGGCTTCGAGGCCGAGAACATCCGCGACTGGCTGGGCAAGAAGGTCGTCGACCCGAGCGGGTCGAAGATCGGTGACCTGGAGGCGGTGTACTACGACACCGCCACCGACGAGCCCGCCTTCGTCACCGTGACGACCGGGATCTTCTCGGGCAAGCGCCTCGTGTTCGTGCCGCTGCACGGGGCTAAGGTCCACCCCGACCACGTCAAGGTCACCGTGGACAAGGACCTCGCGAAGGACGCCCCGTCGATCGACACCGACGGCGAGCTGCCGGTCTCGGACGAGCCCGCGATCTTCGAGCACTACGGCATCACGCCGGCCGCGGGCACCGGGCGGCGGCTGGCACGGCGCTGAGCACGACCCTGAGCATCGACGAGGTCGCCGGGGAACCGCGGGCGACGCTGCGCGAGGCGCTGGCGAGCGTCCGTACCCGCCGTCGGGACGACGGGGACCTCGAGCTGACCGGCGACATCGCCCCGGAGCTCGCGGAGGCCCTGCTCCGGGCCCTCGCCAGGGTCGGCGACGAGCTGCGGACCGACGACGAGGCCCGCGGCGCGGAGCCCCGCAGCGGAGGGCAGTTGCAGGCCGACGCCTTCGTCGCCCTCCTGCTGCGGGTCACCGATCCTCAGCCCTGACGCGCCTTCCACTTCGGGTTCTGCTTGTTGATCACCAGGACCCGGCCGTGGCGGCGCACCACGGACGACCCCGGCTTCTGCTTCAACGCCTTCAGCGACGCACGGACCTTCATCCCGGTCTCCTCACCAACTCGACTTCGTGACACCGGGCAGGTAGCCGGCGTGGGCGTACTCGCGGAGCCGCACGCGCGACAGCCCGAACGCCCGCAGGTGGCCCCGCGGCCGTCCGTCGACCGCGTCCCGGTTGCGCACGCGGGTCGCGCTCGCGTCGCGCGGCTGGCGGGCCAGCTCGGCGACGGCGGCCGCGCGCGCGGAGTCCGACGACGACGGGTGCCGCACGATCTCCTTCAGCTCCGCCCGGCGGGCGGCGAACCGCGCCACGATCTCCCGACGGCGGTCGTTCGCGACGATCTTGCTCCGCTTCGCCATCAGATCCTCTCCCCGGCCGCGCGCATCCGGGCCACCACCGACTCGATGCCGTCCCGGTCGACCGTCCGGATCCCCTTCGGCGACAACCGCAGCCGCACCCACCGCTTCTCCGAGGGCAGCCAGAAGCGCTTCTGCTGCACGTTGACCCGGAACCAGCGGTTCGTGCGCACGTGCGAGTGCGAGACGTTCTTCCCCGATGAGGGGGCTCGCCCGGTGACCTGACAGCGCCGGCTCATCGGGCCGTGGACGTGTAGGGGAGCAGCGCCATCTCGCGCGCGGTCTTGATCGCGGAGGCGACCTGGCGCTGCTGCTGCCCGGTCAGGCCCGCGACCCGTCGGGACCGGATCTTGCCCCGGTCCGAGACGAAGGTCCGCAGCAGCGTCGTGTCCTTCCAGTCGACCGTGGTCAGACCGCGCTGGTGCAGCGGGTTCGCCTTCTTCCGGGCGGGCCGTCCCACCCGCCCGGCGGCCATCAGCGCTCCTCGCGGAAGTCGACGTGCCGCCGGACCTGCGGGTCGTACTTGCGCAGCACGAGCCGGTCGGGGTCGTTGCGGCGGTTCTTGCGGGTGACGTAGGTCGTCCCGGTCCCGGCCGTCGAGCGCATCTTGACGACCGGTCTCACCTCGTTGCGGGCCACTGCTCCTCCATCGTGTTGATACCGATTATCATTAACGTTAGCCGACCGAGGAGGATTCCCTGATGCCGGACCCGTTGCTGATCGTCTGCGGGGTCGACCGCGACGCCGTGCTCGCGACCGGAGAGGCCGCCGCGGCCGCGGACCCGCGGACGGTGCTCGTCGTCCACGACCTGCGCCGACTCGGCGAGGGCGTCGTCACGCGCGCGGTGCACCACGAGGGCCGCTGGACGACGACCGCCCTCGAGCTCGCGCACGGCTGTGTCTCCTGCACGTTGCGCGAGGACCTGCTGCCGCTGCTGCTGGAGCTGGCCGACGACGACGGGGTCGGGCGCGTGGTGCTGCTGCTGGACCCGGGCATGGAGCCCGAACCGGTGTGCGAGGCGCTCGCGCACGTCGTGCCGGATGGGCGGGAGGGCCCGGTCACCGACGTCCTCGACCTCGTCGGGGTCGTCGCGGTGCTCGACGGCGAGCGCTGGCTCGACGACGCCGGCTCCGACGACGCGCTGGCCGACCGCGGCCTGGCCCTCACCGACGACGACGACCGCACCGTCGCGCAGATCGTGGTGGGTCACGCGGAGTTCGCGGACGTGCTGCTCGTGGTGGGCGGCCCGGAGCCGTGGGAGCGGGTCCGGCGCGACGCCGTCCTGGCGCGGCTCGCCCCACAGGCACGCCGGCTGGACGCCTCCGGCGCGGCCGAGGTCCCCGACGTCACCCCCGTCCTCGCCGAGCTGCACCCGGACGCGCGCCGCGGGGTCCCGGACGACCCGCACGGCCCGTTGCTGCGCGGTCAGCCGCCACTGACGCGGGACGTCGGGGTGTCGCTGCTGCACGTGGGTCTGCGGCGTCCGTTCCACCCGCAGCGCCTGCACGAGGCGTTCGACGTGCTGCTCACCGGGACGGTGCGGGTGCGCGGGCGGGTCTGGGTGGCGTCGCGACCGGAGCACGCGCTGTGGATCGAGTCCGCGGGCGGCGGGCTGCAGATCGGCATGGCCGGTCGGTGGCTCGCGGACTCCCTCGCCTGGGACGACGTCGACGAGGTGCGGCGCGCGTCGGCGTCGCTGCGGTGGGACGAGCGCTGGGGCGACCGCGAGCAACAGCTCGTGGTGCTGGTCCATGACGCCGAGCCCGCGGACGTCGTCGCCGCCCTCGACCTGGCACTGCTGACCGACGACGAGCTCGCCCTCGGCGAGGACGCGTGGCGTGCGTTCCCCGACCCCTTCGGCACCACCCACACCGATCCGTGCGACGAGCTCGAGGGGCCGGTCGTCCCGAGCGAGCAGCGAGGAGAGCAGGCATGAGGAGCGACATCCACCCGACCTACGGACCCGTCGTCGTGCGCGACCAGACCAGCGGGGAGACCTTCCTGACGAGGTCCACGGTGGTCGGGACGCGGGACCTCCCGACGATCACGTGGACCGACGGCGAGACGTACCCGGTGCTCGACGTCGAGATCTCCTCGTCGTCGCACCCGGTCTGGACCGGCACGGCGCGACCGGTCGAGCGCGGCGGCCAGGTGGAGAAGTTCAACCGGCGCTACGGGGGTCGCAGCGGAGCGGAGCTCGACCCTCGGGACGGGCGGCGTCGATGACGGGCGTGACGGTCGTGGCGTGCGGAGTCGCCGACTGCCCCCATGCCGCGGCCGCTCCGAGCGAGTGCGACGACGAGCTCCGTGCGGCGATCCGAGCGACCCCGCACGGTGTGCTCGTGCGGTCGGGGTGCCTGCAGGGCTGCTCGACGGGGACGTCCTCGGCCGGCGCGACCGTGCTCGTCCAGCCCTGCGACACCCACCGGCGGCCGACCGGTCCGGCACTCGTGGTCGGACCGCTGCACGAGCCGGCAGACGTCGCCGAGTGCTGTGCCTGGCTCCGGGCCGGCGCACCGGCGCCCGCCCCGTCGCACCTGGTGGCCGGCGTGCTGTCCGGCTGACCGGATGCCGCGATCGAGGGTCCGGGTCGGGTGCACCGGATCACCGCGTGTGCAGCATCTCGGCGATCAGGTCGAGGAGTGCGCCCGCCTCGGCTGCGGTGCCCGGGCGGGCGCGGAGCCGGTGCGCGACGTCCGGACGCGCTTCGGCGGACACCAGGTCGACGACGTGTTCGAGCCGGTGTGCGACGGGCAGCCAGTCGGCCGCGGCCCGGGCGGGATCCGGCTCGGTGACATCGCGTCCGAGTTGCTCGCGCCACCTGTGGGCCCGGTGGTAGGCCGCGTCCGCGGTCGTCCGACCGGGCCGCTCGGCGTACTCCGCCAGCGCGACAGTAGCGCGCGCGAATTCCCCGGACTGGTCATGGAGCCCGCGTCGCGGCCAGAGGAGCACCCCCACCACGAGGGCGACCGCACAGCCGACCACCGTGTCCACCAGACGAGCCCACGGATCGAATCCCGCGGGCGAGGTCAGCGCGGTGCTGAACAGCGCCGACCCGGTGATGCCGGCGACCGCCACTCCGTACGAGCGGGTGGCGCCGAAGGCGGCCGATCCCAGCGACAGCGCAGCCACCACGGCGATCGCGACCGGCGAGGACACCATCTCGAGCAGTCCGGCGACGACGGCGACCCCGACCACCGTCCCGAGGAGCCGGTGCACCGACCGGACCAGCACCGACCCGTACTCGGGTCGCACGACCACCGCGACCGTCAGCGGGATCCAGAAGGCGTGGGCAGGGGAGTGCAGCAGGAGGGCCACGCACGTCGCCACACCCACACAGGCGCCGACGCGGGCGCCGGACCACAGCGCCGCAGGCTCCAGCGCCGGCCGGACGACCGATCGCCATCGAGGGGGCCTGTCGTCCGACGGCTGGTCCCGAGCATCCATCGCCGCGGAACGCCACCGCCGGGCGAGCTCGCTGCGGGTGGCGAGGTCGGCGGTCGGCACGGCCGCGAGGCGCGCCGCTTCGACGGCCGCTTCCCGCGCGCCCGCCCAGTCGGCACGACCGGCAGGACGCCTGCGATACCCCACGACCGCCTCGTGCGCGGTCGCCCAGGCCTCGGCGAGACGGTGACGAGCGGAGTCCTCGTCCGGAGCCAGCACCAGATCGGCCGCGGCATCCCACACCGCTGCGACGGCCCGACGGGTGTCGTGCCGACCGAGAGTCGCGGACTCGGCGAGCGCGAACGCGAGCACCACCGTGCTGCCCAGGAGGTACGCGAGGACGGGCTCCCACCACGGCACCGGAAGCCTGTCGAACTGTGCGTAGGCCACGCCGACGACGGCCATGAGTGCCGCCCCGGTGGAGGCGGGTCCGATCCGGCCGAGGGCCCCGGCCACGAACCCGACACCGGCCGCCGTCGGCACCACCCATCCCGCCGTTGCCGGGACGAGGGCTCCCAGGGCCATGCCCGCGGCGGCCCCGACGGCCTGACCCGCGACCCGCGCCGTTCGGGACCGAGCCCCACCGGAACCCACGAAGCTGACGGCGCAGGCGACCCCGAGGTACGCGATGCCGCCGACGGACGGATCGGAGACCGCGACCGCGAGACCGAGCACGACGGCGGCCGCGGCGGTGGCCCGCAGACCGGGCAGGACACCCCAACGATCCGGCAGCGGGCGGAGCGCCGCCCGCACCGGAAGAGGAACGCGCATGAGCACGGTGGACCGGACACCCTCGGAAGCGGACCGTCAGCCGGCGAGCGCCGATGGCCGCCGGACCGATGCGGGTGCCACGTCACCGATCTTCGCTGCGAGATATCCGTCGACGACCTCCTGGTCGGCCGTCGCCGAGACCAGGCCGAGGTAGCCGTCCGGCCGGACGAGCGCCATGCCGTCGCCGAGGCCGAGTGGGTCGGTCGCCGAGTCGAGAACGATGACGGTCCCGATCTCGCCCAACCGGAGTTGCGCTGATCTGTTCCTGGTGAGCAGGAGGAAACCGGGCCGGGCCAGGAGCGACTCCACCGAGACGGGCGTGCCGTCGGCGTCCCGGAGCTCTGCGGGGTCCGGGCAGTGCTCACCCGCTGGCAACGCGCCACCTCGCTGGACACCCAGCGGCCCTCGGGGGTATCCGATGGTGATCTCGGCCATCCTCGTTGCGGCAGCGGCGGCGACCCGGCGCGAGTGTCCGGCCACGAAGTAGACGGCATCGCGGAGCAGCCCCAGCAGGCCGGTCGCCGCGCCGAGGTCGGTCAGCACGGTCGTCTGCCTGACGACGGCGGCGCCGACCGGGTGTCGTTCGGCCTGGTAGGTGTCGAGCAGGGCCTCGTCGGCGACGCCGCGGACGACGAGCGCGAGCTTCCATGCCAGGTTGGCGGCGTCCTGCACCCCGGTGTTCATGCCCTGCGCGCCGGCGGGACTGTGGACGTGTGCGGCATCGCCCGCGAGGAAGACCCGTCCGTGCCGGTAGGAGGAGACCTGCGCGTGGTGCACCTCGAAGTAGGTCAGCCAGCGCGGGTGGTGCGCCTGGACCCGGCCGCCCATGCGGGTCTCGGCGAGGGCCTGGATCTGCTCCATCGTGGGTCCGGCCGGGTCGGTGCCGTCGACCAGGAACATGAGCCGAGCACGGTGGCCCGCCAGCGGGAACACCATCGCCATACCGTCGGGGTGGGTGAACATGTGGATGAGGTCGCGGCTCAGTGAGGTGTCGATGTCCACGTCGGCCATCGCGAAGTGCTGTCCCTGGAACGATCCGTGCAGCTGCTCGCCGACGAGCCGGCGCACGGCGCTGTGACCGCCGTCCGCGCCGACGACCCAGCCCACCCGGTCGGTGCGCCCGTCCGAGAAGGTCACGTCGACACCGAGGGTGTCCTGGGTGAGCCCGGTCAGCGCGACCCCGCGTTCGATGCTCACGCCGAGTTCGGTGGCCCGCTCGGTGAGGACGGCCTCGGTGTCGGGCTGGGCCACGTCGAGGACGTAGGGGTGTCGGGTCGGGACGTCGGCGAGGTCCATGCGGGCCCGGAGGTGCCCGGTGCGCCCGTCGGACATCTGGAGGGCGGCGATGCGGCGGCCGCGAGCCTCCAACCGGGGCAGGACGCCGAGTGCCGCGAACATCTCCAGGCTGCGGGCGTGGACGCCGACGGCCCGGGATTCGGTGGTCGGTGCGGCGAGTTTCTCGACGACGCGGACGTCGACGCCGAGTCGGGCGAGCTGGCAGGCGGCGGTGAGGCCGACGGGGCCGGCTCCGACGACGAGTACACGGGTGGTCATGACGATCTCCTCTGGGTCGAGTGGTCAGCCGGCGAACGCGGACCGGAGGGCGGTCTGCTGGGCCGGGTCGAGGCGGTGGACGAACAGTTCGACGTCGTGGTCGGCGAGCGCGACGCGCAGCCGGTCGGTGGCGTCGTGGTCGGTCAGGACGAACAGTGCCGACGTGCCGGGTCCGATCCGGGCGCGGAGCCGGCGGAGGAGGCCGTCGGAGAGGCCGACGTCCGGTGCGCTGGTGCCGGGCTCGGGCAACAGGAGCGCCAGGGCGAACAGGAGACCCCAGAACGCCCCGGAGAGCGCGGCCGTGCCGTCCACGGTGCCGGTCTGGTAGGTGCGGGGACGTCGTTCGGCAACGTCCCACGCGACGAGCGCGGCGTCGTCGATGGCGATCCGCCCGCGGTGCTGGAGCCGTTCCAGGATGCGGAGCGCACCCTCCGCGCCGTCGACGGTCTCGTAGCGCCAGATGCTCAACGTGGTCATCTCCGGGCTCCTCTCGGGCTGGGACCACCGTGGTCCGGGTGACTTCAACCGGTCTGCAACCCGGGCCTACGGCCGGCGACCTGGTGCATCCGGGCCTGCAGGAACGTCACGTCGGGGCGTGCTGCGGCGGCGGAGACCTCCGCGCGCAGCCGGGTGAGCCGGCTGTCGTCGGCCACGCCGGCCGCCAGGATCGCCGGGCGCATGTTGTCCAGCAGCTGCACGAGGAACCGCTTCTCGTGGGGCTCGGTCATCCTGTTGACCACGGTGTGCTCGGTGACGTCGACGAGCCCTGCGGCACGCAGGTGCGTGGCGAGGCGCGGCCCGATGGCGGGGTCGCCGCCGTGGCTGCGGACGGTGGCGCTGTAGACCTCGGCCAGTTCCGTCAGTGCGGGGACGTGGGGTTCGCCGCCGAGCGTGGGGCTGAAGAGGTCCTCCACGGCGACCACGCCGCCCGGACGCACCGCGGCGCACATCGCGCGCACCACGGCCATCGGGTCGACGAGGTGGCTGAGCAGGAGTCGGCTGCAGGCCAGGTCGAACTCGTCCCGACCCGCGGGCACGGCAGCGTCCTGTACCCGGAAGTCCGCCCCGTCCCGCGTCCGACGGGCGATGGCGACGGCGTCGGGGTCGATGTCGATCCCGACGACGACCCCGCCGCGGCGGGCGAGCGCGTGCGCGATCTGCCCGTCGCCGCAGCCGACGTCGAGCACGGCGGCTCCGGGGCCCGCGCCGCACTCCGCGAGGAACGACAGCGACGCGGCCGCCATGACCTCGGCCTGACGGGCGAGCCGATCGGCGTCGGCGCTGCCGCCCCGGATCGTGTACTCGGTGACGGGATCGTGGCTCATGGGCTCCTCCTCGGGAAGGACACTGACGATGTGGCCGTCGCCTTCAACCTCCCTTCAAGTGCTGCGCGCGGGCCCGCGTCCGACGGCGACGTGGTCACACCCGGCCGACCGCGCGCGATGCACCTCGTGAGCAGGGGAGGAGACCGATGACGGCGACCGCGGAGAGGACGACCGCGCTCCGGATCCGGGACCTCGGTGACCTCGTCGTCGAGGAGAACGGGCAGACCCGCACCGTGCCGACCGGCACGTTGTCCACAGCCCTGGCGCTGCTGGCCGTCCACGCGGGTCGACGCGTCGGCTCCGACACGCTCGCCGATGCGATCTGGGGCGACCGGACCACCTCACGGTCGTCCTCCACCCTCGACTCGCACGTGCTCCGCCTGCGTCGGGTGCTGGAGCCGGAGCGACGGTCGGGCCAGGCCTCGACCACCGTGGTGAACGAGCGCGGTGGCTACCGGCTGATCACCCGCCCGGACCAGGTCGACTCACTGCGGTTCGCCCGGCTCGCCACCGAAGCCGCCGCTCTGCTCGGCCAGGGCGCGTCCGAGCGCGTCCTCCGGCGTACCGAGGAGGCCCTGCGGATGTGGCGCGGTCGCCCGTACGGCACCGCAGCCGACGCCCCCTGGGCCGCGGCCGCGGTGGCGCGCCTGGACGAACTGCACCACCAGGTCCGCGAGACCCACATCGGTGCACTCCTGGACACGGGCGACGTCGCCCGCGCCCTCGTCGAGCTCGAGAGCGCCATCGCGGACCACCCGCTGCGAGAACGACTGTGGGCGTATCGCATCACCGCCTACCAGGCCGCGGGACGGCGCGCCGACGCGCTGCACACGTACTCCGAGGCCCGCACCGTCCTCATCGACGAGCTCGGGCTCGAGCCCGGTCCCGAGCTGCGCAGGCTGCACGCCGCACTCCTGGCCGAGGACACGGCGGCCCCGCCCGCCCGGTCACGGCCACGTCGCGAACCCGTGTCCCGGCCCGGTGCGCTGCACCTGCCCACGGTCAGGACGCCGATCCTCGGGCGGGAGGCGGAGGCGGCCGAGCTGGGTCACCTGGTCGCCGGCCACCCGCTCGTCACCGTCGTCGGCACCGCGGGCTGCGGCAAGACCCGCCTCGCTCTCGAGGTCGCCGCGCGCGCCGCACCGACCTTCACCGACGGCGTCTGGTTCGTCGACCTGACCTCCGCGACTCCGGATCGCGTCCCCGACCTCGTGTCGTCCACGCTCGGCCTCCCCACGCCGGGACCGGCGGACATCGCCGGCATGCTCCGCGACCGGCGCACGCTCGTCGTCCTCGACAACTGCGAGCACGTGCTCGACGCCGTCGCCGAGCTGGTCGACCGCATCCTGGCGACCGGAGGCGAGTCCGCCGTGCTCGCCACGAGCCGGGAGCCGCTCGAGGTCCCCGGCGAACGACTCCGCCCGCTGGCCCCGCTGGCACCCGGGCCCGCGCTCGCGTTGTTCTCCGAACGAGTCGCCGCCACCGGCTCCGAGCAGGCGGACCGCGAGTCGGCCGCCCGCATCGTCGAGGCGGTGGACGGACTGCCGCTGGCGCTGGAACTGGCGGCCGGACGAGCCCGGCTCTTCACGTTGGCCGAGATCGCCACCCAGGTCCGCGCGGACGCCAGCGGCCTGAGCCACACCGGACGTCGGGCCCCCGCACACCACCGATCCCTGCGCGGAGCCATCGACAGCAGCTACCGCGCGCTGCCCGAGGCCGAGGCGGCGCTCCACCGGGCGCTCGGAGTGGTGCCGGGACCGTTCACCGCCGACCTCGCCGCCGCCCTCGCCCAGCACGACGACGTGGCCGACCTGCTCGGCGGACTGGTGCACCGCTCGATGCTCACGGCTGTCGGCGCGCACGGGGGCGCCTCCCGCTTCACCCAGCTCGCGACGTTGCGCAGCCACGCGCAGCACCGGTCCGCCGCGCTCGGCGAGGACCACGCCCCCCGTCGGGACGCCTGGGTCGAGGCCCTCGTCGACCGCCAGCCGCCCTTCGGGTCGACGGCACTCCGGAACTGGCACCGCGAGCTCGACCGTAACCTCCCGGCCCTGCGTGCGACGCTCCAACGCACCCTCGTCGACGCCCCGAGCGCGAGAGGAGTCCGGATCGCCGGCCGGCTCGCGGTGTACTGGACGTTCGGCGCCGGCGCCATCGAGGGGCTGCACTGGGCCCGCACGGCCCGGGCGGTCTGCGAGGAGGACCCGCACCTCGGTAACCCCGCGGATCGGGCGCTCACCGCCCTCGTCCTGGGCAGCAACCTCATGGCGCAGGGCCACCACGAGCCGGGACGGGAGACCCTCCAGGAGGGCATCCGTGCCGCCGCCGGTCTGTCGACCGACGCGGACCTGGTCACCGCCGCCCTGACCCTGGCGACCGGCCCCGCGTTCATGGCCGGGGACACCGGACTGGTCGCCGAGCTCGCCGCCGCGACCCGCTCGCTCGGTGCGGGCCGCCCCGAGCTCGACGTCCTGGTCCGGCACGCCGGCTTCATCGCCCCGTTCCTCACCGGCGAGGACCCCGACATGCTCGTCCGTGTCGTCGACCTGCACCGCGACGCCACCGCGGCGGGCAACCACTACACCGGCTGGGTCGCCGCCGTCTCCGCGGTGCAACTCCTCCTCCCGGCGGGCCGCTTCGACGAGGCACTGAGCTGGGTCCGTCAGGCCGTCACCGACTGCACCGCGATGGGGATGACCGAGAACTTCCTCGTCGCCGAACTCCTCGCGGACTGCCTGGCACTCAGCGGGGACATGGCGGCCGCCTCCCGCGCCCTCGCGATCGCGGAGGCGCAGCACGTCCGGGGCGGGATGCGGTGGCCCACCCTCGAGGTCACCGAGAACCTGCTCGACAGGGTCGTGGGCTCGGTCGGTCGAGACGGTATGGAGCGCGCCCGCACACGCCTGCCCGGCCACAGCCTCGCCGACCTGTGAAGGCACCGGGGAGAGCCGGGGGTCACCCCACCCGTCGCTCCGGCCCTGTCACGCACCCCGCCTGCGGTCGAGGAGCTGCTCGTTGCGGGTGATGGTCCAGGTGACCATGGCGGAGTCGAGATAGGCGCGGACCTCGACCACCGTGGCGCCGGGCTCTGCCGAGTCGAAGCGGCACACCCAGCACAGGACGTAGTCGTACGGCGAACCGTCGAGGGTGGTCGACATGGCCTGGAGCTCGACGACGACGGTCGCCCCGTCGACGACCAGGTTGCGCAGTTCGAGGCGGACCGCATCCCGCATCAGCGGCCGGAGCCGGTCGAAGGTGGCCTCGAGGAAGGCCCGCTTGTCGGTGTAGTGGCCGGCGATGGGATGTGTCCCCGCGACGGTCCAGTCGACGTCGTCGGCGACGCGCTCGAAGAAGGCCGACATGGTGTCGGGGTGGCCGAGGTTCGCGAAGAGCTGCTCACGGTCGGTGCGGAGGTCCATCGGTGCTCCTTCGATCGGTGTGGTGTCGGTTCCGGAGGGTGGTCCTCCGTTCCGTGCCGCCCTGGTCGGTCGGCCACCGAGGAGACGGTCCTGCGGCTCTCTCCACCAGTTCTGCAACTCGGGTTGGAGTCACGGACCGGCGGGGGTACTCCGGGTCAGGCGTGCGGCGCCCCGGTCGGCGCGCCCGAGTCCTCACCGAAGCGCCAGGGCTGCCCGGTCGACTCCAGCACGGCCATCCAGAGGTCGCCGTGCGGGTCGACCTGGTTGCGGCGGCTGACGGCGAGCGACATCGGGATGTGCACGAACCGGCGCCGCACCCGCCCGACCACCATGGCCGTCCGCCCGGACATCGCGGCGTGCACGGCGGCGTGCGAGAGACGAACCGTGTAGACGCTGTCGTACGGGTTCGCCGGGACGCTGCGGATGAGGTAGCTCGGGTCGACGTAGCGCACCGAGGTCTCCGTCCCCGCCGTCGCGAAGTGGTCCTCGATGCGCTCCTTGAGCCAGGGGCCGACGTCCGCGAGCTTGGAGTTGCCCGAGGCGTCGGTGCGCCCGACCGGGTCGAGCAGGTCCTGGCCCGCGCCCTCGGCGACGACGACCACCGCGTGCCCGCGCGTGGACACCCGCCGGCGCAGGTGCTCGAGCAGCCCGGTCTCGCCGTCCAGCTCGAAGGGCACCTCGGGGATCAGCACCGCGTCGGCGTCGGAACGCACCAGCGAGGCGTAGCAGGCGATGAAGCCCGAGTGCCGACCCATGAGCTTGACCAGGCCGATCCCTCCGGGGGTGGCCTTGGCCTCCACCGTCATGGAGCGGATCGCGTCGCTCGCCTCGGCGAACGCCGTCTGGAACCCGAAGCTCTGGTCGATGAACGGGATGTCGTTGTCGATCGTCTTGGGGATCCCGACGACCGCGATGCGCAGGCCCCGCTCGCGGATCACCCGGGCGATCTCCATCGCGCCGCGCATCGTGCCGTCGCCGCCGATCACGAACAGCACGTTGAGGTGCATCTGCTCGAGGCAGTCGACGATCTCCTCGGGGTCCTGCGGGCCGCGGGAGGTGCCGAGGAAGGTGCCGCCGTCGACGGGGGAGTCGCGCACCGTCTCCGGGGTCAGCTCCACGACGTCGTGGCCGTAGGCGGAGACGAAGCCGCGGTAGCCGTTGCGGAACCCGACCACCCGCCGGACCCCGTAGTGGTAGGTCAACGTGCGTACGAGGCCGGCGATCACGTCGTTGAGCCCCGGGCACAGGCCGCCGCAGGTCACGATCCCCGCCCGCGTCTTCGAGGGGTCGAAGTAGATCTGGCGCCGCGGGCCACAGGGCTCGAGGCCGGGCAGGTCCTCCAGCGACGTCCCGCGCGCCCTGATGCCGGCGGCGGTGTCGTCGAGCAGCACCCGGTCGCCGGAGTCGACGTAGTGCTCCGTGGTCCCCCGGCTCGCGTCGAGCAGCGGGGAGAGCGGGGAGGTGATCCGCGCCGGGCCGAGGGTCTCGATGTCGAGGTCGTCGGGCTTGATCTCGTCGGTGGGGCCCACGTCGTCCCCCGCGCTCGCCGTCATCCGACCTCGTCCTCCCGTCGCGTCGGCCCCTCCCACGCCGTCGTCAGATCGGCGCGGGAGCGGGTGGCCTCGATGAGCCGCGCGTTGGGCTCGTCGACGGCCTCGACCCACGCGACGGCCTCGTCGCGGGTCTTGCCGAACCGTACGTGGCGCCCGACGAGCCGCTCGCGCCGCGCGACCTCGTCGGTCTCGTGGAACCACACCTCGTCGAACCGGGCACGCACGGCCCGCCAGGCCGGGTCGTCGAGGAGGAGGTAGTTCCCCTCGCTGACGACCAGCCGGCACGTGGAGGGTACCGGAATCGATCCAGCGATGGGTTGCTCGATCTCGCGGTCGAAGGCGGGCGCATAGACGGTCCCGGACAGGGATCCAGGGCAGCACGCCGATAGGGGACCGCGCAGCCGGCCGAGCAGGGCGGCGTACCCGTCGGCGTCGAACGTGTCCGGGGCACCCTTGCGGTCGCGGCGCCCGAGCCGTTCCAGCTCGACGTCGGCCAGGTGGAACCCGTCCATCGGGACGTGCACCGCCTCCGGCCCGAGCGCCTCGACCAACGCGAGTGCGAGCGTCGTCTTGCCCGCCCCCGGGGCGCCGGCGATGCCGAGGAGGGCGCGCCGGTCCTCGCGCATCAGCCGCCGTGCCCGCGCGACCAGGTCGGACAGGCTCACGACGACGGGTCGAACACGGTGATGCCGGTGTGCTCGAAGTCCCGGACGTTCCGGGTGGCCAGCGTGGCGTTCCGGGCGCGGCAGATGGCGGCGATCTGGGCGTCGGGCACCGAGATCGGCCGGCCCGCCCGGCGACGGGCTGCCACCACGGCGCCGTACTGCTCCGCCGCCGCTCGGTCGAACGGGATCACGGCGCCGTCCAGGCCGTCATCGAGCATCTCCCGCACGTGGCGTGCCTTCATGTCGCGCCGAGCACCGCGTGGCATGACAGCGATGCCCATCTCGATCTCCGCGACCGAGATCGCGGAGACGACGACCTCGCCCGGCTCGGTGGCGTACCAGTCCGCGAGGTGCAGGCTGTGGTCGACCTTCGCAAGGTCGGACAGCACGTTGGTGTCAAGGATGATCACGGGCCCAGATCGACCTCTCGAGGCGGGGAATAGCTGTCCCGAGGGGGGATCGCATCGAAGAGGTCGTCCATCCCGCCTGCCGCCTCGGCGGCCGCCCGGAACCGGGCGAGAGCAGCCCGTCGTCGTTCCAGGCGCGAAGGCCGGACCGCCTCCTCCAGGATCGCCCGCACCTCGGCCTCCATGGAGCGTCCGTTCTCCGCCGCACGCACCCGCAGCCGGGAGCGCACCTCGTCGTCGAGGTCCCGCACGGTGATGGTGGCCATGCCAGCAATGCTAGCAATCGGGCAGGACGTCCAGGAGACGTTCGCGGAGGCCGACACCCCGGTCCGCGAACTCCTGCTGGGCCTGCGCGTACTCGGCCTTGCCGTCCGCCGTCTCGATGGGGACGGGCATGTAGCCGTGGTCGGCGAGGTCGTAGGGGGAGGCGCGCATGTCGAGGACGCGGACGTCGCGGGCCAGCTCGAAGCAGTCCAGCAGCAGCTCGCCGGGCACGAGCGGCCCGAGCTTCGTCGCCCACTTGTAGAGATCCATCGTCGCGTGCAGGCACCCCGGCTGCTCCAGGTCGACCTGGCGCTCACGGGTCGGCGTCTCGACGTTGCGCGGCGCGGCCTCGGCGGTGAAGAAGCGGTAGGCGTCGAAGTGCGTGCACCGGATGCGGTGGCTCTCGACCACCGCGTCGGTGCCCGCGCCGCCGAGTCGCAGCGGAACCGCGTGCCGCGTGTCGTCCGCCCGGTAGACCATGGCCCACTCGTGCAGTCCGAAGCAGCCGAGGTGGGGCGCGCGGGAGGCGGTCGCGGCGAGCAGGCCGCGGACGAAGGCGACCGTGGCGGGGCGGATCGTCGCAGCGTCGACGTGGCTGCCGTCGGGGGAGTAGTGCCTCCATCCGGCGCGGTCGCTGTCGATCAGCGTGACGCCCGGTCCGGGGTGCCACACGCGCAGCCGGTTCGGGCGGGTCGGGTAGTAGGTGAAGAGGAAGTCCTCGACGGGGTGCGACTCGTGCCGTGCCCGCCGCGCCCGGTGCGAGGCCGTCAGCGCGTCGGCGCGCTCGGCGTGCGCCTGCGCGCGGGCCCGCCAGGTGGAGGCGTCGAGGTGGAGCATGGCGGCTCCAGCGTGCCAGGTTGCCGACGGCGGGTGGATCGGCGCGTCCGCCGTCCCGACGAGTGCGACAGGAAGCAGGCTCCCGGTCCGCGGGACCTGCGCGGTGTCGCACTCGCGGCCGGCCGGCCCCTCACGCCTCGGCCGGGCCGGGGCGACGACGGCGCCGGACGAGCAGCACGGTCTCGCGCACCGCCATGACGGCCGCGAACGTGCCGAACACGACGCCGAGGACGGTGCTGTCCAGCGCCAGTGCGAGGAGGGCGCCGACGACCGTGCCCGGTGCGGCCGCGAGGCCGACGAGGTTCGCGATCCGGATGTCCGCGGTGCCCTGCCGATGGTGCGAGAGGCCGCCGACCAGGCAGTTCGGCAGGAACACGAACAGCGACGTGCCCGCCGCGGTCTGCAGGTCGACGCCGAAGAGCAGCACGAGGGCGGGGACGGCCAGCAGCCCGCCCCCGAGACCCATGGCGCCCGCCCACGCCCCGACCACCAGCCCGACCACCACCGACAGCACGGCCACGAACCACCCCGTGGCCAACAGGTCGGCGGGCACCGCGGCGGCGCCGCCGAGCGGGTCGAGGCCGGCGGCGTCGAGGGAGAGCTTCACCGCGGTGAGCACCAGGATCCCGATCAGCAGCACCCGCAGGAGGGTCTCCGAGGCGCGGGCCACCAGCTTCGCGCCGTAGAAGCCGCCGACGGCCCCGCCGACGAGCATGCCGACGCCGGCGTGCAGGTCGATCGTGCCGCCGACGAGCCAGTAGACGAGGGCGCCGGCCGCGCACACCCAGGTCGCGGCGAGCGTCGACGTGCCGTGCACAGCCGGCCGCGAGAGGGAGGTGTACTGCGCCAGCGCCGGCACCGTCAGGACCCCGTTGCCGCCGCCGAGCAGCCCGCCGACGACGCCGCTCGCGGCGCCGATCCCCAGCAGCCGCCCGTCCCGCTCGCCCACGATCCTCCCTGGTACACCTGGTGCGGTGAGCGATCTTCCCGACGCCGGGTCGGTTCCGGCGGCCGAGGTCCCCGAGGTCTCCGAGGTCCCCGAGGAGCCCCGGCGTCCCGAGGAGCGTGCCACCGGGATCGGGTCGCTGCCCGGTGTCGACCACCACGAGGCGGCCCGGGTGGTGGTCGGGGAGCTGCCGGGCTTCCCGCACGTCGCCGAGCTGCCCGACCGCGGGGTCGGCGCCGACATGGTCGGGCGGGCCGCCGCACTCCTGGTCGACCTGGCGGTGGAGGTGCGGCCGTCGGGCTACCGCGTGGCGCAGCGGCCGGGGGCCCAGCACCGCCGCGGGGTCGACCTGCTCGCCCGCGACGTCGACGCGCTCGACACGACGATCGGCGAGACCGGTGCGGCGCCGCGTCGGGTGAAGACGCAGGTCGCGGGGCCGTGGACGCTGTGTGCCGGGGTCGAGCTGCGCAGCGGCAACCGGGTCCTGACCGACCGCGGGGCGGTCGCCGAGTTCACCGCGAGCCTCGCCGAGGGCCTGCGCGGGCACGTCGCCGAGCTCGCGCGCCGCACCGGGGCGGGCGTCGTCGTGCAGATCGACGAGCCCACGCTGCCCGCGGTGCTCGCCGGCTCGCTCCCGACCCCGAGCGGCTACGGCACGGTCCGGTCGATCGCGGGCGCCGAGGCACGCGCCGGGCTCGCGGTGCTGGTGGACGCGGCGCGGGAGGCGGGGGCGGTGGAGGTCGTGGCGCACTGCTGCCACCCGACGCCGCCGCTGGCCCTGCTCGGGGCCACCGGCGTGGACGCCGTGGCGGTCGACCTGCTCGCCCTGGACCGTGCCCCCGCGGTGCTGGACGCGCTCGGCGCCCTGTGGGACGCGCCGACGGAGCTCTGGCTCGGGCTGGTGCCCGCGCTCGGCGAGGGGCCGGCCGCCGGGGCTACCGGGGCCGCCGGGCTCGCCGGGCTCGCCCGGCCGGCGCTCGACCTCGCCGACCGGCTCGGGTTCGACCGGGCGCGGCTCGCCGACCGGGCCGTGGTCACGCCGACCTGCGGCCTCGCGGGCGCGACGCCCGCGGGGGCGCGCACCGCGATGGCCCGCGCGGTGGAGCTGGCGTCGGCGTTCGCCGACCCGCCGTCGTCCTGGTGACCCGGAGGAGGGGACGCACGCGCTGAGCGGGCGTGGGTGTCGGACCCCGCCGCTACTCTCGGCCCCGTGACCAGCGAGACCCCCGTGTCGACCACCCCGGACGTGCCGGCCGACGCCCAGGCGCGGCACAAGGAGCTGGCCGAGCTCGTCGCGGACCACCAGTTCCGCTACTACGTGCTCGACGCGCCGATCGTCACCGACGGGGAGTTCGACGAGCTCTTCGGCGAGCTGCAGGCCCTGGAGGAGCAGCACCCCTCGCTCGTCTCGCCCGCCAGCCCCACGCAGCGGGTCGGCGGCGGGTTCTCCACCGACTTCGTCGCGGTGGACCACCTCGAGCGGATGCTCTCGCTGGACAACGCCTTCGAGCCCGAGGAGCTGCGGGAGTGGGTGCTGCGGGTGCAGCGCGAGCTCGACTTCCCGTCCGAGGAGCTGCAGTACCTCTGCGAGCTCAAGATCGACGGGCTCGCGGTCAACCTGCTCTACGAGCGCGGCCACCTCACCCGGGCGCTGACGCGGGGCGACGGGCGCACCGGTGAGGACATCACCCTCAACATGCGCACCCTGGCCGACGTGCCCACCGAGCTGACCGGCACCGACGCGTTCCCGGTGCCCGAGCTCATGGAGGTGCGCGGCGAGGTCTTCTTCCGGGTGGAGGACTTCGAGGAGCTGAACGCCGGCCTGGTGGCGGCGGGCAAGCAGCCGTTCGCCAACCCGCGCAACTCCGCGGCGGGCAGCCTCCGGCAGAAGGACCCGCGGGTGACCGCCACGCGGCCGCTGCGTCTGATCTGCCACGGGCTGGGGAAGCGCCGCGGGTTCACCCCGGAGCGGCAGTCCCAGGCGTACGACGCGCTCGCCGCGTGGGGCCTGCCGGTCTCCACGCACACCCGGGTGCTCCACGGCGTCGACGCCGTCATCGAGCACACGCGCTGGTGGGGCGAGCACCGGCACGACGCCGAGCACGAGATCGACGGTGTGGTGGTCAAGGTCGACGACGTCGCGCTGCAGCGCCGCCTCGGGTCGACGGCCCGCGCGCCCCGCTGGGCGATCGCCTACAAGTACCCGCCCGAGCAGGCGACCACCACGCTGCGCAACATCAGCGTGAACGTCGGCCGCACCGGCCGGGTGACCCCCTTCGCGGAGATGGATCCGGTCCTGGTCGCGGGGTCGACGGTGTCACTGGCCACCCTGCACAACGCCGGCGAGGTGGAGCGCAAGGGCGTCCTGATCGGCGACCGGGTGATCATCCGCAAGGCGGGCGACGTGATCCCGGAGGTGCTCGGGCCGGTCGTCGACGCGCGCGACGGCAGCGAGCGGGCGTTCGTCATGCCCACGCACTGCCCGGAGTGCGGCACCGAGCTGCGGCCGATGCGCGAGGGCGACAAGGACCTCCGGTGCCCGAACTCCCGGTCCTGCCCCGCCCAGCTGCGGGAGCGCCTCTTCCACGTCGCCGGGCGCGGGGCGTTCGACATCGAGGTGCTGGGCTACGAGGCGGCCACGGCCCTGCTGGCCTCGGAGGTGCTGCACGACGAGGGCGACGTGTTCGCGCTCACCGTCGAGCAGCTCGAGCAGGTGCCGCTGTTCCGGACGAAGGCCGGCGCCCTGTCCGCGAACGGGCGCAAGCTGCTCGCCAACCTCGACGCCGCGAAGCACCGGCCGCTGTGGAAGGTGCTGGTCGGGCTCTCGATCCGGCACGTCGGGCCGACCGCCGCGCAGGCGCTGGCGCGGCACTTCCGGTCGGTGGAGGCGATCGACGCGGCGAGCGAGGAGGAGCTGGCCGCGGTCGACGGCGTCGGTCCCACGATCGCGGCCGCGGTACGCGAGTGGTTCTCGGTCGACTGGCACCGCGAGGTCGTCGAGAAGTGGCGGGCCGCGGGGGTCGACCTCGCGGAGGAGGTCGACGAGTCGGTGCCGCGCACCCTCGAGGGCCTGTCGGTGGTGGTCACCGGGTCGTTGCCGGAGTTCTCGCGGGACGAGGCCAAGGAAGCCATCCTCGCCCGCGGCGGGCGGGCGGCGAGCTCGGTGTCGAAGAAGACGGCGTTCGTGGTCGTCGGCGACGAGCCCGGCTCGAAGTACGACAAGGCCGTCGCCGCGAAGGTCCCGATCCTCGACGAGGACGGGTTCCGGGTGCTCCTGGAGCAGGGGCCGGACGCCGCGCGGGAGGTGGCGCAGACCCCGCCCGACGCCGACGGCGAGGAGTAGACCGGGCTGCGGCGCAGAGTGACCGCCGCTGTGGCGTCCGGGTGGGATCCGGGGAATTGCGTGCAGACGCACGTGCAGACGTTGCCGTCGACGCCCAGGAGGTTGAAGACTGTACGCAGTCGGGGCCGAACGGCCGTCCGTGTGAGGAGCCCGGGAGGGAGGTGCCGTCGCCGTGCTGCAGTGCTGCCCGAACGGAGCCCGCCCGGCCGACGTCTACCCCGCCGTCCCGATGACCCCCCGGCACCTGGCGCGGGACGCCCGGGCCGTGGCCGCGCTCGGCGTCACCAGCTTCCACGTGCACCCGCGCGACGTGGACGGCCAGGAGAGCCTCGACCCCGGCCCCATCGGTGCGGTCGTCTCGGCGATCCGGCAGGCCGCGCCGTCGATGGAGATCGGGGTGACCACCGCCCGGTGGGTGGAGCCCGATCCGTTCAAGCGCACCGAGCTGGTGCAGCAGTGGGCCCGCCTGCCCCACCACGCCCGTCCCGACGTCGCCTCGGTGAACGTGCACGAGCGGGGCTGGGAGATCGTGTGCGAGGCGCTCGACCAGGTCGGGATCGGCATCGAGCTGGGCGTCTGGACCACCGGTGACGCGGTGCAGCTCAAGCTGGCCGGGGTACCCAGCGGCACCGTGCGCGTGCTCGCCGAGGTCACCGTCACCGATCCGGAGACCGCGGTCGCCGAGGCGGTGCGGATCCTCAAGGCCCTCGGCCCGATGGACGTCCCGATCCTGCTCCACGGCGAGGAGGGCGGGGCCTGGCCGGTGCTCGACTACGCGCGCCGCAACGACCTCGACACGCGCATCGGGTTCGAGGACACGCTCAAGGGCCCGGACGGCACCTGGCTGGCCACCGGCAACGAGGAGCTGGTGCGCTACGCCCTCGGGCAGGCCGTCAGCCCGCGGCTCGCCGAGCGGCGCCGCGCCGGCTGGGCCTCGAACCTCGGGGGGTTCGGCCTGCGCGGCCGGCCCGACCACCGCCGCTGACCACCGCGGACCCGCGACGGCGACCCGACCCTCACCCCGTCATGGTGGCGACGATCCCGGCCAGGTGCGAGAGCCGGGCCAGCTCCGACGGGCGGAAGCCCGGGCCGCCGGGCCGTCCCACCACGAGCGCGCGGTCCGAACGCCCCAGCGGGGCCGCCGCCAGCTCGGTGTCCAGGTCGGTCCACGCCGAGGGGACCGTGTGTCCCGCCGACGGGTCGAGCACCGCGGCCTTGACCAGCGGGAGCCACGGCAGCGTCTCCGCCTCCGTCTCGGGGGCCGCGGAGCTCGCGGCCACCCGGTGGACGCGGGTGCCGCCGTCGCTCCAGACGTCGCCGGTCGAGGCCTCCACCACCAGGGCCCAGGCGGAGCGGAAGATGCGGGGCACGGCATCGACGAGCAGCCGGATCCCGTCGTCGGGGGCCGCGGCGACGCTCTCCACCAGCTCGAGCTCGCGGGCGGTGTCGAGCGGACCGAAGAACGGGCGGACCGACTCCACGACGACGTCGCGCACCGACTCCGCCGCGGTGATCAGCACGTCCGGCGGGCGCGCCGAGGGCAGGTCGACGACGAGGTCGTCGACCGCCTGGCCCTGGTGGCGCTCCACCACGTCCACGCTGAGGATGTCCGCTCCCTCGACCCCGAGGGCCGAGGCGACCGCGCCGAGGGTGCCCGGGCGGTCGGGGAGCACCACGCGCAGCAGGTAGGTCACGCCGCCTCCGTCCTGGACGAGGGTCGTCGGGGGAGCGGGCACGCCGACGAGCCCGGCGAGACGCCGTCGCCGGGCGCGGCGAGTGTGCCAGTCCAGCGGCGCCGGGGCGACGGGGCGGCCGCAAACCGCGTCGAGGGCGGATCCGTACGGCGCCTAGGATGGATACCTCCGGCCCACGGCCGCTCCCGACACGGAGGATCATGTCCGACATCACGCGCGCGGACGTCGCGCACCTGGCCCGCCTGGCCCGTCTGGCCGTCACCGACGACGAGCTCGACGTGTTCTCCGGCCAACTGGACGCGATCCTCGACACCGTGGGCCGCGTCTCCGACATCCCCGACGACGTGCCGCCCACCACCCACGTCGCCCCGCTGACGAACGTGCTGCGCCCCGACGAGCCCGCGCCCAGCCTGACCCGCGAGGCCGCCCTCGCCGGCGCGCCCGAGGCCGAGGAGGGCCGCTTCCGCGTGCCGCGCATCCTGGGGGAGTCGCAGTGAGCGAGCTGACGCGCCTGTCCGCCGCCGAGATCGCGCGCCGCGTCCAGGCGCGCGAGCTCTCCTCGGTCGAGGTCACCCGGGCGCACCTGGACCGCATCGAGGCCGTCGACGGCTCGCTGAACGCGTTCCTGCACGTCGACCGCGACGGGGCTCTCGCCGCCGCGGCCGCGGTCGACGACGAGATCGCCGCCGGCACCGTCCGCGGCCCGCTGGCCGGGGTGCCGGTGGCGGTCAAGGACAACATGGCCACCGCCGACATGCCGACCACGTGCGCGTCGCGGATCCTCGAGGGCTGGCGTCCGCCCTACGACGCGACCGTGGTGACGCGGCTGCGCGAGGGCGGGCTCGTGCCGCTGGGCAAGACAAACCTCGACGAGTTCGCGATGGGCGGCTCCAACGAGAACTCCGCCTTCGGCGCGGTGCGCAACCCGTGGGACGCCTCCCGCGTGTCCGGGGGGTCCAGCGGCGGGTCCGCCGCGGCCACGGCCGCGGGCGAGGCGCCGCTCGCGCTCGGCTCGGACACCGGTGGCTCCATCCGTCAGCCCGGCGCCTTCACCGGCCTGGTCGGGGTGAAGCCCACCTACGGCACCGTCTCGCGCTACGGGCTGGTCGCCTTCTCGTCCTCGCTGGACCAGATCGGCACCTTCGGCCGCAGCGTGCTGGACGCCGCCATGCTGCACGAGGTGATCGGCGGACACGACCCGGCTGACCAGACCTCGATCGACGCCCCGCTGCCGCCGGTCGTCGAGGCCGCGCTCGCGGGCGCGCGCGGCGACCTCGCGGGGGTCCGCGTGGGGGTCGTCTCCGAGCTCTCCGGCGAGGGCAACCAGCCCGGGGTGCTCACGGCGTTCACCGACGCGGTGCGGGTGCTCTCGGACCTCGGGGCCGAGGTCGTCGAGGTGTCCTGCCCGTCGTTCACCTACTCCGTCCCGGCCTACTACCTGATCGCGCCGAGCGAGGCCTCGTCGAACCTGGCCCGCTTCGACGCGATGCGCTACGGCCTGCGGGTCGGCGACGACGGGACGCGCTCGACCGACGAGGTCATGTCGCTGACCCGGGAGACCGGCTTCGGGCCGGAGGTCAAGCGCCGGATCATGATCGGGACGCACGCCCTCTCGGCCGGCTCGTACGACGCGCTCTACGGCAAGGCCCAGAAGGCCCGCACCCTGATCGTGCGCGACTTCGCGGCCGCCTTCGAGGACTGCGACGTGCTCGTCTCGCCGACCGTCCCCACGACCGCGTTCCCCATCGGCGACCGCGTGGACGACCCGGTGGCGATGTACCTGGCCGACCTCTGCACCATCCCGGCGAACCTCGCCGGCAACGCCGGGATCTCGGTGCCGTGCGGGCTCTCCGCGGACGACGGGCTGCCGGTCGGACTGCAGGTCATGGCACCCGCCCTGGCCGACGACCGGGCCTACCGGGTCGCGGCCGCCTACGAACTGGCCCGGGACACGTCGTCGGGGACGCCCTTCGCCGCCACCATCCCGGACCCCGTCGTGTTGGAGAACGCATGACCAGCACCGTCGACGCGGCGCCGTACACCGTCGAGGAGGTCTGCGAGCGCTTCGACCCCGTCATGGGGCTCGAGGTGCACGTGGAGCTGAACACCGCGACGAAGATGTTCTGCGGCTGCCGCAACGAGTTCGGCGCCGAGCCGAACACGCACGTCTGCCCGGTGTGCCTGGGCCTGCCCGGGTCGCTCCCGCGGGTCAACGCGCGCGCCGTCGAGAGCGCCGTCCGGATCGGCCTCGCCCTGGACTGCCAGGTCCGCGAGCGCAGCGGCTTCGCCCGGAAGAACTACTTCTACCCGGACATGCCGAAGAACTTCCAGATCTCCCAGTACGACGACCCGATCGTCTTCGACGGCCACCTCGACGTGCCGCTCGACGACGGGACGACGTGGCGGGTGGAGATCGAGCGGGCGCACATGGAGGAGGACACCGGCAAGTCGCTGCACATGGGCGGCGCGACGGGCCGCATCCACGGTGCGTCCTACTCCCTGCTCGACTACAACCGGGCGGGCGTCCCGCTGATCGAGATCGTCACCCGGCCGATCGTCGGGGCGGGCGTGCGGGCGCCGGAGATCGCGCGCGCCTACGTGTCGGCGCTGCGCGACGTCATCAAGGGCCTGGGCGTCTCCGACGTGCGCATGGACCAGGGCTCCATGCGTTGCGACGCGAACGTGTCGCTGATGCCGAGGGGCACGACCGAGTTCGGGACGCGCACCGAGACCAAGAACGTCAACTCGCTGCGCTCGGTGGAGCGCGCCGTGCGCTACGAGATGGGCCGGCACGCGGGGGTCCTGCTCTCCGGCGGCACCATCACGCAGGAGACGCGGCACTTCGACGAGCAGTCCGGGACGACCTCGGCGGGGCGGCCGAAGGAGACCTTCGCCGACTACCGGTTCTTCCCCGAGCCCGACCTCGTCCCGATCGTGCCGTCCACCGCGTGGATCGACGAGCTGCGGTCCGGACTGCCGGAGCGGCCGTGGGAGCGGCGCGCCCGGATCCAGACCGAGTGGGGGCTCTCCGACGAGGAGCTGCGCGACCTCGTCAACGCGGGCGCCCTGGACCTCGTCGCCGACACCGTCGAGGCGGGTGCCCCGGCGGAGTCGGCGCGCTCGTGGTGGGTGTCGTACCTGACCCAGCAAGCCAACACGGCCGGGGTGGAGCTCGCCGAGCTGGCGATCACGCCCGCGGACGTGGCCCGGGTGATCGCGCTGGTGGCCGAGGGGACGCTGACCAACAAGCTGGCCCGGCAGGTCGTCGACGGTGTGCTCGCGGGGGAGGGCGCGCCGGACGAGGTCGTGGCCGGTCGGGGCCTCGCGGTCGTGAGCGACGACTCCGCGCTCACCGCGGCGGTCGACGAGGCGCTGGCGGCCCAGCCCGCCGTCGCGGAGAAGATCCGGGCGGGCAAGACGAAGGCCGCGGGCGCGATCGTGGGTGCGGTGATGAAGGCGACCCGGGGACAGGCCGACGCCGCCCGGGTGCAGTCGCTGGTGCTGGAGCGCGTGGCTGCCGGCGGGTAGCCGTCGCACGTCCCGCCCCTGAGCGAAGGGCCCCCTCGGTCGACCAGGTCGATCGAGGGGGCCCTTCGCTCGTCCGGTGGTGATCACCGGTCGTGGTGGCCTGTTGCCGACGGTGACGGAGACAACCTTTTTCGACGCGTCGTGATCGATCCGTAACCGGACGAAGGCTCACCCGTTGGAGTCTGCGAAGAACGGTTCGTAGCCGGCAGTCCGGTCGGGTCAGTCCTTGATCCGCCGACCGGCTGTACACCCATACACCGATAGGAGGAGGCCTTCGCATGGGCGCACATCACGCTCCCCACGCTCCCCACGTGGCGTCCCAGGCTGCTCGCCTCGCCGGACGGGGCGCCTTCACGGCCGCCGCCGTCATGGCCGTCGCCGGGGGCACCGCCTCGATGGCGTTCGCCCAGGAGGCGCCCACGGCCCACGAGGTCCAGGGCACGCTCGCCGACGGCGCGCACGAGCTCTCACACGGCGCCCAGAAGCTCGACACCGACTCCGTGAAGGGGCACGGCGAGAAGCTGCGGCACGAGGCGAAGGACGTCGCGGCGTCGCTGAAGGAGTCCGCGCCGAGCTCCTCGCTCGAGAAGCTGCCCGTCGCCGACATGGTCGCCGACACCGGGCACGCGGTCGACCACGCGAAGAACGACGCCACGCACGCGAAGCACAACTGGAGTGCCGCCGCGCAGGACGGCCTGACGGCGGACGAGGTCCGCGAGCAGGTCGGCCTCATGGGCGACGACGTGGCGCACGCCGCGGACAACGGCCGCAACGACCTCGCGCACTGGGGCGGCAAGCTCTCCTCGGCGGCGCCCGCCGGGCTGGACAGCGTGCTGTCCTTCTCCTAGTTCCACCGCCTCCCCGCGGCGGTCGGCCCTCCCCGACCGGCCCGCACGCGGGGCGGGTGCCGGGTCTCCCCGTCCGGCACCGTGCGGCGGTGCGGACGTCGCACCCCTCCCGACCGACTCCGACACGGTCGGCGGGGTGACGGCGCCCCGCCCGTCCGCTCCCCGAACCCACGGCTCCGTGATCCCCCCGCTGCCCCGGGAGGGACACGGGGCCGTGGTGCGTCCGGAGGTGGACGCCCTCTACTCGGCGGTCGGTCGACGACCGGTACCGCCGTCCCGCGCCCCTGACAGGTCCGACAAGCCTAGTGACCTGGACCACTCTCCCGGACGATGGAAGACGTTGCCGGGTCGAGACCGGAGCGTGCTCCGTGTTCGGCCCAGTGCCTCCGGGGCAAGCGGCTCAGTGTCGAGATTCTTTCGCGAATTGCCGACGGCCGAACGAACCACCATTTCCGCGCAATTGCCGACGCGTTCCGGGTCTTCGTCCCCGGGTTTACCCGAGGTGGTTCAGGTCTGAACGGCCGAACATTCTGCGCAGGACATCGCCGGTGTCGCCACAATCGATCACGACTTGTAGGGTCCGCCCCCTCCGGGTCGGATCTCGGGGATCGGGTGACGTTTGGAGGCGACGAGTGTCCGGGAAAGAACTCGACGACGCGCGAGGTATCGTGCCCACGCGCCCGATCGGAATGCGGGGTAAGTGCTGATGGGTGGCGCGAAATTGGTCCTCGCCGTCGTGGGCGGCTATCTGTTGGGCCGGACCAAGAAGATGAAGCTCGCGATCATGCTCGGCGGGGCCCTCGTCGGGAAGAAGATCCCGACCGACCCGACGCAGCTGCTCGCGGCCGCGTCGAAGCTCGTGGACGCCTCGCCGGAGCTCAAGCGCCTCGACACCGCCGTGCGCGGCCGGCTGCTCGAGGTGGGCAAGGAGGCGGCGATGGCCGCCGCGAGCTCACGCATGGAGTCGCTCACCGACAGCCTCGTGAGTCGCGTCGAGAACCTCGGCAAGCCGGCGGCGGGCGCGGCCCAGGCTGCGGGTCAGGCGGCCGGCCAGGCCGGTGGCGCCGTCGGTGACACGGTGACCGAGGCCGGCGGAGCCGTCGGGGAGACGGTCGGCCGCACCGGCAAGGCCGTGAGCGGCGCAGCCGGATCCGCGGGGAGCGCGGCGAAGGGTCTCGGGCGGCGCGGCCGTCGGCGACAGGCCGAGCAGGACGAGCCGGACGTGGTCGACGAGGCGCCGGTCGACGAGGACCTCGAGGACGACCTCGACGGTGACGACGTCGACGAGCTCGACGCCGGGACCGAGGACGGCGACGCCGCCGGTGACCCGGCCGACGCCGACGACACCGAGGCCGAGGCCGCCGAGGTGGCGCAGGACGACGCAGGGTCGGAGAGCGACGACGCTCCCGTCACGGACCAGGAGCGGCCGCGACGAGCCCGCCGCGCACCGTCGGGCGGGTCCGGGTCGACGAGCAAGCCGGCCGTCCGCGCCACCGCGACGTCGGGGTCGTCGGGCAGCCGTTCCGGGACGGCGAAGTCGGGCACGTCCGCCCGGTCGGGCTCGGCGTCGAAGTCGGGGGCCGCGACCAAGTCGGCCTCCTCGGGCAACGGGCGGACGGCCTCCACGGGCCGCTCGTCGCGCACGTCGTCGGGGAGTGGCCGCTCGCGGTCGGGCGCCACCGCCTCGTCGGGCCGACGGACGAGGGGCAGCGATGACTGAGACCGCGACGAGCAGCACCAACGGGACGAGCGCCCCCGGGTCGATCGCCGACGCGCTGCCGACCGACCAGTTGAAGGACGCGGCCCAACGGCTGGTCTCGGCCCTCGTCGGGAAGCTCGGTGAGGCCGCGCTGAACCAGGTGGAGGGTCTGGCCGATCGGCTGGCCGACGTCGCCGAGAACGGCGGCGTGGGGCTGACGAGCGCCCTCGGCGGCGGAGCGTCCGCGCTGCAGGGCGAGAGCCCGGTCAAGGGCGCGCTCAGTGCCGGAGCCGGCGCGCTGAAGGACCGGGTGACCGGCGCCCTCGGCAACGTCATCCCCGGCCTCGGCGGCTCGGACGACGATGACGACGACTCCGACGCCGAGGGCGGCGGCGGGTCGGGCGGCGGCGGCGCCAAGGGCGCCCGCGGCAAGTTCAAGTTCATGAACATCTTCGAGGCCCAGGACGTCGGGGTCCCGCTGCGGCTGGCCTACGACCAGTGGACGCAGTTCGCCGATTTCCCGAGCTTCATGAAGAAGGTCGAGAACGTCGACCAGTCCTCGGACGAGAAGGTCACGTGGCACGCCAAGGTGTTCTGGTCGAAGCGTTCGTGGGAGACCACGATCGTCGAGCAGATTCCGGATTCGCACATCCTCTGGGTGTCCTCGGGGCAGAAGGGGCGCGCCGACGGAATCGTCACCTTCAGTGAGCTCGCCCCGAACCTCACGCGGATCGTGCTCATCATGGAGTACTACCCGCAGGGATTCTTCGAGAAGACCGGAAACATCTGGCGGGCGGTCGGCCGACGGGCGCGGCTCGAGTTCAAGCACTTCTGCCGGCACGTGATGATGGATTCCCTGGTGAATCGCGACCAGATCGAGGGCTGGCGCGGCGAGATCCGCGACAGCGAGGTCGTCAAGACCCACGAGGAGGCCCTCGAGGAGGAGCGCGCGGCCGAGGAGGAGGACTACGACGGCGAGGACGTCTACGACGAGACCGACGCCGACGACGAGTTCTCCGAGGAGCCGTCCGACGACGAGTTGGCCGAGGACGAGCCGGCCGAGGACGAGTTGGCTGACGATGAGGTGGCCGAGGACGAGCTCGACGAGGACGAGCCCGTCGACGAGGACGTCGTCGAGGACGAGGACGACGACCTCGTGGAGGGCGAGGAGCTCTCCGACGACGACGGGGACGACGCGGACGACGGGGACGACGACGGCGGCGGCCGCCGGCGCTCGGGTCGGGGTCGCGGACGCGGCCGCCGTCAGCCGGCACCCGCCTGACCCTCGACGCCCCTCCGGGTGCAGCAGCGCGCCCGGGTCACGGACCAGTTGGTGCAAGGAGGCAACGTGACCGTCAGCCAACGTCAGGGCGGTGGGGTGCAGAAGGCCCCCCAGGGAGGCCTGGCCGAGGTCCTGGATCTCATCCTGGACAAGGGCCTGGTGATCGACGCCTTCGTCAAGGTCTCGCTCGTCGGGATCGAGCTCATCACCATCGACGCCCGCATCGTGGTCGCGAGCGTCGACACCTACCTGCGGTTCGCCGAGGCGACCAACCGCCTGGACCTGCACGCCAAGGGCGGCAAGGACCTCGGCGAGTTCATGGGCAGCATGACCGAGAACACCATGCAGGGTGGCGCCAAGGGCAAGACGAAGGGCGTCCTGGACGCCGGCAAGGAGAAGTGGGACGAGCTCCGCGAGGAGCGCCGTTCGAGCCGAAAGCAGGAGCAGTGAGCGAGGCGCCGGAGCAGGACTCCGGTGAGGAGCGCATCGGCTCGTACGTCTATGGGATCCTCCGGTCGGGGAAGCGCATCCCGGACGGCCTGGAGGGGATCGACACCGGCAGCGGCAGCGGGGAGTCGGGCCTGGGGCTGGTCAGCTCGGGCCCGATCGCCGCCGTCATCAGTGACGTCGCGGTCGACCGCCCGCTGGGCACCCGGCAGCACCTGCTCGCTCACGAGCGGGTGCTGAACGCGATCGCCACCGACCTGCCGGTGCTGCCGATGCGGTTCGGGGCGGTGCTCACCGATGACGACGCGGTGCGCGAGGAACTGCTCGACCCGCACCGGGACTACTTCGCCCGGGCACTCGACGACATGGCCGAGCTCGTGCAGTTCTCCCTGCGCGGCGACTACGACCAGGACGTCGTGCTGACCCGCATCGTCGAGGAGAACCCGTCGATCCGGGATCTGCGCGAGCGGATCAGCGGGATGGACGAGGACAGTTCCTACTACGACCGCGTCAAGCTCGGCGAGGCGGTCTCGCAGGCCATGGACGCCATTCGGGAGTCCGACGCGCAGGCGACCGTGGACGCCCTCGCCCGCTTCGCGGTGGCGACCGTCGTTAAGGAGGTCAGTGGCGAGACCGGTGCGGTGCACGTCGCGTTCCTGGTGCGCCGGGACCACCGCACGGACTTCGAACGGGCCGTGGACGACCTCGGCGACGAGTGGGCGGGACGGGTCGAACTGCGCCTGTTCGGCCCGACGGCGTGCTTCGACTTCCTGCCGGAGTACGACGTGCCCGACGGGGAAGCGCAGCACGGCGGGGACGGGGGCTGAGCCGTGGGGCTCTTCACCGAACTCCTCCTGCTGCCGCTGGCCCCGGTGCGTGGCGTGGTGTGGGTGGCCGAGCGGATCGAGGAGCAGGTGGACCACCGGCTCCACGATCCGGCGGTCATCCGCGCGCAGATCGACGACCTCGACAACGCCTTCGAGCGCGGCGAGATCACCGAGTCCGAGCGCGACGCCCAGCAGGACGTCCTGCTGGCCCGGCTGACGGGTCGCGAGCCCGGAGCGGGTGGTCCGTGAGCGGCACGCAACGCTCCCGCCGCAACCCGCTCGAGGAGTCCGACCGCCGCCGCCGGCGGCGGTCGGGGACCTCGGCCGACGACGAGCGGCCCCGTCGCCGTCGTCGGGCCGCGGTGGAGGTCGAGGTCGAGGCGGACGCCCCGACGGACCAGGAACGGCCCCGCCGTCGGCGGGCCGCCGCCGAGGCGGAGGTCGACGCGGAGGTCGAGGCGGAGGTCGACGTCGAGGCTCCCACCGATCAGGAGCGACCCCGCCGTCGGGAACGGTCGAGGAAGGCCGACCCGGAGCCCGAGGACGAGGTCGAGGACGACCTCGACGAGGAGGACGACCTCGACGAGGACGACCTCGACGAGGACGACGAGGACCTGGACGACGTCGAGGACGAGGACAAGGACGAGGACGAGGACGAGGACCTCGAGGACGAGGACCTGGACGACGAACCCGAGCACGAACCCGAGCCGGAGCCCGAACCGGAGCCCGAACCCGAGCCGGAGTCGGAGCCCCGTCGTCCGAAGAAGGTCCCGACGCGCGTGGTCGCCCGGTGGGCGGCCGAGCAGGTCATGGAGATGACCGGCAAGGAGTCGGAGAGCGTCACGTCCGTGCGGCGGGACGAGGACGGGTGGACCGTCGGCCTCGAGGTCGTGGAGAGCAAGCGCATCCCGGACTCGACGGACCTGCTCGCGATCTACGAGGTCGAGATGGACGCCGACGGCGAGCTCGTCGGCTACAAGCGGGTGTCCCGGTACACCCGCGGACGCGGCGACGACTGAGAGGAGGCCCCATGAACGAGCCGGTCCGGTGGACGGGCTCGATGCCCGCGGCCAACGGCCGTCAGGGCCCGGAGACCGTGCGGCAGCCGGGAGGCACCGACCTCGCGGACATCCTGGAGCGGGTGCTCGACAAGGGCATCGTCATCGCCGGGGACATCCAGATCAACCTGCTCGACATCGAGCTGTTGACGATCAAGCTCCGTCTCGTCGTCGCGTCCGTGGACCGGGCGAAGGAGATGGGGATCGACTGGTGGGAGCGCGACCCGACGCTCTCCTCCGGCCGCGGTGAGCTGGAGGAGGAGAACGAGCGGCTGCGGGAGCGGATCGCGGCCCTCGAGGAGGCCCAGAGCACCCGGGCGCCCGCCCGACGCCGCAGGCGGCCCGCCGCGCAGGAGGAGGAGGCATGATCACCTACCTCTACGCGGTCGGTCGCGACCTCGGGACCCTTCCCGACGTCGGGTCGGGCGGGGTCGGCGGCGGGGAGCTGCGGCTGGTGGCCGAGGCAGGACTGCAGGCGGTGGTCTCGGACGTCGAGCGGGAGGCCTTCGAGGACCTCGACGCCCAGCAGGAGGACCTCACCTGGCTGGCCGCGGTCGCGCGGGCCCACCACGGCGTGGTCGAGGCGGTCGGGCGGGAGCACGCGATCGCCCCGCTCGCGCTCGCCACGGTCTACCTCGACGACGACCGGGTGCGCTCGGTGCTGCGCGAGAGCCGGGAGGGCTTCACCGCGGTGCTGGACCGGATCACCGGGCGCGACGAGTGGGGCGTCAAGGCGTACATGCGTCCGTCGGGTGCATCGGGCGGGTCGGGGTCCGCTGCGGAGCGGCCCGCCTCGGGGGCGGCGTACCTGCGGGCCCGACGCACGGCGCTGCGCGAGGGCGACGCGGCCGTCACCGAGGCCGAACGGGCCGCCGACGAGGTCGATGCCGCCCTGGCCGCGATCGCGATCGAGTCGCGGCGCCACCCGCCCCAGGACCGGTCGCTCACCGGTCGCACCGAGCGCATGGTGCTCAACGGCGCCTACCTCGTCGACCGGGCGTCGGCGGAGGACCTCCGGGCCCTGGTCGACCGGCTCGCCGAGGGCACGCGACTGGACCTGGAGCTCACCGGCCCGTGGGTGCCCTACTCCTTCGCCGGGGGTGGGGCATGACCGTCGAGCACCGGGAGACGTCGCTGTTCGGCGACCGCGAGGTGGCGCTGGTCGACCTGCTCGACCGGCTGCTCGCGGGTGGGGTGGTGCTCACCGGGGACCTGACGATCTCCCTCGCGGGCGTCGACCTCGTCCGCGTGTCGCTGCGGGCGCTGATCACGTCGATCTCGCCGGCCGAGCCAACCGTGCCCCTCGCCGTGCCGTCGGAGCGGGTGGGCGATGGCTGACGACCCCAACCGCATCGAGATCGACAAGGACGCGGTGCGGCGCGACCTCATGAAGCTCGTCCTGACGATCATCGAGCTGCTCCGCCAGCTCATGGAACGCCAGGCGATCCGGCGGGTGGAGAACGAGGACCTCACCGAGGAACAGGAAGAGGACCTCGGGACCGCGCTGATGCACCTCTCGGATGCCATGGACGAATTGACCGAGCAGTTCGGGCTGACCCCGGCGGACCTGAACCTCGATCTCGGTCCGCTGGGATCCCTGCTGCCCCGGGACCGCTGAGATGCCCGGGAGCTCAGTCGTCCGCGATGGCCTGCACCGAGGTGCGCAGGCCCCGGTTGAGCTCGTCGAGCTCCAGGGTCCGGGGGCCCTCGTTGAGCGTGATCGCCTCCATGACACCCCAGTTGACCAGCACCATCGCTCCGTTGTCGAGGTGGTAGCGGTGCACCTTCGCGCCCTCGAGGAGCTCCTGCAGGTGCGCCGCGACCTCGTTCATCGACTCCTCGAACTTGAGGGTCAGCGGAATCTGCGGGAGAGACACGTAGACGGTCACACGACGATTCTACGATTCACTTCGACGGGGAGGAAGAAATCATGGAGATCGACGGGATCGAGGTCTTCGAGTCGTCCGAGGACCACGGCTACTCGTGGCGCTGGGACGATCCGCGCGGATTCGAGTCGGAAATCCTCTGGGACCGCCAGATCGGCTACCTGACCCTCGGCACCCGGGTGCCGCCGGGCGGCTGGACGCACTCCACGCTGGACTCCAACCGGTACGGCTCCGCGCGGACGGTCTACGAGGCCCGCGACGCGGTGGAGCGCTACGTGACCCAGGCGGCGGCCAAGCCGCGCTAGTCGGGCCCGGAACCCCCGCCCGACGGCGGGCGGATCCGGACGACCCGGTCGTCGGTGGCGCCCGGTGCGCCCCCCGGGTCCTTGTTCACGGTGCCGAACCACACGAAGCCGTCGGAGGCGAGGTCGGCCCCGGAGATCCGGCCGTAGGTGTTCTGCAGGACGGTCTCCGGCGGGCCGACGAAGCGACCCTCGGCCGTCGGCTTCAGCACGAACAGCCCGCGGGCGTCGGACAGCCCGACCAGCAGCGTCCCGCCGCCGGCGGCGCACCCGGAGACGCCGGGGCGGTCCGGCCACGTCCAGGCCGGGGCAGCGGCCGCCGCGGTGCCCGCGGGGGCCCCGGGGCGGATGCCGAGCAGCACGTCCCGGGCGCCCGCGCGGTCGGTGACCCACGTCGTGTTCGACGTCGGGTCGGCGCAGGCGTCCCCGGGCGAGCGCAGCCCGGAGCCGATGATCGGCGACGCCGGGTCGGGGTTGCCGGGGGCGGGCCGGCCGAACGGGTCGATGCGCAGCAGCTTGCCCGCCAGGGAGGTCGCCGTCGGCGTCGTCCCCGCGTCCCCGGTGGCGACCAGCAGGGTCCCCGACGGCTCCACCCCGATCGCCCCGCGGTTGTCCACGGACCCGCTCGGGATGCCGGACAGGACGGGCTTGGGCACGTCGCCGGGGGCGATCCGGAGGACCGCGTTGCCGGCCGGGGTGGTCGCGTAGGCGTAGAGCAGCTGGTCCTCGGCGTAGGAGGGGGACAGCACGAGCCCCGTGAGCCCGCCGTCGCCCGCGGCGTCGACCGCGACGGTCGCGACGACCTCCGGCGCGGTCTGCGGGGCGACCCGCAGGATGCGGCCGGTGGTGCGCTCCGCGACCAGGGCCGCCTGCCCGCCGGGCAGGGTCACCACCGCGGACACCGGTGCGAGGCAGGTGGCGACCACCTGCGGGTCGGGGTCCACGCACTCCCCGGGCGGCGCGGCGGCACCCCCGGGCGGGGCGGACGGGGCCTGCGGCTCGGACGGCGACGGTGACTGCGGTTGCGGGGCCCGCTCCGCGCCGATCTCGGGCTTGTCGCGCCACGGCTCGTCGGACGCGTCCGGGAAGCGCGCGCAGCCCGCGACGAGGGCGAGCAGGACGGCGGCCAGCCCGAGGGCGCGCGCGACGGGACGCGGGGACATCGCCGCCACCCTAGGCGGGCCCGGCTGAACCCACCGTGAGACCCGTGGGGGTCTAGCCTTCCGAGCCGATGAGCGAGGACACGCTGACCGTGCTGGTGCCCGACGAGGTGGGGGAACGCGAGCTCGCCCGCGTCGACGGCGTGCGGGCGGTCCGCTACGACGAGTCCGCTGGCGTCGAGGGACTCCCGCCCGAGGCGGCCGACGCGCAGGTGTTCGTGCCCGGGTTCCTGGGCCAGGACGCTGCGCGGGAGCTGATCGCGGCGTGCCCGCGGGTGCGCCTGGTGCAGCTGCTCTCGGCGGGCGCGGAGAAGTTCGTCGGGTACCTGCCCGACGGCGTGGCGCTCTCGGACTGCCGCGGCGCGCACGGCGGGGTCACCGCCGAGTGGGTGCTCGCGTCGATCCTCGCGGTGCTGCGCGAGATCCCGGAGTTCGTGCGGCACCAGGTGGCGGCGCACTGGGACCAGCACCTCACCGACACGCTCACCGGCAAGAGCGTGCTGCTGGTCGGCGCCGGCGACCTCGCCGAGCAGACCCGCCGTCGTCTGGAGCCCTTCGACGTCGGGCCGGTCGCCCTGGTCGGCACCCGGGCGCGTGAGGGTGTGCACGGCGTCGACGAGCTCCCCGACCTGCTCGGGCGGTTCGACATCACGGTGCTCCTCGTCCCGCTCACCGACGCCACGCGCGGGCTGGTCGACGCCGACTTCCTCGCCGCGATGCCCGACGGCGCCCTGCTCGTCAACGCCGCCCGCGGGCCCGTCGTCGACACCGACGCCCTGCTCGCGGAGCTGACCGCGCAGCGGCTGCGCGCCGCCGTCGACGTCACCGATCCGGAGCCGCTCCCGGCCGACCACCCGCTCTGGCGCGCGCCGAACCTCCTGATCACCCCGCACGTCGGCGGCAGCGTCCCGGGCCACCTCGACCGGGCCTACCGGGTGGTCGTGCCGCAGATCGAGGCGGTCGTGGCGGGGGAGGACCCGCCGAACCTCGTCGTGGGCCAGTACTGAGTTTTCGCGACGAGCCGTTCGCTACGACAGCGCTCGTGCCTCGCGCTGTCCCAGCGTCGGCCGCGCGGATCTCGCGGCACCCTCCGCGCGGCGCCACGATCACCCGAACGGGCCGACCTAGGCTGCTCCGTCGTGAGTCTGTGGCGGCGGGACCGGGTCGAAGGCGGCGACGTGGCCTTCCTCGGCTTCGAGGGCGCCCCGAGCGACACCGCGGTGTTCCCGTGGCGCGAGGAGCGGGGCGCGTCCACGGTCGACGAGCCGGTGCCGACGACGACGGTGCTCGCGGTCCGTCCGTGGGGCACCGAGGTCGGGCTGCTGGTCGCGCGGGTCGTCCTCGGGATCACCGCGGTGCTCGGAGGCGCGCGGACGCTGTTCGACCTGCCCCGCGGTCATGGCGACGGCACCGCCCACACACAGACCCTGCTCGCCGGGCTCGGCTTCGCGCCGCCCGCCGAGCTCGCGACCGCCCTCGGCTGGGCCCAGCTCGTCGCCGGGCTGCTCGTGGCGCTCGGGATGTTTGCCTCGTTCGCGGCCTCGGCGCTGCTCGCGATCGCGCTGGTCGCGGTCGTCGTCACCGTGCCAACCGCGTGGATCTCCGGCACCGTCGGACCGGTCGAGGCGCCGCTGTTCGGGGCGGCCCTGGCCGCCGTCGTCGTCCTCGCCGGGCCCGGCCGGATCAGCGGCGACGCCGAGCGTCCCTGGTACCGCGCGCAGACCCCGGTCGGGATCGCGTGCGCGATCATCGGCGTCGGGACGGCCCTGACCGTGCTGCTCGCGATGCGCGCCTGATCAGGCCCGCGCGGTGCGCGGGGGATCGACGACGACGCTCAGCGCCCGGGCCTCGACCTCGTCGCGCCGGGCGACGCAGCGGGCCGGGTTGCCGGCCCACACCTCGCCGACGCCGGTCGAGCGGGTGAGGACCGCGTTCGCCCCGACGACGGTGTCCCGCCCGACGACGACCGGCCGGTCCGGGCTGCCCGCGACGACCGCTCCGGTGCAGATCACCGCGCCGTCCTCGACGATCACGCACGGGCGCTCGTCGTGCTGGTGTAGCCACGGCACGTCCCGCCCCAGCATCACGCCCTGGTAGAGCGTGACGTCGGCGCCGATCCGTGTGTGCGGGTGCACCATCGTCCCGATCGCCCGGTGCTGCAGCGACAGGTTCGGCCCGACCTGGATGGAGTGGTGCCAGTCGATGCCGTAGAGCGCGAGCAGTTCCAGCGCGGCCCGACGGATCAGCCGCGAGCGGCTGCGTCGGGCGCGGATCAGACGGTGGACGACGGACATGCGGGGGATCCTGCGATCACCGTGCACCCGACGTCGGGTGGATCACCCGATCGGGACGGGCGCCCCGGTCCGATCGCGGCCGGGCGGTGACCCGGTCGTGGCCTCGTCCCGGCGACCGATCCGCCGGGCGGGGTTGCCCGCCCAGATCTCCCCAACGCCGGTGGACCGGGTCAGGACGGCGTTGGCGCCCACCACGGTGTCGCGTCCGACGACGGTCGGGCGGCCCGGGCTCCCGAGCACCACGGCCCCGGCGCACAGCACCGCCCCGTCCTCGACGATCACGCGCGGCCGGTGGTCCGCGGCCTGCGGCTCCCAGGGAGTCCGCTGGCCCAGGGTGACGCGGTGGAACACGGTGACGTCGGCGCCGAGGCGCACGTGCGGGTGGACCACGGTGCCGAGCGCCCGGTGCCGCAGGCGGAGTCCGGGGCCCACCTCGACCGTGCCCGGCCAGTCGATCCCGTAGAGGGCGAGGAGCTCCAGGGCGACCCGGCGCACCGGCGCGAGGCGGCTGCGGCGGGCCCGGACGAGGAGCGGCACGAGGGACACGATCGAATCGTGCGCCATTGATCGTCGCCGGCGACAGTCGGACCACCCGACCGTGGACACTCTTTCCCGACGACGGGCCGCGCGGCCCGTTGTCGGGGAGGGTCAGAGGTCGCGGACCGCGCCGGTCGCCCCCGACGTCACGAGCTTCGCGTACGCCCGCAGCGCCGAGGTGAGGTTCCGGCCGCGGTCGGTGCGCGGCTGCCACGGCCGCTCCGACGCGTCCATCTTCGCGCGGCGCTCGGCGAGGACGTCGTCGTCGACGAGCAGCTCGATCCGCCGCGTGTCGACGTCGATGAGGATCTGGTCGCCCTGCTCGATCAGCGCGATCGTGCCGCCGGCGGCGGCCTCGGGGGAGATGTGCCCGACGCTGATGCCCGACGACCCGCCGGAGAAGCGGCCGTCGGTGATCAGCGCGCAGACCGCGCCGAGGCCCGCGCCCTTGAGGAAGGCCGTGGGGTGCAGCATCTCCTGCATCCCCGGGCCGCCGGCCGGGCCCTCGTAGCGCACGACGACGACGTCGCCCGGCTGCACCTCCCGGGCGAGGATGATCGAGACGGCCTCCTCCTGGGAGTCGACGACGCGCGCCGGGCCCTGGAAGTGCCGCCCGTCCTCGGGGAGTCCGGCGCTCTTGATCACGGCGCCCTCGGTGGAGAGGTTGCCGGTGAGCACCGCGAGCCCGCCGTCGGCGGAGAAGGCGTGGGCGACGTCGCGGATGCAGCCGCCCGCGGCGTCGGTGTCCAACGAGGACCAGCGGTTCGTCGTCGAGAACGGCTCGACGGTGCGGACGCCGCCGGGCGCGGCGTGGAACAGCTCGACGGCCTCCTGGGCGGGCTGCGCCCCGCGGACGTCCCAGCGGGCGAGCCACGTCTCGAGCGAGTCGGCGTGCACCGCGTGGACGTCCCGGTGGAGCATCCCGCCCCGGTCGAGCTCGCCGAGGATCGCGGGGATGCCGCCGGCGCGGTGCACGTCCTCCATGTGGAAGCTCGAGTTCGGGGCGACCTTGGAGACGCACGGCACGCGACGGCTGACGGCGTCGATGTCGGCGAGGGTGAAGTCCAGGCCGGCCTCGTGGGCGGCGGCGAGGATGTGCAGGACCGTGTTGGTCGAGCCGCCCATCGCGACGTCGAGCGCCATCGCGTTCTCGAACGCGTGCTTGTTCGCGACGTTCCGCGGCAGGACCGACTCGTCGTCGTGCTCGTAGAACCGGCGCGCGAGCTCGACGACCGTGCGACCCGCCGTCAGGAAGAGGTCCCGGCGGGCGGCGTGCGTGGCGAGCGTGGAGCCGTTGCCGGGGAGGCTCAGCCCGAGGGCCTCGGTCAGGCAGTTCATCGAGTTCGCGGTGAACATGCCCGAGCAGGAGCCGCACGTCGGGCAGGCCGAGCGCTCGACCTCGGTGAGACCCTCGTCGGTGACCTCGCTGCTGGCGCTGGCCGAGATGGCGGTGATGAGGTCGGTCGGGGCCTGCGCGACGCCCCCGACGACGACCGCCTTGCCTGCCTCCATCGGCCCGCCGGAGACGAAGACGGTCGGGATGTTCAGCCGCATCGCGGCGTTGAGCATGCCCGGCGTGATCTTGTCGCAGTTCGAGATGCAGACCAGCGCGTCGACCGCGTGGCCCTGGACCATGTGCTCGACGCCGTCGGCGATGACCTCGCGGCTGGGCAGCGAGTGCAGCATCCCGCCGTGCCCCATGGCGATGCCGTCGTCGACGGCGATGGTGTGGAACTCGCGCGCGATCCCGCCCGCCTCGCGCACCGCTCCCGCGACGAGCTCGCCCATCTCCTTGAGGTGCACGTGCCCGGGCACGAACTGGGTGTAGGAGTTCGCGATCGCGATCAGCGGCTTGCCGAAGTCGTCGTCGGTCATGCCGGTGGCCCGCCACAGGGCGCGGGCGCCGGCGGCGTTGCGACCCTGGGTGGTGACGCGGGAACGGAGCGGCGGCACGGGGTCCTCCAGGTCGGGGTGGGGTCCCCCGGAGGCTACGCCCGGGGCGCCGGGCCGCCCGGCTGGTCGGCTTCCGGCTCCTGTGCCTGCTCGTCCGCCTGCTCCTGTGCCGGCTCGTCGGTCGGTTCCTCGGCCTGCTCCTCCTGCTTCTCGCGCAGTCTCGCGATCCGCATGCGGGCGGCCTCCAGCTCCCGGGCGTGCTCGGCGGCGGCCTCGGCCTCGGCGGGGGTGGGCGCGGAGATGCGGCCGCCGCTGGCCTCGCCGACCCGGCCGAGATCGCGGACCCGCACGCCGCGCAGCTCGAGCTCGGCGCCCTCGGTGGGCACCGCCCGCACCCAGCCCTTGCCGGGCAGGCGCAGCGTCGACACCTCCGACCACCGGACCGTCCGGCGCCCCAGGACCCCGTGGACGTGCAGCCCCTCGGTGTCGACGCGGGTGCGGGAGCGCACGATCCACACCGCCAGGGCCAGCGGGATCGCGAACAGCAGGAACCACGCCCCGCCCTGGAACGCGATCGGCGAGAGGCACAGCGCGAGGAAGGCGGCGGCCACGAGGGCGACCGTGGGCACCGCGCGGAAGGTCGCCGGAGCCGGCGGCGCGGACACCGGGGCCTGCTTCTCGTCGGACACGTCAGCCACGTCCGCGATGGTGCCAGGAGGGTCCGACAGCGGCCGGGTGTGATCGAGGAGGCGGTCCCGACCCCCGGCGGGCGCGTGCTACCGTCTGCGCCATGCAGCGAATTCTCGTACTCGCCGGGCGCGTCAGCGTCTGACGAGCGTCGTGCTCGCCGCATAGAGAACCTGACGCGCCTGCCCTCTCCGCCCCTCGGCGGCGAGGGCTTTTTCGTGTCCGGAGTCCGACCACCCACAGAGGCTGATCACCGATGACCACCGCCAGACCGCGCCCGGCGCCGCGCACCGGCGCGCCGAGCGAGCAGCAGGACACGGCGAGCCAGGCGACCCCGTCGGCCCGCGCGGCCCGTCCGTCCCGCGTCGAGCCGACCCCCGCGACCGGGGCGCAGTCCCTCGTGCGCGCCCTCGAGGCCGTGGGCTGCGAGGTCGTCTTCGGGATTCCCGGCGGCGCCGTCCTCCCGGCGTACGACCCGCTCTACGACTCCACGCTGGTGCGCCACATCCTGGTGCGCCACGAGCAGGGCGCCGGGCACGCGGCCACGGGGTACGCGCAGGCGACCGGTCGCGTCGGGGTCTGCATGGCGACGTCGGGTCCCGGGGCCACCAACCTAGTGACGCCGCTGGCCGACGCGATGCTGGACTCGGTGCCGATCGTGGCGATCACGGGCCAGGTCGGCCGCAAGCTGATCGGCACGGACGCCTTCCAGGAAGCCGACATCTGCGGCATCACGCTGCCGATCACCAAGCACAACATGCTGGTGACCGACCCGGCCGACATCCCGCGGGCGATCACCGAGGCCTTCCACATCGCCTCGACCGGCCGTCCCGGCCCGGTGCTGGTCGACCTCCCGAAGGACGTCCTGCAGGCCCAGACCACGTTCTCGTGGCCGGTCGACATGGCCCTGCCCGGCTACCGTCCGACGACGAAGCCGCACGGCAAGCAGATCCGCGAGGCCGCCCGGCTGATCGCCGCGGCGGAGCGCCCGGTCCTCTACGTCGGTGGCGGCGTCATCAAGGCCGAGGCGTCCGCGGAGCTGATGGAGCTCGCCCGCGAGACCGGCGCACCCGTCGTCACGACCCTGATGGCGCGCGGTGCCTTCCCCGACTCGCACCCGCAGAACCTCGGCATGCCGGGCATGCACGGCACCGTGGCGGCGGTCGCGGCCATGCAGAAGGCGGACCTCCTCGTCGCCCTCGGCGCACGCTTCGACGACCGCGTGACCGGCGATCTCTCGACGTTCGCGCCGGGCGCGAAGATCGTGCACGCCGACATCGACCCGGCCGAGATCGGCAAGAACCGGGTCGCCGACGTGCCGATCGTCGGCGACGCCCGCGAGGTGATCGGCGAGCTGACCGCCGCGCTGCGCGGGCAGGACGGCTCCCCGGACCTCACGGCCTGGTGGAACCAGCTCAACTCCTGGCGGGAGACGTTCCCGCTGGGCTACGACGACCCGGCCGACGGCACGCTCTCCCCGGAGTACGTCATCGAGCGCATCGGGGCGATCGCCGGGCCGGAGGCGATCTACGCGGCCGGCGTCGGCCAGCACCAGATGTGGGCCGCGCAGTTCGTCCGCTACGAGAACCCGCGCACCTGGCTGAACTCCGGCGGCGCCGGGACGATGGGCTACGGCGTGCCCGCGGCGATGGGTGCGAAGGTCGGTCAGCCCGACACCACCGTCTGGTGCATCGACGGCGACGGCTGCTTCCAGATGACCAACCAGGAGCTCGCCACCTGCGCGATCGAGGGCATCCCGATCAAGGTCGCCGTCATCAACAACGGCAACCTCGGCATGGTCCGGCAGTGGCAGACCCTGTTCTACGGGGAGCGCTACTCCAACACCGAGCTCGGCACGCACAAGCACCGCGTGCCCGACTTCGTCATGCTCGCCGAGGCGCTGGGCTGCGAGGGCCTGCGCTGCGAGTCCAAGGACGACGTCGACCGGGTGATCAACCAGGCCATGGAGATCACCGACCGCCCCGTCGTCATCGACTTCACCGTCGGCGCCGACGCACAGGTGTGGCCGATGATCGCCTCGGGCACGAGCAACGACCAGATCATGGCGGCCCGCGACATCCGGCCCCTGTTCGACGACCCCGAGTCGGGTGGAGCGGACGAGGTCGTCACGGACATCGAGCGGGAGCAGTGATGAGCACGCACACGCTGTCGGTCCTCGTCGAGGACAAGCCCGGTGTCCTGGCCCGCATCTCGGGTCTGTTCTCCCGGCGCGGCTACAACATCCAGTCGCTCGCCGTCGGACCGACCGAGGAGGCCGGCATCTCGCGGATGACCATCTGCGTGAGCGTCGACGAGTTCCCCCTCGAGCAGGTGACCAAGCAGCTCAACAAGCTGGTGAACGTCATCAAGATCGTCGAACTGGAGCCGACGACCTCGGTCCAGCGCGAACTGGTCATGCTCAAGGTGCGTGCCGACGCCACCGTGCGCTCACAGGTGCTCGAGGTGACGCAGATGTTCCGGGCGAAGGTGGTCGACGTCGCTCCCGACGCCGTCACCGTCGAGGCCACCGGCACCGCCGACAAGCTCTCGGCGCTGCGGCGGATGCTCGAGCCCTACGGCATCCGCGAGATCGTCCAGTCGGGGATGGTCGCGCTGGCCCGCGGGCCGCGCGCGATCGCCGCGAACCGCTAGTACGTCTTTCTCAGTACGTCAGTCAGGAAGGAACCGCAGTTCCCATGAGTGTCGAGATCTTCTACGACGCCGATGCCGATCTCTCGATCATCCAGGGCCGCAAGGTCGCCGTGATCGGGTACGGCAGCCAGGGCCACGCCCACTCGCTGTCGCTGCGCGACTCGGGCGTCGACGTGCGCATCGGGCTCCCCGAGTCCTCGAAGTCGCGCGCCAAGGCCGAGGAGGAGGGGCTGCGGGTGGTCACGCCGTCCGAGGCCGCCGCCGAGGCCGACCTGATCATGATCCTGGCGCCGGACACCAAGCAGCGCCAGATCTACGCCGACGACATCGCGCCGAACCTGAACTCCGGCGACGCGATCTTCTTCGGGCACGGGTTCAACATCCGCTACGACCTGATCAAGCCGCCGTCGGACGTCGACGTCGCCATGGTCGCCCCGAAGGGCCCGGGCCACCTCGTCCGCCGTCAGTTCGTCGACGGCAAGGGCGTGCCGTGTCTGATCGCGGTGGAGCAGGACGCGTCCGGGTCGGCGGAGGCGCTGGCGCTGTCGTACGCGTGCGCGATCGGTGGCGGGCGTGCGGGCGTCATCAAGACGACGTTCACCGAGGAGACCGAGACCGACCTGTTCGGTGAGCAGGCCGTGCTCTGCGGCGGGACGTCGGCGCTGGTGCAGGCCGGGTTCGAGACGCTGGTCGAGGCCGGCTACCAGCCCGAGATCGCCTACTTCGAGTGCCTCCACGAGCTCAAGCTGATCGTGGACCTCATGTGGGAGAAGGGCATCTACGGCCAGCGGTACTCCTGCTCGGACACTGCCGAGTACGGCGACCTCACCCGGGGTCCGCGGATCATCAACTCCGCGGTCAAGGACGAGATGCGCCGCGTGCTCACCGAGATCCAGGACGGGTCCTTCGCCCGCGAGTGGATCGCCGAGGACGACAACGGCCGCCCGAACTTCACCAAGCTCGAGGACGAGGGCAAGGCCCACCAGATCGAGCAGGTCGGCGCGAAGCTCCGCGACCTCATGCCGTTCATCCCGAAGCAGGCCCTCTGAGGGTCGCCGCCTGAATGTCAGCGGTGGCACACGGCTGACGTCGAGTGTCAGCAGGTCGCCACGGTCGATGGCGGGCGTACCGACTGGTGCGCCCGCCATCGTCGCTCGTGGCAGGCGGAGCAGCGAGTCGTCCCGACCGGCAATACGCCCCGTGGATCTCCACAGCCCGCGATCGACTTTCCCACGGCGGCTCCCCGCCGCCGGACAGTCGCCCCATGCGACGAGGTTTCTGGGCCATCGATCCGGAGCTGATCCGGAGCGTGGCGATCGACAACACCGCCCACGTGCACGAGCTGATGAAGCTCGGTATCCCGGAGGGCACGATCTACCGACGGTGCCGACCGGGCGGACCGTGGACGCTGATGGCCCCGGCGACGGTTCGGCTCGGCACCGGGACGCCGACGCGCCGGGAGCTCGTGCGTGCCGCGTTGATCTACGCCGGGGCGCGGGCCGTGCTCACCGGGCTCGACGCCGCCCGTGCGCACCGCCTCCGGCGCGGCGAGCTCCCGGACGCCGTGCACGTGCTCATCCCGTTCGAGATGCGCGTCCACGCCGTTCCGAGGGTGCGCATCGAGCGCACCCGCCGGCTCCCGACGCCGCCGCGGGTCCGTGACGGCCTCCCGGTCGCGCCGATCGAGCGATGCCTGCTCGACGTGGCGCGCACCATGACCGACGAGTCCGACGTGGCCGCCATCCTCAGCGAGCCGGTGCAGCGGCGCCTCGTCCTGCCCGAGGCCCTGGTCGAGGAACTGGACGCGGGGTGCAGGAAGGGCAGTTCAGTCCCGCGGACCGTGCTGCGGGCGGTGTCCGCGGGCGCCCGGTCGGCGTCCGAGTTCGACTTCGTCCGCTGGTGGAACAGTCACCCGCAGCTGCGCGAACACACCATCGTGCTGAACGTCCGCATCAGCGCGGAAGGCACGCTGCTCGGGATCGCCGACGGCTTCCTGCCCGAACTCGGTCTGGTCCTGCCGATCGACTCGGTGGAGCAGCACTTCATGACGTCCGACCAGGTCGTGGAGACAGAACGGCAGCACCGGGCCTACCGCTCGGCCGGGTTGCACGTGTACGGGGTGCGGCCCGGTCGCATGCGTGGCGACTCGCCCGGGCTGCTGCTCGACGTCCTGGACGCGATCGCCGTCGCGCGGCAACTGCCGACTCCGCCGGTGCTGTGGGTCCCGGACCTCGCGCGCCCGGCCTGATCCTGCGTGCGGCCGCATCGTCGTGGCGACCTGCTGACACTGGACGTCAGCCGTGGGCCACGGCTGACACGCGGCGCGGCACGGTACGACGGGGCTGGCGAGCCGTCGTGGCGACCTGCTGACACTGGACGTCAACCGTGTGCCACCGCTGACGTCAGGAGGCGACGCCCCTTGGGTCCCGGTGTGGTCTGGGGCACGATGACTGATCGTCCGCAGCGCCGCCGACCCCGGGGAGACCGATGTCGAAGCCCGTCGTGCTCATGGCCGAGAAGCTCGCCGCGTCGGCGCTGGAGGTGTTCGGGGACGAGGTCGAGGTCCGGCACGTCGACGGGACGGACCGCCCCGCCCTGCTCGAGGCCGTCCGCGACGCCGACGCGCTCCTCGTCCGCAGCGCCACGCAGGTCGACGCCGAGGTGTTCTCCGCGCAGCGGCACCTCACCGTCGTGGGGCGCGCCGGGGTCGGGCTGGACAACGTCGACGTGCCGGCCGCGACGGCGGCGGGCGTGATGGTCGTCAACGCGCCGACGAGCAACATCGTCTCGGCCGCAGAGCACGCGCTCGCCCTGCTGCTGGCGACGGCCCGCCACATCCCCGCCGCCGACGCGAGCCTCCGACGCGGCGAGTGGGCCCGCAGCAGGTACTCCGGCGTCGAGATCCAGGGCAAGACGGTCGGGGTGATCGGGCTGGGGAAGATCGGCCAGCTCGTCGCCGCCCGGATCGGGGCGTTCGACACCACCGTGATCGCCTACGACCCGTACCTCCCGGCGAGCCGCGCCGCCCAGCTCGGTATCGAGCTGGTCGACCTCGACGAGCTGCTCGCCCGCGCCGACATGATGACGATCCACCTACCGAAGACGCCCGAGACCCAGGGATTGATCGGCAAGGAGGCGCTGGCCCGGACCAAGCCCGGCGTCATCGTCGTGAACGCGGCCCGGGGCGGGCTGGTCGATGAGGAGGCCCTCGCCGAGGCGATCCGCTCCGGGCACGTCGCCGGGGCAGGGGTCGACGTGTACGTCACCGAGCCGACGACGCAGAGCCCGCTGTTCGAGCTCGAGCAGGTCACCGCCACCCCGCACCTCGGCGCCTCCACCGCCGAGGCGCAGGACCGGGCCGGCACCGACGTGGCCCACTCGGTGCTCAAGGCGCTCCAGGGCGACTTCGTCCCGGACGCGGTCAACGTGCAGGGCGGGGCGGTCGGCGAGGAGGTCCGGCCGTGGCTGGGGATCACGCAGAAGCTCGGGACCCTGCTGTCCACGCTCGTCGGACAGCCGGACGCGGTCACCGTGGAGGTGCGCGGCGAGCTCGCCCACGAGGACGTCGCGGTCCTCCAGCTCGCGGCGCTGCGCGGGGTGTTCGGCGAGGTCGTCGAGGAGCCGGTCACGTTCGTCAACGCCCCGTCGCTGGCCGCCGACCGGGGTCTGCGCGTCACGACGGAGACCGCGTCGGAGAGCCCCAACCACCGCAGCGTGGTGACGCTGCGGGCCGGGCGCACCACGGTCTCCGGCACCCTCACCGGCACCGACCAGGTGGAGAAGCTCGTCGAGATCAACGGGCGGTCGTTCGACCTGCGCGCCGAGGGCCACGTGCTGCTCTTCGAGTACACCGACCGGCCCGGCGCGATGGGACTGGTCGGCACCCGCCTGGGCGAGGCGGACGTCAACATCGAGGCCGCCCAGCTCTCGCAGACCCGCGACCGGGGCTCCTCGGTCATGCTGCTGCGCGTCGACCGGGCGGTCCCGGCCGAGGTGCTCGCCCCGATCGGGCAGGCGCTGGACGCCCGGACCACCCGATCGATCCCGTTCGGCTGACCCCTGAAGAGGGCACGCGGGCCCCGGACGCATCCCATGGAGTGATCCGGTGCGGAGTCCGACCGACACGCGCGGTAGCCTCCACCGCAGGTGAGGTCGGTCGCACCATCGAGGTCGGCCCGTCGGGGGAGGAAGGCTGGACATGCGACTCGCGGTGGTTCCCGGTGACGGCATCGGTCCCGAGGTCGTCAACGAGGCCCTGAAGGTCCTGTCCGAGGTCGCGCCGCAGATCGAGTCGACCCAGTACGACCTCGGCGCCGCCCGCTGGCACTCGACCGGCGAGCTGCTCCCGGAGTCGGTGCTGACCGAGCTGCGCGAGCACGACGCGATCCTGCTCGGCGCGGTCGGCGACCCGTCGGTCCCGAGCGGCATCCTCGAGCGCGGTCTGCTGCTGCGCCTGCGCTTCGAGCTCGACCACCACGTCAACCTGCGCCCGGCGCGGCTCTACCCGGGCGTCCGCGGGCCGCTGTCGGCCCAGCCGGAGATCGACCTCGTCGTCGTCCGCGAGGGCACCGAGGGTCCGTACGCCGGGACCGGCGGCCTGCTGCGCAAGGACACGCCGCAGGAGATCGCGACCGAGGTCAGCATCAACACCGCGTTCGGCGTGGAGCGGGTGGTGCGCGACGCGTTCACCCGGGCCAGCAACCGGCCCCGCCGCAAGCTGACCCTGGTGCACAAGACCAACGTCCTCACGCACGCCGGTTCGCTGTGGTCCCGCGTGGTCGAGGAGGTCTCGCTCGAGCACCCCGAGGTCTCGGTCGACTACCAGCACGTGGACTCGACGACGATCCACCTGGTCACCGACCCGTCGCGCTACGACGTGATCGTCACCGACAACCTCTTCGGCGACATCCTCACCGACCTCGCGGCCGCGGTCACCGGCGGGATCGGGCTCGCGGCGTCGGGCAACCTGGACGTCAGCCGCGCCAACCCGAGCATGTTCGAGCCGGTCCACGGCAGCGCGCCCGACATCGCCGGCAAGGGCATCGCCGACCCGACGGCGGCGGTCCTCTCCGTCGCGCTGCTGCTCGACCACCTCGGCGAGCCCGAACTGGCCCGCCGCGTCGAGGCCGCCGTGGCGTTCGACCTCGCCACGCGCGACCACCAGAACCCGGGCGGGACGAGCGCCGTCGGCGACCGGCTCGCCGCGCTCGTCTCCAGCGCCGCGGGGACCCGCACCTCGGCCTGACGTGCGCCGCTGGTCGCTGGACGACCTCCTCGCCCTGCTCTGGGGCGTCGGGGGCCTCGTCGTCGCGGGCTACTTCCTCTACCTCGCGTTCGGTCCGGGCAGCCTCGACGACCCCTGGCCGCTGGTCGGGCTCGCCGCCGTGGCCCTGATCGGGTTCACGACGGTGGCCGTGCGCCACCACCGCGCGGCGCGGCGGGCCCGGGAGGCCGAGGAGTCCGGGCCGGTCGGCGGCTACGTCCCGGGGCGGGCGCCCGTCACGAGCGACGTGCCGACGCCGCAGCAGCAGCCGGTCCGGCCGCCACCCGAACTCTCGCCCGAGGGCCGCGCGGAACTCGCCCGCGTCGTCGGGATCCTCGACCGCGCCGGGCTTTTCCGGCCCCGCACCCCGCGCCCGGTCGACCTGATGGAGGCCGTGGCCGACGCGGGCGAGCCGGTGACGAGCTACACCACCCTCTCCGCCCTGTGGGAGGGCGGGTACTACCACGAGGACTTCGACACCGACGACCACCTCGGCGCCCTCGCCTTCCACGAGAGCCACGTCGAGCAGCTCGAGGACACCCTGCGCGAGCACGTCGACGACCTGGCCCGGCTGACGGGCACCGAGATCGTCGTCGAGGACCTGCGCGTCAGCGACACCCGCGTGGCGATGCGGCTGACGCTCGTCGGGCGGACCACCCTCGACCTCGGGTGGGCGAGCCACGTGAAGTACCTCTCGACGGTGCTGCACGTCGCGGTCGCGCGCGCCCTGCCGGAGGTCGGGCTGGGCTGGGTGTGGTCGGACCAGGGCGCGTGGCTCGGCGTGCCGCGCGGCGGCGTGGCGGCCCTCGACGCCGAGCTCGGGCGGGCCGGGGGCTGGACGCTCGTCGCCGACGAGGAGCCGGTGGCGGCCGGAGAGGTCGTCGTCCCCCGCGACTAGGCTGGTCGCGTGCGTCTCGCCCGGATCGCCCATCCCGACGGTGTCTCCTTCGTCGCCCTCCAGTCGCCCACCACGGCGGGGGGCAGCCCGGAGGGCGGCGACGTGTGCGCCGAGATCGCCGAGCACCCCTTCGGCGACCCGACCTTCACCGGGAAGACCTGGCCGCTCGCCGACGTCCGGCTGCTCGCGCCGATCCTGCCGTCGAAGGTGGTCTGCATCGGCAAGAACTACGCCGAGCACGTCGCGGAGATGGGCGGCGGCGAGGCACCCGCGAACCCGTTGATCTTCATGAAGCCCTCCACCAGCGTGATCGGGCCGGGCCTGCCGATCCAGCGCCCCGCGGACTCGCAGCGGGTGGACTACGAGGGCGAGCTCGCCGTCGTCATCGGCCAGCCCTGCCGGGACGTGCCCGAGGCGCGCGCGAAGGACGTCGTGCTCGGCTACACCGTCGCCAACGACGTCACCGCCCGCGACCTGCAGTCGAGCGACGGCCAGTGGACGCGCGCGAAGGGCTACGACTCGTTCTGCCCGCTCGGCCCGTGGATCGAGACGCAGCTCGACCCGTCCGACCTGGCGATCGAGACGACGCTCGACGGCGCGTCCGTGCAGAAGTCACGCACCAGCATGCTGATCCACGGCATCGAGAAGCAGATCGCCTACATCAGCCGCGTCATGACGCTGCTGCCCGGCGACACGATCCTCACCGGCACCCCGGCCGGTGTCGGGCCCATGGTCGACGGGCAGACCGTGTCCGTGACCGTCGAGGGGATCGGGACGCTGACGAACCCGGTGCGGGACCGATGACGGGCGAGCGCAGCGACGGGGAACGGCGCTGATGGCCCGCAAGCGTGGCGGTGACGCCGCCGAGTCGACCTCCCAGGACTGGGTGGCGACGCTCGCCGACGACGTGGTCGCCAAGGCCGAGCCCGGACGGACGATCGTCTGTGCGTCCGGCCTGAGCCCGTCCGGCCCGATCCACCTGGGCAACCTGCGCGAGGTGCTCACCCCGCACCTGGTCGCGGACGAGATCCGCCGCCGCGGGATCCCGTGCGAGCACCTGATCTCGTGGGACGACTTCGACCGCTTTCGCCGGGTGCCGAAGGGTGTCGAGGGCATCGACGACTCGTGGGCCGAGCACATCGGCAAGCCGCTGACGGCCGTGCCCGCGCCGCGCGGCAGCGCCCACGAGAACTGGGCCGAGCACTTCAAGGCCCCGATGACCGCCGCGCTCGACGAGCTCGGCGTGCCGTTCCGCGGCATCTCGCAGACGCAGATGTACACCTCCGGCGCCTACGTCGACCGGACGCTGCTCGCGATGCGGGAGCGCTCGCGGATCGACGCCGTGCTCGGTCGGTTCCGGACGAGGAAGACCGCGACGGACGATTCAGGGGAGCACGCCGATAGGGAGGGTCCCGACGACGAGGCGGTGGGCTCCGCGACCGGGGAGTACTTCCCCTACAAGCCGTTCTGCTCGACGTGCGGCAAGGACGACACCACGATCCTCGCCTACGACGACGACACCACCGAGATGACCTTCACCTGCGCGTGCGGGTCGTCGGAGACCGTGCGGCTCGACGAGTTCACCCACGGCAAGCTGGTGTGGAAGGTCGACTGGCCGATGCGCTGGGCCTACGAGGGCGTCGACTTCGAGCCGAGCGGGGTCGACCACTCCTCGCCGGGCTCGTCGTACGAGGTCGGCGGTCTGCTCGTCTCCGAGATCTTCGATGGGCGGCAGCCGATCGGGCCGATGTACGCCTTCGTCGGCATCTCCGGGCAGGCGAAGATGTCGTCGTCCAAGGGGGGCGTGCCCACGCCGTCGTCGGCGCTCGAGGTCTTCGAGGCGCCGCTGCTGCGCTGGCTCTACGCCCGCCGTCGTCCGAACCAGGCCATCAAGGTCGCGTTCGACGCCGAGCTCTCCCGGCTCTACGACGAGTGGGACGCGCTGTCCCGCAAGGTCGCGGGCGGCACCGCGCCGCCCATCGAGGCGCTCGGGCACGCCCGCTCGGTGGCGACGGCGGAGCGAGCGCTCCCGACGACGCCGCAGCCGGTCGCGTTCCGCACCCTCACCTCCGTCGTCGACGTGACCACCGGGAACGCCGAGCAGCTGGGCCGGATCCTCACCGGCCTCGTCGCGAGCGACCCGGAGGAGCCCGTCACGCTCGACGACCTGCGTCCCCGGCTCGACCGCGCCGAGGCGTGGGTGGAGCACTACATGCCGGAGGAGGCGCACACGCGGCTGCTCGCGGCCCCGGACACGGCGTTGCTGGCGTCGTTGGACGACACCGACCGCGCGTCGCTGCGGCTGCTGCTCGACGGCCTGGAGCAGGACTGGTCGCTCGACGGCCTCACCTCGCTGGTCTACGGCGTCCCGAAGCTGCAGGCCGGCCTGCCGCTGGACACGACGCCGACCGACGAGCTCAAGGCCGCGCAGCGACGGTTCTTCGTGCTGCTCTACCGGCTGCTCGTCGGGTCGGACACCGGTCCGCGCCTGCCCACGCTGCTGCTCGCGGCCGGCCCGGACACGGTGCGCTCGCTCGTCACAGCCTGAGCTCGTGGTCGCCGTACCGGTGTGACTCCTCGCGCGGGTGGCCGATCATGACCGTCCGGTGCGGCCGGTCGGCCAGCGCCTCGGCGATCACCCGGGTCGAGGTGCCCTCCAGGTAGGGCTCGACCATCGTCACCGTCGGGGCCGGGTCGTCGCCGACGGCGCGGCGCAGTCCCGCGGCGTCGAACGGCCGCACCGTCGAGGTGTAGAGGACGGTCGCGTCGCGGAAGCGGTCGGCGGCGAGGACCCGGTCCAGCGTCGGGCCCACCGCGACGACCACGCCGCCCGGTCCCTCGCGGACGGTCTGCAGCCCGTCGCCGTGGTGCGGCTCGGCGTTGGTCTCGTCCGAGAGCCGCACGTAGACGCGCCCGTCGTCGGCGATCGCCTCCCGCACAGTCGGTCGGCCTCCTCGGGGTGCCCGGGGACGTGCACCGTCCAGCCGGGCAGCGTGTCGATCACGGCGACGTCCTCGGGCGCCTCGTGCGTGCGGCCGATGCCCGGCTGGTCGTAGGACCCACCGATCGAGACCAGGACCGCCCCGACGTCCTGGTGGCCGAGGTCGAGCTTGAGCTGCTCGTAGGGGCGTTCGACCAGGAACGGTGCGTAGGAGTGCACGACCGGTCGGATCCCGGTGAGCGCCAGGCCCCCGGCGACGCCGAGCATCAGCTGCTCGCGGATGCCGACGTTGAGGACCTGGTGCGGACGGCGCGCGGCGAGGTCCGGGATCGGCCCGGCGCCGGCGGAGATGTCGGCGAGGACCAGGGCGACGCGGTCGTCGGCGTCGATCGCGTCAGCGGCGGCCTGCAGGAAGGCCTCGCGCATGGTGGGGGCGGCGATTCCCGTCGTCATGATGGTCATCCCTTCGACTCCACGACGGCGACGACCGCGAGCGGCCGGTCGTCGTGGGCGGCGGTCAGTGCGGTCTCGAGGACGTCGTGGTCGCGGCCGTCGACCGTGATCGCGCGCCAGCCCTCGGCGAGGAACAGCTCGGCGAGCTCCCCGCGGTGCGTGGCGGAGGCGTTGTCGACGACGACGGCGGTCAGGTTCGCCATGCCCGAGCGCCCGGCGTAGGCGATGGCCTCGTGGTTCGAGCCCTCGTCGAGCTCGGCGTCGCCGACCAGGACGAACACCCGGGGCGTCGTCGGCATCGATGGTCGAGCTCCGCTGCGCTGCGTCTCCTGCCCACGGATGCGCAGGCCGAGGGCGGTCCCGACGGCGAGCGGCAGGCCGTGCCCGAGCGACCCGGACCCGATCTCCACGCCGGGCACCAGCACCCGGTCGGGGTGCAGGCCGAGCCGCGAACCGGGCCGCGCCCAGCCCGCGAGCTCGGCCTCGTCGAGGAACCCGTGCGCGGCGAGCACCGCGTAGAAGGCCATCGGCCCGTGGCCCTTGGAGAGCAGGAACCGGTCACGGACCGGGTCGTCGGGGTACCGCGGGTCCACGCGGAGCACGCGGTCGTAGAGGACCGCCAGCACGTCGAGGGTCGACTCGGCCGCGGCGGTGTGCTTCTCGTCGCCGGTCATCAGCGACACCAGCCGGGACAGCTCGGCGGTGTCCGTTCGTGGTCGTGTGGTCGTCATGCCGACGACGGTGCGACCTCGAGGAAGGTTGAGGTCAAGAGGTGGCTCCGCCTCACCTCAGGAAGTTGTTCAGCACGCCGCCGACGCCACCGCCGACGCCCGCCTCCTGGCCGCTGCCGCCGCCCGCGAGCATGTCGAGCGGGACCTCCTCCGACGGCTGCACGATGACGAAGCCCCGACCGCCGAAGGCCAACGTGAAGGCCTCACCGGTGGTCCGGCCCATGAGCGTCTTCAGCCCGAACTGCTCGGCGCGGTGCGCCCCCACCTGCAGGCCCGCCGACCAGGCGATCGCGGCCTGGGGGTCGGCGTAGGTCGGCGCGTCGACGGTGAGCACGACCGGCGAGCCCTTGCAGGTGATGGCGAGGCGGCCCTGGCCGCGGAACACGCAGTTGAACAGGCCCGCGCCGCCCATGGACCCCGCGCCGGAGACCATCTGGATGTCGTAGGACAGGCTCGCGTCGAAGGCCAGGACGTTCCTGCCGTTGATCGTCAGCGCGTCCTGCGGGCCCTCGAGGTCGATGATGTGCACGTCGGAGGCGGCGTTCGCGAGGAAGACGTCGCCGCGGCCGCTGACCTTCATCAGCGGGACGCCCTCGCCGGTGAGCTTCTGCTTGAAGAAGTTCCCGATGCCGCCGGCGCCCATCGCCTCGAAGCGCACGTCGCCCTGGTAGGCCACCATCGACCCCTGCCGGGCCATGGCCTCGCCGTTGAGCTCGATCTTGAGCATCTTCGAGTTCTGCAGGCGCAGTCCGGGCTGGGCCGACTCCTGCTCCTGGTTCTCGGGGGCGAAGAGGTTGCTGCGCACGGCGGTCTCCTGATCACTCGTGGTGATTGCTGCCGAGGTCCTCGACGGAGATCATTCTCGCCGCGAACACGAAGGGTCAACGAGGGGGACAACCCCCGAAGTTCCCGGGGGCCACCCCTAGGAGCAGCCCTGATCAGCGAGCACCCTCGGCGGTGCAGTGCGGTGTCAGACCGCCGAGGGTGCTCGCTCGGCGAGTCGGGCGGGCGCGGTGTGGGCCACGCCTGTGATCAACGAGCACTCCCGGCTGTGCGGCGCGGTGTCGGACCGCCGAGGGTGCTCGCTCGTCAGCGCGGGGACGCGTAGACGATCACGTTGTCCTCGTAGGAGCGCGCGGACCGGTCGAACGCGCCGCCACAGGTGATCAGCCGCAGCGAGGGGCCCGCGGTGGCGCCGTAGACGGCCTCCGTCGGGAACGTGTCCTTGTCGACGGTCTGCACCCGGTCCACCGCGAACCGCGCGACCGTGCCGTCGCTGCGCGGCACGTCGATCGGGTCGCCTGCCTCGAGATCCTTCAGGTTCCAGAACACGCCCGGGCCGCGCCACGAGTCGACGTGCCCGACCAGCACGGCCGGCCCGGCGTCACCCGGCGTCGACCCGAACCACCCGACGTCGTGCGGGGTGGCCGGCGCCTGCAGCTCGCCGTCGCGGTCCAGGCCGAGGTTCCCGACGGCGGGTGCATCGATCTTCGCGTCCGGCACGAGAAGACCGGCGGGCCGGACGGGGCTCGTCGGCGCGCCCCAGGTCGGGAGTTCCGGCTCGGTGGGGGCCGCCGGGCGGGCGGGGAGGTCGACGACCGCGCCCGACATCCCGCCGAACCCGGCCGGCACGCCGCCCTGCGGGGTCGGACGGGTGGAGGGTGCGGGAGCCGGTTTCGGTGTCGGGGCGGGCGCCGGGGTGGTGGTCGACGGCGTCGGCGTGCTCGACGGGGCACTCGGCTGAGCCGGAGCGGCGGGTGCCGCAGGAGCGGGTGCGGCGGGTGCCGGGGACTGCGGTGCGGCGGGAGCCGGGGACTGCGGTGCGGCCGGAACGGCCGGCGCCGGGGACTGAGCGGCGGCCGGGGCGAACAGCGGTGCCGCATCGGGCACGGCGGTGACGGTGAGCGCGCCCTGCGGGTCCCGGGCCACCACCACGGTGTTCACCGACGTGCTCGTGACCGGCAGGGTGGTCCGGGCGGTCTCGCCCGACGTCGTCGTGACGTCCATCGTCCAGGAGCGGGCGTCGACCTCGGCGTAGGGCGAGCTGGTCCCGTAGAAGACGCCGCTGGCCAGCGTGCCGCCGCCCTCGGCGGTGACGTTCAGCGGGCCGACCCCGGACGCGGCGGAGACGACGCGGACGTAGGCCCGGCCGGGGTTCGCGAGTTGGGTCCCGTCGTCGAGGACCTCGGCCTGCGGGGTCGAGTTCGGGCCGATGTCGACGAAGGCCGCGGTCTGGGCGCTCCGGACCCCGACCTCCACGTTCGCGCTCAACGCGGGCGGGGACGCCGGGTCCGCGCCGGCCGGGCGCGCGGCGAGCGTGTAGATGCCGGGGGAGGCGGTGAGGTAGTTCGACAGGGTCCGGTAGGTGACGTCCGAGGCCACCTTGGTCGACGGGAGATCCGGTCCGCTGACGTACATGTCGACCGCCCCCGTCGACGGGGACAGGTGGGCGACCCGCAGGACACCCTGGTCACCGGACGGCGGCGCGGTCAGCTGGGTCGGGAGCAGGGACGGTGCCGACGTCACGGCGAGGGCGACCAGCGCCCGGGGCGGGGCCGTGACGGCCGCGGTCAGGGGCGAGACCGGCCGCAGGGGGAGGGTCGGCGCGGCGAGGGCGACCGGCGGCACCGACACGGGGCCCACCGTCGACGAGCCCACCGACACCGAGGGCAGGCCGACCGCCGGGGCGGCGCCCGCCGTCGAGAGCGTGGTCGGGTCGAGGGCGACGGAGGGGGCGGAGACCGGGCCCACCTGCGTCGGCCCGACACCGACCGAGGGCAGGCCGACCTCCGGGGCCCCGCCCGGCGCCGCGAGCGTGGTCGCGCCGACGTCCAGCGAGGGCGTGGAGACCGGCCCGAGCTGCGTCGACCCCGCGGACACCGCCGGGAGACGCAGGGTGCCGACGTCGACCGGCGCCGGCTGCTGCGGCGCCACCCGCACCGAGGGCAGGCTCGCCGAGCCGACCGTCACCGGCGGGGTGCCGACCGGGCCGAGCGGGACCGACGGCACCGAGACCGCCGGCAGCTCGACGGTCGGGGTGTCGAGCAGGGAGGACGACGACCGGCTACTGCGCTCCACCGGTGGGGTGACGGTGAGTTCGCGCAGGACCTTCCCGGACGAGCGTGCTGGGGAGTCCGACGACGATGAGGATGAATCCCGCGAGCTCGCCGACGACGGCGAGTCGTCAGACTTCTCCGAGTCCTCCGACGACGAATCCTCCGACGACGAGTCCTGCGACTCCGACGAGTCGTCCGAGTCCGAGGACGGCCCCGTCAGCCCGCGGACCAGCCCGGACAGCCCGCCGGAGTCCCCCGAGCCGTCGTCGGAACCCGAGTGGTCCTCGCCCGCGACGACGAGGTGCGGACCCGCGGCGAGGACGGTCGGCGGCGGTGCCTGCGAACAGAGTGCGACGCCGATGCCGAGGGTGGACACCACCGCCAGCGCGGTGGCCGTGCTCGCGCCCTTCATCCCGTCGACTCCCGGTCTACTCGTCCGAACAGGTGTCACTCGTTCGTGGAACGAGTCGGGCCGGTTCACGTGACGCGGGATCACTGCGTGATCGGGACAACGCCGGGCGGGACGGGCACGATCGGGACCCATGGTCGAGACCCGCGCGCTCCCGTTGGCCGGCATCCTCGTCGTGAGCTGCGAGCAGGCGGTGGCCGCCCCCCTGGCCACGCGGCACCTCGCGGACCTCGGCGCGCGCGTCGTCAAGGTCGAGCGGCCGGGCCGGGGCGACTTCGCCCGCGACTACGACACCACCGTCAACGGGCTGTCGAGCCACTTCGTGTGGCTGAATCGGTCGAAGGAGTCGGTCACGGCGGACCTCAAGGACGACGGGCAGCTCACCCGGGTCAGGGAACTGATCGCGAGCGCGGACGTCTTCGTCCAGAACTTCGCCCCCGGCGCCGCCGAGCGTCTCGGGCTGGGCGCCGCGGACCTCCGTCGGGACCACCCGGAGCTGATCCACTGCAGCATCTCGGGGTACGGCTCGACCGGGCCCTACCGCGACGCGAAGGCCTACGACGCGCTGATCCAGGCCGAGACCGGGCTGGTCTCGGTCACCGGCACCGAGGAGCAGCCGGCCAAGGCCGGTATCCCGGCCGCCGACATCGGGGCCGGCATGTACGCGTTCTCCGGCATCCTCGCCGCGCTCTACGACCGCGAGCGCACGGGGGAGGGCACGACCTTCGAGGTCAGCCTGTTCGACGCCCTCAGCGAGTGGATGGGCTTCCCGCTGCACTACGCCGCGGGCAGCGGGAAGGCGCCGGTCCGCGCCGGGACCAGCCACGCCGCGATCGCCCCGTACGGCGCGTTCGCCACCGGGGACGGTCAGGAGGTCGTGCTCTCGATCCAGAACGACCGGGAGTGGCGGCGCTTCTGCGAGGTGGTCCTGGGCGACGCCGCGATCGCCGACGACCCCCGCTTCGTCACCAACTCCGACCGCATCGAGCACCGGCCGGACCTGCACGCGGTGATCGACGGCGTGCTCCGTGACCTCACCGGCGACGGGTTCGTCGAGCGGCTCGAGCAGGCGGGCATCGCCAACGCCCGCCGTCGCACGCTCGACGAGGTGCTCCGCCACCCCCAGCACGAGGAGCGCGGGAGGTTCGTGGAGGTGGGCACGCCGAACGGTCCCGTGCGCACGCTGCTCCCGCCGATCACCTACCTCGACGGCCGCACGCCCCGCATGGACCCGGTGCCCGACGTCGGCCCGCAGGTCTGACGAGCGGACCCCCGTCGGGGTCGACGGGATGTCCCGCGACCGATGAGGGCCCGGTGATCTTCCCGACGGCCGGTCCTGCCGCGGCCGCCGCGCCGCGGCCGCGGCAGGGCCCGCCGTCTCCGAACGGGGCTCAGTCGATGTTCTCCTCGACGTCGATGCCCAGGGGCCGGGTCAGGCCCCAGGCCAGGAAGATCGCGGCGACGACGAGCAGGCCGACGCCGGTCCAGAGGTTGATCGAGAGGCCGGCCGCGCGGGCCAGCTCCTCCGGGCCGTCGAGCAGCCCGCGGACGACGAGGATGACGCCGTAGACGCCGAGCAGGGCGCCGATGACGTAGCGGAGGTCGAACAGTCGCTGCATGCGGCTGCCGGTCTCGACCTCGGTCTGCGGTCGACCGGGCTGGATGGGCTCGCTCACGATGGCTCCGGTTCTCAGGCGAAGACGATGTTGAGGACGACGGTCAGGGCGAGGGCGAGGCCGCCGAGCAGCACCGGCTTGCGGTACCAGACGCGCTCCTTGGGCTGGCGCAGCGTCGGGACGACGCCGTCCGCCCCGGGCACGCCGTAGACGATGCCCGCGAGGCGCTCCGGCTCGGGCTTCGCGGTGGCGAGCGAGACGGCGACGGTGATGACCACGTCGACCAGGAACGCCGCTCCGGCCTGGTAGAAGCTCGTCGCGATGCCGGAGCCGAAGTCGACCGCGCCCGCCTCGGCGAGGACGAACACCAGCGCGCCGGCGAGGACACCGGAGAGCAGGCCCGCGAACCCGCCCCAGCCGCTGGTGCGCTTCCAGAACATGCCGAGGATGAACGTCGCGAAGATCGGGGCGTTGAAGATCCCGAACAGCGACTGCAGGTAGGTCATGATGTTGTTGAAGTCCGCGGCGAGCAGCGCGGTGAAGATCGCGATGACGACGCCGCCCGCGGTGACCCAGCGGCCCGCGTTGAGGTAGTACCGGTCGCTGCGGCCCTTCGCGAGGTAGGGCTGGAGCAGGTCGTAGGTGACCACCGTGTTCAGGCTCGACACGTTCGCCGCGACGCCCGCCATGAACGAGGCGAACAGGCCGGTCAATGCGATGCCGAGGACGCCCTCGGGGAGCAGCTGGCCGATGAGGGCGGGGATGGCGTCGTTGTACTCGAGGCCGCCCGCGGCGTCGTTGCCGAAGTTCGGGATGGCGATGAGCGCGACGAGGCCCGGGATGATCGTCACGGCCGGGATCAGGATCTTCGGGAAGGCCGCGATCAGCGGGGTGCGCTGGGAGGCGCTGCGGTCCTTGGCCGAGAGCGCACGCTGGATCTCGGCGAAGTTCGTCGTCCAGTAGCCGAAGGAGAGGACGAAGCCGAGGCCCAGGACGATCGAGACCCAGTTGGCGCCGATCGGGTTCGTGACGTCGCCGACCCCGGTGCCCTGCCAGGCGTGCAGGCCCTCCTCGCCGAGGGCGGAGGCGGTGACCCGGTCGGCCAGCGCGGAGAAGCCGCCGACGGAGCGCACGGCGACGATCGCGAGCGGGATCAGGCCGGCGAGGATGACGAAGAACTGCAGCACCTCGCCGTAGATCGCCGACCCCAGCCCGCCGAAGCCGATGTAGACCAGGACCACCGCCGCCGACACGACGATGCCCAGGAACTCCGGCCAGCCGAGCAGGGCGTTCAGCACGATCGCGAGGGCGTAGAGGTTCACCCCCGCGATCAGCACGGACGCGACCGCGAAGACGACCGCGTTGAGCACGTGCGTGTAGTTGCCGAAGCGCAGCCGCAGGAACTCCGGCACCGACCGGACCTTCGAGCGGTAGTAGAAGGGCATCATGACGATGCCCAGGAAGACCATGGCCGGGACGGCGCCGATCCAGTAGTAGTGCACCGTCGCGACGCCGTACTCGGCGCCGTTCGCGGCCATGCCGATGATCTCGGTCGCGCCCAGGTTGGCGGCGACGAACGCCAGGCCGGTGACCCAAGCGGGCAGCGACCGGCCGGCGAGCAGGAAGTCGGCGCTGGTGCCCACGGCGCGGCGCGCGACCACGCCGATGCCCAGCACGACGACGAAGTAGAGCGCCAGGAGCGTGTAGTCCAGCCATCCCGGGTTCAGGCGCAGCATCGCGACCTCTCGGACGGGTCTCGGGGTTCCGTGAAGGTTCCCGTGAACGTTATCGTCAGCTGGCGCACACCATGGGCCCGGCACGGGTCGGGCGTCAAGAGGGCATGAAGGGACGGCCGCGGATGACGGGCGAGGACGGTCAGCAATGGTCCGTTGCTGACGCTGGACGTCAGCAACGGACCATTGCTGACACCGGTGGCGGCGACATGCCCGGGCTCGTCGTCGAGCCGGAGACCCTTCCCGACGGCCGGTCGATCACCTACTTCTCGGCGGGTCCGGAGTGAGCGAGCGCCGCTACGACCCCACGCACGACGAGTGGGTCACCTTCGCCACGCATCGTCAGGACCGGACCTACAAGCCGGCCACGGCCGATTGCCCGCTGTGCCCGACGCACCCCGGCGGCGCTCCGACCGAGGTCCCGCGCGAGCACTTCGAGATCGCGGTCTTCGACAACCGGTTCCCGTCGCTGTCGACGGACCCGCCGCCGCCGGACCTCGAGGGCACCGACCTTGTGCCGGTCGAGCCCGCGTACGGGCACTGCGAGGTGGTCGTGTTCACCGACGACCACGAGGCGACGCTCGCCTCGGTGGGGGAGCGCCGCGTGCGGCTGCTGGTCGACGCGTGGGCACACCGTTTCGCCGCGCTGGCCGCCGACGAGAAGATCGGCTACGTGCTGCCGTTCGAGAACAAGGGCGAGGCGGTCGGGGTGACGCTGCACCACCCGCACGGCCAGATCTACGCCTACCCCGACGTCCCGCCGCGCCCCGCCCGCGAGCAGCGCGCAGCCCGGCAGCACCGCGACCGCACCGGGCGGTGCGTGTTCTGCGACGTCGTCGACCAGGAGCAGGGTGGCCCGCGGGTCGTGGTCGAGGGCACGCACTTCCTCGCCGGCGTGCCGCCGTGGGCGCGGTTCCCCTACGAGGTCGACCTCTGGGCCCGCGACCACGTCGGGACGCTGCCCGAGCTCGACCGCGAGGCGCGCGACGACCTCGCCCGGGTCCTCGCCCGCGTGCTGGCCGGTTACGACGAGTACTTCGGCTTCGCGACGTCCTACCTGCTCGGCGTCCACTCGGCGCCCGTGAGCGGTCCCGACGACGAGCGTGCGCTCGGCCACCTGCACCTGGAGATCTGCCCGCCGCACCGTGGTGGTGGGAAGCTCAAGTACCTGGCGGGCTCGGAGACGTTCGGCGGGACGTTCCTGACCGACGTCGCGCCGGAGGTCGCCGGGCCCCGCCTGCGCGACGCGGCCGAGCGCGCGACGGTGCCGGCGTGAGCACCGACCGCGCCGTCGAGGCCTTCCGCGCAGCTCACGGCCGCGACCCCGAGGGCGTGTTCTCCGCGCCGGGCCGGGTCAACCTCATCGGCGAGCACACCGACCACAACGAGGGCCACGTCCTGCCCTTCGCCGTCGACCGGCGGACGTACGTCGCGGCCGCCCGGCGCGACGACGACCGCGTGGCCGTCCGTTCCGACGACCCGGGCACCGAGCCGGTCGAGCTCGCCGTCGCCGACCTCGCGTCCGCGACCGGGTGGAGCGCCTATCCGGTGGGGACGCTGTGGGCGCTCGGCGTCGGGCAGGGGTGGGACCTCGTGGTGCACGGGGAGGTCCCGCTCGGTGCCGGGCTGTCGAGCTCGGCGGCGCTGGAGAGCGCGGTGGCGCTGGCCGTCGCCGAGCTGACCGGTCGGGACCTCGACCGCGTCGCCCTCGCCGAGGCGGGGCGGCGGGCGGAGAACGAGGTGGTGGGCGCGCCGGTCGGGATCATGGACCAGGCGGCGTCGCTGCTGTGCCGGGAGGGCTCGGCGCTGCTGCTGGACTGCCGGTCGATGGCGACCGAGGACGTCGCGCTGGGCTTCGAGGAGGCCGGTCTGGCCGTGCTGGTGATCGACTCGCGCGTCCGCCACGACCTCGCCGACGGCGGGTACGCCGACCGCCGAGCGGGGTGCGTCGCGGCGGCCGAGGCGCTGGGCGTGCCAGCCCTGCGCGACGCGACCCTGCCCGCCGTCGAGAACCTCCCGGAGGGCGCCCCGAAGAAGCGGGCGCGGCACGTCGTCACCGAGCAGGCGCGGGTGCACGAGGTCGTCGGCCTGGTGCGGGCCGGGCGTCCGGAGGAGGTCGGGCCGGTGCTGTCCGCGTCGCACGCCTCGCTGCGCGACGACTACGAGGTGTCCGTGCCCGAGGTGGACGCGATCGTCGACGCGGCCGTCGGGGCCGGGGCGCTCGGCGCGCGCATCATGGGCGGCGGCTTCGGCGGGTCGGTGATCGCGCTGGTGCCCTCGACGCGTGTCGGTCCCGTGTCGGAGGCCTGCCGGGGACTGCGGCCGGAGCCGACCGTGCGCGAGGTCGCGCCGTCCGCCGGTGCCCGCCGGGACGCCTGAGATGTCCCGTCGCTCCGCTCGCCTCGCCTAGGCTCCGTGATCATGGAGGCGTCCCGGTCGGTGCGGGTGACGATCGACGACGTCGCGAAGGCCGCCGGCGTCTCGCGCCAGACCGTCTCCCGCGCGATGAACGGCAAGGGCGACATCAGCGAGGCGACCCGGCGAAAGGTCCTCGCCACCATCGAGGAGCTGGACTACCGCCCGTCCGCGTTCGCCCGCGGCATGCGCACCCAGCGGGCCGGGACGGTCGCGCTGGTGCTGCCCGACATCGCGAACCCGTTCTTCCCGGCCGTCGCCCGCGGGGTCTTCGACGCCGCCGCCGCCCGCGGGCTCGCCGTCGTCGTGCACAACACCGACGCGGACGCGGGCGCCGAGGCCGAGGCCGGCCGCGCGATCGTCGACGCCGGTGCCGCCGGGGCGATCGGCTTCTTCGAGGCCCTCGACGACGCCGCCCTCGCCGCGTTGGGCCGGCGGCTGCCCCTGGTCGTCGCGGACCGGCCCGCGCCCGATGCCTCCGTGGCCACCGTGCGGACCGACTTCCTGACCGGGACCCGGCTGGCCACCGACCACCTGGCGTCGCGCGGGCACGTCCGGCTCGGGATGCTCGACGGCGCCGTCGAGAACAAGCCGGAGCGTCGCCGCGCGTTCCTCGAGGCCGCCGGCGGACCCGTGGTCACCGCACCGCCCACGGTCGCCGGCGGGACGGCGGGCCTGCGCGAGCTCCTGGGGCGCCACGCGGACGTCACGGGCGTCTTCGCGTTCAACGACCTGCTCGCGATCGGCGCGCTGCGGGCGGTGAAGGCGGCCGGACGGCAGGTACCGGGCGACGTCGCCGTCGTCGGCTACGACGACATCACGATGGCCGCCCTGGTCGACCCGCCGCTCACGACCGTGCACACCGACAAGTACGAGCTGGGCCGCACGCTCGTCGAGGTGCTGGGCCGCCGGCTCGACGGCCACCCGGCCGAGCACCGGACACTCGCGCCGCGGTTGGTGGTCAGGGGCAGCGCGTAGGTGGCTTCGCCCCGTGAGCACTTCTCCGTGCCTGGACCCGGACAAGTGCTCACCTGCGCGGAGCGCACATCAGTCGAACACCGGGACTCCCGCGCGCACCGAGTCCGCCCGGCCCTTCGGCTCCTCCCAGTCCTCCTGGCGCCCGAGGGCGGTGAGGTCGAGGTAGGCGTACGAGCCGCCGAACCACTCCGCGGCCCGGGCGTAGGACGAGTAGGTGTGGAAGATCCGGTCGTCGACGCGCAGGAACGCGCTGAAGCCCGGCATCTCCTGCGTGCCCTCGGCGCCCTCCCAGGTGGGGTCGTCGCGGTAGTTGAAGGACATCGTCGGGCCGGAGACGTCGACGGTGACGCCGAAGTCGGCGTTGAAGCTCGACCCGTACGACGAGTACCAGGGGATGGTCCAGCCCTGGCGCTCCTTCCAGGCGGCGAGCTTCTCGTACGGCGCGCGGGATACGAAGACCTGCTCGGTGTCGCGCGAACGCAGGTGCTCGCGCACCCCGGGCGTCCACTCGCGGATGCCGGCCGAGCAGCTCGGGCACATCTCGTCCCAGGCCGGGTCGAACATGACGTGGTTGACCGTGAGCTGGCGGTACCCGCCGAACAGGTCGGCCAGCGACACCTCGCCGTCGGCGCCGGTGAAGCGGTACTGCTCGGTGATCTCCACCATCGGGAGTTCCCGACGCCGGGTGTTCAGGGCGTCGCGGGCCCGCGTGTGCTCCTTCTCGGCCACGAGCAGCTCGCGGCGGGCCTTCAGCCAGGTCTCGCGGTCGGTGATCTGCGGGAGGCTCATGACCTCACCGTGACACACGTCGCTCCGAACGTGCAACACACCAGTCCTGATTCAGGACCATCACGCTTCCGCTGTCGCACGCGACCCACAGCTCGCCCTCGCGCACGAGGAGCCCGTGCGGGTGGTCGTCGGCCTCCAGGACGTCGTGCACGGTGACGGTCCCGTCGTCCGCGACGTGCGCGAGGCCGCTCGATCCCCACAGCGAGACCCAGCATCCGCCCCCGGCCGTGACGACCGCGTGCGGCTTGGAGGTGCGATCGGGCAGGTCGTACTCGGTGAGCGTGCCGTCGGCGGTCAGGCGGCGCACGCGTCCGGCGAGGATCTCGACGAACCACAGCCCGCCGGCGTCGCCCGCGATCCCGACCGGGCCGCACCCGGCGTCGGGAAGGTGGTGGAGATCGATCGTTCCCGACGCCGGGTCGAGGCGCGCCAGCGCGCCGACCCGGTTGAGCGTGCACCACAGGGCGCCGTCGGGGCCGGTCGTGATCATCGCGGGCATGCCGGCGACCGGGAGCGGGTGCAGTGCCACCTCCTCGGTCACCGGGTCGATCCGGCCGATCGCCTCGGCCCCGATCGCGGTGAACCACACCGCACCGTCGGGCCCGGCGGTGACGTCGTAGGGCCCGGTGCCGGCGCCGGTGTCCACGCCGTGCCAGGTGCCGTCGACGAGACGGTCGACGCGGTGGTCGCCGGTGCGGGTGCACCAGAGGCTGCCGTCGGGCGTCGTGGCGAAGCGGGAGGGGCGGGAGTCGGGCGCGTACAGGTCCACGATCGTCGACGTGCCGTCCTCGAGGCGCGCCAGGCGGCCGGAGTACACGAGGGACGCCCAGACGGCGCCGGTCGCGTCGAGGCCCAGGGCGTAGGGCCCGTCGTCGGGCCCACCGACGGAGATGCGGCGCGGCATGCGGCCTCCAAATACGACTGATGTCGCGATAGAGTGCCGTCGTGGCGAGTGGGACGTCAAGGCCCGGCGGGCGGACCGCCCGGGTGCGGGAGCAGGTCCTGGCGGCCGTCGTCGAGGAGCTGGCCGTGAACGGGCTCGAGGGACTGGGGGTCGACGGGGTGGCGGCGCGGTCGGGCGTGCACCGCGCGACGGTGTTCCGGCGCTGGGGCGACGTCGGCGGGCTGCTCGCCGACACCTTCGACGCCGCCGCGGCCGACGCCTGGACCCCGCCCGACCACGGCTCGCTGCGCGCCGACCTCGAGGCGTTGGCCCGGGAGGTGCTGGAGTACGTGGGCCCGCCGGAGTCGTCGGTGCGCGCCCTGATGGGTGCGGCCGAGCGGTTCCCCCGCGCTAGCGAGGCGCTGCACCGGTTCCTGGACGACCGCTACCGGCGCAGCGCGGTCGTGGTCGAACGGGCCGTGGCGCGGGGGGAGGTCGACGGGTCGGTCGACCCACGGCGGGTCCTCGTCGGCGCGCTCGGTCCGCTCTACCACCACCTGCTGCACCTCGGGGACGCGCCGACGGAGGCGGACGCGGCGGGCTACGTGCGGGCGGTCGTGGACGGGCTTCGCCGGCCGACGTGACCGGGCCGTCCGTCACGGTAGAAGGTGACGAACGGCCCGTTCGTACGGAACGGGCGGCCGGGTGGGAGCGGCGTCAGGCCACGCGGGCCCAGACCGTGAGGCCGAGCTCCGCGGAGGACTGCGGCTCCAGCTCCGCGGGGCCGCCGGCCTCGGTCACCGACACCGCCAGGCACTCGGTGCCCACGGTGTCGGCGCCGTGGCGGATGGCCGTCGCCGTGTCGGCCCGCGTCGCGGTCCACCACAGGTCGATGCGGTCCGAGACCTCGAAGTCGAGCTTCTTGCGGGCGTCCTGCACGAAGCGCAGCACGTCGCGGAGCAGGCCCGCCTCGCGCAGGTCGTCGGTCAGCTCGGTGTCGAGGCCGACCGACAGGCCGCCCTCGGAGCGCACCGCCCAGCCCTCGCGCGGGGTCTCGCTGACGACGATCTCGTCGCCCTGCAACGCCACCGGCTCGCCGTCCACGACGACCGTCAGGACTCCATCGACGGGGGCGTCCGTCGAGGCCTTCACGGCGTCGGCGACGGCCGGCGTCTGCTTGCCGAACCGCTTGCCCAAAGCCCGGTAGTTCGGCTTCACGTCGAGCTCGACCAGCTCCGAGCCGGCCGTCTCGACCTTCGCCACGTTGAGCTCGTCGGCGATCTCGGCGAGCAGGTCCGGGTCGAGGTCGGCGAAGCCCGGGGCGGAGACGACGGCGCGCGAGAGCGGCTGGCGGGTGCGCACTCCGCTGGCAGCCCGGGTCGACCGGCCCAGCTCCACCACGCGCCGGACGAGCTCCATCTCCGACCGGAGCCCGCCGTCGGGAACGCCCGAGACGACCGGCCAGCTCGCGAGGTGGACCGAGTCCGGCGTGCCCTCGGCCAGGCCGGAGCCGCCCTCGCCCTGCAGCAGGGTCCACAGGTAGTCCGTCGCGAAGGGCGTGAACGGGGCCATGAGACGGCTGACCGTCTCGACGCACTCGTGCAGCGTCGCGAGCGCGGCCGGGTCGCCGTCCCAGAAGCGGCGGCGCGAGCGGCGCACGTACCAGTTCGACAGGTCGTCGACGAACGCGACGATCGCCCGGCCGGCCCGGGAGGAGTCGAAGTCCTCGAGCGCCGCGGTGACCTCGGTGACGCACGCCCGCAGCTCGCCGAGCGCCCACCGGTCCATGACGTGGCGGGTCTCCGGCCGCGGCGCCGACGGCGACCACCCGGCCGCGTTGGCGTAGGTGACCAGGAACGACGCGGTGTTCCAGTAGGTCAGCAGGACCTTCCGGACGATCTCGCGCAGCGTCTCGTGCCCCACGCGCCGGTCGACCCACGGGTTGCCCTGGGCCAGCATCAGCCAGCGCACCGCGTCGGCGCCGTGGGTGGCGAACAGCTCGAACGGGTCGAGGATGTTGCCGAGGTGCTTGGACATCTTGCGGCCCTGCTCGTCGAGCAGCAGCCCCAGGCAGACCACGTTCTCGTACGACGACCGGTCGAACACCAGCGTCCCGACCGCCATCAGCGAGTAGAACCACCCGCGGGTCTGGTCGATCGCCTCGCAGATGTACTGCGCGGGGTAGGCCTGCGCGAAGTCGGCCTCGTGGTGGTGCGGCGCGCCCCACTGGGCGAACGGCATCGCGCCGGAGTCGTACCAGACGTCGATGACGTCGGGCACGCGCCGCATCGTCCCGGTCCCGCTCGGGGCGGGGAAGGTGACGTCGTCGACGTAGGGGCGGTGCGGGTCGAGCGCGCTCAGGTCCTCGCCGGCCCAGCTCCCCAGCTCCGCGAGCGACCCGACGACGACGACCTCGGCCGGGTCGGCGTCGTTGCGCCAGATCGGCAGCGGCGTGCCCCAGTAGCGCTTGCGCGACAGCGCCCAGTCGACGTTGTTCTCCAGCCACGCGCCGTACCGGCCGTGCTTGATGTGCGGCGGGTACCAGCTCGTGGCCTCGTTCTCCTCGAGCAGGCGCTCGCGGACCGCCGTCGTGCGGATGAACCAGCTGGGCAGTGCGTAGTAGATCAGCGGCGTGTGGCAGCGCCAGCAGTGTGGATACGAGTGTTCGTACTGCTCCGCCCGGAACATCACGCCGCGGGCCTCGAGGTCGGCCACCAGCGTCGGGTCGGCCGCCTTGAAGAACATCCCGCCGACCAGGGGCACGTCGTCGTAGAAGTGCCCGTTCGAACCGATCGGGTTGACCATCTCCAGGCCCTCGGCGCGCGCGACATGGTGGTCCTCCGCGCCGAACGCGGGCGCCATGTGCACCAGCCCGGTCCCGGCGTCGGTGGTGACGTGGTCGCCGTGGACGATGCGGAACGCGTCGCCGAAGCGGCCGGCCTCGAGCAGTTCGAACGGCCGCGTGTAGTGCGAGCCGATCAGCTCGGCGCCGGTGAGACGGGCGGTCACCTCGACGTCGTCACCGAGGACGTGGCCGACGAGGTCCTCGGCGAGCACCAGGTCCTCGTTCCCGTGGCGCACCCGCACGTAGACCACGGACCGCTCGACCGCGACGGCCGTGTTCGACGGCAGGGTCCACGGCGTCGTCGTCCAGACCAGGAGGTTCGCGCCCGCCCACGGGCCGTCGGTCAACGGGAAGCGGACGTAGACGCTCGGGTCGACGTCGTCCTCGTAGCCCAGCGCGACCTCGTGGTCGGAGAGCGGCGTCTCGTCGCGCGGGCAGTACGGCGTGACCCGGTGGTCCTCGACGAGCAGGCCCTTGTCGAAGATCGTCTTGAGCGACCACCAGACGCTCTCGACGTAGCGCGGGGCCATCGTCAGGTAGGCCTCGTCGAGGTCCACCCAGTAGCCCATGCGCTCGGTCATCGCGGCGAAGGCCGAGACGTTGCGCAGCGCTGACTCGCGGCAGGCCGCGTTGAACTCGGCGATGCCGTAGCGCTCGATGTCGCCCTTGCTCGTGAACCCGAGCTCCTTCTCGACGGCGAGCTCCACGGGCAGGCCGTGGCAGTCCCAGCCGGCGCGGCGCGGGACGTGGTAGCCGCGCATCGTCCGGAACCGCGGGAACAGGTCCTTGAACGCGCGTGCCTCGACGTGGTGGGTGCCGGGCGTGCCGTTCGCGGTGGGCGGGCCCTCGTAGAAGATCCACGGCTCGCCCTGCGCGGTCTGCTCCAGCGACCGGCGGAACACGTCACGCTTGTCCCACCGCTCGAGAATCTCCTGCTCGACGGCCGGCAGGTCGACACTCGAGGACAGCGGGGCGAAATGGTGTTCTGGGGCGCTCACGGGTGGTGCTTTCCCTAGCCGTCGGAGGGGGCGTGCGAACCGCTCCAGCCTACCCAGCCGCCGATGACGGCCTGCTCGGACACCGGGACGGGTGGGGGGTGCTCGAACCACGTCGACGCGGTCGGTACAGTATCGGGCGTCGCCAACGGGACCGATGGTCACGGTGGGTGACAGCCATGGGGTATGGTGTAATTGGCAACACGGCTGATTCTGGTTCAGTTGTTCTAGGTTCGAGTCCTGGTACCCCAGCTGCGAGCAGCGAGTGGGCGATCAAGTAGAGTTCCAGCCGCTGTTCCTCCTAGGGCCCCGTCGTCTAGCGGCCTAGGACGCCGCCCTCTCAAGGCGGTAGCGGGGGTTCGAATCCCCTCGGGGCTACACACGAGAGCGCCTCGGCCTGCGGGCCGGGGCGCTTCGTCGTTCAGGGCTCCACGAACGCCGACGGGGTGTCGACCTCGTCGAACCACAGGTAGGCGAGCAGCACCGGCCGCTCGCCGGTGCGCATCGCGTGCGGTTGCCACGGCGCGTGGTGCACGAGCTCGCCCGCCGGCTCGTCGACCCACCCCTCGCCGTGGTCCCAGCCGATCGTCCCCAGCGGCAGGTAGTACTCCTCGGCGGGGTGGTGGTGGGCCCGGTAGTGCACGTCCGGGCCGAGGACGACGAGCCCGAGCACCACGTCGTCGTCGGTGCGCAGCGCGGCGTGGGCGTAGCCCGCGAACAGGGCCTCGTCGTCGGCGTAGGAGGCGGTCCGGGTCCAGGCGACGCGCCGCGTGACGACGGTCAGCGCGTCCCGGAGCTGCTCGTCGACCTCCTCGCCGACCCGCGCGAGGGCGTCGTCGAGGTGGGTGAGCACGGGGAGGTCGGGCGCAGTGTCGACCAGCTGCGGCGCCCCACCGAGGCTCGCCACCGCCATGACTTCCGCCATCGCCCCGCGTCGGCCCAGCGCGGCCACGAACCGGGCGGTCAGGGCGTCGACGGCGGGCCCGGCGGCGGTCACGGGGCGATCCTGGCATGTGAGCGGAGCCCAGGTGTGCACTTCTCCGTGCCAGAGCACGGAGAAGTGCTCACCTGGGCTCCGCCCACATGTGCGTTTCCGACGACGGGTCGAGCGGGTTCCCCGGTGGCTCCCGCGAGAGGAGTTCGCCGTGAGCCTGCCGATCCCGGACTTCGACCACCTGCCCCTGGGGTCGGTGGCCGACCGCATCCGCGCCCTGGACCTCGACCAGCTCGACCAGCTCATCGCCCACGAGCAGTCGATGGGGAACCGCCTGCCGGTCCTCGAGGTCATGCGGGCGCGGCGCGAGCAGCTCGAGCAGGGCGCCGAACCGTCGTCGGGCGGTCAGGACGTGCACCCGGAGACGGGCGGGACGAGCCACGGCTCCCCGGTCGACCCGTCCGGTGCCGCCGAGCCCGGCCCGCCGGACCGTCACGGCCTGCGTCAGGTCACCTGGGGCGGCTGACCGACGAGCGGACCCCCATCGATCCCGACGACGGGTCGGGGGACCGATGAGGGCCCGCTCGACGAGGCGGTCACGTCCCGTCCGCCTCGTGCGGGATGCTCGGCGACGTGACCGTCCTCGACACCCGGGCGCTGAACCGGGCGACGCTCGCGCGCCAGCACCTCCTCGAGCGCGCCGACCTCGGCGTGCTCGACGCCGTCGCCCACCTCGGCGGGCTGCAGGCCCAGGAGCCGCAGGAGCCGTTCGTCGGGCTGTGGTCACGGTTGCGCGAGGCCGACCCGGCGACGCTGGACGCCCTGCTGACCGCTCGGCGGGTCGTGCGCATGCACCTGATGCGCCGCACCGTGCACCTGGTGACGGCGACGGACGCGCTGGCCTGGCGGGGCCGCCACCAGGCGATGCTCACCCAGCGGATGCTCGGCGTGTACCGGCGCGAGCTGGCGGAGGTCGACCTCGGCGAGCTCGCGGACGCCGTCGCGGACCTCCTGGCCGACGGCGAGCCCCGGACGGCGGGCGAGGTCGGGAAGGCCCTCGCCGAGCGCTGGCCCGGGCCGTCCCCGCGGACGCTCGGCGACGCGGCCCTCACGGAGCTGCCGGTGGTCCAGGTGCCGCCCCGCGGCCTGTGGGGCCGAACCGGCGGTGCCCTCTTCACCCCGCTTGCACGCTGGCTCGGGGCCGAGCCGCACCCGCCGTCGGGAACGGGGGATCTCGTCCGCCGCTATCTGGCGGCTCACGGGCCCGCCGCGACGGCGGACATCCGCGCCTGGAGCGGGCTGGCCGGACTGCCCGGCGAGGTCGACGCGGTGCGCGACGAGCTCGTGAGCTTCCGCGACGCGCGTGGCCGCGAGCTGCTCGACCTCCCCGACGCGCCGCGGCCGGACCCGGACACCCCGGCGCCGGTGCGCTTCCTGCCGGCGTTCGACAACGCCGTGCTCGGCTACGACGACCGCAGCCGGATCATCGACGACGCTCACCGCGGGCTCTCCGTGGCCGGGACGAGGTTCGTGCTGCTCGACGGGCGGGTCGCGGCGACGTGGACCGTGGCCGACGGGGTGCTGTCGGTGATCCCGCTGCGTCGCTTCACCCGGGCCGACCGCACGGCCGTCGGCGAGGAGGCCCGGGCGCTCGCCGTCTTCCTGACCGGCGGGCGGGGCCGGGTCAGGGTGGCGTCGTCCCGTACATGATCGAGCGGGTGTTCTCCTCGGAGTAGTAGGCCTCCATCTTGGGGAGGGTCATGTCGTCCGTGGTGCGGGCCGCCATCTCGGCGATGCTCGGGAGGTCGTCGTCCGGCCAGGCCTCGGGCTTCCAGAGATCCGAGCGCAGGAACGCCTTCGCGCAGTGCGTGAAGACCTCCTCGACGGCGACCTCCAGCACGATCCGCGGCACGTGGCCGCGGTGGCGCATCTCCCCGGCGTAGGGCGGGTCGAGCACCAGCCGGGCGGTGCCGTTGACGCGCAGCGTGTCGTGCCGGCGCGGGACCAGGAAGATCAGCCCGACGTGCGGGTTCTCGAGGATGTTCGTGAACCCGTCGACACGTCGGTTGCCGGGCCGGTCGGGGATCGCGAGCGTGCGGTCGTCCAGGACGTGCACCGAGCCGGCCGGGTCGCCCTTCGGCGAGACGTCCACGCGGCCGGCCGCGTCCGACGTCGCGATCATCTGGAACGGACTGCGGGCGATGAACGCCCGGTCGGTCTCGTCCAGGCGGTCCCGCTGCTTGACGACGGCGCGCCGCACCGGCTCCCCGACGACCTCACGGAGCTGCTCCACCGACGTGATCTGCTCGCTCACCACCTCACGGTAGGGGTCAGCGCAACGCCTTCTCCAGCGCCCGAGCGGCGGCGAGCAGGTCGTTCGCCCAGCGGGAGCCCGGCTTGCGCCCGATGCGGTCGACGGGACCGGACACCGACACCGCGGCGACCACGGAACCGTCGGGACCCCGCACCGGCGCGGACACGCTCGCCACCCCGACCTCGCGCTCGGCGACGCTCTGCGCCCAGCCGCGCCGGCGGACCTCGGCGAGCAGGTCCGGGTCGAAGGCTCCGGGGGCCTCCGGCGACCACGCGATCAGCACCTTCGCCCCCGACCCCGCGCTCAGGGGCAGCCGTACCCCCACAGGCACCGTGTCGCGCAGCCCGGACGCCGGCTCGGCGGCGGCCACGCACACCCGGGAGTCGCCCTCGCGGCGGTAGAGCTGGACGGACTCGCCGGTCAGGTCGCGCAGCGTCGGGAGGACCTCCTCGGCGGCGGTGAGCAACGGGTCGTGGTGGCCGTGGGCCATCTCCGCGAGCGCCGGGCCGGGACGCCACCGGCCGTCCGGATCGCGCTCGAGCAGCCGGAGGGTCTCCAGCCCGACGGCGAGGCGGTGCGCGGTGGCCCGGGGCAGGCCGGTGCGCTCGACCAGCTCGCCCAGCCCGCACGGGGCGACCGCCGCGGCCCGCAGCACACCCACCGCCTTGTCGAGCACGCCGATTCCGCTACTCTGTCCCACAGAGCGACATCTTAGTCCCACGATGTGGGACGACACCACCACCGCGGGCAGGGATCGATGGGACGCACACTCGCCGAGAAGGTCTGGGACCAGCACGTCGTGAGGCACGGGGAGGGTCAGGAGCCCGACCTGCTCTACATCGACCTGCACCTCGTCCACGAGGTGACCAGCCCGCAGGCGTTCGACGGGCTCCGGTTGCACGGCCGCACGCTCCGCCGCCCGGACCTCACGATCGCCACCGAGGACCACAACGTCCCGACGCTCGACATCCTCGCCCCGATCGCCGACGAGGTGTCGGCCACGCAGGTGGCGACGCTGCGGCGGAACGTCGAGGAGTTCGGTGTCCGGCTCTTCCCGATGGGCGACGCGAACCAGGGCATCGTGCATATGATCGGCCCCGAGCTCGGCCTCACCCAGCCCGGGACGACGGTGGTCTGCGGCGACTCGCACACGTCCACCCACGGCGCGTTCGGTGCGCTCGCGTTCGGCATCGGCACGTCCGAGGTCGAGCACGTGATGGCCACCCAGACGCTGCCGCTGCGGCCGTTCCGGACGATGGCGATCGAGATCTCCGGCGAGCTGCGTCCGGGCGTGACCAGCAAGGACGTCATCCTCAAGGTCATCTCGCAGATCGGGACGGGCGGCGGCGCGGGCTACGTGCTCGAGTACCGGGGCGAGGCCGTCCGGAACATGTCGATGGAAGCGCGCATGACGATGTGCAACATGTCCATCGAGGCGGGCGGCCGCGCCGGGATGATCGCGCCGGACGAGACGACGTTCGCCTACCTGGAGGGCCGCCCGCACGCCCCGCAGGGCGCCGAGTGGGACGCGGCGGTCCAGGCGTGGCGCGAGCTGCGCACCGACGACGACGCCGAGTTCGACGCGGTCGTCCACATCGACGCGGACGCGCTGACCCCGTTCGTCACCTGGGGCACCAACCCCGGGCAGGGGCTGCCGCTCGGCGAGTCGGTCCCGGACCCGGCGACCATGGACGACGACGACGCGGCCGCCACCCGCAAGGCGCTGCAGTACATGGACCTGACGCCGGGTACGAAGCTGCGCGACATCGCGGTCGACGTCGTGTTCCTGGGGTCGTGCACCAACGCCCGCATCGAGGACTTCCGGGCCGCGGCCGACGTCCTGCGCGGCAACAGGATCGCCGACTCGGTGCAGATGCTCGTCGTGCCGGGATCGATGGCGGTGAAGGCGCAGGCCGAGGAGGAGGGCCTGGACGTGGTGTTCACCGAGGCGGGCGCCGAATGGCGCAACGCCGGGTGCTCGATGTGTCTCGGCATGAACCCCGACCAGCTCTCGCCGGGTCAGCGCTGCGCCTCGACGTCGAACCGCAACTTCGAGGGCCGGCAGGGCAAGGGCGGCCGCACCCACCTGGTGTCGCCGCTGGTGGCCGCCGCCACCGCCGTGCGGGGGACGCTGAGTTCCCCCGAGGACCTGACGCCCACCGTCCTGACGACGGCCTGAGGGAGATCGCGATGGAGAAGTTCTCGACCCACACCGGCATCGGCACCCCGCTGCGGGTGTCGAACGTCGACACCGACCAGATCATCCCGGCGGTCTACCTCAAGCGCGTCACCCGCACGGGCTTCGAGGACGGGCTGTTCGCCTCCTGGCGGTCCGACCCGACCTTCGTGCTCAACCAGGAGCCGTACGACCGCGGCTCCGTGCTGGTCGCGGGCTCGGACTTCGGCACCGGGTCGTCCCGCGAGCACGCGGTGTGGGCCCTGATGGACTACGGCTTCCGCGTCGTCATCTCGTCCCGGTTCGGGGAGATCTTCAAGGGCAACTCGTCGAAGGCCGGCCTGCTCGCGGCCACCGTCGAGCAGTCCGACGTCGAGCTGCTGTGGAAGAAGATCGAGTCCCGGCCGGGCCTGGAGCTCACGGTCGACCTGCACGCGAAGACGGTGGCGGCCGAGGACCTCGTCGTCCCGTTCTCCGTCGACGACTACACCCGCTGGCGCCTGCTCGAGGGCCTCGACGACATCGGCCTCACCCTGCGCCACGAGGCCGACATCGACGCCTACGAGAGCGCGCGGCCGTCGTACAAGCCGACGGTGGCCTAGCCGTGTGAGCACTTTCGGGTGCCATGGCCCCCGAAAGTGTTACATGCCTACGGCACATCGACGATCTTCGCCTCGCTCGGCACGCCCTGGTCGTCCACCAGGAACAGCATGTAGGGCCCGGGCGGCACGATGGTCGCCTGCGGCGGCACCGTCACGGTGACGCCGTCCGGGGTCTTCTGCATGTCCAGCGCGACCTCGCGCATGTCGCTCGTGGTCACGTGCGTCGCCGAGGCCGTGCGCATCAGGCGCGCCTTCTGGATGCGCCCGACGTCCGGCGTCGGGATCGTCACCGTGGAGCCGCGGGTCATCGTCCCGGGCGCCGAGGAGATCGTCGGGCGCGGCGTGCCGGACTGCAGGTAGGGCGGCGTGAAGATCTCGATGCGCTGCTCGAACGTGCCCGGGATCGTGTTCTTCTCGTCGTCGAACAGCGGGTCCGAGCCGGCCACGAGCACCCGGCCGTCGGGGAGCAGGAGCGCCTCGGTGTGGTAGTCGCGCCCGATCCGCGGGTCGGCCATCGGCCGGAGCTCGTTCGTGGCCGGGTCGAGGGTGTAGGCGAGGTGGTTGTTGGTGGCGCCCTTGCCCCGGTAGTCCAGCGAGCCGTTCGTGATCAACGTGGTGTCGTCGGGCAGGTTGACCAGGTTCGGGTACCGGGTCGGCTGGGCGAGGTTCGGGCCCGGGGTGAAGCTCGGGTTCGGGTTCTTCAGGTCCAGGAAGTCGATGCGCGCCGAGGACACCGGGCTCTCGCCGACCCCGCCGCCGCCGACGACGACGAGCCGCTGGTCCTGCACCGGCCCGATGAACGCCGAGCCGGAGGTCTCCATCAGGTCCGGTTCGCGCAGCCCCGGGATCGGGGTGAACGCCCCGGTGTCGATGTCCCAGAAGCCCGGCACGCGGCCCTCCTGCGCGGGCCCGTAGCCGGCGTTCGAGCCGGTGTAGACCATCCGCCGCGGGATCTCGGTCTCGAACAGCGCCGGGTAGGTGGGGAAGTACTGCTTGAGGACCTCGCGGCGGTCGATCCAGGTGTTGGTGCGCGGGTTGAACTCCTCGGAGAGCCCGTTGAGCACCTGCCCGACGCCGTCCAGGCCGGCGACGGTGAGCACGTTGCCGTCGGAGAGCGGGGTGAGCGTCGGGTACCAGCGGGGCTGGTTCATGTCCGGCAGCTCGGTCCAGACCTCGGTGCGCGGGTCGAACGTGTACGCCTTGTTCGTGCCCTGGTAGTCCTGCTTGTCCAGCGTCATCGGCTCGCCGATGCCGTAGATGTTCTTCGAGTCCGCGGCCGAGAGGCCGGTGACGGTGTACTTGTCGCGGTTGCCGTTGACCGCCTGCGGACCCGCGGTCTCGGACTCGACGAAGACCTTCTCCTCGGAGGCGGTCACCTGGGTCCGCCGGCCGACGCCGGTCTTCGCGGCCGGCGGCAGGTTGACGTCGTACTCGGACTTGTACTTCTGCCCGGTGGGGGAGACGAACTCGGTGCCGGCGGGGATCAGGCGCGGCGCGTTCGGGTTCTCGTTCTTGACGCGCATCGCGCCCGCGGCGTTCGTCACCGCGCCGTCGAGCTTCTCGTAGCGCTGAGTGCCGCCCGCGAACAGGACCCGGCCGTCGGGCAGCACGGTCTGGCCGCCGCAGAACATGTCGTCGGGCACCGGGATCATCCGCGACTGACCCGTCGTCGGGTCGTAGAGCAGGCTCTTGAGGGCCCGCGTGGCGAACATGTCCTCCTTGTTGCCGGAGCCGGCGATGAGGAGGACCTTGCCGCTGTTGAGCAGCACCGCGTGGATCGCGTTGACGCGGTTGTCGGGCGGGACCTCGATGGTGTCCCAGTGCCCGTACTGCGCCTTGTACTCGGGGCTGTTGATCAGCCGTTCGTGCTGCCACTCCTGGACGTAGGAGAACGCCGGGGGCACGTTGACGCCGAGCAGCACGGCAGCAGCCACGACCACGAGGGCGATCTGCCGGTACCGACGTGTCTTCGCGCGCAAGCCCACTCTCCACGGTCAGCGAACCGGATCGGGCCTGTCGACGGGGGAGCGCAGGGCGGGGCCGATCCGGTGACGGCCGTAGCTCACGCTAACCGAGACGGATTCGTGACCTGACGACGGGGCCGGACGAGTGATCCGGCCGGATTCACCCGCTCAGACGGACGCGTCGCGGACGTAGTCCGCGGCCACCAGGCGCTCGCCGTGGAACGACAGCACCCACACGCTGCCCTTGCGCGACGGCGGGTCGGCCAGACGGCGGTTGCTGCGCACGTCCGGGCGGGGCCCGGCGTCGGAATCGGGGTCGGCGGCGAGGTCGCGGACCAGCGCCGGGATGCCGTAGCCCTGGGCACAGACGGCGGTGACCCCCTCGCGGTCGGCGAGGTCGAGCAGGTGCTCCCGCGCGCGGTGCGGGTCGGCCGCGACGGCCTCGTCGGCGAAGGCGTCGTCGGTGACGATCCCGACGCCGAGCCGGTGCGAGGCGGGCTCGAGGGTCTGCACGCAGCGCGTTCGCCCGACCGCGTGCAGGCGGGTCACCCCGTGGGCGGCGAGCAGGTCCCCGACGCGGCGGGCCTGCTCCCGGCCCTCGTCGACCAGGGGCCGCTGGTCGTCGTCGGCGTGGCTGCCCCGCGAGCCCGCCTTCGCGTGGCGCACCAGCAGCAGCGTCGTCAGCGGGAACGGCGCCTCGGTGAAGCGGCCCAGGACCTCGCGGTCGGAGTCGTAGGTCAGTAGCGGCGCGGCCGCGTCGGGGGCGAGCCAGCGCAGCTCGTCGGTCTCGCCGTTGGGGGTGAACGACCCCGAACCCGCCCGGGCCTCCCAGTAGTCGACGACCTTGCGGTCCGCTCCCACGGGATAGCGCACCGTGGTGAGGTGCCGCCCCAGCACGGCGGCGAACCCGGTCTCCTCCGCGATCTCGCGCACCGCGGTGCGCGCCCGCGACTCCCCGTCGTCGACCTTGCCCTTGGGCAGGCTCCAGTCGCCGTGGTGCGGGCGGTGCACCACCGCGACCTCGACGGACCGGCCGCCCGGACGCCACAGCACCGCCCCCGCGGCGTGCACCGAGACCGGCACCGCCTCGTCGTCGGTGACCGACGAGGTCACGCCTTGGCCTCCCGGCGCAGCAGCAGCTGGCTCTGGTGGTCGCACACCTGCATCCCCTCGGTGCCCTCCCCGGCCGCCACCGGCCAGGGCGTCCAGGAGCCGTCCTCCTCGAGGCTCCAGCACCGCGTGGACGGCGCCGTGGCCGAGTCGAGGATGTCGTCGAGCTGGGCGACCAGCCGCGGGTCGGTGACCGGCGCCAGCACCTCGACCCGGCGGTCGAGGTTGCGGTGCATGATGTCGGCACTGCCGATGTAGTACTCGCCCGCCCCCACGAAGTGGAAGATCCGCGAGTGCTCCAGGAAGCGGCCGAGGATCGAACGCACCCGGATGTTCTCCGACAGCCCCGGCACCCCGGCCCGCAGCGCGCAGATGCCGCGCACGACGAGGTCGACCGGCACGCCCGCCAGCGAGGCGCGGTAGAGGGCGTCGATGACCTGCTCGTCGACGAGCCCGTTGACCTTGATCCGGATCCCGGCGCTCTTGCCCTTCTGGGCGCGCTTGCGCTCGTGGTCGATCCGCTCGATCAGGCCGCGACGCACCCCGTACGGCGCCACCAGCAGCTTGCGGTACTTGCGCCGCCGCGCGTAGCCGGTCAGCACGTTGAACAGGTCCGTGAGGTCCGCGCCGATCGTCTCGTCGGCGGTGAACACCCCGATGTCCTCGTAGAGCCGCGCGGTCTTCGGGTTGTAGTTGCCGGTCCCCAGGTGGCAGTACCGCTTGATCGTGGAGCCCTCCTGGCGGACCACGAGCGCGGCCTTGCAGTGGGTCTTGAGGCCGACCAGCCCGTACACCACGTGCACCCCGGCCCGCTCCAGCGCGCGCGCCCAGTTGATGTTGGCGCGCTCGTCGAACCGGGCCTTGATCTCGACGACGGCCACGACCTGCTTGCCCGCCTCGGCCGCCTCGATCAGCGCCTCGACGATCGGGGAGTCGCCCGAGGTGCGGTAGAGCGTCTGCTTGATCGCGAGGACCTTCGGGTCGTTCGCGGCCTGCTCGATGAAGCGGTGCACGCTCGTCGAGAACGAGTCGTAGGGGTGGTGCACCATCACGTCGCCCTCGCGCAGGGTCGCGAAGACGCTCTTGGGGGTCTCGCCCTCGGAGAACGCCGGGTGCGTCGCGGGGACGAACACCGGGTCCTTGAGCTCGGGGCGGGCGAGCCCCAGGAGCTCCATCAGGCACGACAGGTCCAGCAGGCCGGGCACCTGCACGACGTCGTGCGGGTCCACGTCGAGCTCGCGCAGCAGCAGTTCGAGCATGTGCTCGCTCATCGTGCCGGTGATCTCCAGGCGCACCGGCGGGCCGAACCGGCGGCGCGCCAGCTCCCGCTCCAGGGCCTGGAGCAGGTCCTCGTCGCGGTCCTCCTCGACGTCCAGGTCGGCGTTGCGGGTGACCCGGAAGACGTGGTGCTCGGCGACCTGCATGCCCTCGAAGAGGTGGTCGAGGTGCTCGGCGATCAGGTCCTCGATGGGCAGGAACCAGCACCGCTGGTCCATCCGCGTGTCCGAGGCGTCGTCGTCGCCCTCGCCGGGCTCGGGGCCGACGCGGACCAGGCGGGGCACGTTGTTCGGCACCTTGACCCGCGCGAAGTGCTCGGTGCCGGTGTGCGGGTCGCGGACCGCGACCGCGAGGTTCAACGACTGGTTGGAGATGTACGGGAACGGGTGCGCCGGGTCGACGGCCAGCGGCGTGAGCACCGGGAACACCTGCGCGTCGAACCACGCCGAGAGCCGCTCGCGGGCCTCCGGGCTGACCCGGTCCCACCCGATCACGTGGACGCCGGCGCCCTCGAGCGCCGGGCCCACGTCGGTCTGCCAGATCTTGGCGTGCTTCTCCGCGAGCTCCTGGTTGCGGGCGGCGATGCGGGCCAGCTGCTCGCGCGGGGTCAGCCCGTCCGCGCTGCGCACCGCGAGCCCGGTCTCCTCGCGGCGCTTCAGGCCGGCCACCCGCACCATGTAGAACTCGTCGAGGTTCGAGGCGAAGATCGCCAGGAACTTCGCCCGTTCGAGCAGTGGCTGGCTGGTGTCCTCGGCCAGCGCCAGCACCCGGGCGTTGAACTCCAGCCAGCTCAGCTCGCGGTTGTCGTAGCGGTCGTCGGGCAGATCCGCGGGGTCGTCGTCGGTCGCGGGCGTCGCCGCGGCGGGGGCCTGGGGCATGCGCACCCGGCCGTCACCGGGCCGTGCGGGCAGCGCGGGCGCGGGTGGGGGAGGGCCCGGCTCCGAGATCGGGCCGTCCTCCTCGCGCGTGGTGTCCGACGATTCGCTCACCCGGCCCATTCTGACGGCGGGGCGGGCCGACGGCGAGTGTGCCGGCGTGCGGTCAGCGACACCCGCCGGCCAGCGCCGGCAGCCCCGGCACCCCCGGCCAGGCGCGGGTGGCCGACCCGACGCCGAGGGCCCGCACCTCGTCGAGGTCGGCGGGGACGTCCACGTCGTGGCGCAGCCCGGGCCACGCCCCGCGGAGGGGCTCGGCGCCGGCGGCGGCGTGCGCGGCGGCCGACCCGCGGCCGAACCGGGGCGCGAAACCCGGCGTCAGGACCAGCAGCGACGTGCCCTCCCCGGTGTGGTCGGCGACGAAGGCCGCGGGCGCGCGCTCCAGGGCCGCCCGGCCGGCGGCGAGGGCCTCGTCGAGCTCGGCGGGCCGCAGCGCGGGCAGGTCCGCGAGCAGCACGCCCACCGGCGCCGGGCCGTCCAGGTGCCCGACGCCCGCACGGACGGCCGCGTTCAGCCCGCGTCCGGGGTCGGCCACCAGCTCCAGCCGCGGATCGGCGACGACGGGCGGGACGTCGTCGTGCCAGCGCGGCTCGGAGGTGACGACGACGAGGCGGCGGACCGAGGACGCGAGGACGGCGGCCAGCGTGTCGGCGGCCAGGGCGAGGGCCAGGTCCGCGTGGGCGGCCCGGCGGCCGCGCTCGGTGTCCGCGGCGCGGGCGCTCGCGGCGGCGAGCCGGGTCTTCGCGCGCCGCAGCTCCTTGACGGGGACGACGAGGTCGGTCCCGTCGTCGCGATCAGCCATGACCCCCATCCTGCGCCCTGGGGCGGCCGGTGCTCCACGCATCGTCTGGACGACGATCATCTCCGGCGGGATGATCGCGTCCGCTAGTGCGGCACGGCGGACAGGGAGGCCCGGGTGGCGATCGCGGACGGAGCCGGGACGCGGCGGGTGCCCCTGCCGCGTGAGGTGGCGCGTCGGCGGCGGGAGCCGGGCGGGCTCGCGGTGTTCCTCGCGGCGGTGGCGTTCTACCCGATGACGTGGTTCCTGGCGCGGCGCCGGATGGTGGGGCTGGAGAACGTCCCCGCGACCGGCCCCGCGCTCCTGGTGTGCAACCACGTCTCCTACCTCGACCCCGTCTACACCGCGGTGTTCGTGCACCGGGCGCGGCGCACCCCGCGGTTCCTGGCCAAGGACTCGCTGTGGCGGGTGCCGGTGTTCGGCCGGATCATGGCCGGCAGCCGCCAGATCCCGGTCGCCCGCGGCTCGCGCGACGCCGGGTCGAGCCTGGCCGCGGCGGAGGCCGCGTTCGACGACGACGGCGTGGTGGTGATCTACCCGGAGGGGACGATCACCCGCGACCCGGACGGCTGGCCCATGGCGGCCCGCTCCGGTGCGGCGCGGCTGGCGCTGACGCACGGCGTCCCGGTGATCCCGGTCGTGCACTGGGGGACCCTGCAGGTCTACGACCACTACGGCAAGCGGTTCCGGCCCTCGCCGCTGGGGCGGTCGATCACGGTGCGGGCGGGCTCGCCGGTGGAGCTGGACGACCTGCGGGCGCGGGCGGGTGACCGCGCACCCGGCGCCCGGCTGATGAAGGAGACCACGGACCGGCTGATGGACGCGGTCACCGCGTTGCTGTCCGACGTCCGGGGTGAGGCCCGGCCGTCGGAGGAGGCGGGGTGAGCCGCTACGCGGTGCTCGGCGCGGGATCGTGGGGCACGACCTTCGCGAAGGTGCTGGCGGACGCGGGCACCGACGTCGTCCTCTGGGCGCGCCGCGAGGAGGTGGCGGACGCGATCGTCACCGACCACGTCAACCCGGAGTACCTGCCCGACGTCAAGCTGCCCGCGGCCCTGCGCGCCACCCACGACGCGCAGGCGGCGCTCGACGGGGTCACCACGGTCGTCCTCGCGATCCCGGCGCAGAAGCTGCGCGGCCACCTCGAGGACTGGGCCGGGTCGCTCCCGCGCGGCGCGACCGTCGTGAGCCTCGCCAAGGGCGTCGAGATGGGCACCCTGAAGCGGATGAGCGAGGTGATCGCCGACGCCGGCCGGGTGGACCCGGAGCGGATCGCGGTCCTCTCCGGGCCGAACCTGGCCGGCGAGATCGCCGCCGAGCAACCGACCGCCACGGTCGTGGCGTGCACCGACCACGACCGCGCGGTCGCGGTCCAGCACGAGTGCTCCACCCGCTACTTCAAGCCCTACACCAACGTCGACGTGATCGGCTGCGAGCTCGGCGGGGCGTGCAAGAACGTCATCGCCCTGGCCTGCGGGGTGGCCGCCGGGCAGGGCTACGGCGACAACACGACCGCGTCGCTGATCACCCGCGGGCTCGCGGAGATCTCCCGCCTGACGGTGGCCCTCGGCGGGCAGGCGATCACGCTCGCCGGCCTGGCGGGGATGGGCGACCTGGTGGCGACCTGCTCCTCGCCGCTCTCGCGCAACCGGCGCTTCGGCGAGTCGCTGGGCCACGGCCTGTCGGTGGCCGAGGCCGAACGGGCCAACCACGGGCAGGTCGCCGAGGGCGTGAAGTCGTGCGAGGCGATCGCGGAGCTGGCCCGCCGCCACGGCGTGGACACCCCGATCGTGGACGCGGTCCGCCGGGTGTGCGCCGGGTCGGTCTCGGCGCGCGAGGTCGGCGACGAGCTGATCAACCGGGAGCGCAAGCCGGAGTGACGGCGACACGGGTTTCACACCGACCCGGCCGGGAACTCCGGAGCCCGTGGACGTGCTGCAGCGCATGGGGCCGCCGCCCCGCGTGACCGCCGACCGCCCGGCGGTGTTCCTGGAGCGCAGCGCGCCCGCCGGCCGGACGGACGCCTCGGCGTTGCGCCGCGACTTCCGCGCCTGGCTCGGCGTGTGGGCGGACCCGGACACGGCCGACGACCTCGCGCTCGCGGTGTACGAGGCCCTCGCGAACGTCGTCGACCACGCCTACACCGCGACGGGCGGTCGGGGCCAGATGCGGCTGTGGGCCGCGGTGTCGCCGCCCCTCGCCGGCGGCCGCGAGCTCGTGGTCACGGTCTCCGACGACGGGTCCTGGCGCCGCTCCACCGGGCGCGGTTGGCGTGGGCGGGGCCTGCCGCTGATGCACACCCTCACCCGCGCCACCGTGCTGTGCGGGACGGACGGCACGACGGTGCAGATGCGGAGCCGGGTCTCGCGCTAGCGAGGCTCGTCACGCGCTCCACGCCCGCACGTGCTCCGGCACCGCGACGTCGGCCGGGAGCGCGGGGCAGGTCTCCGGCGCGCCGAGCACCGTCGTCACCGGCACGACGCCGGCCCAGCGCCGGTCCCCCTCGGCCACGAGTTCGGGGTCGCCCGGCGGGCCCTGTCGCACCTTCACGCTCGCCTCGTGCAGGTCCAGCGCGAGCACGGCGGTCGCGGCGGTCTCCTTCCGGTCGGGTCGCCGCGCGTGGTCCCACTGGCCCGGGGTGAGGTGCTCGACGACCGCCTCCAGCGCGCTGAGCTGCTCGTCCGGGTCCGTGACGCGCCTGACCCGCCCGCGGATCACCGCGCTGCGGTAGTTGGCCGAGTGGCTGAACACCGAGCGGGCGAGGACGAGGCCGTCGAGCAGGGTGACCGTGAGACACACCTCCCGGTCGGCGGCCAGGCTCGCCGCGCCGCTGGAGCCGTGGACGTAGACGACGTCGCCGACCCGCGCGTGCATGGTCGGGAGGACGAGCGGCGCCCCGTCCGCGTCGACCAGCCCCAGGTGGCACACCAGCGCCTCGTCCAGGATCGCGTGCAGGCTCGTGGGGTCGGTCTGCTGCCGGTCGCGCTTGCGACGCAGCTGGGTCCGCGGGGTCGGGGAGAGCATGCGGAAAGCATGACGACGGGAGTGGCATCCTGCGAGAGCCACTTCCGAGCCGTTGTGAGAGGCCACTCGTGTTCGTCGCGATCGACCGGGAGTCGCCCACGCCGCTGGCGGCCCAGGTCGCGGCCGGGATGCGGTCGGCCGCCCTGGACGGCCGGTTGCGGGCGGGCGACCGGGTCCCCGCGACGCGGACGCTCGCCCGCGAGCTGGGCGTGAGCCGGACCGTCGCCGCGGCGGCGTACGACCAGCTCGTCGCCGAGGGCTGGCTCGGTGCCCGCCACGGGTCGGGGACGTTCGTGCTCGCGGCGCCGAGTGCACCTCCCGGTGCCGGCAGTGCGTCACTGCTGGCACCGGACGACAGGGACGCCACATCGTCGACCGACCTGCGCCCCGGCGCCCCGTGCCTGGAGGTCCTCGACGCGGCGTCCTGGCGGCGGGCGTGGCGCCGGGCCGGCGACCTGGTCCCGGCGGGGCGTCCCGAGTACGCCGGGGTGTCGAGGTTCCGGGAGGCGGTCGCCGAGCACCTGCTGCGCCACCGCGGGCTCGTCGGCGCCGACGTCCTCGCCACGGCCGGCACGACGAGCGGGTTCGCCGAGGTCGTCGCCGTCCTCGCGCGGCGGCTCGGGCGTCCCGTCCGCGCCGGCATCGAGGACCCGGGCTACCGGCGCGCCGCCGGCGTGCTGCGCGCGGCGGGCGCCGAGGTGACCGGCCTCGCGGTGGACGCGGACGGACTCGTCGTCGGGAGCCTCCCGACCGGCCTGGACCTGGTCTACGTGACCCCGGCGCACCAGTACCCGCTCGGCGGCCGGCTGCTGGCGGCGCGGCGGGCGGCGCTCGTCGAGCGCGCCCGGGCCGAGGGGTTCCTGGTGGTCGAGGACGACTACGACGGCGAGCTGCGCTACGACGTCGCCCCGCTGCCGTTGCTCGCCGCGCTGGCGCCGGACGTCGTGGTGCACCTGGGCACCGCGGGGAAGATCGCGACGCCGACGCTCGGCGTCGGGTGGCTCGTCGCCCCGCCCGCGCTCGCCGCGGACCTGCTCGACCGGCGCGCCGCCACGGGCACGCGACCCGCCCCGGCCGGACAGCAGGTCCTCGCGGAATGGGTCCACGACGGCGGGTGGGGCCGGCACCTCACGCGGCTGCGCCGCGAGCTCGCGGTCCGCCGCACGCTCGTGGTGGACGCGGTGCGGGCGGCCGACCACGACGTGCTCGGCGACCGTGCGGGAGCGCACCTGGTGGTGCCGCTGCCGTCCGCGTCGGCCGAGCGGGCGGCGGTACACGCGGCGGCCGAGGTCGGGGTGCGGGTGGACGGGCTGGCCGCCCACCACCTCGATCCGTCCTCCGCCGCCCGCCACGGCGTCCTCGTCGGGTGGGCCGCCCCGACGCGGGCCGGGCTCCAGGTCGCCCTCGACCGGCTCCGGGGCGTCCTCGGCGAGGCGCCCGTCACGCCCGCGTAGGCTCCGCCGCCATGGGATCCCGACCGACCTTGCTGGTCCTGTTCGGCGGCCGGTCCGGGGAGCACTCCGTCTCCTGCGTCTCCGCGGGGAGCGTGCTGGACAACCTCGACCGCGAGCGCTTCGACGTCGTGGCGGTCGGGATCACCGAGGACGGCCAGTGGCTCGCCGTCGGTGACGACACCACGCCGTGGCGCCTGCACGGCCGCGAGCTGCCCCGTGTGACGGCGGCTGCGGGCGACCCGGTCGCGCTGCTGCCCGACCCGACCCGCCGCGAGCTGATCAGCCTCGCCGACGGCCGCCGCGGCGAGACGGTGGCGACGGTCGACGTGGTCTTCCCGGTGCTGCACGGCCCGGCCGGCGAGGACGGCGAGATCCAGGGGCTCCTGGAGACCGCCGGGATCCCCTACGTGGGCGCCGGGGTGTGCGCGAGCGCGGCGTCCATGGACAAGGTCGTCACGAAGCGGATCCTGCGCGACGCCGGGCTGGCGACGGGCGACGCGGTCGCCCTCGACCGCACGGCCGCGGACCTGGACCCGGCCGACCGCGAGCGCCTGGGCCTGCCGGTGTTCGTCAAGCCGTCGCGGGCCGGGTCGTCCGTGGGGATCTCCCGGGTCACGGCCTGGGAGGACGTGCCCGCCGCCGTCGCGTTCGCCCGCGAGAGCGACCCCAAGGTCCTCGTCGAGGCCGGGATCGCCGGCCGCGAGGTCGAGTGCGGGGTGCTGCAGTTCCCGGACGGCCGCGTCGAGGCGAGCGTGCCGGCCGAGATCCGGCTGACCGGCGACGCCGGCTGGTACGACTTCGACACCAAGTACCTCGACGACACCTGCGAGCTCGACGTCCCGGCCAAGCTGGACGACGCGCTCGCCGAGGCGGTCCGCGACGCGGCGGTCCGGGTCTTCCGGACGATGGACTGCGCCGGCCTCGCGCGGGTGGACTTCTTCGTCACCGAGGACGGCCGGGTGCTGGTCAACGAGCTGAACACGATGCCCGGGTTCACCGCGACGTCGCTGTACCCGCGGATGTGGGCGACGACGGGGGTCGACTACCCCGCCCTGCTGACCACGCTCGTCGAGACCGCGCTCGCCGGCGGCACCGGGGTCCGCTGATCGGCCCGGCTCAGCGGGTCGGCGTCGGGGCCGGGGTCGTGTCGCGGCTGACCAGCGTGATCTTCACGCCCCGGGACACGTCCTGGATCGCGCCGCTGCCGATCCCGTCCGGGAGGGTGAGCCCGACGAAGACCGCGCGGTCGGCGGTCACCCAGGTCGTCGCGCCGGCGCCCGGGATGCGCAGCCAGTCGACGCCGTCGACGTCGAGCAGCGGCGTGGTCGGGCCGAGCTCGACCGGCGCGGCCAGCCCGCAGCGCAGCACGACGGCCTGGTCCTCGGCCCGCCCGGATGCCGACCGCTCCCCGCCCCAGGCGACGGTGCCCGCCGGGACCGGGCTCGCGAGCACCCGCCGGGGCAGCAGCCCGTCGCCGGTGTTGATCTCCTGCGGCAGGCCGGAGAGCAGCCGGGCGCAGTCGGCCGACGCGGCCGCGGGCACGGGCACGGCCGCGAGCGCCAGGGGACCGGTGTCCGGGTCGGGGTCGGTCTGCCGCCCGAGGACCTGCGAGGCGACGAGGACGCCGACGACGAGCAGCACCGGCAGCGCGAGGGCGACACCCAGCAGGATGCGGGGGAGGCGGCGGTCGAGCTCCGGTGCTCGGGTGCGGGCCACCGGCGGGTCAGGCGGGGGCGCCGACGACCGGGCAGGTCAACGTACGGGTGATGCCGGGGACCTTCTGCACCGCGGTGACCGCGTCCGTGAGGTCGGCGTCGTCGTTGCGGTCCACGTGCACGATCACGTCGTACGGCCCCGTCACGTCCTCCGCGCGCGTGACGCCGTCGATCCCGGCCACCTCCGACGCGACCGCGGCGGCGCGGCCCACCTCGGTCTGGATCAGGATGTAGGCCTGGACCACGAACGGGCCTCCTCGGGGAGCGGGCGTGCCCGCTCGGGAGGCGAGTGGGGGCACACGGGTGACACGACGGCTGGGAACGTACCGCAGGGAGCAGACGGGTGAAGCGGTCGGGAGACGGAGCTGACGTCGCGGACGGGCGGGTCGCCGACCTCGGTGAGTTCGGGGTCATCGACCGCATCACGGCCGGTCGTCCGCAGCCGGAGGGGACGCTGCTCGGCCCGGGCGACGACGCGGCCGTGGTGGCGGCCCCGGACGGTCGGGTGGTGGCCACCGTGGACACCCTGGTCCAGGGCGTGCACTTCCGCCTCGACTGGTCGGCGCCCGAGCAGGTCGGGCGCAAGGCGGTCGCGGCGAACCTCGCGGACGTGGCCGCCATGGGCGCGGTCCCCACCGGCCTGCTGCTCTCGCTGGCGTGCCCCGCGACCACCCCGACCGAGGTCGTCGACGGGCTCGCGGCCGGCATCTGGGACGCGGCGTCCGAGGCCGGCGTGGGCGTCGTGGGCGGCGACACGGTCTCCGCCGACCAGATCGTGGTGACCATCACCGCCCTGGGCGACCTCGAGGGCCGGGCCCCGGTGCGGCGGTCGGGCGCGCGGGTCGGCGACGTGGTGGCGGTCCGGGGGGTGCTCGGCTGGTCCGCGGCCGGCATGGAGGTGCTCCGCCGGGGCTTCCGGTCCCCGGTCGCGATGGTCGCGGCCCACCGCACCCCCCGCCCGCCGATCGGCGAGGGACCCGTCGCCGCCCGGGCCGGGGCCACCGCGATGATCGACACCTCCGACGGCCTGCTCGCCGACCTCGGACACGTCGCCGCGGCGTCCCGCGTCCGCATCGACGTCCGCTCGGCGCTCGTGCCGGTGGCCGACAAGCTGCGCGACGTCGCCTCCGCGCTCGGCGGGGACGCGCTGCGCTGGGCACTCACCGGCGGGGAGGACCACTCCCTCGTGGCGACCTTCCCGGACGAGTCGGTCGTCCCGGAGGGCTGGACCGTGTTCGGCACCTGCCTGCTCGGCACCGGGGTGAGCGTCGACGCCGACCGGTGGGGCGGCGCCGGCGACCCCGGCTGGCGGCACTGGCGCTGAGGCGGCCTACAGCCCCGGCGGGCGCACCCCCCGGATCGAGGCGTCCAGCAGCTGCACCGGGTGCAGCATCGGCAGGTCGCCCTCGAGGTACTTGCGGATCTGCAGCAGGCAGCCGGGGTTGGCGGTGACCAGCAGGTCGGCGCCCGTCCCGCGGATGTTGTCGGCCTTGCGCCGCCCCAGGTCGCCGGCGGCCTCGGGCTGGAGCATGTTGTAGATCCCGGCCGACCCGCAGCAGATCTCGGCCTCCGGGAGCTCGGCGAGTTCCACGCCCGGGATCGAGCGCAGCACGTCCCGCGGCTGCGCCCGGATCTTCTGGGCGTGCCCGAGGTGGCAGGCGTCGTGGTAGACGACGGACGCGTCGACCCGGTGGCGCGGGGCGCGCGAGTCGGCGAGGGCGTCCGCGAGCACCTCGGAGACGTCGCGCACCTTGGCCGAGAAGGCCTCGGCGCGCCCCTTCCACTCCGGGTCGTCCGCGAGCAGCTCGCCGTACTCCTTCATCGACGAGCCGCAGCCGGCGACGTTGACCGCGATCACGTCGACCTCGGCCCGCTCGAACACCGCGATCAGGGCCTTCGCCCGCGCGACCGACTCCTCCTCGCGGCCCGCGTGCAGGCCGAGCGCCCCGCAGCAGCCCTGCTCGCGCGGCGCGACGACCTCGTAGCCCTCGGCGGCGAGGACCCGGGTGGTGGCCAGGTTGACCTGGTGGAAGAACACGTCCTGCACGCAGCCGACCAGCATCCCGACCCGCCCCCGCCGGGTCCCGACGGCGGGGGTGACGGCGGGCGTGCGGGCGAACGCGTCGCGGACGCTGACCGGCGGGAGGAGCGACTCCATCGCGACGAGGCGCTCGAACCGGCGGGGGAGCTTCGCCAGCAGCCGGTCCATCGAGCGGGGCCGCAGCTTCTGGTAGAGCGCGCCTCCGAGCGACGCGGCCCGGAGCCGCCGGCGGTACGGGAACAGCGTGAAGATCGCCTCGCGGAACAGCCGGTCCGCGCGGCTGCGCGGCACGTTCCGCTCGATCTGCGGCCGGGTGGCCTCCAGCAGGCGGTCGTACTGCACCCCGGACGGGCAGGCGGTCACGCACGCCATGCACCCGAGGCAGCGGTCGATGTGGGTGGTGAACGCGCCCTCGAGCGGGATCTCGCCCTTCTCGGCCATCTCCATGAGGTAGATGCGCCCGCGCGGCGAGTCCATCTCCTCGCCCCACAGCGCGTACGTGGGGCACGTGGGCAGGCAGAACCCGCAGTGCACGCAGTCGTCGAGCAGTTCCTGCGCCGGCGGGTGGTGGTCGTCGAAGCTGCCGTGCGTCGCGGCGGCCAGGGCGTCGGTCCGCTCCGGGCCCGGCGCGTTCTCGCCGCGCTGGGAGGTGAAGTCGGGTCCGGGACCCGTGGGGCCGGTGGTGGGCGTACTGGTCACGCGGACACTCCTGTGGTGGGGGAGAGCCAGGGGGCGAGCCGGCCGCGCCCGAGGCGGTGGTCGGGGTCGAGGGACGCGGCGACGGCCCGGAGCAGGACCGCGCTCGACGGGGCCGGACCCCAGGCGGGCAGGTCGGCGCCCCCGGGGCGGGCCCGCAGGGTCGACGTGCCGCGGGCGGCCGCGACCCGGGCGTGCACCGCGTCGACGGCCGCCGGCTCGGCCGGGACCGTCAGCGTCGCGACGCCGGTCGCGGGCGCCGCGGTGATCCCGGCGGCGCCGGCGTCGGCGGCCAGGTCGGTGAGCAGCCCGCCGAGCAGGGTCGGGGCGACCCCGATCCGGACGACCGCGCGGTCGGCCGGGCGGACGTCGACCGCGGCGCGGTGCGCGGCCCACGCGGCGTCGGCGTCCGCCGGGGAGAGCACCTCGGCGCCGTCGCCGAGCAGGTCGACCAGCCGGTCCGCGCGCCCGGCCACCCCGGCCTCGGTGCCCTCGAGCAGGGCCAGCAGTCGGCCGTCGTGCCACTCGAGGGCGGCGGCCTCGACGGGGGTGTCGGTGACGGCCCGGCCCGCCGCGGGGAGCCCGGCCACGTCGGGCACCCGCAGCGCGACCGTCCGCGCCGCCGCCGGCACCGGGTGCAGGCGCAGCACGATCTCCGCGAGCACCCCGAACGTGCCCTGCGCCCCGTGGAGCAGCTTCGCCAGGTCGTAGCCCGCGACGTTCTTGATGACGTGGCCCCCGGCCCGCGCGACCGTGCCGTCCGCGAGCACCACGGTCACGCCGATCACCAGGTCGCGCAGCGAGCCAAACCCGAGCGCCAGCGGCCCCGCGTCCGCCGTCGCGAACAGGCCGCCGACGGTGGCGCCGCGCGCGGCGCGGGGCGCGTCGAAGGCGACCCGCTGCCCGGAGGCGCCGACCGCGGCCTGCAGGTCCGCCAGCGGGGTCCCCGCCCCGACGGCGACGGTCATGTCGCCGGGGTTGTGCGTGATCACGCCGGACAGACCGGCGACGGACACCGGGGTGGCGTCGGCGGCGACGGTCCCGGCCCAGTCGGCCGCGGTGCCTGCCCCGGTGGCGACGACGGGACCGCGGAGGTCGCGGACGGCGTCGCGCAGCTCGAGCAGGGTGGTGGGTGCGGTGCTCACGGTGCTCACAGTCGGCTGATCACTCCGGCCTCCTCGAGGGGGTGCGGGCGGAACGGCCCGGGACGCTCACCGCAGAGCCGCGGGGTCGGGAACACCTTGCCCGGGTTGCAGAGGCCGTCCGGGTCGAAGCCGGCGCGCACGCGCTGCATCACCGCGAGGTCGTCGTCGGTGAACATGCGGCCCATCGAGCAGGCCTTGTCGGCCCCGATGCCGTGCTCGCCGGAGAGCGACCCGCCGAGCTCGACGCACAGCTCCGCGATCCGGCTCGACAGGTCCTCGGCGGTGTCGTGCTCGCCCGCGGACTCCGAGTACAGGACCAGCGGGTGCAGGTTGCCGTCGCCGGCGTGGAAGACGTTCGCCACCCGCAGCCCGACCTCGGAGCCCATCGCGGCGATCTGGGACAGCACCTCGGCGAGCCGGGTCCGCGGGACGACGCCGTCCTGGACGATGTAGTCCGGGCTGATCCGCCCGACGGCGGCGAACGCGGCCTTGCGGCCCTTCCACACGCGGGCGCGCTCGTCGGTGCTGTCGGCCACGTGGATGCGGGTCGCCCCGCGCTCCTCGCAGATCCGCGTGATCTCGGCGAACTGCTCGTCGCACTCCTCGGCGGGGCCGTCGAGCTCGATGATCAGCGCCGAGGGCGAGGAGACGGTGTAGCCGGCGCCCACCGCGGCCTCGGCCGCCTCCATCGCCAGCGAGTCCATCATCTCCACCGCCGCGGGCACGATCGCCGCCTCGACGATGGCCCCGACGGTCTCCCCGGCGGCCTCGATCGACGGGAAGTCCGCGAGCACGGTGCGCACCGCCTCGGGCTTGCGCAGCAGCCGCACGGTCACCTTCGTGCAGATGCCGAGCGTGCCCTCGGAGCCCAGGAAGAGGCCCCGCAGGTCGGGCCCCGCCTGCTCGGCGGTCGGCCCGCCGAGGGTGACGACGCTGCCGTCGGCGAGGACGACCTCCATCTCGAGGACGTGGTTGGTGGTGAACCCGTACTTCAGGCAGTGCGCGCCGCCGGAGTTCTCCGCGACGTTGCCGCCGATGGTGCACACCTGCTGGCTGGACGGGTCGGGCGCGTAGTACAGCCCGTGCGGTCCCGCGGCCCGCGAGATGTCGAGGTTGAACACGCCCGGCTCGAGGACCGCGCGGCGGTTCTCGACGTCGATCTCGAGGATGCGCCGCAGCTTCTGCAGGGAGATCACGACGCCGTCCGCGACCGGGAGCGCGCCCCCGGACAGGCCGGTGCCGGCGCCGCGGGCGACGAAGGGGACGCCGTGCCGGGCGCAGATCCGCACGCACGCCGCGACCTCGTCGGTGTCGCGCGGCAGCACCACGACGGCGGGGACCTGGCGGAACCCGGTCAGCCCGTCGCACTCGTAGCTGCGCAGGCCGACCTCGTCGGTGATCACGCAGTGCTCCGGCAGGACGGCGGCGAACTCCCGCGCCAGGACGGGTGCGGTGGTGGTGGTGGCTGTCATGGCGTCACGCGCTCCCTCGAGGTGGTTCCGCGATCCTCACCCGTGGCCCGGACGACCGCCACCAGAGGAGCCGGGTCGGACAGGTCGGTCAGGACGTGGTCGGCTCCCGCGGCCGCCAGGTCCGCCTCGGACGACGACCCGGTGGCGACGCCGACCGCGACGGCGCCCGCCGCGTGCGCGGCCTCGACGTCGCGCGGGGTGTCGCCGACGACGACGAGGCCGACCGGTCGGCCGTGGCGGCGTTCGAGGGCCTCCCGGGCGGCGTGGACGAGCGCCGCACGCGGGCCGGGGAGGTGTCCGTAGACGCCCTGGTCGAGGTCGAACGCGCCCGGGTGCAGGCCCGCCGCGGTCAGCTTCAGCTCGGCGCCCACCCGGACGTTGCCGGTCAGCACGATCTGGTCCACGCCCGGCTCCGCGGCCAACCGGTCCACCGCCTCCCGGACGCCGGGCAGCACCGTCAGGACCCGCTCGAGGGCCGCGGACCGGCCCCGCCACTGGTCCGCGATCGCCGCGACCATGGCCTCGGTGTACTCGGTGCCCCGGTCGTGGAGCGCCGCGGCGTGCTCCGCGGGCAGGCCGTCGCGGTAGGCCTCGGCGACCAGGTGGTCGGTCATGCCGCCCATGGCCACCCGGGGCGGCTCGTGCCCGGTGACGGCGAGGAACGCGTCGCGCAGCACGTCGCCGCCGACGCGCCCGCCGTGGAGCAGGGTGCCGTCGACGTCCCAGCACACCCCGACCGGCCGCCGCACGCCGCCCACCCCATCATTCCGTATCGCGGAAGACAAGTTCCGCAGAGCATCGAGGGGTCGGGACCCGACGCGGGTGGCGGGACCGCGCGCGGTTAGCGTGGCCGACGTGCCGAGGAGGAACGCCTGATGGCCCGCCCGCTGTCCGAGACGATGGAGGCCGGGTGGGCGCAGGCCCTCGAGCCCGTCGCCGACACGGTGGCCGCCATGGGCGACTTCCTGCGCGCGGAGGTCGCGGAGGGCCGGACGTACCTGCCGGCCGGCAAGAACGTGCTGCGGGCGTTCCAGCAGCCGTTCGACCAGGTCCGGGTGCTCGTCGTCGGGCAGGACCCGTACCCGACCCCCGGGCACGCGGTGGGCCTCTCGTTCTCGGTGGCGCCGGACGTGCGCCCGCTGCCGAAGAGCCTGCAGAACATCTTCCGCGAGTACGGCGAGGACCTCGGGTTCCCCGCGCCGAGCTCCGGGGACCTGACGCCGTGGACCGAGCAGGGCGTCCTGCTGCTCAACCGCGTCCTCACGGTCGCCCCGGGGGCGCCCGGCTCGCACCGCACCAAGGGCTGGGAGAAGGTCACCGAGCAGGCCATCAGCGCCCTGGTCGACCGAATCGACCAGCCGCTGGTCGCGATCCTCTGGGGACGTGACGCGCGGTCGTTGACCCCGTTGCTCGGCGAGGACGTGCCGACGGTCGAGTCCGCCCACCCCAGCCCGATGTCCGCGGCGGGCGGCTTCTTCGGCTCGCGCCCGTTCAGCCGGGTGAACGCCTACCTCGAGGAGCTGGGCGACGAGCCCGTCGACTGGCGCCTGCCCTGACGGGTCAGCGACGGCCGCCGAAGCGGCGGCGGGCCCGGCGGTGCGGGGCGAACATGCTCCACCCCCGGCTCGGGATCGTGTCGGGACGGTGCCGCCCGGCCCCGGCGCGCCGACGGCCCCGGACCAGGGCCATCAGCTGGGCGAACGTCCGACGTCGCGGCCGTCGGAGCACCGGCAGCTCGCGCCCGGCGGGGACCGGGAGGCCGACGACGTCCGGGGACGGCAGCGGCGTATCCTGGAGCACGGCGACCGCACCCGTGGCGGGGACGCCCGCGCTCGCGGTCGGCACCGGCCCGGACGACGCGGGGACCGGGCGCGGCGAGGGGACCTCGGCCGGGGCCACCGCGAGCTCGTCGGCGGACAGCCGGCGGGAGACCACGCGGATCGGCACGGCGGCGGCCCGGCGGTGGACGGTGCGGGGCGCCCGCGGCAGGCGGGGCTCCGCCGCCCCCGAGCTCGTGGAGTCCGGTCGGCTCACCGTGACCCCCGCTCGTCGCACGTCGTCGTCCCTGATGACCGTTCGATCTTCACCTACGTACGGTGCAGACGCAAGGACGGACGCATGTGCGTGAGGCGGATCCCGCGCCGGGTCCGCTCCCTCGTCCCGATCCGGGAGGGGCTCCCCATGACCGAACCGGCGCACGACGGCGGGTGGACCGCGTCCGTCGCGGGGCTCGAGACGGCCCGCCACCCCGACGGCGGGCTCCTCGTGCGGGCCCTCGACGACCGGGAGGGCCCGGTCCTGCACTACACCCGCGCCGAGGTCGACGCGTTCGTGCGCGGGGTGCGGGACGGCGAGTTCGACGACCTCGCCGGCTGAGACGGGTCGGGCCCGGCACGCCACGAGGCGTACCGGGCCCGGGAGACCTGGGGAGAGCCGTCAGGCGCGGCTGACCTTGCCCGCCTTCAGGCAGGAGGTGCAGACGTTCAGCCGCTGGCGGTTGCCGCCGCCGATGCGGGCGTGCACCGTCTGCACGTTCGGGTTCCACCGGCGGTTGGTCCGGCGGTGGGAGTGCGAGACCGACTTCCCGAACCCGGGGCCCTTCGCGCACACGTCGCAGACCGCAGCCACTTCGAACACCTCTCGACTTCGCCGACACAGAGCACGCGGGAACGACCTCACCGCGTGGCAGGGCTCCAGGGTAGCCGAGCCCGGAGGGCACTGTCGGACCCGGGTGGCACGCTGAGGCCGTGGTGCACATGGACTCCCCCCTCGCCGAGGCCATCGGGGGGCGCTCGGCCGCGGTGCTGCGCAAGCACCTGGAGATGGACACCGTCGGCGACCTCCTGCGGCACCTGCCGCGCCGCTACGAGTCGGTCGCGGATCTCGCGAGCCGCGGCCCGGACGACCTCACGGTCGGCGAGTACGTCAACGTGATCGCGCAGGTCCGGTCGGCGCGGGGCGAGCGGAAGTTCCGGCGCGGCGGCGGCAAGCAGATCCACATCACGTCGATGGAGGTCACCGCGGGCGGCCTCGAGCTCTCCGTGACCTTCTTCAACCAGCCGTGGCGGGCGCGCACCATGCCGGCCGGGAGCCGGGCGTTCTTCGCCGGGAAGCTCGAGAAGTTCCGCGACCGCTGGCAGCTCGGGTCGCCGCGGGCCATGCGCATCGCGGGGCCCGACGACGAGGCCGACGTCGACGACGAGGTGGTCAAGCTGCCGCCGATCACGCCCGTGTACCCGGCGACGAAGGACGTGCAGACCTGGGAGCTGCTCGCCGCCGTGCGCCAGGTGCTCGAGGTGTTCGACGACCCGGTCGACCCCATCCCGGAGGAGGTCCGCACGCGGCACGGGCTGATCGACCTCGGCCGGGCGCTGCGCGACATCCACCTCCCGGCCCACCTCGAGGACACGAAGCCCGCGATGCGCCGGCTCACGTGGGACGAGGCGTTCGGCCTGCAGCTGGCGCTCCAGGGCGAGCGGGCGAACGCGACCGTCCGCCCCGCCCCGGCCTGCCCGCGCACCGACGACGGGCTCGCGGCCGCCTTCGACGCCCGCCTGCCGTTCGAGCTGACCGCCGGCCAGCGCCGGGTCGGCGACGAGCTGGCCGAGGTCCTCGCCGGCACCCGGCCGCTCAACCGGCTGCTGCAGGGCGACGTGGGCTCGGGCAAGACCGTGGTCGCGCTGCGGGCGATGCTCCAGGTCGTCGACGCCGGGCGGCAGGCGGTGCTGCTCGCCCCCACCGAGGTCCTCGCGGCGCAGCACGCCCGGTCGCTGCGCGCGATGCTCGGGCCGCTGGGGCGGGCGGGGGAGCCGGCGGGCCTGTTCGGTGCCGGCCCCGAGGGTGCCGACGAGCCCGTCGAGCTCGACACCAGCGAGCAGGCGACGAGGATCGTGCTGCTCACCGGGTCGCTCGGCGCGAAGGAGCGTCGGCAGGCGCTGCTCGACGTGCAGTCCGGCGCCGCCGGGATCGTCGTCGGGACCCACGCGGTGATCCAGGCCGAGGTGGGGTTCGCCGACCTCGGGCTGCTCGTGGTCGACGAGCAGCACCGCTTCGGGGTCCGCCAGCGCGACGAGCTGCGCTCCCGTCCCGGGCCCACCGCCCCCCACCTGCTGGTGATGACGGCGACCCCGATCCCGCGGACCGTGGCGCTGACCGTCTACGGCGACCTCGAGAACTCCGTGCTCGACGAGCTGCCCGCCGGCCGGAAGCCGATCGCGACCCACGCGGTGCCCGGCAACCGGCCGAAGTGGCTCGCGCGCGTGTGGGAGCGGGTGCGCGAGGACGTCGAGGCGGGCCACCAGGCCTACGTCGTCTGCCCCCGCATCGGCGACGACGGGCCGCCCGACGACGAGGAGCCCGACGCCGGCCCGTCCGGCGACGAGCGCCGCCCGCCGCTCGCCGCGCTCGAGGTCGCCGAGCTGCTCGCGGCGGGCCCGCTGGCGGGGCTGCGCCTGGAGGTGCTGCACGGCCGGCTGCCCGCGGAGGAGAAGGACGACGTGATGCGGCGCTTCGCCGCGGGGGACGTCGACGTGCTGGTGTCCACCACGGTGATCGAGGTCGGCGTGGACGTCGGCAACGCCACCGTGATCGTCGTGCTGGACGCGGAGCGGTTCGGCGTCTCGCAGCTGCACCAGCTGCGGGGCCGGGTCGGGCGGGGCGACACGGCGTCCTCGTGCTTCCTGGTCACCGAGTACGAGGGCCCGCCGATGGAGCGGTTGCAGCGGATCGCGGAGATCCACGACGGCTTCGCCATGGCCGACCTCGACCTCGAGCTGCGCAGCGAGGGCGACGTGCTGGGCACCGAGCAGGCCGGCCGCCGCCGGACGTTGCGCTTCCTGTCGGTCCGCCGCCACCTCGCGGAGATCACGGAGGCCCGCGACGTGGCGCGGTCCGTGCTCGCGGACGACCCCACGCTCGCGCACCACCCGCGTCTGGCGGGCCTCGTGCGTGCCGTGGTCGGGGACGAGGGAGCACGGTTCCTGGACAAGCTGTGACGACCGCTCGTCGGGGTCCCGCGCGGTGACCGCCCGGCTACCGACGGGTCACCGATCGGCGCGCGCGGTCGACCTCCGGGCGCGACACGCACGTCCCGCAGGGACGGCGGGGGTCACGGTTCGGTTACGGTCCGGTGGTCGGTCCGCACCAGCGTGCCGATGCGCTCGGCCGCTTCGCCCGGTTCTCGTCCGGCGGCCTCCCCGGAGCGCACGACGTCCAGGACGGGACGGAGATCGTCGGCCACCGCACTCCCCAGCGGCAGGCCGACCGAGCGGGACTCGCGCCGCGAGGCCCCGGACAGGTCACCGTCGGGCGTGGAGACGACGCATGACCGCTGTTCTCCCGCCGGTCGGGTCCGTCGGTGCCGCCCGCGACGGGCGCCACCGCGCCCCGGACGCCGCGACCACCGGCTCGCTCGGGCCCATCCCGCGGACCATGGCCGGCCGCGACGCCCACGGCGCGCCAGCCCGCCCCGCCGGACCCCGCGGAGACCAGCACGGCGGCCGTCGCGCCGCCCCCCACGCCCCGCTGTCCCGGGCCGCGCGGACGGCCGGGTTCTCGCTGGCCGCGCTCGGCGCCCTCGCCGGCGCCGGCGGCGCCGCCGCGCACGGCCTGCTCCCGTCGGCCGACGAGCCGCCCGCCACGGGCGACGTCGCGATCCCGACGAACCTGGCCGCGAGCGCCATGAGCGTCCCCTCGGTCCACCAGGCCTCCGCCGCGATCACGCAGGTCATGCCGGTGGTCGCCCCGGCCGCCGCGCCCGTCGCGGCCCCGCAGTACAAGACGGTGGCCGCGAGCGCCCGGCAGGCGGCGGCCGCCGCCCCGGCGCCCGCGAAGCCGCAGCTCTCCGCGGGCCAGCAGATGGCGCAGGACGCGATCTCCGCGGCGAAGTCGCGGCTGGGCAAGCCCTACGTGTGGGGCGCCACCGGCCCGAACTCCTTCGACTGCTCCGGGCTGATGCAGTACGCGTTCGAGAAGGCGGGCAAGGACCTGCCGCGGACCTCGGCCGCGCAGTCCAAGGTCGGCGAGAAGGTCTCGATGGACGACCTGCAGCCCGGCGACCTCATCTTCATGTACAGCCCGGTCAGCCACGTCGTCATGTACGTCGGCGACGGCAAGGTGATCGAGGCGCCGAACAGCGGCGAGGACGTGAAGATCACGTCGCTGTCGAAGGTCGAGGACAAGGCGACCGGCGCGCGGCGCGTCGTCTGATCCCACCCGGCGCGACCTGACCCACTGACGAGAATGGCCCGGGGTCCCCTCCCCGAAAGGGAACCCCGGGCCTGATTCGGTGGACGGACGCTCCCCAGCTCCGAGCACCGAAGGTCTCTCGTGACGGTCGATCCCGTCACGCATAGGGTGTCCCGCGCAACGGATCCCCACTCGGGTTCGATCGAGTGAAATGACGCGGATCACATCGTGACTCCCCGCAGTGTCCTCGCTGCAGCCGGTGGTGGGTCAACGGCCCGATCGGCGGTCACCCCGTCCCGTGGGCCCCATCCGTCACGGTGTCGTCGCGCTGCTCCTGGCCGCCGTCCTCGTGCCGGTCCCGTCCGCGGACGCGGACCGGTGCGGCCGCGACGTCCCCGGGCTGACCCGCACCACGGTGGACACCGGCGTCGTGCGCCTGCACGCGGTGGTCGGGGGTCCGCCCGGTGCGCCGGCCGTCGTGCTGCTGCACGGCTTCCCGGAGACGTGGCGGACCTGGCGCGCCGTGGCCCTCGATCTCGCCGCGGACCACCGCGTCGTCGTCCCCGACCTCCGCGGGGCCGGCTGTTCCGACCCGGGCCCCGAGCCGGACCCCGAGGCGGCGACGCTCGCGGGGGACCTGGCCGGGCTGGTGGACGCGCTCGGGGTGGGGCCCGCCGTCGTCGTCGGGCACGACATGGGGGCGATGCCGGCCCACGCGTGGGCGCGGGCGCGCCCCGACCAGGTGCGGCGCCTGGTGCTCTCCGGCGGCGGGGTACCCGGGCGCGGGCTGGAGGCGCTGGCCCCGCCCCACGTGGCGGCGTTCGCGGCGGCGCCGCGGGGCGAGCTCGCGGCCGCGGTGGCGGGCCGGCAGCGTGCGGTGCTCGCCGCCTTCGTCTCCGATCCCGCCGTCGAGGCGTCCGGCTCCCTCGACGACGCCGTGCGCGCCTACTCCGCGCCCGGCCGCTACGACGCGGCGATGGGCCGTTATCGCGCCCTCGCCCGCGACGCCGCCCGCACCCGCGCCGACCCGCGCCCGCTCGCCGTGTCCGCGACCGCCCTCGAGGGCGGCGCGCCCGGCATCAGCGCGGCGACGCTGCCCGGGGCCGACGTCGTCGTGGTCCCCGGGGCCGGGCACTACCTGCAGGAGGACCGGCCGCGGGAGACTGCGGCGGCGATCCGGGAGATCGGTGCCCGCCCGTGAGCTCGCCGGGCGGCAGCCGTGTGCCATCGCTGACGTCCGATGGCAGCCGTGTGCCACCGCTGACGTCCGATGGCAGCCGTGTGCCACCGCTGACGTCCGGGCGACGGGCCGCCCGCGGACGTCAGGCCTTCAGGCGACCCCGCAGGTCCCGCATGCCGCGGGCCGCGGCCTGCTTCACGGCGTCCGCGACCGCGGCGTACTCGTCGACCGGTGCCGCGGCGCGGGGCGGCCGGGTCGGGCCCGGGGCCGGGCCCACGGCGGGATGCGGGTGCTGCCCGGCGAGCTCGTCGGCCACCCGGCGGGCCTCGTCCCACGCCGCCACCGCGGTGTCGACGGCCGCGGTGAACTCCTCGCGGCGGGGGCTGCCCGGCTCGGTCGGCGTCGCCAGCACCTGCGCGTCGCCCAGGGCCTCGACGAACCGGGCGGTCGCCGGGACGGAGACGTCGACCAACGCCGGGCGGGCGGCGACGGCCGAGCGGTCGGACTCGAAGGCCGCGTAGTCGCGCTGGAGGGCGGCGAAGCGGTCGCGGGCGAGGCTCCAGCGGGCCGAGCGGTGCTCGTGCAGCCGCCCGGACCTGCCGTCGGGATGACCGAGCACGACCGAGCGCACCCGGCGCACGCCGCGCTGCGCCGCGAGCACGGTGGCGACGACCGCCGCGAACGCGGCGGCCACGAGGTCGGCCACGGTGGCCACCACGGCCGGACCGAGGCCCTCGATCGTCCCGTCGCCGACCCAGACCGCGAGGAAGACCAGCGGGGAGATCACGGTCAGCAGGACCGCGAGGGCATAGAGCCAGGGCACGGCCGACCGGCGCAGTGGGGAGCTGGAGCCTGCCATCGGGACCTCCCGCCACGTCGAACGCCGGATCGCTCCTCTCCTTGGTACCGGAGCCCGCGCCCGAGTTCCACGCCGCCCGTCGGTCCCCCGCGGTAGCGTGCGCCCGCTCGCACCCGCCCGGGGGCGGCGATCGGGAGGGCGGGTCGATGTTCCGCAAGGTGCTCGTGGCGAACCGCGGGGAGATCGCGATCCGGGGGTTCCGGGCCGCGTACGAGCTGGGCGCGGCGACGGTGGCCGTGTTCCCGGTGGAGGACCGCCAGTCCGAGCACCGGCTCAAGGCCGACGAGGCGTACCAGATCGGCGAGGAGGGCCACCCGGTCCGGGCGTACCTCTCGATCGAGGAGATGATCCGGGCCGCGCAGAAGGCCGGTGCGGACGCGATCTACCCCGGCTACGGCTTCCTCTCGGAGAACCCCAAGCTGGCGACGGCGTGCGCCGACGCCGGCATCACCTTCATCGGCCCGCCGGCCCGGGTGCTGGCGATGGCCGGGAACAAGCACCGGGCGGTCGCGGCGGCACGCGAGGCCGGGGTGCCGGTGCTCGACTCGTCGGACCCGTCCGACGACGTCGAGACGCTGCTGGCGGCCGCGTCGGGGATGACGTTCCCGCTGTTCGTCAAGGCGGTCGCGGGCGGCGGTGGCCGGGGCATGCGGCTGGTGCGCGAGGAGCGGTCGCTGCGCGACGCGCTGACCGCGGCGATGAACGAGGCGTCGTCGGCGTTCGGGGACGCGACGGTGATCCTCGAGCAGGCGGTGATCGACCCGCGGCACATCGAGGTGCAGATCCTCGCCGATGCGCAGGGCCACGTCATGCACCTGTTCGAGCGCGACTGCTCGGTGCAGCGGCGGCACCAGAAGGTCGTCGAGATCGCGCCGGCCCCGAACCTGTCGCCGGAGCTGCGCGAGCGGATCTGCGCGGACGCGGTCAGGTTCGCGACGGCGATCGGCTACGTGAACGCCGGGACGGTCGAGTTCCTGCTCGACGCCGACGGGAACCACCACTTCATCGAGATGAACCCGCGCATCCAGGTGGAGCACACGGTCACCGAGGAGGTCGCGGACGTCGACCTCGTCGCCGCCCAGATGCGCATCGCCTCGGGGGAGACCCTGGCCGACCTCGGGCTCTCGCAGGACGCGGTCGCGCTGCACGGGTTCGCGCTGCAGTGCCGGATCACCACCGAGGATCCGGCCAACGAGTTCCGGCCGGACATCGGGATGATCTCGGCGTACCGCTCGGCGTCCGGGTCGGGCGTGCGCCTCGACGGCGGCACCGCGTTCGCCGGCGCGCAGATCAGCGCGCACTTCGACTCGCTGCTGGTCAAGGTGACCTGTCGCGGACGGGACTTCACGACGGCGGTCCGGCGGTCCCGGCGGGCCCTGGCCGAGTTCCGGGTGCGCGGCGTCGCGACGAACATCCCGTTCCTCATGGCCCTGCTCGACGAGCCGGACTTCCGCGAGGGCCGGGTCACCACGAGCTTCATCGCCGAGCACCCGGAGCTGCTCGCCGCCCGCGCGCCCGCCGACCGCGGCACGCGGCTGATGACCTACCTGGCCGACGTGACGGTGAACAAGCCGCACGGCACGCCCCCGGACCTGGCCGACCCGCGCGAGAAGCTGCCCGCGGCCGACCTGACGGTGGCGCCGCCGGACGGCTCGCGCCAGCGTCTCGGCGAGCTGGGCCCGGAGGGGTTCGCGGCGTGGCTGCGCGAGCAGACCACCGTGCCGGTCACCGACACCACCTTCCGGGACGCCCACCAGTCGCTGCTGGCGACGCGGGTGCGGACCCGGGACCTGCTGGAGATCGCCCCGCACGTCGCGCGCACCACCCCGGAGCTGCTGTCGGTGGAGTGCTGGGGCGGGGCCACCTACGACGTGGCGCTGCGGTTCCTGGCCGAGGACCCGTGGGAGCGGCTGGCCCGGCTGCGCGAGGCGATGCCGAACCTGTGCCTGCAGATGCTGCTGCGCGGGCGGAACACGGTGGGCTACACGCCGTACCCGACCGAGGTGACCGACGCCTTCGTCGCCGAGGCCGCCCGCACGGGGATCGACGTCTTCCGGATCTTCGACGCGCTGAACGACGTGTCCCAGATGCGGCCCGCGATCGAGGCGGTGCGCGGGTCCGGCGGGGCGCTCGCCGAGGTCGCCCTCTGCTACACCAGCGACCTGTCCGACCCGTCGGAGACGCTGTACACGCTGGACTACTACCTGCGCCTCGCCGAGCAGATCGTCGAGGCGGGGGCGCACGTGCTGGCGATCAAGGACATGGCGGGCCTGCTGCGCCCGCCGGCGGCGCGCACGCTGGTCACCGCCCTGCGCGAGCGGTTCGACCTGCCGGTCCACCTCCACACCCACGACACGGCCGGCGGGCAGCTCGCGACGCTGCTGGCCGCGATCGACGCCGGGGTGGACGCGGTGGACGCCGCGGTCGCGTCGATGGCCGGGACCACCTCGCAGCCCTCGCTGTCGGCGCTGGTCGCGGCGACCGACCACAGCGCGCGGGAGACCGGGCTCTCGCTGGACGCGGTCAACGCGCTCGAGCCCTACTGGGAGCTCGTCCGGAAGGTGTACCGGCCGTTCGAGTCCGGGCTGGCGTCGCCGACCGGCCGGGTCTACACCCACGAGATCCCGGGCGGGCAGCTGTCGAACCTGCGCACGCAGGCGGTCGCGCTCGGGCTCGGCGACCGGTTCGAGCAGGTCGAGGACGCCTACGCCGCGGCCGACCGGATGCTGGGGCACCTGGTCAAGGTCACCCCGTCGTCGAAGGTGGTCGGCGACCTGGCGCTGCACTTCGTGGGCGCGGGGGTCGACCCGGCCGACTTCGAGGCGGACCCGTCGCGCTACGACATCCCGGACTCCGTGATCGGCTTCCTGCGCGGGGAGCTCGGCGATCCGCCCGGTGGGTGGCCGGAGCCGCTGCGCACGCGCGCCCTGGAGGGCCGCACCGAGCGGCCGGGCCTCGCGGAGCTCACCGACGACCAGCGCAAGGGGCTGGAGGCCGAGCGCGCCGGGACGCTGAACGAGCTGCTCTTCCCCGGCCCCACGGCGGAGTTCCGCGAGCACCGCACGGCCTACGGCGACACCTCGGTGCTGCGCAGCCAGGAGTTCTTCTACGGGCTGCGGTCCGAGACCGAGTACGCGGTCGACCTCGAGCCCGGGGTGCAGCTGCTCATCGAGCTGGAGGCGATCTCGGAGCCGGACGCCCGCGGGATGCGGACCGTGCTGATGTCGCTCAACGGGCAGCTGCGCCCGGTCCAGGTCCGCGACCGCGCCGTGGACACCGACGTCAAGGTCGCCGAGAAGGCCGACCGCTCCGACCCGTCGCACGTGGCCGCGCCGTTCGCCGGGGTGGTGACCCTGCAGGTCGGCGAGGGAGACCAGGTGTCGGCGGGCGACACCCTGGCCACCATCGAGGCGATGAAGATGGAGGCGGCCATCACCGCCCCGTCGTCGGGAACGGTGCAACGCCTCGCGATCGGCTCGGTGCAGCAGGTGGAGGGCGGCGACCTGGTCGTGGTGCTTGCGTAGACGGAGCGTCGTGGCCCTCGTGGTGGCGGCGGGGGTGGTCGCGCTGGCGCTGACGGTCGCGGCGGCGGTCGTCGCCGGCCGGTTCGTCGCGCGGGACGTCGAGCTCGACCGGGGCGTGAGCGCGGTCCCGACGGCGGCGGAGGCGGCCGCGGCGGCGTCCTTCTGCGCGCTGCCCGCCGTCCCCGCCGACGTGACGATGGGGCCGCTGCGCCGCGAGCAGGGCATCGACGGGCTCGTGGTGTTCCGGGCGACCGGCGCCCCGGCCGCCGACTGGCTCGTCGCGGGTGGGATGCCCCCGGCGGCACCGTCGGCGGAGGTCGTGGACCTCGCGTTCGGGCCGGACCTGCCCGCGGGCACGCCCGTGGTGGCCCGGGAGCGGGTCCAGCGGCCCGGGGGCGGCATCGTGTACCGGTCCGCGGTGATCGTCCCGGGTGCGGTCGAGGTGCAGTGCTTCGAGACCTAGGCTGATCGCCCGATGAGTCGCATCGTGGCGGGGACGGCCGGCGGGCAGCGGATCCAGGTGCCGCCGCACGGTGTGCGGCCGACGTCGGACCGGGTGCGCGAGGCGCTGTTCTCCCTGCTCGCGGCGCGGGGCGTCCTGGAGGACGCGGTGGTGCTGGACCTGTACGCGGGGTCGGGCGCGCTCGGGCTGGAGGCCCTGTCGCGCGGGGCGCTGATCGCCACGCTCGTGGAGCGCGACCCGCGGGCGTGCGGCTTCATCCAGACCAACGTCCGGGCGACGGGACTCACCGGCGGCGCGGTGCGGCGGGCGTCCGTGCCGACCTTCCTGAAGCGGCCCACGGACACCGTCGACCTGGTGTTCGTCGATCCGCCCTACGCCGGCACCGAGGACGAGGTGGACACGGTGCTGGCGCTGCTCGTGCCGTGGCTGGCGCCGGACGCGCTGGTGGTGCTGGAACGGGACTCCCGGACACGGGTGCCGACCTGGCCGGAGGGGCTCGAGCCCGAGGAGCCGCGGGTCTACGGGGAGACGACGCTGCACCTGGGTACGCCGTCGGGGTGAGCGACCTCGAGGACCGGTACCTGGAGCTGGTGCGCGACGAGCTCCCGGCCGCGGCCCGGCGGGACGGCTGGGTGATCCGGGAGGACCACTGCTTCGGCCGCGTGCTGCTCGACGATGCGGTCGGCGGGTGCTGGTACGACGTCCTCGGCCGGGGACGCGGCGCCGCGTTCCGGAAGCTCGACGCCGACCAGCTCGCGCACGCCGTCGAGCAGGGGGAGCGGATGCTGCGCGAGGGCGACGAGACGGTCCGCGCGCTGGACGCGCAGTCGCTCGCGTGGCGGGGGAAGGCACCGAAGCGCTGAGCCGACGGTGCCGGATTCCCTGGCACTGGGCGACAGCAGTGACGCATTGCTGGCACGGGGACCGTGCCGCCATGATCGGCGACCGTGGACCTCGCCGACGCGACGCAGGGATGGGCCCCGGAGCCGATCACGACGACCGGCGGGACCTCCGCCTGGACCGTGGCGGCGGTCAGCGGGATGTTCGACCTCGACCCCGTGGCCGCCGACGGGGAGCCGCTGCCGCCGATGTGGCACTGGTTCGGCTTCCTGGAGCACCCGCGGTCCGACGAGCTCGGCGACGACGGGCACCCGCTGCACGGACACTTCCTCCCGCCGATCCCGGACCGGCGCCGCATGGTCGCCGGAGGCCGGCTGCGGATCGGGGAGCCGATGCGGGTGGGCGGGACCTACACCCGGCGGTCGTCGCTGGTCGGCGCGCAGGCCAAGCACGGCCGGTCGGGCGACATGCTGCTGGTCACGGTGCGCACCGAGTTCTTCGACGGCGACGACGTGCTGGTCACCGAGGAGTCCGACGTCGTGTACCGCTCGCAGCCGCCCGGCCGGGCGCGGGGCATCGCGCTCGACGAGCCGGGCGAGGCTCCGGCGCCCTCGGACGAGGCCGTCGCCCTCGTCCCGGACGAGCGCCTGCTCTTCCGGTTCTCCGCGCTGACCTACAACACCCACCGCATCCACTACGACCACCCGTACGTCACCGGGGTCGAGGGCTACCCCGGACTCGTCGTGCACGGGCCGCTGCTCGCCCTGATGTGCCTGGAGGTCCCGCGGCGGCAGGGGCGGGAGGTGCGCTCGTTCGAGTACCGGCTCTCCCGGCCCGCGTTCGCCGGGGCCCGGGTGGTCGCGGACCGCACCGACGACCACGGGGGCGTCGCCGCCGGCGTCCCGGGCGCCCCTCCCTCGATCACCGCGACCCTGGGCTGATCGCCGCGAGGAAGGGTTCGACGCCCTCGACCACCACCCCGTCGAGCCGGCGCCGCCGCCACGCGCCGGGCGTGACGGCCAGGTGCACCTCGGGCGTCCCGTCGGGATGGCGGCGCCGCTCGGTCTCGCGGTAGCCGCAGCGCTGCGAGACCCACAGCGACGCCCCGTTGTCCTCGGCGGCGGAGGTGACGGCGCGCGTCACCCCGAGCGGGCCGAACGCGAGCTCCAGCAGCATCAGCCGCACCCGCCGTCCGAGGCCCCGGCCCTGGTCGGCGCGCCCCACCCACGACGTCGTCCACGCCTCGCCCGGGCCCGCACCGCGCCCGAGCGTCGCGTGCCCGACCACCCGCCCGGCCTCCAGGGCCGCGAACGGGACCAGCCACCCGTCGTCGGGAGCGCGCCGCCAGGCCCAGGACCGCTCCAGCCAGGCGCGGGCCGCGTCCGCGTCCCCGGTCCGCCAGGTGACGAAGTGCTCCTGGCCCGGGGCCAGGACCCCGCCGGGTTCGCCGACGAGCGCGGCCAGCTCGAGCAGCTCGACGTCGGTGGGTGGGGTCAGGACGAGGCCGGCGTGCGCCACCCGCAGGCCGAACCAGGGGTACAGCGCGGTCAGGTCGTCGCGCACGTAGTCCACGGGCGGATCCTGCTATAACGGCTGATCATGAGGCAGGAGACGGAGCGAAGCGGAGCTCGACCATGAAGGCCGTCTGCCCCGGTTCGTTCGACCCCGTCACCCTCGGCCACGTCGACGTGGTGCGCCGGGCGGCGGCGATGTTCGACGAGGTGGTGGTCGCGGTGGCGATCAACCCGAACAAGCAGGGCCTGTTCACCATCGACGAGCGCCGCGGGCTGCTGGCGGACACCTTCGCCGACCTGCCGAACGTCTCGACGGCGGCCTTCTCCGGCCTGCTGGTCGACTGGTGCCGCAGCCAGGGCGTCGGGGTCATCGCGAAGGGCCTGCGCTCGGACACCGACTACGCCTACGAGCTCCCGATGGCGCAGATGAACCGCCACCTCACCGGGGTCGACACGGTGTTCCTCTCCGCCTCGCCGGAGCACACCTTCGTCTCCAGCTCGCTGGTCAAGGAGGTCGCCCGGGGCGGTGGGGACGTCTCGGCCTTCCTGACGGCGAGCGTGCACGCGGCGCTGCAGGAGCGCCTCGGCTCCCGCTGACGGGGGCCGACCCGACACGCCGCGACACGCCGCAATGCGCGGAACGGGCGAGCGGCCGCCGCACACTGGCGGGCGGTCTTCGACGCGGGAGGTGGATCGGCGTGTACCGGGTGTTCGAGGCGCTCGACGAGCTCGTGACGATCTGCGAGGAGGCGCGCGGGCTCCCGATGACGACGAGCTGCGTCGTGCCCCGGGGCGACGTCCTGGAACTGCTCGACGACATCCGCGAGGCCATCCCCGGGGAGCTCGACGACGCCCAGGACGTCCTCGACCACCGCGACAAGCTGGTCGACGACGCGACCGAGGAGGCCACGCGCGCGACGGAGGAGGCGCGGACCGAGGCCGACCGCATCCTCACCGAGGCCCGCGAGCAGGCCCAGCAGATGATCGCCGAGGCCGAGCACGAGGCCGAGCGCGTCGTCTCCCGGGGTCGTCGCGAGTACGCCGACCTCACCGACCGGGCCGCGGCCGAGGCCGACCGGATGACCGAGGCGGGGCGCCAGAGCTACGACCGCGCGGTCACCGACGGCCGGACCGAGCAGCAGCGCCTGGTGTCCGAGCACGAGGTGACGCTCGCGGCCCGCGACGAGGCCGGCCGCATCCTCGACCGGGCCGCCGAGGACGCGCACCGGGCGCGCACCGACTGCGACCACTACGTCGACACCGCGCTCGCCGAGTTCACCGAGACCCTGGAGTCGGTGCTCGACACCGTCGGCCGGCACCGCCACCAGCTGCGGACCGGCCAGGTCGGCGCGGCGGCGCGTGAGGAGAGCGAGCGGGCCAGCGCGTAGGCTGGTCGACCGGGCCAGACCCGTCGTCGGGAACACGTCCCGGCGCGCAGCACGTTGGTCCGGATGAGATGACTGAGAAGCACACCCCCGTCCCCGACGCGACCAGCCCGTGGGTCGTCGACGTCCTGCGCGAGATCTCGCGCCGGCCCGGCACCATGAAGCCCTGGGTCCGCGACGTGCCCGCCCCCGCCGACTTCGGGCTGGAGGTGATCGGTGTGCCCGCGGGCGACCCGATCCACCTCGACCTGCGCCTCGAGTCCGTGGTCGAGGGCGTCCTCGCGAGCGGCACGGTCAGCGCGCACGTGGTCGGCGAGTGCTCGCGCTGCCTGGGCGAGGTCACCGACGACGTCGAGGTCGACGTCGCCGAGCTCTACGCCTACCCCGACTCGGTCACCGACGAGACGACCGACGCCGAGGACGTCGCGCGGATCGTCGACGAGAAGATCGACCTCGAGCCCGCGGTCCGCGACGCCGTGCTGCTGGAGCTCCCGAACGCGCCGCTGTGCAGCGACGACTGCCCCGGAGTGCCCTCGCCGGACGAGGAGGCATGGGCCTTCGTGCCCGCCGGGAGTGCGCGTGAGAGGATTGACCCTCGCTGGGCCGCCCTGCAGGAACGTTTCGCCGGCGGCAGCACAGAAGACTGAGGAGAGAGACCTACCGTGGCCGTCCCGAAGCGCCGGATGTCGCGCGCCAACACCCACGCCCGCCGCTCGCAGTGGAAGGCGTCCGTGCCGACCCTCGTGGCCTGCCAGAACAAGGCCTGCGGCCAGCCCAAGCCGCCGCACGTCGCCTGCCCCACCTGCGGCCAGTACGCCGGCCGCCGGGCCGTCACCCCGGCCTGACCGCGGTGGCCGCCAGCGCGGCCGGCGCCACGGAGCAGGACGGGTCGCCGGCGCAGCGGCTCAGCCGGGTGCTCGGGATCGAGGTCGATCCCGAGCTCCTCGGCCTCGCCCTGACGCATCGCTCGTACGCCTACGAGAAGGGCGGGCTGCCGACCAACGAGCGCCTGGAGTTCCTCGGGGACTCGGTCCTCGGGATCGCGGTCACCGAGCGGCTCTACCGCGAGCACCCGGAGCTGCCCGAGGGCCAGCTCGCGAAGCTGCGCGCGAGCGTGGTCAACATGCACGCGCTGGCGAGCGTCGCCCGGACCCTCGGCCTGGGCGAGCTGATGTACCTGGGCCGCGGCGAGGAGATGACCGGGGGCCGCGACAAGGACTCGATCCTGGGCGACGCGGTCGAGGCGATCCTGGGCGCGGTGCACCTCGAGCACGGCATCGACGTCGCCCGCGACCTGGTCGCCCGCCTGTTCGGCGACCTGCTCCACCAGGCCCCGCGTCTCGGTGCCGGCCTGGACTGGAAGACCAGCCTGCAGGAGCTCACGGCCGCGGCCGGCCGCGGCGTCCCGGAGTACCGCATCACCGAGGAGGGTCCGGACCACGCCAAGGAGTTCACCGCGACCGCCGTGGTCACCGGTGAGGGCCTCGGCGTCGGCACCGGGCGCACGAAGAAGGACGCGGAGCAGAAGGCCGCGCAGGCGGCCTACGAGGCGCTGAACGGCCCCGTCGGACCCTGAGTGCCCGAGCTCCCCGAGGTCGAGGTGGTCCGGCGCGGGGTCGCCGACCACGCGGTGGGACGCACCGTCACCTCCGTCGAGGTGTTGCATCCGCGCGCGGTGCGCCGCCAGCCCGGGGGAGCCGCCGAACTGGCCGCGCGGCTCGCCGGCCGCACGCTCGTGGCGGCCCGCCGACGCGGCAAGTTCCTGTGGGTCGACCTCGACGACGGGACCGCGCTGCTCGCCCACCTCGGCATGAGCGGCCAGTTGCTCGTCCAGCCCGGCGACCGGCCGGACGAGAAGCACCTCCGGGTGCGCCTGCGATTCGGTGACGACCGGTCCGAGCTGCGGTTCGTCGACCAGCGCACCTTCGGGGGGCTCACCGCCGTGGACACGGCGGACAGCGACGGGGAGCGGGTGCCCGTGCCGGTCGTGCACATCGGGCGCGACCCGCTCGACCCGTCCTTCGACCTCGAGGCCGCGGTCGGGGCGTACCGCCGCCGTCGCACCGAGCTGAAGCGGGCGCTGCTCGACCAGACGGTCGTGTCCGGGATCGGCAACATCTACGCCGACGAGGCGTTGTGGCGCGCCCGCCTGCACTCGCTGCGCCCGACCGCGCGCCTGACCCGACCCGACGTCCGGAAGGTCCTCCTGGCCGCCTCGGAGGTCATGACGGAGGCGTTGGCCCAGGGCGGGACGTCGTTCGACGCGCTCTACGTGGACGTGCACGGGGAGTCCGGGTACTTCGAGCGCTCGCTGGCGGTCTACGGCCGCGAGGACGAGCCGTGCCCGCGGTGCGGGACCGCGATCCGGCGGTCCGCGTTCATGAACCGCTCGTCGTTCTGGTGCCCGACCTGCCAGCGGGTGCCCCGACGCGCGTGAGCCCGCCGGGAGCCGCTGGGGCTCCCGACGGGCTCGTCGGACGGGCGCCTACCGGCTGCCGTCGGTCTGCGGGGTGATCGCGACCGTCGGCGCCTGCGGGTCCGGGGCGGTGGTGGTGTGCCCCTGCTGCTCGGCGACCCGGGCGGCGTCGGCCTGCCCGCGCCGGTAGCCGGTGTCGAGGTCGGCACGAACCTGGTCGCGGTTCTCCTGGGCCTTGCGGTACCCGGAGTTGATCAGGTCCGCGGCGGCCTCGCGCCCGCCGAGCCCGAAGGCCAGCGCGGCGCCGAGGGCGAGCGCGCCGATGAGGGCGATGAACGTGGCGTTCACGATCACCTCGGCGATGCCGAGCTGGTTCAGGATCATGAAGACCGCGATGATCATGACGAGCGTCGGCGCGGCGGAGCGGGCGACCCGCCCGGTCGGGGTGTCGCCCATGGTGCGGTGCACCAGCCCGCCGACGGCGGCGGCGATCGCGGCGGCCACCAGGAAGATGAGCAGCGCGGCGAGCACGTTCGGCAGGTAGGAGAGCACCAGGTTCACGAACCCGGTGACGGCGGGGATGTTCAGCGTCCCGACGGCCGAGACGATCACGAAGACCAGCAGCACCCACTGCACGACGAGCCCGACGAGCTTCGCGGGGCTCTGGTCCGGGCTGAAGCGGGCGACGTACTCGCCGCCGGAGCCGTGCGTGAGGCGCTGGTCCAGGCGGACGCGCTGGAGGAGCTTCGTGATCCCGGCGCGGATGAGCCGGGCGATGATGTAGCCGATCAGCAGGACCAGCAGGGCCCCGATGACGTTCGGGACGTAGTTCAGCAGGGTCGTGAACGCGTTCTGCAGGGACTGCAGGGCGTCGAAGCCGCCGCCGCCCGAGGGTGCGGCCTGGGTGGGCAGAGCAATCATCTCGGTCTCCTGGGGTGAGATCGGTGTGAGGTGAGGGCTCCGCATGCCCGTCCCCCGTCCGCGGTACGCGCCGAACCGGGTGGGCCCGCGGGCCGGGGAGGACGACGCCGGTCCGTCCTCGCGCGGGGACGGACCGGCGTCGGGAGGCTCAGCGCCCGGAGTTGGTCTCCATGAGCTGCTTGAACTCCTGGAGGGCCTTCTCGATCTTCTTCTGCGGGTCGGCGAAGAGCTTCGCGCCCAGGTCGCCCAGCGCGCCGGCCGGCGTCTCGACGTGGAGGCTGACCTCGACGCCGGTGGTGTCGCCGTGGTTGTCGAAGCGGACCGCGCCGCCGGTGTCGACCGAGTTGTTGCTCTCCTCGAGCGACTTCCAGGCGATCTTGCGGTCGGTCTCCTCGTCGATGATCTTCGCGTCCCACTCGATCTGCTTGCCGAGCGGCCCGTCGACGACCCAGTGGGTCACGTCCGCGGACCCGCTCTTCGGCTCGACCGAGCGCACGTCGTCCATGATCTGCGGGAGGTGGGTCAGCGGCCGCCACCACTGGTAGCACTGCGCGGCCGGAGCGTTGACCTCGAGGTAGTGCGTTGCGGTTGCCATGCGCGCGGGTGTCCGGTTCTGCCGTCCCTCGAAACGAGTTGTCGGGGGCTTCGCGTAGCGTCCGACCCGTCGGAGGGGAGGGGCTCGCGATGCACCTGAAGAGCCTGACGCTGAAGGGCTTCAAGTCGTTCGCGTCGTCGACCACCCTGCGCTTCGAGCCCGGCATCACGTGCGTGGTCGGCCCGAACGGCTCCGGCAAGTCCAACGTCGTCGACGCCATCAGCTGGGTGCTGGGGGAGCAGGGCGCGAAGGCGCTGCGCGGCGGGAAGATGGAGGACGTCATCTTCGCCGGCACCTCCGGGCGGGCGCCGCTGGGGCGCGCCGAGGTGACCCTGACGATCGACAACGCCGACGGGGCCCTGCCGATCTCCTACACCGAGGTGTCGATCACCCGGCGGGTCTTCCGGTCCGGCGCCGGGGAGTACGAGATCAACGGCAGCTCCTGCCGCCTGCTCGACGTCCAGGAGCTGCTCTCCGACTCCGGGATCGGCCGCGAGCTGCACGTGCTGGTCGGGCAGGGGCAGCTGGACACGATCCTGCAGTCGCGCCCCGAGGAGCGCCGCGCCTTCATCGAGGAGGCGGCCGGCGTCCTCAAGCACCGCAAGCGCAAGGAGAAGGCGCTGCGCAAGCTCGAGGCGATGGAGGCCAACCTGGCCCGCCTCGGCGATCTCACCTCCGAGCTGCGGCGCCAGCTCAAGCCCCTCGGCCGCCAGGCGGAGATCGCGCGGCGCGCCCAGACCATCCAGGCCGACCTGCGGGACGCCCGGCTGCGGATCGCCGCGGACGACCTGGTGACCCTGCGCGGCACGATCGCGCGGGACGCTGCGGACGAGGACCAGGCCCGGCGGCGCCGCGACGAGACCGAGCGCGCGCTGGCGGTCGAGTCGGAGGCCGTGGCCGGGCTCGAGGCCGCGCTGGAGGCCGATGCGCCCGCCTACGAGCAGGCCCGGGAGGCCCATCACCGGTTGTCCTCGCTCGCCGAGCGACTGCGCGGCACGGTCGCCCTGGCCGCCGAGCGGCACCGGCACCTCACCGACGCCGAGGAGCGCACGGCCGGCCCCGACCCCGACGAGCTGGAGCGCCAGGCGGCCGCGGCCGCGGAGCACGAGGCGGCGCTGGGCGAGGAGGTCGCGCTCGCCCGCGAGACCCTGGAGGACGCGGCCGCACGCCGCGAGGACGCCGAGGAGGCGCTCGGCACCGCGGAGCGTCGCGTCGCCGCGGCCTCCCGCGCGGCGGCCGACCGGCGGGAGGGCCTGGCGCGCCTCTCCGGGCAGGTCGAGACGCAGCGGGGCCGGGTCGCGGCCGCGGTCGAGGAACTGGAGACGCTGGCGTCCTCGATCGGTGAGACGAGCGCGCGGGCGGCCGCGGCGCGCGCGGAGCTCGCGGACGAGGAGGCGGCGGCCCCCGACGCCGGGGGAGCCGACCCCGAGGAGGCCGAGGTCGCGGGCGGGGCCGTCCCGGACGACGCGCCCGACCCGGAGGCCGCCTTCGACGCCGCCACCGAGCGCCACGAGCAGGTCCGTGCGGAGGTCGACCGGGCGGCCGCGGCGCACCGCGACGCCGAGCGCGACCGCGCGCACTGGAAGGCGCGGGTGGAGGCCCTCGAGCTCACCCTGACCCGCCGCGACGGCGCGGGCGAGCTGCTGGCGGGGACCCGGGAGGGCGTCCTCGGGTCGGTCGCGGCGCTGCTGCGGGTGGGCGCGGGGGACGAGGCCGCGGTCACCGCGGCCCTCGGGCCCGCCGCGGACGCGGTCGTCGTCAGCGGGGTCGACGCGGCCGCGGACGCCCTGGAGCACCTGCACGCCAGCGACGCCGGGCGGGCGGGGCTGGTCGTGGCGGGTGCCGGGCGGGTGGATGCGCGCGGGCCGGCGCCGGCCGGCGCGGTGTGGGCGGCCGACCTGGTGCGGGCGCCCGACGCGGTCGCCGGGGCGGTGGCCCGGCTGCTCGCCGGTGTGGTCGTCGTGGACGACCTCGCGGCGGCCCGCGCGGTGCTGGCGGACCACCCGGAGCTGCAGGTGGCCACGCGCGGCGGCGACGTGCTCGGCGGGGCGTGGGCGGTCGGCGGTCCGTCGGGCAACCGGTCGATCCTGGAGATGCAGTCCGCGGCCGACGAGGCGGGGGACCGGCTCGCGGGAGCGGAGCGCGCGGAGCGGACGACGGCGGCGGCGGTGGAGGCCGCCCGGCAGAACGAGTCGGCCGCCCGGGCCGAGGTCGGGGTGGCCCGCCAGGTGCGCGACGACGCCCGACGCGCGGACACCGAGCGGCGCCGGGCCGCCGACGCGCGGCGCGCGCAGGACGAGGCGCGCCGGTCCGAGCACGCCCGCCGGCTCGGGCGGCTCGCGGAGACGGTGCGGGGCGCGGAGGCGGAGCTCGCCCGCCTCACCGAGCGCCGGGCGACGGTGGAGACCGCCCGCGACGACCGGCGGGCCGAGCTGGACGACCTGGTCGAGCGCCTGGCGATGGCGGAGGACCAGGCGGAGTCCGACGCCGCCGAGGATGCCGACGGGTCCGACGTCGCGGCCCGCGACACCGCCGCCTCCGTCCTGGAGGCCGCCCGCGCCGCCGAGATCGAGGGTCGGCTCGCGCTGCGGACGGCGGAGGAACGGGCGCGGGCGGTGACCGGCCGGGCGGAGGCGCTGCGCCACCGCGCGCGGGCCGAGCGCGAGCAGCGGGAGCGGGCCGAGACCCGTCGTCGGGACCGGGAACGGCAGGCCGGGTTGCTGGCGGAGATCCTCGAGCACGGCCGCGCCGGGGTGGAGCGCATCGCCGCGTCGGTGGCCGCGGCGGCGGCCGCGCGCGACCGTCTCGCGGCGGCCCGGCAGGCGCGCTCGGCCGAGTTCGACGCGGCGCGCGAGCGGATGCGGGGCCTGCAGCAGACCCTGGAGCGGCTGACCGACGCGGTGCACCGCGACGAGGTCCTGCGCGCCGAGCAGCGGACGCGGCTGGCGCAGCTCGAGGAGTCGATCGTCGAGCGGTTCGGGATGGGCCTCGACGACCTGGTGCGCGAGTACGGCCCGGAGGCCGGCATCCCGCCCAGCGAGGCGGAGGTCGCGGAGGTGACCGCGGCGCGCGAGCGGGGCGAGCAGGTGTCGATGCCGCCGCCGATGCCCTACGACCGCGCCGAGCAGCAGCGCCGCGCGGCCCGTGCGGAGAAGGAACTGGGCACGCTCGGGAAGGTCAACCCGCTCGCGCTCGAGGAGTACGCGGCCCTCGAGGAGCGGTACCGGTTCCTGTCGACCCAGCTCGAGGACGTGAAGGCCTCGAAGCGCGACCTGCTCTCCGTGGTGGCCGACGTCGACCAGCGCATCCTCGACGTGTTCGCCGAGGCGTTCGCCGACGTGGCGCGGGAGTTCGAGGTCGTCTTCCCGGTGCTGTTCCCGGGCGGCGACGGCCGCCTGGTGCTCACCGACCCGGACGACCTGCTGACCACCGGGGTCGAGGTGGAGGCCCGGCCGCCGGGCAAGAAGGTCAAGCGGCTCTCGCTGCTCTCCGGCGGGGAGAAGTCGCTGACGGCGGTCGCGATGCTGGTCGCGATCTTCCGGGCGCGCCCCTCGCCGTTCTACGTCATGGACGAGGTCGAGGCCGCGCTGGACGACGCGAACCTCCGGCGGCTGATCGGGCTGCTCGACGACCTGCGACGCTCCTCGCAGCTGGTGATCATCACCCACCAGAAGCCGACGATGGAGATCGCGGACGCGCTCTACGGCGTGAGCATGCGAGGCGACGGCATCACGGCGGTCGTCTCCCAGCGGCTCCGGGGCGCCGACGCGCCAGGACCACTCGCCGGTGCGGACCCCTCGCCCGTGTCGTGACGCTGTGTCGCGATATGATCGCACTGTGTGATCGTCTCGTCACGCGTCGGTGATCGACGAACGACGCGCTCGGGGAATGCCGTCCAGGTGCGCCCGGGCCTACCGTCGACTCGTCGGGCAGGGGGACGTCGGTCCCCCGGGGGAGGGTGGGTCATGACGGTGCTCCAGCCCGGGCGCTACGTGCACCTGCAGCGCGCGGCGCCGTCCCGGGGCCCCCGCCGCCCCTCCTCGTCGCCGGTGCCGGTCGTCGGTCACCTGGCCCTCGACACCTCCCACAGCGCGCTCGCCCCGCACCTGGCGACGTGCTCCGTGCAGGTCCTCGTCGACGACCTGCCCCTGACCGTGCGATGGGGCCGCACCGACATCGCCCTCCCGCCCGGCCGGCACCGCGTGGAGATCGCCGTCGACCGGGGCGCCGGGTGGGGCCGGGTCGTCGAGGCGGTGCCGGTGGCCGCCGGGCACACCGTGGACGTCTTCTACCGCGCCCCCGTCCTCCCCGGGGCGGGCACGCTCGGCCCGGTGCCGCAGCCGACCCGCGGGGTGGTCGCCCTCCTCGCCGGCCTCCTCCTGCTGCTGGCGGTCGTCGGGGTCGGCGTCACCGCGCTGCTCGCGCTGCTGTTCTGAGGCCCCGACCCGGGCGGGTGGTCGGCCCGGCGGTGTCAGCGGTGGCACACGACTGACGCCGGACGTCAGGGATCCGCCCCGCTCGGGCTGCCGGGCCCGTCACGGCTGACAGGATGGGAGCCGTGAGTTCGCCGCTGACCACCCTCGACCCCTCGACCCGGGACCTGCTCGCCCAGGCGCCCGCCGCCGGGCTCTCCCCGGGGGTGCTCACCGGGATCATCGTCGCGGTCGTCGTGGTGGTGCTCCTGGTCGTCCTGATCGTGGGGCTCGTCCTCGCCCGCCGCCGCCGCATCTCCCTGCGGGAGGAGGCCGAGCAGGAGGCCGAGGCGCCGAAGCCGTCGAAGGGCACCTACGCCGCGGGCGGGGGGTTCGCCTTCTCTGCTGGCAGTGGCACGGCGACGCAGGAGCGCCCGGAGGTCGGTCCGACCCCGCCGACGATCGAGACGCCGTCCGCGGAGCCCGCACCGGCCGAGCCGTCGAGCACGGAGGCCCCGCCCCGCCCGACGGCCCCGACGACCCCGACGCCCCCGACGACCCCGGAGCCGCGCGAGCCGGAGGCCCCGGAGGCCCCGGAGGCCCCGGAGGCCCCGGAGGCCCCGGAGGCCCCGGAGGCCCCGGAGGCCCCGGAGGCCCCGGTCACGGAAGCCCCGGTCACCGAGCCGCCGGTCACCGAGCCGCCCACGGAGACCACGGAGACACCCGAGGCCCTGACGCCGGCTCCGGTCGAGGCGCCCTCCGCCGAGCCGGCGCCCGCCGAGCCGTCGAGCACCGACACGCTGCCGGACGCCGCCCTCACGGGCCCCGAGGCGCCCGCCGAGCCGATCGCGCCCGCCGAGGGCCGCCTGGAGCGGCTCCGCGGGCGGTTGGGCCGGAGCCGGTCGACGCTGGGGACCGGCCTGCTGGGCCTGCTCGGCGCGGGTGACCTGGACGAGGACTCGTGGGAGGAGGTCGAGGACCAGCTGCTGATGGCGGACCTGGGGTCGGCGACCACCCAGGAGGTCGTCGGGAAGCTGCGCGAGCGGATCGCGTCGCGCGGGGTGCGGACGTCCGAGCAGGTCCGGGAGCTGCTCCACGAGGTGCTCGTCGAGGCGCTCGGGCCGGACATGGAGCGGTCGGTGCGCGCGCTGGCCCACGACGGCCGCCCCGCCGTCGTGCTCGTCGTCGGCGTCAACGGCACCGGGAAGACCACGACGACGGGCAAGCTCGCCCGGGTGCTCGTCGGGGGCGGCCACGACATCGTGCTCGGCGCCGCCGACACGTTCCGGGCCGCCGCGGCCGAGCAGCTGCAGACGTGGGGCGAGCGGGCGGGTGCGAAGGTCGTCCGCGGCGCGGAGGGCGCCGACCCGGCCAGCGTCGCGTTCGACGCCGTGAAGCGGGGGGCGGACGCCGGGGTCGACGCGGTCCTGCTCGACACCGCCGGCCGCCTGCACACCAAGACCGGCCTGATGGACGAGCTGGGCAAGGTCAAGCGCGTGGTGTCCCGGCAGGCGGAGGTCGACGAGGTCCTCCTCGTCCTGGACGCCACGACCGGCCAGAACGGGCTGACGCAGGCCCGGGTGTTCGGCGAGGTCGTGGACGTGACCGGTGTGGTGCTCACCAAGCTCGACGGCACCGCGAAGGGCGGCATCGTCTTCCAGGTGCAGCGCGAGCTCGGGGTGCCGGTGAAGCTCGTCGGGCTCGGCGAGGGCCCGGACGACCTCGCGCCCTTCGAGCCCGGGGCCTTCGTGGACGCCCTGCTGCGCTGACCATGCGGCCCCCGCGCCGGACGAGTGCGACACCACGCAGGTCCGGCCGCTCCGGAACGTGCCTGGTGCAGCACTCGATGAGTGAGGCCCGAGCGCGGCCGTCCGGGTGACGAGGAGCGTCACGGTTCGGTGACCCCCGATCACCGGACGTCACCGGTGGCGGGTGATCGGCGCCACGGAGGGCGCCGGTGTCTGCTTCGGCAACATGAAGGTCACATGGTCCGGGGTGCTGTTAACTGCGGAGAAACACCGTGCGACGCCGCCCGAAACACGCCCTCAGCATTCTCTCCTCCCAGTGACCGCCACCCGGAGACGGCGGACCTCAGGAGGGACGAAGGACCGTGTTGAATGCCGGAAGTACCACGTGGGTGCTCGTCAGCGCCGCGCTGGTGATGCTGATGACCCCAGGGCTCGCGTTCTTCTACGGCGGCATGGTCCGCTCGAGGAGCGTCCTGAACATGCTCATGATGAACTTCATGTGCCTGGCGATCGTGCCGGTGCTGTGGTGCCTGTACGGCTTCTCGCTGGCGTTCGGCAACGACCTCGGCGGCGGTCTGCTCGGCGGCCTCGAGTTCGCCGGACTGGGCGGCCTGCCCACCGAGCCGATCGGGACCGAGCCCGACTTCATCCCGATCCTCGCGTTCGCGATGTTCCAGCTGATGTTCGCGATCATCACGCCGGCCCTGATCTCGGGCGCTGTGCCGGAGCGGACGAAGTTCTGGAGCTGGGGCCTGTTCGTCGTGCTGTGGTCGACGATCGTGTACTTCCCGGTCGCGCACTGGGTGTTCGCCTTCGACGGCACGACCGCCGAGACCGGCGGCTGGATCGCCAACACGCTGGGCGCCCTCGACTTCGCCGGCGGGACCGCGGTCCACATCAACGCCGGTGCGGCGGGCCTCGCGCTCGCGATCGTGCTCGGCAAGCGCCGCGGCTGGCCGCGTGACCCGGGCCGCCCGCACTCGCTGCCCTTCGTGCTCCTCGGCGCCAGCCTGCTGTGGTTCGGCTGGTACGGCTTCAACGCCGGCTCCGCGCTGGGCGCCAACCAGAACGCCGCGATCGCGTTCACGACGACCACCCTCGCGACCGCCGCGGCCGTCATCGGCTGGCTCGTGGTCGAGCAGTTCCGCGACGGGAAGCCGACCACCCTCGGCGCCGCCTCGGGTGCGGTCGCCGGCCTCGTCGCCATCACCCCCGCCGCCGCCTTCGTCAACCCGCTCGGCGGCCTCGCGATCGGTGTCATCGCCGGCGCGGTGTGCGCCCTGTGTGTCGGGCTGAAGTTCCGCTTCGGCTTCGACGACTCGCTCGACGTCGTCGCGGTGCACCTGGTGGGTGGTCTGATCGGCACGATCCTGATCGGCCTCTTCGGCACCACCTCGCTCAACGAGGCGAGCGCGGACGGCCTGTTCTACGGCGGCGGCTTCGGGCAGCTGGGCATCCAGGTGGTGGCGGCGCTCGCGGTCCTCGTCTACTCCTTCGTCGTCACCGCCATCATCGCCCTGGCCATCAAGGCGACGATCGGGTTCCGTGTGAGCGACGAGGACGAGTCGAGCGGCATCGACGAGTCGCAGCACGCGGAGTCGAGCTACGACTACTCCGGCCTGCGCTCGAGCGGTGGCCACGGTTCGATTCTCGACGCCGCGACGTCGAAGGTGCCGGCCTCGGCCGGTCAGGAGGGCTGACCCGTGAAGATGGTGACGGCGATCATCAAGCCGTTCGTCCTGGAGGACGTGAAGGGCGCGCTCGAGCAGCTGGGTGTGCTGGGTATGACGGTCAGTGAGGTCCAGGGCTACGGCCGCCAGAAGGGCCACACCGAGGTCTACCGCGGGGCGGAGTACTCGGTGGACTTCGTGCCGAAGGTCCGCATCGAGGTCGTCACGGACGACTCCACCGCGGAGAAGGTCCTCGACGCGATCGCCGAGACCGCCCGCACCGGCAAGATCGGTGACGGCAAGGTCTGGGTGACCCCGGTCGAGACCGTGGTGCGCGTGCGCACCGGTGAGCGCGGAGCGGACGCGCTCTAGCCCCCCGGTCCGGCGTCCGGCACCGGGCCCGCCGTCCCCGCGGGGACGGCGGGCCCGGTGCTCGCCGGATCCGAGCAAGGTCGACACCGATCCCGGAGAGGACGGGCATGGTCGCAATCGGGTCGGGCCGGGACGACGAGGCACCGCTGGTGGTGTCCGGGGAGTCCGACGAGGGTGCGGCGGTCGACCTGGTCCGCGCCCGCACCGCCCTGCTCTCCCCGCCGCCCGGCGCCCGCCGTCTGGGACCGACGGCGCTGCGCGAGGCGCTGGTCGAGCTGCACGACTTCTGGCTGGCCACGCGGGCTGCGGCGGTCGGGATCGGGAACGGCACCGCGCTCGTCGCGGTCGGCGCCCTCGGGCGCCGCGAGCTCGCCCCGTGGTCCGACCTCGACCTGGTCCTCGTGCACGACGGCACGGGGCGCGGCCGCGGGCGGGCCGACGAGGTCGCCCGCCTGGCCGACGCCCTCTGGTACCCGCTCTGGGACGCCGGGATCGGGCTCGACCACTCCGTGCGCACCGTGGGCGAGGCGGTCGGCGTGGCGACCGAGGACCTCCGCGTCGCGCTCGGGCTGCTCGAGGTCCGGCTCATCGCGGGCGACCCCGAGCTGGCCGAACGCCTGTCGTCGTCCGCCCGCCAGGCGTGGCGGGCCGGCATCCGCGGCCGCTTCGACGACCTCGTCGACACCACCCGCGCCCGGTGGCAGCGCTCCGGCGAGGTCGCCCACCGCGTCGAACCGGACCTCAAGAACGGCCGCGGCGGCCTGCGGGACGTCCAGCTCCTCGACGCCCTGGCTGCCGCCCAGGTCGTCGACCGCCCCGCCGTCGACGTCCGCTCGGCGCGCGGCCTGATGCTCGACCTGCGCACCGAGCTGCACCGCCGCGCCGGCCGCGCCCGCGACGTGCTGCAGGCCGAGGACGCGCACGAGCTCGCCGGGGTCCCCGACCTCGGCGTCACCGACCGCTACGACCTCGCCCGCTCGCTGTCCGGCGCCGCCCGCACCGTCGTCTACGCCACCGACGTGGCCCTGCGCTCGGCCCGGGCGGCCCTCCCGCGGCGCGGCCTCGCGGCGCTGCGGCGCACCCCCGCCCGCCGCCCGCTCGACGAGGGCGTGGTCGAGCACGGCGGCGAGGTGGTGCTCGCCCGGGAGGCGCAGGTCGCGCGGGACCCCGCCCTGGTCCTGCGCCTGGCCGCGACCGCCGCCCGCACCGGGCTCCCGATCGCCGCGGGCACGCTGCGGCGGCTGGCCGACGCCGCCCCGGAGCTGCGCGAACCCTGGCCCCGCGCCGCCCGCGAGGAGCTGCTCGCCCTGCTCGGCTCCGGCGAGGGCATGGTCGACGTCATCGAGGCCCTGGACCGCACCGGGCTGTGGGGACGGCTGTTCCCGGAGTGGGGCGCGGTGCGCGACCTGCCGCCGCGCGACCGCACGCACGTCTGGACCGTCGACCGCCACCTCGTCGAGGTCACCCGCCGCGCCGCGGAGCTGACCACCCGCGTCTCCCGGCCGGACCTGCTGCTGATCGGCGCGCTGGTGCACGACATCGGCAAGGGTCGCGACGACGACCACTCGGTCGTCGGGGCCGAGCTCGCCCGGCACATCGGGCGGCGCCTGGGCCTGTGGCCGAACGACGTGGCGATCCTCTCCGCGATGGTCCGCCACCACCTCCTGCTGCCGCACACCGCGCAGCGGCGCGACCCCGAGGACCCGGCCACCGTCCAGCGCGTCGTCGACACCCTCGACGCCGACCCGGTGCTGCTCGAGCTCCTGCACGCCCTGGCCGAGGCCGACGCGCTCGGCACCGGGCCCGGGGTCTGGACGTCCTGGCGGGCGACCCTGCTCGGCGACCTCGTCCGCCGCTGCCGGCAGGTGATGGCGGGCGATGGCATGCCCGGGCCCGAGCCCCTGTCCGACGACCGCCTGGAGCTGGCCCGCAGCGTCGCTGCGACCGGTCGTCCGGAGGTGTCGGTCGAGGCGGCCGCCGAGCTGACGACGGTCACCATGACGGTGGCCGCGCCGGACCGGCCGGGACTGCTCAGCCGGGCCGCGGGCGTGCTGGCGCTGCACTCGCTGCAGGTGCACGCGGCCGTGCTGGTCGAGCACGACGGTGTGGCCGTGGACAGCTTCACGGTCTCCCCGCGCTTCGGGCGGCTGCCGGAGGCGTCGCTGCTGCGCGAGGACCTGGTGCGGGTGCTGAACGGGTCCCTCGACCTCCCCGCCCGCCTCGCGGCCAAGGAGCGCGACTACTCGCCGCGCGCCGGGTCGGTCTCCTCCGCCGCGACCCGCGTGCTGTGGTTCGACGACGAGGCCACCGGCGCGGTGGTGCTGGAGCTGCGCACCGCGGACCGGATCGGCCTGCTGCACCGCGTGGCCGCGGCACTGGAGGCGCAGGCGGTGGACGTCCGGTGGGCGCGGGTCTCGACGCTGGGCTCGTCCGTGGTCGACGCGTTCTGCCTGGAGGCCTCGCCCGAGGGGGAGGAGGGCGAGCACGGCAGCCCCGGGACGGGCCAGGTCGTCCCGCTCGACCCGACCCGCCGTCGGGACATCGAGGCCGCGGTTCTCGCGGCCACCGCCCCGGACCCGTCCTGACGGCGAACGTGTACACGTCGGTGTACGCTCGAGGGATGGAGCGAGCCGAGGTCCTGAGCGTGCGGGAGTTCCGGGCCGGCCTGGCGGAGGCCATCCGGACCGTGCGCGAGGAGGGGCCGGTCTTCGTCGGCTCGCATCGTCGGGCGGAGGCGGTGCTGATGTCGATCGAGCAGTACGACGAGTTGCGGGGGGTCGCGCGCCGGCCGCAGGTCCCACGGTGGGTGGCGGTGGAGGAGGCGGTCGCCTCGGTGCGGGCGGAGGGCCTGGAGCCGAGCGCGGAAGGGATGGCCGTCCTCGAGTCGGTGGCCACCGAGGAGATGGGCGAGGACGAGGCGATCGCGGCGCTCGACCACCGCCATCGGCGGTGACGCGCGATCCGTACGTCGATCCCGCGTCCGGGGTCCTGCGCAACCGGTTGGGCATCGACGACCAGGCGGCCCTGGACGAGGCCGAGGCCGACTACACCGCGGTCCGCGCCGCGCTCATCGGCCACCTGCCCGGGGAGTACGACCTCGCCCACCTCCGGGCGTTCCACGCCCGGGTCTTCGGCGACGTGTACCCCTGGGCGGGGGAGCTGCGGACCGTCGGGATCGACAAGGGCGTGCCGTTCTGTCCCCCGGAGCACCTGGAGTCGTTCGCGCACGACGTGTTCCGTCGGCTCGCCGCGGCCGGGTACCTCCGCGGACGCGGACGAGGGGAGTTCCTCGACGGCCTCACGGACCTCGTCGGGAACCTGAACGCCCTCCATCCTTTCCGCGAGGGCAACGGGCGGACGGTGCGGCTGTTCGTCGCCCAGCTCGCCCGCGACGCCGGGTACGACCTCCGGTGGCGCGACATGGACGCCGAGGAGAACGTCGCCGCGTCGCGACTCTCGCTGGCCGGCGACGACGGGCCGCTGCGCACGATGCTGGACGGCCTGCTCCACGTCGGCTGACTGGCGAGTGCGACGTGGGGCAGCTCCGGCCGCCCCGGAACCTGCGCCGTGTCGCACTCGACGGGTCGAGGCGTCGGCCGTGAAAACCGGTCGAACCGCACCGCCCGGGCTGGCACGGTGCCGCGTCGTGCACATCGTCATGGTCGGGGCCGGCGCGCACGGCCACATCAACCCGAACCTGCCCGTCATCGCGGAGCTGGTCGCCCGTGGCCACCGCGTGCATTACGCGATCCCGGCGCCGTTCGCCGAACTCGTCGCGTCCTCCGGGGCGACCCCCCTGCGGCACACGTCCGTGCTGCCCGACGAGACCCGCGACGAGGCCTGGCCGGACGACCCCGTCGTCGGGATGCAGCTCTTCCTGGACGAGGGCCGGCACGTGACGCCGCAGCTCGAGGCCGCGCTCGAGCACGACCGGCCGGACGTGTTCCTGGCCGACATCGGCGGCTACGCCGCGCGGGTGCTGGGCCGGCGCTGGGGCGTCCCGTGCGTGCAGCTCTCCCCGGCGATGGTGGCGTGGGAGGGCTTCGAGCACGACACCGGCATGGCAGGCCTCCTCGGGACGCCGGAGGGCGCGGCGTTCCGCGCGGACTTCGCCGACTGGCTCGCCGCGGAGGGCGTCGACCTCGCCCCGGAGACCTTCATGGGGATCCCGGACTCGTCCATCGTGCTGATCCCGCGCCTGCTGCAGCCGCACGCGGAGAAGGTCGACCCGGACCGCTACACGTTCGTCGGTCCCTGCCTGGACGCCCGCGAGCACCAGGGCGACTGGGACGACGACGTCGACGTGCTGGTGTCGCTCGGGTCGGCCTACACCGCCGACCCGGCGTTCTGGCGCACCGTGGCCGAGGCCTTCGCCGGCCGTCGGACCGTGCTCGCGATCGGCCGGCGCATCGACCCCGCGGAGCTGGGGGAGCTGCCGGACGGTGTCACCGCGCACGCCTGGATCCCGCAGCTCGCGGTCCTGCGGCGCACGTCGCTGTTCGTCACCCACGCCGGGATGGGCGGGTGCTCGGAGGGTCTCGCCACGGCGACCCCGATGATCGCGATCCCGCAGGCGGTGGACCAGTTCGGCAACGCCGAGCAGCTCGAGGCCGCCGGGGTCGGGGTCACCGTCGACCGGGACGCCGTCACCGTCGGGGCCCTGCGCGCGGCCGCGGCGTCGCTGGACACCGACGCGGTCCGGGCCCGCTGCCGGGAGGCGGCCGACGAGCTGGCCGCGGCGGGCGGGGCGCGCCGCGCCGCGGACCTCGTGGAGCAGGTCCGTTCCTGAGCGGCGGCGGGCTCCCGGTTAGGCTGGAGGTTCGTCGGGGGCCGTCCCGCGCGTCGAGTCGCGACGGTCCGACCAGCCAGACCCCGGGAGTACGCCCGCCGTGTTCGACAGCCTCTCCGATCGCCTGACATCGGTCCTGCAGGACCTGCGCGGCAAGGGCCGGCTCTCCGAGACCGACATCGACACCACGTGCCGCGAGATCCGCATCGCGCTGCTCGAGGCCGACGTCGCGCTGCCGGTGGTCCGGGCGTTCGTCAAGCAGGTCAAGGACCGTGCCAAGGGCGCGGAGGTCTCCGAGGCGCTCAACCCGGCCCAGCAGGTCGTCAAGATCGTCAACGAGGAGCTCGTCGGCATCCTCGGCGGCGAGACGCGGCGGGTGCGGTTCGCGAAGAACCCGCCGACGGTGATCATGCTGGCCGGTCTGCAGGGTTCGGGCAAGACGACCCTGGCCGGCAAGCTGGCCCGCTGGCTGAAGAACCAGGGCCACACGCCGATGCTCGCGGCCTGCGACCTGCAGCGCCCGAACGCGGTCAACCAGCTGCAGATCGTCGGGCAGCGCGCCGGGGTCGAGGTGTTCGCCCCGGAGCCGGGCAACGGCGTGGGCGACCCGGTCGACGTGGCGCGGCGCGCGGTCGCGGACGCGAAGGGCCGCCAGTACGACGTCCTCGTGGTCGACACCGCGGGCCGCCTCGGTGTCGACGAGGAGCTGATGCGCCAGGCCGCGGACATCCGCGACGCCGTGACGCCGGACGAGGTCCTCTTCGTCCTGGACGCCATGGTCGGCCAGGACGCGGTGAACACCGCCGAGGCGTTCCGCGACGGCGTCGGCTTCTCCGGTGTGGTGCTGACGAAGCTCGACGGCGACGCCCGGGGCGGTGCCGCGCTGTCGGTCCGCGAGGTCACCGGGCAGCCGATCCTCTTCGCCTCCAACGGCGAGGGCCTGGACGAGTTCGACGTCTTCCACCCCGACCGGATGGCCTCGCGCATCCTCGGCATGGGCGACGTCCTCTCGCTCATCGAGCAGGCGGAGTCCGCCTTCGAGGCCGGGCAGGCCGAGAAGGCCGCCCAGAAGATGTCCGAGGGCGAGTTCACCCTCGAGGACTTCCTGGAGCAGATGCAGGCGGTCCGCAAGATGGGCCCGATCGCCAACATCCTCGGCATGCTGCCGGGCGCGGCGAACATGAAGGACCAGCTCGGCCAGGTCGACGAGAAGCACCTCGACCGCATCCAGGCGATCATCCGCGGCATGACGCCGGCCGAGCGGGCCGACCCGAAGATGATCAACGGGTCCCGGCGGCTGCGCATCGCGAACGGCTCCGGCGTCGGCGTCACCGACGTCAACCAGCTCGTGGACCGCTTCTTCGACGCCAAGAAGATGATGACGAAGATGGCGGGTCAGTTCGGGCTGCCCGGCTCGGCCGGGCGGGGCGCCGCCCGGAAGGCGCGCCGCGGCGCCAAGCCCCAGCGCGGTCCGAAGCAGATGCCGGCGATCGCGGGCATCGCGACGGAGAGCGGCGGCCAGCGCCAGGTCGGCTCCTACGAGACACCGGGGCTCAACCAGCTCCCGCCCGGACTCGCGGGGATGAACGACCTGCCGGCGGATTTCGACCCGTCGTCGCTCTCCTTCCCGGGCACGAAGACCGGCGGCGGGGGCCCGAAGGGCAACAAGAAGAAGCGCCGCAAGTAGGGCGGCTCAGCGCGCCGTCACGTCGACCGCCAACCGGAACGGGGCGTGCGCGATGACGTGCGCCGAGGCCGCGACCTGCTGGTGGACGCCGTCGCGGAGCGCGAACACCCGGATCGTCGGCGGCTCCGCGGTGACGCGCCAGACGTGCGGGACGCCGTGCTCGCCGTAGACCGCGGGGGAGCTCGCGCGGTCGTCGGCGGTGGGCTCCACCTCGACGGCCAGCAGCACGGTGCCCGGTGCGTACGACTCCTGGGCCGCCCGGGCGACCAGCACGGCCGGGGTGCGGACCAGCCCGCCCGGGAAGTGCACCGGCACCGCGCGCGCGACGACGAGGTCGGCCGGGGCCTGCGCCTCGAGCGCCGTCGCGATCACCTCGGCCGGCGGATGCACGGCGCGACGGTAGCGCGCGACCGGTCGTCGGGCGCCGTCGTGAGGGGAGGATCGGGATGCTCCGACCTCCTGAGGGTTCCCCTCACGCGGGGTGGCGTCTCCTAGGCTCCGCCGCGTGCCCCTCCACCTCCACGGACCGGTCCTCGACGGCAGCGGCGACGACGAGCCGCGCGACCTGTACGTCACCGCGGACGGCCTGATCGGCCTCGAGCCGGTCGCGGACGCCGACCGGATCGACGGCTGGATCCTGCCGGGGCTGGTCGACGCGCACTGCCACGTCGGGATCGGGCCGGACGGCCCGGTCGAGCTGGAGGAGGCGCGTTCCCAGGGGCACACCGACGCGGCGTCCGGGGCGCTGCTCGTGCGCGACTGCGGGTCGCCGGTCGACACCCGCCCGCTCGACGACGACCCGGCGATGCCCGAGATCGTCCGCGCGGGCCGCCACCTCGCCCGGCCGAAGCGCTACATCCGCGGGCTGCCGATCGACGCCGAGGACCCCGCCGAGCTGCCCCGTCTCGTCGCCGAGCAGGCCGCCGTCAACCCGTGGGTCAAGCTCGTCGGCGACTGGATCGACCGCGACGCGGGCGACCTGACCCCGCTGTGGCCCGACGAGGTGCTGCGCGAGGCCATGGACGCGGCCCACGCCCACGGCGCCCGCGTCACCGCCCACGTCTTCGGCGAGCACGCCCTGCCCGGGCTGATCGGCGCGGGCATCGACTGCATCGAGCACGGGACCGGGCTGACCGACGAGACGATCGCGATGATGGTCTCCCACGGCACCGCCCTGGTGCCGACGCTGATCAACGTCGAGAACTTCCCGTCGTTCGCCGACGCCGCCGGCGAGAAGTTCCCGGCGTACGGGGCGCACATGCGGGAGCTGTACGCCCGCTCGCGGGAGACGGTGGCGGCCGCGATCGACGCCGGGATCCCGGTCTACGCGGGCACCGACGCCGGCGGCGGGATCCGCCACGGCCGGATCGTCGACGAGATCGCGGCGCTCGCCGAGGTGGGGCTGGGCACGGAGCGGGCGCTGGCGGCGGCGTCGAGCGCGGCCCGGGCGTGGCTGGGGCGGCCCGGGCTCGAGGACGGTGCCCCGGCCGACGTCGTCGTCGTGCCGGAGGACCCGCGGACGGACACCAGCGCGCTCCGCCGGCCCGTGGCGGTGCTGCGCCGGGGGAGGAGGCTCTAGGCATGCTGGACCTCAACGCCGACCTCGCCGAGGGCTTCGGGCAGTGGTCGCTGACCGACGACGACGCGCTGCTGGAGGTCGTGACCTCCGCCAACGTCGCGTGCGGGTTCCACGCCGGCGACGCGCCGACGATGCGCCGGGTGTGCGCCCGGGCGGCCGAGCGCGGCGTGCGGATCGGGGCGCAGGTCTCCTACCGCGACCTCGCCGGGTTCGGGCGCCGGTTCGTCGACGTCGACCCGGAGACCCTGACCGCGGAGATCCTCTACCAGATCGGGGCGCTCCGGGCGTTCGGGTCGGTGGAGTACGTCAAGCCGCACGGGGCGCTCTACAACACCGTCGTCCACCACGAGGCGCAGGCCCGCGCGGTGGTCGAGGCCGCGCGGGCGGCCGGGGACCTGCCGGTGATGGCGCTGCCCGGCGGACGGCTGCTGGAGCTCGCCCGGGAGGCGGGCCTGACGACGATCGCCGAGGCCTTCGCCGACCGCGGCTACACCCCGGAGGGCACCCTGGTGCCGCGTTCCGAGCCCGGTGCGCTCCTGCCGGACACGGACGCCGTCGTCGAGCGGGCGGTCCGCCTCGCCCGTGACGGCGTGATCGTGGCGGTCGACGGCACCGAGCTCGCGGTGCACGCCGACTCGCTGTGCCTGCACGGCGACACCCCGGAGGCTGTCGAGAACGCGCGGGCGGTGCGCGCGGCGCTGACCCGTTGACCGGCGACGCCGCCAGTCATGGCAGAATCGGGGAGTTGCGTCACGGCCACCCTCTCCCTGGGCCGTGACCGTCGGACCTCCGGCGCACGCGCGGCACCCCACGCCGCGCGGGGACGTCGAGCACTCGAGCAGTACCGCGAACGAGGAGTACACCGGACCCGTGGCCGTCAAGATCAAGCTCGCCCGCATGGGCAAGATCCGCGAGCCCCACTACCGCGTGGTGATCGCCGATGCCCGCAACCGCCGCGACGGGCGCGTCATCGAGACGATCGGCGAGTACCACCCGAAGGACAACCCGAGCACGATCTCGATCGACTCGGAGCGGGCGCAGTACTGGCTGGGTGTGGGCGCGCAGCCGACCGAGCCGGTGCACACCCTGCTGAAGCTGACCGGCGACTGGCAGAAGTTCAAGGGCCTGCCGCACACCGAGAGCCGCCTCGCGGCGCGCCCGGAGAAGGTCGACAAGCAGGCCCGCTTCAACGAGGAGCTGGCCAAGGTCAGCAACAACGCAGCGGCTGAGTGAGCCGGCGGTGAGTGACCTCGCCGAGGCTCTCGAGCACCTGGTGCGCGGCATCGTCACGCACCCCGACGAGGTCTCCGTCGACCTCGTGACCAACCGCCGCGGCCGCACCCTCGAGGTGCGGGTGCACCCCGACGACCTGGGCAAGGTCATCGGCCGCGGCGGCCGCACCGCGACCGCCCTGCGCACCGTGATCAGCGGGGTGGGCGGGCGCGGGGTCCGCGTCGACGTCGTCGACACCGACCGCTAGATGGCGTCTCCTCCCGACCCGTCCGACCTGCGCGTGGTCGGACGGGTCGTCAAGGTGCACGGGCTGCGCGGCGAGCTCGTCGTCGAGCCGTCCACCGACGACGTCGAGGCGCGCTTCGCGCCCGGGTCCGTCCTCCGCCTTCCCGAGGGCGGGTCGCTGACGGTCCGGGCTGCCCGCTGGCACTCCGGGCGGCTGCTGGTGGCGGCCGAGGAGGTCGCCGACCGGGACGCCGCGGAGGCGCTGCGCCGCGCGGTGCTCTCCGCTCCGCCGTCCGAGTCCACGCCGGAGGACCCCGAGGAGTTCCACGACCACCAGCTCGAGGGCCTGCGCGCCGAGCTGACCGACGGCACCGTCGTCGGGACCGTGACCGCCGTCGACCACGGGGCGGGCGGCGAGCTGCTCGTGATCGACCGCGCCGACGGTGAGCTGCTGGTCCCGTTCGTCCGCGCGATCGTGCCGACCGTCGACATCGCGGGTGGCCGCGTCGTCCTCGACCCGCCCGAGGGCCTGCTCGACCCGGAGTGAACCGTCAGGCCTCCTCCTCGGCGACCTGCCGGATCAGACCGCCCGCGAGCACCATCGAGACCTGCCGCGGCGAGAGCTGGTGGCGGAACGTGTACTCGGTGCCGTCGGCCTCGCCGCGGACCTCGTCGCCGCCCTGCAGCTGCGCGTGCACGTCCGAGAAGGACAGCGTGGCGCTCCGGTCGATCACGTCGTAGGTGTCGTCGTCGCACTCGAGCGCGAGGATCCCGAAGTTCGCCAGGTTCTGCCAGTGGATGCGGGCGAACGACTTGGCGATCACCACCCGCAGGCCGAGGTAGCGCGGGCAGATCGCGGCGTGCTCGCGCGAGGAGCCCTGGCCGTAGTTGTCGCCGCCGACGATCGCGTGGCCGGTCTCCTTCCCGGCCTCGGCGTCGTCCGGGTAGTCCTCGTCGATCCGGACGAACGCGAACCGCGCGAGCTCGGGGATGTTCGAGCGGAAGGGCAGGGCCGCGGCGCCGGCGGGGGAGATGTCGTCGGTGGAGATGTCGTCGCCGACCTTGAGCAGGACCGGGACCTCAAAGGAGTCGGGGAACCGGTCGAACTCGGGCAGGCCGGAGATGTTCGGCCCCTTGACCAGCTCGACCTCCCGGGCGTCCTCGGGCGACGGCGGCTCGGTGAGCATCGCGGTGTTGACCGACGCCGTCTCCGGGAGCCCGAGGTCGCCCCACTCGAGGCCGAACTTCTCGGCGAGCTCCCGCGGGTCGGTGATGACCCCGGTCAGCGCGCTCGCTGCCGCGGTCTCGGGCGAGCAGAGCCAGACGTGGTCGTCGGCGCCGCCGCCGGAGCGGCCCGGGAAGTTGCGGGGGAAGGTGCGCAGCGAGTTCGTGCCGGGCGCGGGCGCCTGACCCATGCCGATGCACCCCATGCACCCGGCCTGGTGGATGCGGGCGCCCGCCGCGATCAGCGAGAAGAGCCCGCCCCACTTCGTCAGGTCGGTGAGGATCTCCCGTGACGACGGGTTGACGTCGAAGCTGACGCCGTCGTGGGTCTGCCGCCCGTCGACCATGCGGGCGGCGATCGCGAAGTCGCGCAGGCCGGGGTTCGCCGACGAGCCGATGACCACCTGGCCGACGGTCTCGCCGGCGACCTCGGCGACGGGGACGACGTTGCCGGGCGACGAGGGCTTCGCGATCAGCGGGACGATCCCGGAGAGGTCGATCGACTCGGTGACGTCGTAGGTGCACCCGTCGTCGGGGAGGAGCTCGACGAAGTCGTCCTCGCGGTCCTCGGCGCGCAGGAAGTCGCGGACGGCGTCGTCGGCCGGGAACACCGTCGTCGTCGCGCCCAGCTCGGCGCCCATGTTGGCGATGACGTGCCGGTCCATCGCGCTGAGGTGCTCCAGGCCGGGGCCGTGGTACTCGATGATGCGGTTGGTGCCGCCCTTGGTCCCGTGGCGGCGCAGCATCTCCAGGATCACGTCCTTGGCCGAGCACCACGGCGGGAGCTCGCCGGTGAGCTCCACGCCCCAGATCTCCGGCATCCGGATCGTCAGTGGTCGGCCCGCGATCGCCAGCGCCACCTCGAGACCCCCGACGCCGATCGCGAGCATCCCCAGCGACCCGCCGGCCGGCGTGTGCGAGTCCGAGCCGATCATCGTCTTCCCCGGGATCCCGAACCGCTGCATGTGCGTCGGGTGCGAGACGCCGTTGCCGGGCTTGGAGTACCAGAGTCCGAACCGCTGACACGCCGAGTGCAGGTAGGCGTGGTCCTCGGCGTTCTTCTCGTCGGTCTGCAGCAGGTTGTGGTCGACGTACTGCACCGAGACCTCGGTCTGCGCCCGGTCGAGGCCGAAGGCCTCCAGCTCCTGCATGACGAGCGTGCCGGTCGCGTCCTGGGTGAGGGTCTGGTCGATCCGGATCGCCACCTCCTCGCCGGGGGTCATGTCCCCGTCGACGAGATGGGTGGAGATCAGCTTCCGGGCGACGGACTCCGGCATGGTGGTGGCCTCCCGTGATCGTGGTGGCCCGCCGTGTACCCGTTCAGTCCGCCGGTTCCTCCTCCTCGGGCAGACGCACCACGCGCACCCCGGGGATCTCGGCGAGCTCGCCGGTCAGCGGGTGCAGCGGGATCCGGCCGAGCAGCGAGAGCGTCACCGCGGCGGAACCGTCGTCGGTCCCCTCCCGGTCGATCGTCATGCCCGCGACGGCGAAGCCCCGCTCGGTCGCGGTGGTGAGGACCTGGCGGAGCACTCCCTGCTTGTCGGCGTAGACGACGTGGACCGGGCGCGGGGCCGACGAGGTGCGGGACAGCAGCCGGGCCAGGGGCCGGAACCCGCGGGTCACCAGGTAGTGCGCCGCCACCCCGCCGGCGCCGAGCAGCGGCAGGCCCGCGCCGCACGCCATGCCGACGGCCGAGACCACCCAGACCGTGGCCGCCGTCGTCAGCCCGCGCACCGCGTCGCGACGCACGAAGATCAGCCCGCCGCCGATGAAACCGATGCCGGAGACGATCTGCGCGGCGACCCGCGACGGGTCGAGCGAGACGTCGTCGAGGGCCAGCAGGTCGTCGAACCCGTACTTGGACACCAGCATGAAGGCCGCGGAGCCGACACCGACCAGGGCGTGGGTGCGCAGCCCGGCGCTCTTCGCGGCCAGCTCGCGCTCGATCCCGATCGCCGTGGAGAACACCAGCGCGATCGCCAGGGGCGCGAGCACGCCCAGCTGTCCGCCGAGACCCGTCGTCCAGAACACCGCCGTCCACCCCCTCGCGCCCCGACCGGCAGGATCCCCCGGGTGCGCATCGACGTCGTCACGATCTTCCCCGACCACCTCGCCCCGCTCGACGACGCGATCGTGGGACGTGCCCGGCGCGCCGGGCTGATCGACCTGTACGTCCACGACCTGCGGGCCTGGGCCACCGGCGTGCACCAGGCCGTCGACGACTCCCCGTACGGCGGGGGCCCGGGCATGGTCATGACGCCGACGGTGTGGGGGGAGGCGCTCGACGCGGTCCGGGAGGCCGTTCCCGACGATCCGGGGGTGCTGCTGGTCCCGACGCCCGCGGGTGCGCCGATGACCCAGCGCCGGGTGGCGGGCTGGGCCACGGCGACACGCCTGACGATCGCCTGCGGGCGCTACGAGGGCATCGACGGCCGGGTGACGGTCGACGCGGCGCGGCACGGGCCCGTGGAGGAGTTCTCGCTGGGCGACTACGTGCTGGCGGGCGGGGAGGTCGCGGCGCTGGCCGCGGTGGAGGCGGTGTCCCGGCTGGTGCCGGGCGTGCTGGGCAACCCGGCCTCGGCCGAGCTGGACTCGTTCTCCGACGGCCTGCTCGAGGCGCCCGCCTACACCCGTCCGGAGACCTGGCGGGACCTGGACGTCCCGCCGGTGCTGCGCTCCGGGGACCACGGCGCCGTCGCGCGGTGGCGGCGGGACCGCTCGCTGGAGCGGACCGCGGCGGTGCGGCCGGACCTGCTCGACCGACTGGGCGCGGCCGCGTTCGACCGCCGGGACCGGGAGGTGCTGGCGGCCGCGGGCTACGAGGTCCCGGGGACGTAGGCCCGGCTCCGGGGCGTCGGGGGAGCGTCTGGCAGACTGGGGGAGTTGCCGCGGATCGTGGACCGTCTTCGCTGACGGCGCCCCGTGGCAGGGACGACACCCATCCGGTCGCCCCGGGCCCGCCCGCCGTTTCCCGTCCGCGGGATCGCGCGTGCCCGGGAGCCGACCCGCGACAGGCGAGGACGACAGACCATGAACGCCCTGGACGAGCTCGACGCGCGCTCGCTGCGCTCCGACATCCCGGACTTCCGCCCGGGTGACACCGTCAAGGTGCACGTCAAGGTCATCGAGGGTTCACGCTCTCGTGTACAGGTCTTCCAGGGCGTCGTGATCCGGCGGCACGGCGGCGGCCTCCGCGAGACGTTCACCGTCCGTAAGGTCTCCTTCGGCGTGGGGGTCGAGCGCACCTTCCCGGTGCACACCCCGAACATCGACCACATCGAGGTCGTCACCCGCGGTGACGTCCGGCGCGCGAAGCTCTACTACCTCCGCGAGCTGCGGGGCAAGGCCGCGAAGATCCGCGAGAAGCGCGAGACGACGTCGGCGTCCTGAGCCGACGCGCCGTCTCCTAACCTGACGTCGTGCCTCCCACGGACGAGCCCGGTCGCCGGTACCGCGCACCCCGCCACGGCGGGGTCGACCCGCGGTGGGGCGGTCCGTCCGAGGCCGACCCCGGCGACGACCCGTACGGCGAGCCGACGGGGGAGCGGGTCCGGGCCGGCGGCCGGCACGGCGCGGCCGACGAGCGGACGGACCGGCCCGACGACGCCCGTCGTGCCCCGGCCTGGGGCCGCCACGGCCACGACGCCCCGGACGCGGCCGACGGCCGACGGCCGGCCAGCGAGTGGCCGCCGCCGACCGCGCTGCCGTCCGGGCCGCCGCGGGACGGACGGCACCCCGGCCCGACGCCGACCTTCGGTCGCGGGCCCGGGCAGGCCCCGCCGTCGCCGCCCCACGGGCAGTCCCGGCCCCACCCGCCGTCCCCGCCGTACGGGCAGCGGCCGCCGTCGCCGCCGTACGGTCAGCCGCCGGCCAACGGGCAGGTCGCCAACGGGTACGGCGCCCCGCGACCGGCCGGGCCGCCCGCGAACGGCCACACGCCGTCCGGACGCTTCGGTGCGGTGCCCGAGCAGCACCCCGGGCGTCCGACCCCCACCGCCACGCAGCCGCCGGTGGCCGAGGAGCCGTCCGCCCGCGCGGACGTGCCGCTGCTCGCCGGCGGGACCCCGCCGCCCGGGCGGACCGGCGAGTCGCCGACCACGGCAGACCCCGACGCGGAGTCCGCGGTCACCGAGACCACCGGGCTCGGCCCGAACACCGGCAAGCACCGCCGTGGCGGGGCCGGCGCGACGTCCGGCCCCGGGCGCGACGAGGACGCGGACGACCGGTCGGGTCCGGGCCGCCGCCGCGACAAGGACACCGGGAAGGCCTCGGGCAAGAAGAAGCGCAAGGGGTCGTTCTGGCGCGAGCTGCCGCTGCTCGTCGTCGTCGCGATCGTGCTGACGTTCGTCATCCAGACCTTCATCGCGCGGATCTACGTCATCCCGTCCGCGTCGATGGAGCAGACCCTGCACGGCTGCACCGGGTGCGCGAACGACCGCGTGGCCGTCGACAAGGTCAGCTACCGCTTCACCGATCCCGCCCCCGGCGACGTCGTGGTGTTCCGCGGGCCGCCGGCCTGGCTGGACAACGACGAGGTCGGCCAGACCGAGCCGTCGGGCAACCCGCTGGTGCGCGGGTTCCAGGAGGCTCTCTCGCTGGTGGGGCTGGCCGCGCCGAACGAGAAGGACTTCGTCAAGCGCGTCATCGCCGTCGGCGGCCAGACCGTCGCGTGCTGCGACCCGCAGAACCGCGTCCTGGTCGACGGCCGGCCGCTGGACGAGCCCTACCTGTACTACCAGGACGGCCTCGGCGCCCAGCAGGCCACGTTCGACCCGGTGCAGGTCCCGCAGGGCCAGCTCTGGGTGATGGGCGACAACCGGAACAACTCCGCGGACGCCCGCTTCCACGGCCCGGTGCCGACGAGCGACATCATCGGGAAGGCCCGGGTCGTCGTCCTGCCGATCACCCGGTGGCGCACGGTCCCGGCGATCGACCCGCAGGCGACGACCACGGCGCTCGGGTCGCCGACCGGCCTGCCCGAGGGCGGCGCGGCCGTCGCCGGGGCGCTGCTCGCGGTGCCGCTGGCCCGCAGCGCACGCCGCCTGCGACGAGCCGCACCCGCCGTCACGAGTGCGGCCCCGCCGCGCCCGGGACCCGATCCCGGCGGCGCGCGGGACGGGGCGACACCGCAGTGACGACCGCCCGTCCCCGCCGCGGTGGGGACGGGCTCTCCCGGAGCACGGGCCAGCCCTCCGGGGGACGTCCGCCCCGCCGCGTGCGCAAGCCCCTCCCACCCCGCACCGGCATCCAGCCGCCCCGGGCGATCGTGCGGCGCTCGAGCGAGGCCTGGGCGCTGCAGTCCGCGCTCGAACGGCACGGCCTCGGACCGGTCGTCGGGGTCGACGAGGCCGGGCGCGGCGCCTGCGCCGGACCGCTGGCGGTCGCGGCGTGCATCCTGCGCCCGAACGATGCGAAGCGGTTCGAGGGGCTCACGGACTCCAAGCTGCTGCCCGCGGCCGAGCGGGAGCGGCTCGCGGCCGTGATCCGGCGGCGGGCCGTGGACTTCCACGTGGTGCTCGTCGACCCGGTCGAGGTCGACCGGCGCGGGGTGCACGCGGCGAACATCGACGGCATGCGCCGGGCCGTCGCCCACCTGGACGTCCGGCCCGGGTACGTGCTCACCGACGGCTTCCCGGTGACCGGGTTCGGGATCCCGAGCCTCGCGGTGCCGAAGGGCGACCTGGCCGCGGCGTGCGTCGCCGCGGCGTCGATCCTGGCCAAGACCACCCGGGACCACCTCATGGCCGAGCTGCACGAGCGGCGGCCGGAGTACGGCTTCGACCTCCACAAGGGCTACTGCACGCCGACGCACACGGCGGCCCTGGCCGAGCACGGACCGAGTCCCGATCATCGCTACAGCTTCGTGAACGTCGCCGGGGCGGCTCGCCTCGTCGGCGTGCCGGACGGCAGACTCACAGTCGCGTCGACGGTGGGTCAGAATGAGGTGCTCGAGGAGCACCCGGAGGCGGAGGGGGGAGAGGCACCGTGAGCGCGGAGGATCTCGAGAAGTACGAGACCGACATGGAGCTGTCGCTCTACCGCGAGTACCGCGACATCGTCAGCCAGTTCTCCTACGTCGTGGAGACCGAGCGCCGCTTCTACCTGGCGAACTCGGTGGACGTCGCCGTGCGCAACGCCGACGGCGAGGTCTACTTCGAGGTGCGGATGTCCGACGCGTGGGTGTGGGACATGTACCGGCCGGCGCGGTTCGTCAAGAACGTGCGGGTGGTGACGTTCAAGGACGTCAACGTCGAGGAGCTCGACAAGCCCGACCTGCGCCTCGACGACGGTCCCTTCAGCGGCTGACCCTGCGCCGTCCGCCACGTCGCTGACGGCGGGCGGCGCAGTCGGCCGTCCACAGCCTCGTCCGCCGTCCCCAGAGCACCGCTCGCTGTTCGCGCGCCCCACCCGCCGTCGCCACCGTGGTCGTCGTGGGGCGATGCGGTGGGAGGGCGGGCGCGGTGGCGGCGAAGGACGAGCTCGGACGGGCGGGGGAGGACCTCGCGGTCGAGCACCTGACGGCGCGCGGGCTGGTGGTGCTCGCGCGGAACTGGCGGCGGCGCGAGGGTGAGCTCGACGTGGTCGCCACCGACGGCGACCGGTTGGTCGTCTGCGAGGTGAAGACGCGGTCGGGCACCGGGTACGGCCGGCCGGTCGAGGCGGTCAGCCGAGCCAAGGCGGCGCGGATCCGGCGGCTGGCCCACCAGTGGCTCGCCGAGTCGCGGGCCCGGTGGTGCGAGGTGCGCTTCGACGTGGTGTCCGTGCTGGTCGTCGCGGGCCACGAGCCGCGGATCGAGCACTACGAGGGAGCCTTCTGATGGGGCTCGCGCGGGTGTGGTCGATCGGACTGCACGGGATCGAGGGCGACCTGGTGGAGATCGAGGCCGACCTCGGGCCCGGGCTGCCGGGGCTGTCGCTGGTCGGCCTGCCCGACGCGGCCCTGGCCGAGGCGCGGGACCGGGTGCGGGCCGCGGTGGTCAACAGCGGCGAGCGGTGGCCGGGTCGCAAGATCACCCTGGCCCTCTCGCCGGCGACCCTGCCGAAGCAGGGCTCCAGCTACGACGTCGCCCTGGCGTGCGGGGTCCTCGCGGCCGACGGCCGGTTGCGGGCGGCGGCGCTCGAGGACGTCGTGCTGCTCGGCGAGCTCGCCCTCGACGGGCGCATCCGCGACGTGCGCGGGGTGCTGCCGTGCGTCCTCGCCGCCCGGCGGGCGGGGGTGCGGCGGGCGGTCGTCCCGGACGACTGCCTGGAGGAGGCGTCGCTGGTCGAGGGGATCGAGCTCTTCGGGGCCGCGCACCTCGCCGACGTGCTTGCGTGGCTGCGCGGTGAGCGGCCGCTGCGCACGCCGTCCGGGAGGCAGGCCCTGCACCGTCCGCGGGCGTACGAGGACCTGGGGGACGTGGTGGGGCAGCGCCCGGCGCGCTGGGCCGCGGAGATCGCGGCCGCGGGCGGGCACCACCTGCTCTACGTCGGTCCGCCGGGGTCGGGCAAGACGATGCTGGCCCGCCGCCTGGTCGGGCTGCTGCCGGACCTGTCGGTGCCGGAGGCGATGGAGGTGGCCGCGGTGCGCTCGCTGGCCGGGGCGCTGCCGCCGGAGGGCGACCTCGCGGTGACGCCGCCGTTCGTCGCCCCGCACCACGGGGTCTCCGCCGCGGCCCTGGTGGGCGGGGGCTCCGGGCTGGCCCGGCCGGGTGCGGTGTCGCTGGCCCACCGCGGCGTCCTGTTCCTGGACGAGGTGCTGGAGTTCGGCCCGCACCTGATCGACGGCCTTCGTACCCCGTTGGAGGAGGGCGAGGTCCGGCTGGCGCGCAAGGACGGCGTCGTGCGCTACCCGTCGCGCTTCCAGCTGGTGATGGCGAGCAACCCGTGTCCGTGTGCCCCGCCCCGGTCGGAGCAGTGCACCTGTCCGCCACCGGTGGTGAACCGCTACAAGAGCCGCCTGTCCGGGCCGATGCTCGACCGGACCGACCTGCAGGTCACCCTCGAGCCGGTCTCCTCCCTGCACCGGGAGGACGACGAGCGGCCCGAGGACACCGCGACCGTGCGGGCACGGGTCCTCGCCGCCCGCGAGCGCGCCCGGACCCGGTGGGCGGGCACGGGGTGGCGCAGCAACGCCGAGGTCCCCGGCCCGGCGCTGCGCCGGATCGCGCCGCTGCCGGCCCGGGCGACGCTCGAGCTGGACAACCTGCTGCGCCTGGGTCTGCTCACCGCCCGCGGGCTGGACCGGGCGTTGCGGGTGGCGTGGACGCTGTGCGACCTGCGCGGCGGGGACCGGCCCGACGACGCCGACGTGCACGCCGCGATCGAGCTCAAGGCGCTGGGGGCGGTGGCATGAGCACCGAGTCCACCGGGGTCGCCGGGGTCCCCGGGGTCACCGAGGAGGTCCGGGACGCGCGGGCCTACCTCGTCCGGGTCGCCGAGCCGCCCGCTCCCGCGGTCGCGCACCTGGTGGAACTGCTCGGCCCCGTCGAGGCCGCGACCCGCATCCGTCGCGGGGCCGACCTGGGCCCGCACGTGGGGGCCGAGGTCGCCGCACGCCGCGACGACGACCGCGCCGCCGCCGACCTGGCGGCCGTGCGTGCTCTCGGCGGGCGGCTGCTGGTCCCGGAGGACGCGGACTGGCCGACCGAGGCGATGGCCGCCTTCGCCGCCCTGCCCGGACACGCCGAGTGGGTGGCGCCGCTCGCGCTGTGGGTGCGCGGACCGGCTCCGGCCGCGGACCTGGTGGGGGAGGGCCGGCGCAGCGTCGCCGTGGTGGGCTCCCGCGCGGCGAGCGGCTATGGGCAGTGGGTCGCCCGCGACTGGTCGGCCTCCCTGGTCGACGCCGGGCTCGCCGTCGTGTCCGGGGCGGCCCTGGGTATCGACGGGGAGGCCCACCGGGGCGCGCTCGCGGCCGACGGCGTCACGGTGGCCGTCCTGGCGTGCGGGATCGAGCGTGCCTACCCGGCCGCGCACGCCCGGCTCCTCGAGGCGATCGCCGATCGCGGGCTGGTGGTGAGCGAGTACCCGGTCGGGGCCGTCCCGGCGCGGCACCGCTTCCTGGTGCGCAACCGCCTGATCGCGGCCCTGGCCACCGGTACGCTGCTGGTGGAGTCCGGGCGCCGCAGCGGCGCGGCGCGCACCGCCAAGGCGGCCCGGGAGCTGGGGCGGCCCGTGCTGGTGGTGCCGGGACCGGTGACCTCGGCGCTCTCGGTGGGCAACCACGCCCTCGCCCGGGACGGCTACTCGACCGTGGTCGGCTCGGTCCGCGACGTGCTGGCCGACCTCGCGCCGATCACCGACGGGCCGGACGGGCCCGACGGGCCCGACGGGCCGGGCGGGACCATGGCCGAGCCGCCCCACCCGCGCGGCCCGGTCGACGGGCTCTCGGCCGCGGCGGTGCGGGTGCACGGAGCGCTGCGCGGGCACGCGCCGCTCGGGGCCGGGGTGCTCGCGCGGGAGTCGGGGGTCGCGCCGTCCGCGGTCCCGGCGGCACTGGCCGAGCTGCTCGCCGCGGGACTCGTCGCGCGGGACGGCGACCGGGGGTGGAGCCGGGCCGTCTGACGATGCGGAGCGTGCGACGAACGGTTGCACAGCGCGACGAGTGTGACCGTTGCCCGCTCGGCCCGCACGGTCACCGACGCGGGCGCGGCGGTGCTTGACGCTCCCCCCGTCGACCCGGAGGCTCGACCGCGATGACCGGCAGATTCTCGTCCCAGGGCGCGGGCCAGGGGACCGGTGGGGCACCGCCCGACGCGGCCCTCGACGCCCTCTCCGCGCCCGGCGCGGGGTCGGACGATCCGTCACACAGCGTGTCGAAAACCGAGATCTCCGCTGGTGGCGACACGGGCGAGCTGCCCACCGCGCTCGCCCGTGCCGTCGAGGCGTTCACCGCCCACCTGCGGTACGAGCGCGGTCTGTCCGAGCACACCGTGCGCGCCTACACCGGCGACGTGACCGCGGCCCTGCACCACCTGGTCGCGCGGGTCGCCGCCCGCCGGGACGCGGACGCCACGCTCGTCGACCTCGATCTCACCGCCCTCCGGTCCTGGCTGGCGGCGGGCGGCTCCGGCGGACCTGCCTCCGGCGGACCTGCCTCCGGCGGCGGGGACACCGCTCGCCGCGACGTGGGTCGACGGCCCGCGCGGCGGACCACGGTCGCGCGACGCGCGGCGTCGGTCCGGGCCTTCACCGCCTGGGCCGCCCGCACCGGGCACGCACCCACGGACGCGGGTGCCCGCCTCGCGTCCCCGCGGGCGCACCGGTCCCTGCCCGCCGTCCTCCGCGCCGACCAGGCCGCGGCCGCGCTGGACAACGCGGCGCGCGGCGCGGCCGAGCGGGACCCGATCGCCCTGCGCGACCACCTCCTGCTCGAGCTGCTGTACGCGACCGGCATCCGGGTCTCCGAGCTGTGCGGCCTGGACGTCGACGACGTCGACGACGCCCGCCGGACCCTGCGGGTGCTCGGCAAGGGCGCGAAGGAACGCACCGTCGTCTACGGGACCCCGGCCGTGGCCGCGCTCGACGCGTGGCGCACGGACGGGCGCCCGCTCCTCGCCGTCGCGGGCTCGCCGCCCGCCCTGCTGCTCGGGGCCCGCGGGGGTCGTCTCGACCCGCGGATCGCCCGGGCCGTCGTCCACGACGCGGCGGGCTCGGTGCCGGGGGCGCCGGACATCGCACCGCACGGGTTGCGCCACTCGGCCGCGACCCACCTGCTCGAAGGGGGAGCGGACCTGAGAAGCGTCCAGGAGCTGCTGGGCCACGCCTCACCGGCGACCACGCAGCTGTACACCCACGTGACCGCCGACCGTCTGAGGGCCGTTCATGACGCCGCGCATCCCCGAGCCTGAGCCGGTGCGGCCGGCCGCCGCCACGGTCGGCGCCGCCGCGCGCGCCGTCCCCGGGTCCGTGTTCACCGCTCCCCGCCCCTCCCGCGACGTGGCGGTGCGCGCCCGCCCGACCACGATCCACCCCGGCGCGGCGCCCGACGGGTCGGTGCGCGACGAGGAGGCGCTGGTCGAGGCCGGTATCGCCGAGATGTGGGCCGACTACGCCGCCACCCCGGACGACCGGGAGGTCCGCGACCGCCTGGTGCTGCACTACGCGCCGCTGGTGAAGTACGTCGCCGGCCGTGTCGGGACCGGGCTGCCGAGCCACGTCGACGTGGCCGACCTGGTGCAGTGCGGCATCTTCGGTCTGGTGGACGCGATCGAGCGCTTCGAGCCCGACCGCGGCCGCAAGTTCGAGGTCTACGCGATGCAGCGGATCCGCGGCGCGATCCTCGACGAGCTGCGCTCCCAGGACTGGGTGCCGCGCTCGGTGCGCTCCCGGGCCCGCGAGATCGAGCGGGCGATCGAGCGCCGGGAGACCCGCGAGCAGCGCAGCTGCAGCGACTCCGAGATCGCCGACGAGCTCGGGATGGAGACCACCGAGCTCCGGGCGACGTACGGACAGATCGCCATGACGAGCGTCGCCGCCCTCGACGAGCTGGTCTCGGCCGGCCGCTCGCAGGCCTCCGGCGGGGGCACCGGCACCGGTGCGCCGTCGCTGGCCGACTCGCTGCCCGATGCCGACGCCGAGGACCCGGTCGCGGCCATGGAGACCCGGGAGACCCGCCGTCTGCTGGCCGACGCGATCGGCGGGCTCGCCGAGCGGGACCGGACGATCGTGGGCCTGTACTACTTCGAGAACCTGACGCTCGCCGAGATCGGCAAGGTCCTCGGGGTCACCGAGTCCCGGGTCTGCCAGCTCCACACCCGCGCGGTGCTGCGCCTGCGGGGCCGCCTGGCGGAGACGCACGCCGAGTAGGCCCTTCCCGCGCCGAGTGCGACGTGGCGCAGGTTCCGAGCGTTCGGGACCTGCCCCTCGTCGCACTCGCCGGACGGGAGCGAGGCCCTCACCGGGTCGGCCACAGGCGGGTGCGGCCCAGCCCGACCAGGAGCAGCGGGTCGAGGTACTGCTCGCGGGCGGCGCCCGGCGGGTGGGCCCACCGCAGACCCCAGTGCAGGCACGCCGTCGCCGCGCAGCCGGCGTGCCCGGCATCGAGCACGCCGAGCACGGCGCCCCGCGCCACCACCTCGCCGACCGCCACCCGGGCGGTGACCGGCTCGTACGTGGTGCGCAGCCCCCCGGCGTGCACCACCGACACCACGCCCCGCCCGGCGAGCACCCCGGCGTGCACCACGGTCCCCGGGCCGGCCGCGACGACGGGTGTCCCCGGCTCCGCGGCGAGGTCCGCTCCCCGATGGCCCCGGCCGTAGGGCGTCGGCGGCGCCTCGAACCGTCGCGCCAGCCCACCGGTCGCCGGGGCCCCGCGCTCCAGGCCCGCCACGGGCCAGCCGTACACCCCCACCGGGATCACCGGCAGCTCGGGCGGTTCGGCACGGGCGACGGCCGGGACCGTCAGCAGGAGCAGGGCCGCCGTCAGGAAGAGGACTCTCACACGGAGACCGACGCACGGCGGGCGCGATCGGCTCCCGCCGATTCCGTATGGGGCTCGATTGTGACGTCCAGTGTCAGCATGGCCGCAGTGCTGACGTCCCCCGGACCGGCAGGTGCACCGGTGAGCAGCCGTTTCGGGCTCCGGCGTAGACTCGCCCCCAGCGGCCCGTCGACGACGGGTCGACTTCGCGTGCCCCGACGAGCCCGCCCCAGCGGCGAGCCACCACCCCGTGCACCGAGCGGTCCCCTCCGGGGGAGTCGGTCGCCGGCCGGGGCACCAGGGCACCGATCCACCCCGGACCGGTGCGGCAACCGCAACGAGGACAGAGGTAGTACCGCCACCATGGCCGTCGTCACCATGCGACAGCTGCTGGACTCCGGCGTCCACTTCGGACACCAGACCCGGCGCTGGAACCCCAAGATGCGTCGCTTCATCTTCACCGAGCGCAACGGCATCTACATCATCGACCTGCAGCAGACGCTGTCCTACGTGGACCGCGCCTACGACTTCGTGAAGCAGACCGTCGCCCACGGCGGCACGGTGCTCTTCGTCGGCACGAAGAAGCAGGCCCAGGAGGCCATCTCCGAGCAGGCCGACCGCGTCGGGATGCCCTACGTCAACCAGCGCTGGCTGGGCGGCATGCTCACGAACTTCCAGACGGTGCACAAGCGTCTGACCCGCCTCAAGGAGCTCGAGGCGATGGAGCAGAGCGGGGGGTTCGAGGGTCGCACCAAGAAGGAGATCCTCATGCTCACCCGTGAGCACGAGAAGCTCGAGAAGACCCTCGGCGGTATCCGCGACATGGCCCGCGTCCCGAGCGCGGTGTGGATCGTGGACACCAAGAAGGAGCACATCGCCGTCGGCGAGGCGCGCAAGCTGAACATCCCGGTCGTCGCGATCCTCGACACGAACTGCGACCCGGACGAGGTCGACTACCCGATCCCGGGCAACGACGACGCGATCCGCTCCGCCGCCCTGCTCACCAAGGTCGTCGCCGAGGCGTGCGCCGAGGGCTTCCGCGCCCGTGGCCAGCGCCAGAGCGGCACCGAGGAGGAGCCCGCGGCGGACGCGGCGGTCGAGCGCGAGTTCACCGCGGTCGGCGGCGACGGTGCCTCGGCGCCGGAGAGCCTGCCCTCGAACGCCGCCACGGACGCCCCCGGCGACGCGCCGGTCGCCGCCCCGGAGGCCGAGACGCACCTCGACGCGCACGAGTCGACGCAGGGCACGCAGAACCGCAGCCCGGGCGGGCCCGACCGGCCGGAGCGCACCGCGGGCGTCGCCGAGACCCCGGGCGGCGAGGACGACAACGCGATCGACGCCGCGCCGTCCGCCGGGCGGACGCCCGAGAACGGCCAGGCCAGCCGCTGACCCCCTTCCCGACGGCGGCTGGGGCCACCCACCCGCCGTCGGGAACCGTCCACCCACGTCTGAGGAACAGGAACACGATGGCGAACTACACCGCCGCCGACGTGAAGAAGCTCCGTGAGGCCACCGGCTCCGGGATGATGGACTGCAAGAAGGCGCTCGAGGAGAACGAGGGCGACTTCGACAAGGCCATCGAGGCGCTGCGGATCAAGGGCGCCAAGGACGTCGGCAAGCGCGCCGGTCGCGCGACCGCCAACGGCATCGTCGCCGCCCGCGACGGCTCGATGATCGAGCTGAACTCCGAGACCGACTTCGTCGCCAAGAACGCGGACTTCGTCCAGCTCGGTGACGACGTCCTCGCGGTCGCGATCGACGGGAAGATCAACGACATCGACGCCCTCAAGGCGGCGAAGCTCGGTGACGGCACCGTCGAGGACGCCGTGCAGGCGCTCTCCGCGCGGATCGGCGAGAAGCTCGAGCTCCGCCGCGTGGTCACCCTCGAGGGCCCGACCGCGACCTACCTGCACCGCCGCAGCTCCGACCTGCCGCCGGCGATCGGTGTCGTGGTGGCCTACACCGGGTCCGACGAGGACGCGGCCCGCGGCGCGGCCATGCAGGTCGCCGCCGCCCGCCCGCTCTACACCACGCGCGAGGAGGTGCCGGCGGACGTCCTCGACGGGGAGCGCCGCGTCGCCGAGGCCACCGCGCGCGAGGAGGGCAAGCCGGAGAAGATCATCGACAAGATCGTCGAGGGTCGCCTGGGCAGCTACTACAAGGACACCGTCCTGCTGGAGCAGGACTCGGTGTCGGTCGACAAGAAGTCGGTCGGCGCGGTGCTGAAGGACGCGGGCGTCGAGGTCCGCACCTTCGCCCGCTTCGAGGTCGGCCAGCCCTAGGGAGTTCCCGACGACGGGTCGGGGCGGGGGGGGGGGGGGGGGGGGCCCCCCCCCCCCCCCCCCCCCCCCCGGGCCCCCGCCCCCCCCCCCCCCCCCGGGGGGGGGCCCCCGGGCCCCCCCCCCCCCCCCCCCCCCCCACGGCGGCGAACCCGGACTCCGCCGCGATCTCGCGCCCCGCGGTCCGCGCCCGCGACTCCCCGTCGTCGACCTTGCCCTTGGGCAGGCTCCAGTCGCCGTGGTGCGGGCGGTGCACCACCGCGACCTCGACGGACCGGCCGCCCGGACGCCACCGCACCGCCCCCGCGG